>CBDDFN010000001.1:0-111151 GCA_965227065.1 Alphaproteobacteria bacterium
GCTGATCGCGTGGACCGCGCTGATGTTTGTCACCTTTGATCCCGATACCGGCATCTGTTTCGGCGGCGGCGCCGATCAGCCCGCCTGCCCCGCCGCACCGTGCCATGCGGTGTGCGGCACCACGGTTTTAAAGCGAAAAAGTCTCCGGCCGCTTGAAATATTCGCCTTTCGTTCCTATCTTTACTTGAGATGGGAGAGATCAGACCAATGTCGTTTGAGTTAAGTCACGCCATTAGCATCGGCGGATATCTAATTACATATTGTTTTGGCGGGCCGCCAGATCGCAGCCCGCTCTTTCTGGCCGGTATGGGCGGCGGCCCGATCGCAGAAGTCCTAACCGCAGTTCTTGGCCTTACGATCGTGATCATATTGCTTGCCAGCGTCCACAAGCCTTTTAAATGGACCGGATCGCTTGGCCCCAAACCGTGAAAATGACGGCGCGGGGTACCCCGATCAGCGCCCATACCAGCGTGCGTAAACGGCGCATTCGCCGGCAGTTGCGCAAGACCCGGCCCCGCCGGGGAGAAGCGAGCGCCTTCAGCGGGAAGGGAACCCGCTTTCCCCCCGATCAAAGGGTCTAGCCGTTCACCACACCTGTCATGACTTCGCCCAGCTTGGGATAATCGCCTGCGCGGTGACTTGCCTTGCGCCACACCAGCGCGATCTGACGGCCCATGCCGCCACCCTTGACCGGGCGCAGGCACAGATCATGGGCCAGGCCGGATTTCACCGCCATTTCGGGCAACAAGGTGATGCCCAGCCCGCTTTCCACCATCTGCGTCAGCGTGGTCAAAGACGTCGCCTGAAAACTATCGGTTCCCCGGCGGTTGGCACCGCAAACCCCCAGCGCATGATCGCGCAGGCAATGGCCTTCTTCGAGCAGCAGCAGATCATCGCGCAGCAACTCGGCGCCCTCATCGGTCCCTGACCCGCCAGGTCATGGAATTTGGGACAGGCGAGCAGGAAGCTGTCTTTGCCGATGATCTGCACCTCAAGGCTTTGCTCCAGCTCCCACGGCAGCGCGATGAGAGCGAGATCGACCGTGCCTTCGCGCAAATGCTCCAGCAGCGGGACGGTCTGCTCCTCGCGCAGATAAAGCTGCAAATCAGGGAAGGCCCTCGCGTACCACCCGCGTGATCGCGGGCAGCAGGAACGGCCCGATGGTGGGAATGACGCCGAGCCGCAGCCGCCCCGTCAACGGCTTGGCCGCGCCTTCGGCCATATCCATCATATCTTCAACATCGCGCAGGATCAGCCGGGCGCGCGCCACCACTGCATCCCCCACCGGTGTCATCATGACCGACCGCCGCGTGCGTTCCACCAGCGCCACCCCCATAATCTCTTCAAGTTCTTTCAGCGCGGAACTCAAGGTCGACTGGGTAACAAAGCAGGCTTCGGCCGCCCGGCCGAAATGCAAATGCTCCGACAAAGCGACCAGAAAGTGCAGCTGGCGCAAGCTGGGGATGGCGCGCATCTATTTCTCCCACTGGACTTCTCTAGTTTGATCGATTTTATCAATTTTTGTGTATGATATAAGTCATTTTTAAAATGAAACAAGAGGGCCTATCTTAGCGTTCGAAAGGCGGAACCAATCAGGTTCTGCTTGCGTAACCAGACGAGAATGGGAGCTCGATCATGAATATGCGTGTGAACACTGAAATCAGCCAGGAGCAAGGCGCTGCCATTGCGCAAGGCTTGAGCAAAGTGCTGGCCGACACTTATACGCTCTACCTCAAGACCCACAATTTCCACTGGAATGTGACAGGTCCGCAATTCAACACGCTGCACACCTTGTTCGAAACCCAATATACCGAGCTGGCCACTGCGGTGGATGAAATTGCCGAGCGGATCCGGGCATTGAATGCCCGCGCGCCGGGATCGTACCGCGAATTTGCCGAGCTTGGGTCTGTCGAGGAAGCGGCCGGAACCGAAAAGGCCAAGGAGATGGTTCAAAAGCTTGCCGAAGATCAAGGCAAGGTTGTCGCCTCGGCCCAAAGCCGCCCTCGATATCGCCTCTGAAGCCGGCGATGACGTATCGGCGGATCTGATGACCCAGCGCATGGCGATCCACGAAAAGACCGGCTGGATGTTGCGCGCCATGCTGGAAGAATAAAGACCCGTTAACAGGTCTTTAGACGCGCGGCGGTCCTGCGGAACCCCTCCCCGTTCCCCCCCCCAACCACGGGGCCGCCCGCGTCAAGTTTGTTGTTTAACCCTGGTGAGTAAGGAGTACTCAAAGATGGAAAACCGTGAAGGACAGGCTGTCCCCCAAGTGACATTCCGCACCCGTACCGAAGATGCGTGGGTCGATGTCACCACCGATGATATTTTCAAAGGCAAGACCGTCATCGTCTTTTCGCTGCCCGGTGCGTTCACCCCGACCTGCTCGTCGGCCCACCTGCCGCGTTATGACGAGCTGTTCCCCGTGTTCAAAAAGCATGGCGTTGACGAAATCGCCTGTGTGTCGGTCAACGACACATTCGTCATGAACGAATGGGCCGAGCGTCTCAACACCCCCAATATCCGCATGATCCCCGATGGCAATGGCGAGTTCACCGAAGGTATGGGCATGCTGGTGGACAAGGCCGATCTGGGCTTTGGCAAGCGCTCCTGGCGCTATTCGATGCTGGTGAAAGACGGCACCGTGGTGAAGATGTTCATCGAACCGGATCAGCCCGGCGACCCGTTTGAGGTTTCCGACGCTGACACGATGCTCGCCTATGTCGCGCCTGAAGCGCAGCAGCCCAAATCGGTCACTGTGATTTCAAAGCCCGGCTGCCCGCACTGCACCCGCGCCAAAGCATTGCTCAACGAACGCGATATTTCGTTTGAAGAGCTCGTGCTGGGCCGGGACGCCACGTCGCGCAGCCTGCGCGCCCTGTCGGGTCGGTCAACCACGCCGCAAATCTTCATGGATGGCGAACTGATCGGAACCGCCGACGAGCTTGAAGCCTATCTCGGCAAGCGCGCCGCCTAAGCGCACTCCCAAGATTGCCGAGGGAGCGCCGGGGGCAGCCGCCTCCGGCGTTTTCTTTTGCGGCCATTTTCTTTCCTTCGCCGTCTGCTAGAGTGCGGGAAACGTCACTTCTTGATGGACTTCCCATGCTTGCGACCGAAGGCAATTATCTGCGGCTTGACGGCACCGGCGTCACGCTGGTGCTCGACCTCACCGACGAACATGTTCCCCAAACCGTCTATTGGGGTCCCAAGCTGAGCGACGATACTGATCTTGATGCGCTGGGTCTTCTGGCGACCACCGCCGACAGCCCCGCGACGCCCCATCGTCCGCAAGCCCTGCCGCTTCTGACCGAAATTGGACGCGCCTTCCCCGGCGAGCCGGGCATCCGGCTGCACCGCCAGGGGGAAGGCTTTGCTACCGCCTTTGAAGATGCCGCCATCATGCCCGAAGATGACGGCTCCATCGCCATTGTGCTCGAAGACTCGCGCAGCCAGTTGTTTTTGGCCTTTTCCATCACCCTGCATGAACAGCATGACATGCTGGAAATCCGCTCGCGGCTTGAAAATCGCGGCAGCTCAGCCATCACCGTCGATTTTCTGGCATCCGCCATGCTGCCGGTGCCCCATTGGGCGGATGAAGCGCTGACCTTTGATGGCCGCTGGGCGCGGGAGTTTGAGACCCGCCGCGTCACGCTGGGCCGGCATTTGTTTGAACGATCCAGCCGCGCGGGCCGCCCCGGTCATGACGGCTTCCCCGCGCTCGTGCTCGGCAAGCCCGGCTTTGATGAAACCGACGGCACGCTTTTCAGCTTCCATCTGGGGTGGAGCGGCAATCACCGTCTGTTCTCTGAAACGTTGGCGAGCGGCAAGCGGCTGGTGGGCGGCGGCGCCATGCTGCTGCCCGGTGAATTACGCCTTGGCCCCGGCGAACAGTTCGAGGCCCCGCCCCTTTACGCCACCGTCACCCATGGCGGGCTGAACGGTTTGATGGACAAGACCCACAGATTTGTGCGCGAGCAGATCGTGCCGCGCAAATTGTCGGACACACCTCGCAAGGTTCATCTCAACACATGGGAGGCGTGCTACTTCAATCAGTCGCTTGAAAAGCTCACCGCTATGGCGGACGCCGCAGCAGAGCTGGGTGTGGAGCGGTTTGTGCTTGATGATGGCTGGTTTGAAAATCGCCATGACGACACCAGGGGGCTGGGCGACTGGCGCGCCGATCCAGCCGTGTTCCCCGACGGGCTTGGCCCGCTGATCGATCATGTCAAAGCCAAGGGCATGGATTTCGGCCTGTGGGTTGAACCTGAAATGGTCAATCCCAATTCCAAGCTCTACCGCGCCCATCCCGATTGGGTGCTGGGGATTGACGGGGTCGACCAGCCCGACGCGCGCAACCAGCTTGTGCTCGATTTCTCCCGCGCTGCGGTGCGCGATCATATGATTGAGGCGCTTGATGCGCTTATCGCCGCCCATGACATCGCCTATCTCAAATGGGACATGAACCGCGACCTCACCATACCCGGCGGCGCGGATGGGCGGGCGGCGGCACACCGGCATACGCTGGGCCTTTATGAGGTGATCGACACGCTGCGCGCCAGCCATCCCAAGCTTGAGATCGAGACATGTGCCAGCGGCGGCGGGCGGGCTGATTGGGGCATGCTGAAACGCACAGAACGGGTGTGGGTGTCCGACGGGCTTGACCCGCTTGACCGGGTACGCAGCCAGGAAGGTTTTGCCCTGTTCTTCCCCACCGATGTTCTGGGCAGCCATATCGGCGCAGCCCGCAACGCCATCACCGGCCGCAGCCATCCGCTTGTCTTGCGCGCAGCGGTTGCCTTGCAAGGCCATTTCGGGCTTGAGCTAGATCCCACCGAGCTTACCGACACAGAGGCTGAGCAGATCAAATGGGCGATTGGGGTCTACAAGGAAATGCGCGCCGCGCCCCAACCCGTGCGCATCCTGCGTCTTATGACCGGCGCGGATGCCGCCGCCAGCATGCGGGTGACTGAAAAGCAGGATCAGGCCTGGGCAAGCTATATCCAGTTGACGAGCCATGGCGACACGGTGCCCGCCCCGCTGCGCTTTGCCGGGCTCAACCCCGACAAACGTTACAGGGTCAAACTTCTTCTGCCACAGGCGATCAAGCCTTATGGCCGCTATCCCTTGTTTGATGCCGGGCTGGCGCAAGACGGCGTGGTGCTGGGGGGTGATTTGCTGATGCAGGCGGGTCTGCCCCTGCCGTTTCTGCAGCCTGAAACCGTGCTCGGCTTTTCGCTCAAGATTGACTGAGCTCAACCGGCCAGGCATTGGGGCAGCGGTGATGCACCAGGGCCCACCAATGTTCCACCTGATCGGTCGGAACAAGCGCGACGGCGCAGCCGCCAAAACCTGCCCCGGTCAGCCGCGCGCCATAGGCCCCCGCATCGTTCATCGCGCGCACAAGCTGGTCGAGCGCAGGCGTTGAAACCTCAAAATCTTCAGCCAGCGAGCGATGGCTTTCCCGCATCATCACCCCAAAGCTGCGCGGCTGACCTGCGCGCAAGGCGGCCATCGCGATATCCACCCGCACCATTTCGGTGACCACATGGCGCGCGCGGCGCAGCAAGACCGGGTCGGTGAGATCTTCAACCGCGTCAGGGGATGCATCCCGCAAGCTCAACACGCCGATCTGGCGGGCGGCTTCTTCCACTGCGGCGCGGCGCTCATTATATGCGCCGTCGGCCAGACGCCGCGCCTCACCCGAATGGATGACGGGAAAGGAAAAGCCGGGGAACAGTTTTGCATTCTGATAGCGCTCCATCTCACAATCGATCAGCAACGCCTCGCCGGGTTCCGCCGCCGCAATCACCAGCGGGTCCATCAATCCGCAATGGGTCCCTGCCCAGTCGCGCTCAACCTGTTGGGCGAGCTTGGCGAGGGTGAGAGCCTCGAGCTTGAGCGCCATCAGCTCATCAAGCGCGCGCAGAACCGCAATGCTCAGCGCCGCCGAGGATGACACGCCCGCCCCTTGGGGGATGTCTGAGGTGATCGAAAGGGTGAGCCCCGGCGCCCCCACCGCATGGGCCGCGCCAAGCACATAATCCGACCAATGGCCTTTGGGCTTGTCAGTAAGATCACGCGAAACCATGCCATGCTCCGCGCTTTCGGCACGCACCCGGCCATCCTGGGTCAAATCGGCGGTGACGGTGATCTTGGGGCCGATCAGTTTGGGCAGGACTTTGCCGCCGGCATAATCGACATGCTCACCGATAAGATTGACCCGGCCATGGGCGATGGTCACCACACTCATCGCACGGCACGCAGCCGCCGGGCTGCCTCCTCCGGGGTCACATCATTGAGCATCAGGCCCATAAATTGCTCAACCCCGGCAAGATATTTGAGCTTCCCGGCATCGCGCAAAAAAGGCTGGAAGCGGATAGTGAAATGCCACGCGCCTTCGGCCAGACGCGGGGCGGCCATCACCCCCATCACATACGGCATGGGTTGATCAAACAATCCATCCAGCCTGGCTTGCGCATCGATCAAGCCGCGCGCCATCGCGGCGCGCTCCTCTTCGGTCAGATCGCCGGGACCATCCATCATGCGGCGGGGCACCAGCCAGCATTCATAAGGAAAGCGCGCATAGGGCGGCACGATGAGGCAGACCGGGCCATAGTCCGCGACGATCAAATCAGACTGCACAAACAGATCGGGGACGGGATTGGCCGCCTCCATCGCGTGCATTTCAGACAGGATGGCAGGTGGCACAAAATGCAGCCCGTAAATCTGCCCATGGGGATGATGCAGCGTCACGCCGATCTCAACCCCGCGATTTTCAAAGGGCTGAACATGCTGGCAGCCAAAGCGTGTCTTCAAATCGGCAATCCGGTCCGCCCAGACCTGTAAAAGAAACGCGGCTCGATCCTCGCCAAGGTCCGACAGGCTGGCATCATGATCAATGCCATACACCACCACTTCGCAGCGCCCCCGCGCCGCCATGCTTTGCACATGATCAAAGACCGGGGCGTCCCCTCCATCACTCAAGGCGGGAAAGCGGTTTTCAAACACCGCAATTTCGAAATCAGAAAAGGGAATCTCGGCCCCTTGCGGACAAAGCGGGCAATCGGACTTGGCGGGCAAAAAAGTGCGATTGTTACGGCTGCCTGAGTAGCCGACCCATTCGCGCCGCAAGGGATGCCAGCGCATGTGGGGGGGCGCCGCCTGTCCCGGCCCTTCGCTTTCGGGACCCGGCGCCTCGGTGTGCGGCACAGTGCCGAACAGGAACAATTCGCGGCCATCGGCCTTGTGATGCAGGCGCTTATGCATCACCGCCCCCACCCTTTTGCGCCCACGCAAGCGCGCTGCTGACCATTCCATCAAGATCGGTCCGGGCTGCGCGAAACCCGATCGTCTCAGCAATCAGGCCGGGATCGGCCACCAGGCTCGCAGGATCGCCCGCGCGGCGGGGGGCGTGCTCAACCAGGAAATCAGAGCCGCTGACCCGCTTCACCGCCTCGACCACGGCACGGACCGAATGGCCCTGGCCGGTGCCGACATTAAAGCGGTGACAGCCGGGATTATCAGCCAGCCAATCAAGCGTCACGAGATGGGCGCGCGCCAGATCCTCAACATGCACATAATCACGCACGCAGGTGCCGTCGGGCGTGGGGTAATCCGTCCCGAAAATCCTTGCCTGATCCCGCTGGCCGCGCACAACCTCAATCAGGATCGGGATCAGATGGGTTTCAGGCTGATGCGCCTCCCCTAATTCGGTGTCGGCATCCGCCCCGCAAGCATTGAAATAGCGCAGACACGCCACTGCCCCGCCCTTGGCGGCGACCAGATCAGACAGCATGTCTTCAACCGCGAGCTTGGTTTTGCCGTAAGGGTTGGCGGGCCCCAGCGGCGCGCTTTCGCTCAACGGCGCCTCTGATGGTGAATAAACCGCCGCGGTGGAACTGAACACCAGCGGCACCGGCCCCCACGCCCACACGGTTTCCAGAAAAGTCGCGGTCTTGGCAACATTGTTGAGCCAGAAACGCAGCGGGTCAGCCATGCTTTCGCCCGCTTCAATATAGGCGGCAAAATGGATGATCCCGGCGGGCTGATAGGTTTCAAGCGCTGCCCGTACTGCCGCCTGATCGGCAATGTTGGCCTGGATCAAAGGCCCCCATTGAACCGCCCAGTCATGGCCGTTTTCCAGAGTGTCGAGCACGACAGGCGTATGGCCCGCGCGCGCCAGCGCCTTTGCCGTGTGCGAGCCGATATAGCCCGCGCCGCCTGCCACCAGAATATGAGCCACGTCCTGCCTCATCCTCTCAATCCACACCTGTCTTGCGGCTCTTTGAACGATTTGGCAAGTAGAAGGCTCTGATTGTCCGCCAAGGAGCGCACGCCGTGGTCACCGCCCCCAAACCCGACTGGGAAAACCCCGCCATTTTCGGGATCAACAAGGAACCGCCGCGCGCCACCTCGCAAAGCTTTCCAACCATGGATGCTGCCCGGTCCGGCGCGACCAGCCGGGTGATGCGACTTGATGGCGACTGGGCCTTTCACTATGCCCCCTGCCCGGCCAGGCGCGCGGTTGGCTTTGAAGACCCCGGCTTTGATGTGTCGGGCTGGCCAACCATCCCGGTGCCCAGCCATTGGGAACTGGAAGGCCATGGCAGCCCGATCTATGCCCCGGCTCACTATCCCAAGGCGCTCAACAGCAAGAAGGGTCAGGCGCCCCGGATCGATCCCGACAATAATCCCGTTGGTTCTTACCGGCGCGACTTTGAATTGCCTGCCGACTGGACGGGTGGGGAAATTTTCATCCGTTTTGGCGGGGTATCGTCTGCCTTTTATCTGTGGGTCAATGGCCGCAAGATCGGCTATTCACAGGGCGCGATGACCCCATCGGAGTTTCGTATTACCGAGGCGGTGCAACCCGGCACCAATGTGATCGCGGTTGAGGTCTATCGCTATTCCGACGGCTCATATTTTGAAAACCAGGACATGTGGTTCCTGTCGGGGCTGTTCCGCTCTGTCGAACTGCTGGCGGTTCCCCTGCTCCACATTCGCGATTTTCACGTACACTCCGAACTGGCCGATGATTTCCAGTCTGCCGTGCTGCATGTCACCGCGCGCATCCGCAATCTGTCAAACCGCACCCGCACCGCCCAGATTGATGCGGTGCTTGAAGAGCGCAGTGGCAATCGCGGCGCGCATCTCAAAGGCGGCCTGACCATTGCCGCCGGTGCCGAAGCGATTGTGCGGCTCAGCCACGACATTGAAGAGCCGCAATTGTGGTCAGCCGAAACACCGCATTTGTATGATCTGTTTTTGGAGCTGACCGGACGCGGCGGCAACACGATCGAGGTGCGCCACACCACCCACGGCTTCCGCAAGATCGAATGGTCAAACCGGGTGTTCCGCATCAATGGCAAGCCCGTGCTGCTCAAAGGCGTCAACCGGCATGATTTCGATCCGGTGCATGGCCGCGCCATCCCGCACACCCGCCAGCGCGAAGATGTGCTGCTAATGAAGCAAAACAACATCAATGCGGTGCGCACCAGCCACTATCCCAATGATGAGAATTTCTACCGTCTGTGTGATGAGCTTGGCCTCTATGTCATGGACGAGGCCGATGTTGAAAGCCATGGCGGCCGCAATCTGATGAAGGCCGACGACCGGTTCACCGATGCTTTGGTTGACCGTATGCTGCGCATGGTTGAACGCGACAAGAACCATCCCAGCGTCATCATCTGGTCGCTGGGCAATGAGTGCGGCTCTGACACCCGCTTTGCCAAAATGGCCGATGAAGCCCGCCGCATCGATCCTTCCCGGCCCATTCATTATGAGCCTGATCGGTCAGGCGAGTATGTCGATATTTATTCACTCATGTATGGCCCGCCATCGCTGATCGGCAAGGTCGCGAAGGGTGAACGCATCTCCATGCTTTACAAAATTGGCGAGGAAATGCGCTGGCATGGCCTCACCAAAGGGCCTGAGCATTTTGGCGACAAGCCGGTGCTGTTTTGTGAATATGCGCACGCCATGGGCAATTCGCTCGGCAATTTCAAAGAGTTTGTCGATGTGTTTGAAGCCCATGAGGAAATCGCCGGGGGCTTTATCTGGGACTGGTGCGATCAATCGCTCAAAGCCCAAACCGACGATGGCAAAACCTTCTGGGCGATGGGTGGCGATCTGGGCGATGAGTATCAGTTCGGCAGTTTCTGCTCAAACGGGCTGGTCTTTGCCGACCGCAGCCCTCATCCCGCGCTCGAAGAAGTCAAGTTTGCCTATCAGCCGATCAAGGCCAGTTTGAAAAACGGCACGCTGACCGTGACCAACGCCCATGATTTTGTCAGCCTTGAGCGGGTCTCGGCCCGCTGGCGGCTTGAAGGCGATGGCGTGTTGATCGCCGACGGTGAACTGCCGCCTTTGTCAGCCCGGCCCGGTGAAAGCGAAACATTGGCGCTTGATCTGCCCTTGCCGCGCGGGACCGAACCCATGCTGACCGTCAGCTTCACCCTGGCCGAAGATACCGGTTGGGCAAAAGCTGGTCATATGGTGGCGCGTCATCAGTTCGAATTGCCCAAATCCGCCCATTCCTATCCCAGCCCCACCGCTGTCCCCGGCGTCATCAAGACCCATGAGACGCGCGCCCATATCCGGCTGGAGGCGGGCAATGCGGTGGCCGAGATCGATCGCCACAAAGGCGCGGTCACCCGCTTCCGCGTGGATGGCCATGAGGTTCTGGCCCATCCGCTGCGCCTTAATTTCTGGCGCGCACCCACCGACAATGATATTGGCGCGGCACTGCTGCTGCCCGCCGGGGCGGGCCGTCTGCTCAAGCCTTACCGGTGGAAGCATGTCGCCGACGCGATGGAGACCCGCCAGATCGAGGTCAGCCAAAGCACTGACGATGCGGAATGCATGCTGGAGCTTGGCGTCAAATATGCGCAAGAGCCGCTCACGCTGCGCTGGACATTGCGCTCGGATGGTCAGCTTTTGCTGGAGGCAAACTTCACACCGTCGCGCGAGATGATCCGCTTTGGCCTCATCACCACGCTTGATGAGACATGGCAGTCGGTCAACTGGTTTGGCCGGGGCCCACATGAAAATATGTGTGATCGCAAACGCTCAGCCTTTGTCAGCCGCTATGAGAGCGAGGGCGGGATGAGCCACAATTATCTGCGGCCCCAGGAAAATTCAAACCATGTCGATACCCGCTTTGTCACCATCGGCAATGGTGAGACCGGATTGGCGGTGATGGACATGAGCGGCGCGCGGTTTGAATTTTCCGCCCGGCCCTACACCCAGGCCACGCTTGAAGCGGCCACCCATATTCATGAGCTGCCTGAACACGGCCCGCTCACCCTGTCGGTCGATGCCAAACAAAAGGGCGCAGGCGGGGATTTGCCCGTGCTTGGCCATCCCCACAAACCTTACCGCCTCAACAAGGGCGAGGCGCTGCAGATGCGGCTGGCCTTTGCTGCCCTTACTCCTGATTTTGAGCCCAACTGGACCGTGCGTGCATGAATTTTGCGTCAGACAACACATCGGGCGCGAGCCCCGAAATTCTCACCGCCCTGCAGGAGGCCGCAACCGGCTATGCGCCCTCTTACGGCGCCGATCCATGGACCGCGCGGCTCGACAGCCTGTTCTCTGATCTGTTTGAAACCCGCGTCAAAGCCTATCCCGCCGTCTCCGGCACGGCCGCCAATGGGCTGGCCCTGTCCACGCTGGTGGACCCGTGGGGCCGCATCATCGCCCATGGCAATGCCCACATCTTTCGCGATGAGCTCAATGCGCCCTCGGTCATGGCCGGTGGTGCAACCGTTGAGGTGGTGCAAAGCCTTGATGGCAAACTCACCCCCGATCTTCTCAAGCCGGTTCTGGCAGGCGCACACCATGATGTGCACACCGCCCCGGTCCAGGCGATCAGCTTTGCGCAAGCCACCGAAATCGGTACCGTCTACACACCCGATGAGGTTGCAGCCCTCGGCGCGCTCGGCGTGCCGGTGCATATGGATGGTGCGCGATTTGCCAATGCGGTGGCAGCCCTGGGCTGCACCCCTGCCGAGTTGACCTGGAAAGCCGATGTTCAGGTGCTGTGTTTCGGGGCGACCAAAAACGGCGCGCTCGATGCCGAGGCGGTGATCTTCTTTGATGGTGAAGCCTCCGAACGGTTTGAACGCAACCGCAAACGCTTTGGCCATCTTCTGTCCAAAATGCGTTTTGTGTCGGCCCAGCTGATCGCCATGGTGGAAACCGGCCTGTGGCTGACCAATGCCGCCCACGCCAACACACAGGCGGGCGCCATCGCGCAGATCCTCGCGGCCGCTGAGGGGGCAACCCTGCTGTTTGAACCCTCCGCCAATGAGGTTTTTGTGAACCTCACCCCGGAGGCCGAGCAGCGCCTGCGCGCCGCCGGGGCGCAGTTCTTCACCTTCACGGTCGGCGATCTTGCGGTCAGCCGGTTTGTGGCAAGCTTCTCAACCCGCGATGAAGAACTGGCCGCGCTTGAAGCCGCGCTGGCCTGATCCCAGCCCAAAAATCCCACCCCACCCTGAAGAACATTGCGTGTACATTTAATCTGTGACACGGTTTGGGGCGTTGGAGTGAGCCTCTATGACGCCCAAAACACATTCATTGGATGGTGTGCATGGATGGTTTTGCTTGTCAGGTTGATGTTCCGGTCTGTACTCGTGGCGATTGGACACGTGCTCTTCGTGCCTCAGTGACGGCAAACGGCATCTTCAACCTTCCGCTAAGGAGACCGCAGTGTTGATTGCCCAGTTCCCGTTTTTTGTTGGATGTTTCATTATTTTCATGCCGTACATCATTCGGTGGCTGGTGCGTCTTCACCTTTGGCGCAAAAGCGACAGGGATCCGCAGTTCCCAAAAAACAATTTTATAAGTGCGAGCATGGCCTTTAGTGGCCATCGCCGATTAGAAGCCGGCGCCCTGCCCATCCACCATTATCCGAGGTTTTGGGCCGCACAAATTGGATGGATCCTTGTCTGGGTTTTCCCCTATCGCCGGTTGTTTGAGTAAGACGTTGTCATCTGACCCCAACCCGCACAATCCTGGCGTTCCGCTCGACCATGCGATTGTCGAACGCGAACCGGACAAAGCAACAACAAATTTCTTGGCTAACTAATATTTTTGTTTTAAACACATTATGAACCACACCACTCTAACGGCATGGCACATGAGAAAAATATGATCATTTCCGAAATTCACCCCTTGATCTCAATGATCCTGATTTTCGCGCCAGCGCTTATTCATTACCAAATGCGGTTTAGGCTATGGAAAGAAAGCGACCTCGACCCTGGCACTCCTCGCACTGACGCGATGTTTCAACTCAATCAACCTGATATGTGGAGCGCTCTTCCGATCAGGAGGTACAAAAAATACTGGGTCATACAGATCGGCATACCGCTGCTGCTCCTATTTCCATTTGAATTTATTTGGACACTTTTTGCTGGAGGAAATTGAACCATGGCAAGAACAATACAAGATCAGAAAAAACCTTTAGCGCAACGCGACCCAGCCTAGGCAAGTGGTATTACACCGTTTTCCGCCACTGAAATTTTGGAACGCGTCGAAAAATCTGATCTGCCGGAAGCGGAAAAACGGTCAAAAAAGGTGGGCTTTTATATAGAAGCCAGCGCAGGCGTTCGGTTACCAATCCCTGTGTTTCAGTTTAACGGTGAGGGTGCGCTGATCGTTGTTGTTGATCGGACCACCGGCAAGAAAGAGGAACTCGGATTCATCGGCGCAAATCTTAGTGCAGGACTGGGTAAGCCAATCACAGGCGGCATTGGCGTGTTTGGCACCAACTCCGAAATTGAGGATCTTCTTGGATTTTCTGCGGGGCATACAAATGCACTCAGGCATGTCCGCTAACGCGAATATCGGTCTGGGTGCAAAATCAGCAACAGGCGGCGTAGGAGTGAGCAGTTTTCTCGGCACATCTGCTAATGTCGGATACACGTTTCGCATCTCCTCAGAAGACGAAGACACAAAAACGGTGATCTTTGGTGCCGACCAACTAAATGATGGCCGCCTTGTCGGGCCTGCAAAACACGCCGCGCTAACAGCCCTCATCAACTCGAAATCAAAACGCGTCATAGCCGAAATCAAGCAGCCCGGCGGGCGGGTCATTGTCCGTACCATGCATGGCGAAGACGCAGACAAGCATGGAATGCATATCCGCTATTTCGACCGCGTCAGAGACAAAGATGGCTCACCCCTGCCGGAAGGCCAGAAACCACCACAAGGTACGTCGTTTGGGCCAAGCTATTTCAGTATTGATGGCCCGACGCGCCGGATTTATGAGCCGCCACGCCCGGGAAGACGGCACAGAAACTATCAAGATCGCAGGCAAGAGCAACTAGACGATACGCCCATCCCGTTGTCACCCGACCCCAAAATTCAACGCCAAACGGATTCATCGAACCAAAAGCTTCTGCCTGACCCCATTCGGCCCCAAGTGCCTCAGGCTCAATTGGAAGAATCTCAACCGGCTAAAAAAGAACAATATGGCAACGGTCAGCTCGGCATCAGTTGGAATGTGACCAAAACCAATCCGGTACCGAAGTCAGACGATTTTGTGCGCGGCACATCAGAACCGCGCAAACCGCTCGATCACAATATTTTGGACCGCAACCCCGCCCCCAGCCCCTATGACTTTGGACGCAAAAAGAAGACGGGGCCGTAAAGCCCCGCCTCTCCACCGTCATGTTGGGTGAAGGGTTTGCGCCTCATACCAAGGCGCAAGCAACCATCACACAATCTGGCCGCATTCACATAATCTGGCCTCTTTCAAACAATCCGGGCGCTGCGCTCAAAGCCCAGCCGGGGGCCGCGCGGATAAAGCTTGGCACCGTCTCCGCGTCCCAGATTGATCAGAAAGTTCGACTTGATGCGGCCTTCGGGGAAGAACAGCTCATCGACCTTGTTATTATCAAAGCCCGACATGGCGCCGGTATCAAAACCCAGCGCGCGGGCGGCGATGATGAAGTAAGCCCCCTGGAGGGAGCCATTGCGGAACGCGGTGGCGTCTGCCAGCTCCGCACTCCCCTCAAACAGCGCCTTGGCTTCGGGCATATGCGGAAACAGCTCGGGCAGATGTTCATGAAAGCGCGTGTCATGCGCGACAATCACGGTGACCGGCGCGGCCATGGTCTTGTCCACATTGCCCGGCGCCAGCGCCTGTTTGAGCTTGGCCTTGCCCGCATCAGACCGGACAAAGACAAACCGGCCGGGCAGCGCATTCATGCTGGTCGGGCCCATTTCGGCCAGCTCCACAATCGCTTTCAAATCCGCCTCACTGACGGGACCTGAAAAGGCATTATGCGTGCGGGCGGTGCGAAAGATTTGATCGAGCGCCGCATCATCAATTGGCCGGGGTGTCACTTGAGTATCCATGATCATTCTCCTGATCGGGTTTTGTCTGGGACTTATTTGAGGTCAAAGAGCAGCGCCTCGCCGCCCTCATCGGTTCCGGTCACAAGGATCGTGCCGATATCGGCAAGCGCGGCACCATCCCCTTCGCTGAGCAATTCACCATCGACGCGCACAGTACCGCGCACCACCTGCACCCAGCCTTTGCGGCCCGCGGCCAGCGTGTGGCGAACCTCCTCACCCGCTTCAAGGATGGTGGCAAACAACGCCGCATCCTGATTGAGGTGAAGCGCCCCTTGGGTGCCGCCGCGATTGACAATCGGCAGCAACCGGCCGCGCTTGTCCGCCGCGCTGAACGCTTTTTGCTCATAGCCGGGCTCAAGCCCATGGGCTTCGGGCTGGATCCAGATTTGCAGCAGGCGCAAGCGGTCGGTGAGGCTGGGATTGATTTCCGAATGCTGGACACCGTGGCCCGCACTCATCCGCTGAACCTCTCCAGCCTTCACCTGTTGGGCATTGCCCATACTGTCGATATGCTCGATTGCCCCGTCGACCATGTAGGAGATGATCTCCATATCGCGGTGGGGGTGGGTGCCAAAGCCGCCCTTGGCAAAGACCACATCATCATTGATGACACGCAGATCGCCCCAACCCATATGCTTGGGGTCATAATAGTCACCGAAGGAGAATGTGTGCTTGGTGTCGAGCCAGGAAAGCCGCACTGCGCCTCTGTCTTCAGATTTTCTGATATTCATCATCACTCTGTCCTTTCACTCCAGAAGGCTTTTAAAATCCTGTTAAGCTGGACTATGGCGCGGGGCTTGCGGGCCGTCCAACGCACAGATACGATCTTTTTGATCTAATTTTTTGATGAGGTAACCTGATGCGCAACCCGATCACACTCGATGGCCTGCGCGCGCTGGACGCGATTGCGCGGCGCGGCTCCTTCGCCGGGGCGGCTGATGATCTCAACAAGGTCCAGTCGGCAGTGTCCTACACCATCACCAAGCTGGAGGAGGATCTGGGCGTGCGCCTGTTTGACCGGGCCGGAACGCGCGCGGTCCTGACCGAGGCGGGGCAGCTGACGCTGGAGGAAGGCCGGCGTCTGTTAAGCGCCGCCGACGCTTTGGCTGATGCGGCACGCGGGGCCGATGCGGGCGTGGCGCGCCATGTGCGGCTGGTGCTTGATGATCTGATCCCGTTTGAGGCGTTCGCCCCGGTCTTGAAAGCTTTTGAGGCACGCTTCCCCGAGACCGAGCTCACCGTCTATCAGGAGGTGCTGGGCGGGGCGCTTGAACGGCTGCGCGAGGCCGGGGCTGATCTGGTCATCGGCCTGCCCTTCCGGCCCCATGACCGGGATTTGAGCGCCCGCAAGATCGGCCCGGTCGCCTTTGGCTTTTACGCCGCGCCCGATCACCCCGCCGCCCTGCTGCCCGGCCCGATAGCACCAGACCATCTGCGCGCCTTCACCCAGGTGGTGGTGATGGACAGCGCGCGCCTGGCAAGCCCGCGATCAGCCGGGCTGATTGGCGAGACGCGGGTGCTGACCGTGGCGAGCATGACGGCGAAACTCGAAGCGCAGGCCGCCGGGCTCGGCATCGGCTTTTTGCCCCGGCTGCGTGCCGAACCGGCGGTGAAGGCGGGACGGCTGGTTGAACTTGCGGTTGCACAAGCCCGCCTTGAAGAGGTGCTCTATTGCGCCTGGCCCAAAAAACGGCCGGGCAAGGCATGCCGGTTCCTGATTGATGCGATATGCTCTGCTGAAGGCTTGCATTTCTCAGAACATTGATGGAACATGAAATCACTTCCAGCGTTCCAAACGAATGATGCCGGAGCATGGCATAGTGTCTGAGCCACTTATTTTTTGTTAAAACTTCCCTTGGCCCTTTTGCCCGGCATCATCCTTTACCGCCGGGACCTCAAACGGTGGCGCGAGAAAAATCGGGATTTTGTTGCCAAAAACAACACATATACAAATTGGGGAGCCAAATTTGCGCCGCCTCACAAAGGCAAGCACGATCTGCGCAAGAACTTTTTCGCCATCGTCTGGTTTGCGGCCATCATGTTTCCCTATCATCTGGCCTTCGCCTGACTGATTGAGGCGCGGCGTGTCCTGCGAGAGTGTCCAACACAATTTTGCTAACTTATTTATTAGTTAATAATTACCATGTCATCTGCACCGGGAGTTTGGCGCATGGCCTATCAAATGAATCCGCTGATTACTGTATTTCTGCTGTTCTTGCCGTTTTTGATCTTCCGCGCTGGACTATATCGCAAATGGTCAGCGCAAAAGCGCCAAGACGGTGAGAAGCCCAGCCTGATCCGTTTCATGGGTGTCCGTGACCGACAACCGGACTACATCACCTTTTTTCAACACAAGAGATATGTGTGGGTTCAAGTTGCCGTGGTGATCCTGATGTTCGTTCCCTTTCATCTCCTGTAACGGAAATCAAAATGAGACATTCAGGCCGCTTCGAGGAGCTTCCGTAATGGTTTTTCAAGAGATCCACCCCTCCCTAACGCTCATTCTAATTTTTTTGCCAACGTTCGTGCATCGCACAATTATTTCCCGCAAATGGAAAGATGAACTGGACCGATCTGAAAACACCATTCATGGATTTTATGTCAAAACGAACAAGGACTTTAATCGCGAATTGATCGGTCTGCCTTATTCCAAACACTGGCGTTACTGGAATTCACAAATCACCATCTGGGTCATTCTTTTTTTCCATTTGAATGGCTTTGGGAACAGCTCACTTCGCTCTAACCACCGTCACGCGTATGCCACTTCAACTTGTTTCCTGACGCTTGATCGCCGGACAAATCTGAACAGACATCCGCCAGCCACCGCTTGGCCAACCATTTTTTTGTTATACTTTGCGTCTTATCGCTTTATGGGCATCCCCATCCTCAAGCATCAGGCGAGAGTAACCGATGATCATTTCAGACATCCATCCTCTGATCTCAATGCTCTTAATCATTGCTCCCGCAGCCATTCATCACACTATGATGTATCGGAAGTGGAAGAAAAGCGATCTCGATCCGGGCATTCCCAGGACACAAGCCATGTTCCAGATCAATCAACCCGGAATGTGGAGCGCTCTGCCGATCAGCAAATACAAAAAATATTGGAGTATTCAAATCGGCATCCCCGCGCTTCTTGTTTTTCCCTTTGAATATGTGTGGAGCCTTTTTGCATGAATCATATTCATGCGCATTTAAGAGCAAAACCAGATCAAATGGCCGAATTTGAAGGCCGCGAAAACCCCGGCGACGCAATCGTCACGCCACCGCTGAAAATCTGGGATTTTTAAGCCCCCTTCTCACACGCGGCAAAACCCGGCATCGTGGTGGCATTCCAACATTTCGAGTGCCGCCATGATCCATCTTTATTTCTGCCCCACCCCCAACTGCCAGAAGATTTCGATCATGCTGGAGGAGACGGGGCTTGCCGCCACGCTCCACAAGGTCGACATCATTGCGGGCGACCAGAACGATCCTGACTTTGTGAAACTGTCGCCCAACCGCAAGGTGCCGGTGATTGTCGATGAAGATGGCCCCGGCGGGGCGCCGCTCACCCTGTGGGAATCAGGCGCGATCCTGACCTATCTGGCCGAAAAGACTGGCCGCTTCCTGCCCGCAGAGCCGCGCGCGCGGGCGCACGTCATGCAATGGCTGTTCTGGCAGATGGCCTATGTCGGGCCGATGATGGGGCAGCTCCACCATTTTGTGATGTATGCGCCTGAAAAAATCCCTTACGCCGAGCAGCGCTATATGTCGGAGGTTCACCGGCTGCGCGGCCTGCTCAATGACACGCTGGCGGGTCGCGATTTCATTGCCGGGGAATTGTCGATTGCCGACTTCGCCCTTTATCCCTGGATCAAGGGCTTTGGTTTCCGCTATCCCCCGGCCGAACCCTTGCCGCATATGGATGGCTGGGTCGCGCGGCTTGATGCGCGGGAGAAGACGCAGAAAGGTTTTCTTGCCAATATCGAAACCATCCGGCCCGAAGTGCTGGGGCAAAAGCCCGTCACCGATGACATTCGCAAAAGCCTGTTTGCGAGTTTTCAGGACGGGACGCATGGGAACTAAAAAAGAACATTGACGGAATTTTTGCGCCTTTATACAATTATTTTTGTTAAAAACAAATGGAGCAGTAACCTTGGCTGATCTGCATGTATCATCTTCGTTTGTGGGCGAACCCTACGGATTCGCGGTATGGTCAGCTTTGTTTCTCTGGCTGTTTTTTCCAATGTTTGTTTATCAACAAATCCTGTTTCGCCGTTGGCGTCAGCGAGAAATTACCGATTTCAAGCTCAAACGATCATGGTGGAACTTTTTCCTTTTTTTCCCCAACGAGGCCTATGCCCGCCCCTATCGAGAGCACTCTAAGTTTTGGACCATTCAAATCTTTTGGTTTTTGATATTTGCACCTCTTAGTTTGCTTATTTTGTAGGTAGTGCGGTTTAGCTCTCCATATTTAGTGGACACCTCCATGAAAACCCCCGTCTCTACGAGAAATTCTCTTCTTACAGAGAAAACCGACCAACACTACTCAACCGCCACGGCTCGCACGCCGACCCCTGATCGTCATCTTTTAAATTCGCACACAAGCCCCGCTCAAAAAGTCATTGATGCGCACTCTGACGAACCTCTCGATCTACCGTTGAGCGACAATTCCGCCAAGCCAATCTCTCTTCCAGATGCCGTCAAAGTAGAACACGCATCCTCAGGCCCTCCAAAATCCAACTTGCTGCGGCCACCGACATCTCCAAGAAATATGGATAGTAGTAGCAGTGTTCCAGAACGGACTGACCTTCTTAGCCGCAATCAGGCCCCATTTGATTCCTTTGAAGATGAAAAGCTTGTAACCTCTGGAACATGGGTAAAGACAGGCCGCACATTTGCAAGCATGGGTGTAGGACTCGGAGTTAGTGGCGAAATCGTTCATTTCGACGGCACACAAGAAAAAACCGGAAAACATGTACGAATTTGGGCAGCTGGCATCAATGGCGACGCAGGCTTCAGTTTGCCAGGAGCCCCACAAGCAGGCTCAGGTATATTTCATTATGCTGGTCCGCTCAAAGCCATAGGAGGGCTGTCAGCTAGCGTTCAAATGTCGGCCGGAATTACTGGCTCTGTCAGCGTCAACATTGATGGATCGGGCGGCATGGCGCAGTATGGAGGAGAAACCTCTATTGGGGCCAACATCGGTCTTTCGTATGCCGCCATCGTAGAGGTTGATGGCGAAATCATTTATGCGTTCGGAACGGGCCGGAAATTTGAGCGCGCATTTTTCGATGGGGAGCTTGACGCGATGCGCTACAGCTTGGCGAATTCCCCTGCTGGCAAGGTTGAAATTCACCTAACCAATCCTGATGGCTTCACCATGGTACAGCAGCATCAAAGGGTTCCGCACCCATCTGGTGGCTTTCAAATTAATGTGAAAGAATATCTGCTTGGTAAAGACGGAAGACGGGTTAACTCAAAAACTGAGAAAGCATATACCTCCGAACCATGGCACTACTATGTCAGCGAGCAGGAAATGCGTGCAATTCCGCGAAAGTCTCAGTCGTTCAAACCAATTGAATTTGGCCGCCTACAAAAACTGCTATTTCCTGCATTTAACGAGCGATAGTGAACTGGCCTCTTTGGAAGATCAATTTTATGACCGATACGACACACACACCCTCCGCCAATCCGATTTACGCCTGGGTGAAGGATCACCCTTACGCCACAGGCTCCCTGCTCGTTGCCATGACCTTGCCGGTCCATGCGCTCGTCCCGCACGATATTTCGGTGGCGCTGGCCGCGATCATGATGGGCATGATTGCCGGGGTCTATCTCGGCTTTGCGCTGATGGATGGCCGCGACAAGATCATCGGCCTCGAAATACTGGTGATCTTCGGCTTTGTCGGCGCAGCACTGGCCGGGCTGCTGATCAATCCGCTGATCATGGCGGCCACCTATTTCGCCCATGGTCTGTGGGACATGGCCCATCACAAATCGGTCTCGACCCACATGCCGCGCTTTTACATTCCCGCCTGCATGATTTTTGACTGGATTGCCGCGGCGGGCCTGGCGCTCATCTGGCTGTTGTGAGGATGGTATGCCGTCGCTTGAGCTTCTGACCTTTCGCCGGTCACACTATAATGAGAAAGCGCGCTGGGCACTCGACTATAAGGGGCTTGCCCACACCCGCACCTATCTGATGCCCGGCCCCCATGCGGGCAAGGTAAAAAAGCTCGCCGGCGGGACGACCACGCCGGTTCTGCTGATTGATGGCGTGCCGCTGCAAGGCTCTGACCGCATTCTTGAGAGGCTGGAGGAGATCAAGCCCGACCCACCTTTGTTTCCTGAGGAGTTGCGCGGCGACATTGATCCGCTGGTGCGCTTCTTTGATGACGAGCTTGGCCCTGATTTGCGGCGCTGTGTCTTCACCGCGCTGATCAAGAACAATGCCTACACAGCTTCGGTTTTTGTGGATCGCAACAGCGCGGTCGAACAATGGGTTTACCGGCGCGCCTTGCCTTTGGTTAAGGGCCGGATTGCCCGCGAAATGGGCGTCACCCACAAAGCGTTGGTCAAGAAGAGCTTTGAGACAGTGGATCGCGCACTTGACCTGATTGCCGAGCGCAGCGCAGCCACCGGCTACCTGGCCGGTGATTGTTTCACCGCCGCTGATCTGACGGCCGCGGCCCTGATGGGACCGGGCGTCCGGCTGACCCATCCCGACATGCAATTGCCTGAGCCGGAGCCTGATGATCTCAGCACCATGCGCACGCGCTGGGCCGCCCATCCCGGCGCGCAATGGGTGCTCGACATTTATGCCAGGCACCGTCCATCACCGCTTGCTTAGTCGAGCGTGATCTGTGTCTTGAACACGCATTCAGCAGCATTGCGGTTGGCCCGGATTTCGTAACCCCCCGGTGCAACGGTGAAGGCGCGCGCGGCTTCGTCCCAATGGGCGAAGGCATCGTCGGTCAGTGCCAGCGACACCGTCTGGGCCGCGCCCGGTGCAAGGCTGACTTTCGCGAAGGCTTTGAGTTCCTGCACCGGCCGGTCCGCCACCGGGTTGAGCGGGGCGACATAGATTTGCACCACATCATCAAGCGCGCGGGGGCTTGTGTTGGTGATGGTCACCGACACGACCCCTTCCGCAGTGACCGCAAAGTCCGACCATTCGGTTGCGCCATAGCTCAACCCAAAGCCGAAGGGAAACAGCGGATCGGGCGTATCGGCACGGTCATAATGGCGATAGCCGATATCAAGCCCCTCGCCATAGGCCATGGCATGATCAGCGCCGGGATAGTGCGGAAAGGCTGGCGTGTCTTCCAGCCGTTTGGGGAAGCTCGTTGGCAATCGTCCGCTGGGGGAATAATCACCAAACACCAGATCCGCCAGCGCCGACCCGAATTCCTGACCGGGAAACCAGGTAAGCAGAATGGCGGGCGCCTCATCGGCCCAGTCCATGGTGACCGGCGCGCCCGCATTGACGATAACCGCACAGTTGGGATTGGCCGCCACAACGGCGCGCAGCAGCTCGGCCTGCGGTCCCGGCAGATCAAGGCTCTTGCGGTCATGGCCTTCTGATTCCCAATCGGGATTGGTGCCCAGCATCAGCACCACCGCATCGGCCTGTTTGGCTGCCTCTATTGCTTCGGCCATCAGGTCGGTCTCCTGTGGCGGCTGACAGCCGATCTGAACCGCCGACAGAATGTGGAACGCGGTCTTGAGAAACTCGACCCGCAGGCTCACCGCCTCGCCCGCCACCAGGTCAACCGGCGCGGTCTTTTCGGTGGAGCCGAAGGAATAAAAGCTTTCCCCCGGTGTCTGGTCGGTCCAATTGTCGATCACCAGCTCGCCATTGATGAACAGCTTGGCAAAGCCTGCGCTCATCAGGCCGAACAAATGGCTGCCGTCGCGCTCGGCCGTGAAGGTGCCCGTAATCACCGCGCTTAGTTCGCCATCGGGCCCGACCGGGGCAAAGCCGTCATAGAAGCGCAGCACCGAGTCTTTGGTCTCCTTGATTTTGGCGGCGGGGCCCGATTGATCAGCTCCTGACCAGATTTCGGCATGAAAGGTGCCGCCCTCCAGCCGGGCGGGATCAAAGGCGGGCAGATATTTGAAAGTCTCACAGCCTTTGGCGTAAGTGACCGCATTGCCGCCCAGCCGTTCGATCATGCCGTCCAGGGGGTGGATTTGGGCATGGGCGAAAACGGCGGACGATCCCCCGCCTTGCACCTGACCCCGCTTGGCATTGGGGCCGATCACCGCAAGCGTTTCAATCGTGTTCCGGTCAAAGGGCAGCACGCCGTTGTTTTTCAGAAGCACCATGGCTTCGCGCGCGGCCCGGCGCGTCAGTTCCCGCGTGGCGGGGCGGTCCGATCCGGTTTCAACCTTGTCATCGGGATCATCGAGACGGCCGGTTTGTTCCATCACCCACAGTAGGCGTCGAACCTTGTCATCGATTGTGCTTTCGGCAACCGCGCCGCTTTTGACCGCTTCAACAAGCTTGGCACCCCAGGTGCGCGCAGGCCCCGGCATTTCGACATCAAGCCCGCCATTGGCATTCTCAACCGTTTCGAGACAGGCGCCCCAGTCGGAGACGACAAAGCCCTCAAAGCCCCATTCGCTTTTCAGCACACCATTGACCAGCTCATCATGTGAGCTGGCATAGGTGCCATTGATGCGGTTATAGGCGCTCATGACCGACCAGGCACCCGCCTGTTTGACACCCATTTCAAAGGGTTTGAGGTAAAGCTCGCGCAAAGCCCGCTCATCGACGTCGGAGCTGATCATATGCCGGTCAAATTCGGTGTCATTGGCGACATAGTGCTTGAGGCAGGCCCCAACTTTCTGGCTTTGCAATCCGTTGACATAAGCCACCGTCAGCGCACCAGTCAGCAGCGGGTCTTCGCTCATACATTCAAAGTGCCGCCCACCCAGCGGATGGCGATGCAAATTGATGGTCGGGCCAAGCAGAACTTGCGCGCCCTTGTCGCGCGCCTCTTCGCCGAGGGCTGCGCCAACCTCTTCCATCAGGGCTACGTTCCAGGTGGCGCCAAGCGCCGACCCGACCGGGAAGCTCGCCGACATTGCCCCCGACACGCCATTGCCGCGCGCGCCATTGGGCCCATCGGTCATTTTGAGCTTGGGGATACCCAGCCGCTCAACCGGCGCGGTCTGCCAACTGTCGCACCCCGACAGCATGGTAACCTTTTCTTCCAAAGTAAGTGCGGCGATCAGATCGTCTATACGGCTCATTATGTCCCCCTGTTGGTCGGGGGAGAAAAGCCGATCTCACCCGCCAAAGCAATCAGTCAGCGCAATCGTTCGGGCGCAATAAGTCTGTAAAGCTCTGTGTCGATGGTCTCATCACAGGCCAGCGCCGCGCCGGTGCGCGCCAGGGCCGGCGCCATCTGGATGCCGTACCCGCCTTGTCCGGCAAACCAGATAAAGCCCTCATGACCCGGCTCAAACCCCGCCACAGGGTTGCGGTCAACCGCGAAGGAGCGCAGGCCCGCCCAGCGATGGTCTATCCGTTTGATCGTTAGCGTAGTGGCCCGTTCGATCGTGTCGGCGCACACGGCGATATCGATTTCATCGGGCTGGACATCATGGGCGATCATGTCGGTCTCATCACAGGGACTGCCCAGCAACAGGCCCGCTTCGGGTTTGATGTAAAATTCGTCATTGGCATGCCACACCAGCGGCCAGCGGGAAATGTCTAGCCCTTGGGGAGCTTTGAATGTCATGGCCGTGCGCCGCTTGGGCTGGATCCCGATGGGCGCGACGCCGCAGCGTTCGGCAACCGTATCAGCCCATGCCCCTGCTGCATTGACCAGGATACGCGCGTCAAACGACCCCGCCTTTGTCTCCAGCCGCCAGCTTCCATCATAAACCCCGCTTACCAATTCAGCGCGATTGACGAGCTTGACACCGCGTCTTTTGCCGTCGCGCAGGTAAGAACCGTGGATCTCATTCACGTCCATGGCGGCGGAGCCTGCCTCAAACAACGCCCCTTCAAGCGCTTCTGTCCGCAACACCGGCACCCGGGCTTGCGCATCTGCCGCAGACAGGCGCGTCAGCCCCGGCAACTCGGCCGACAGCTCATCATATTTGGCATCAAGCAGGGCTGCTTCACCCTTCCAGGCAATGAACAGACAGCCCACCGCCGGGCCGACCATCGGGGCGTTGGCAAAATCAGGCTCTGGCCCGAAATAAAAATCGCGCGATTGCGCCGTCAGCACCCGGACGGCTTTGGGGCCGTACCCCCCGGCATACATGGCTGCTGACCGGCCCGTCGTGTGGAAGCCCGGCTGGCCTTCCATTTCAAGTAGCAGCACGGACGCGCCCCGCACACTCAGCTCGCGCGCTATCGAGGCACCGGCTATCCCCGCTCCGGCAATGGCGAAATCAAACATGCCTTACAAATTGTCCGGCGCGTCGACACCTTCAAGGGCGCAGGCCGCCACAACAGCATTGCGCAGCAGGCACGCCACCGTCATCGGCCCCACCCCGCCTGGAACAGGCGTGATGGCGCCCGCCACCTCTTGGACCGCCGCAAAATCAACATCGCCGACCAGCTTGGTCTTACCGTCGCCCTTTTCAGGCGCAGGAACGCGGTTGATCCCGACATCAATGACGGTCGCACCGGGCTTGACCCAATCGGCCTTGACCAGATGCGGCCGGCCAACGGCGGCCACGACAATATCAGCCTGCCGGACAAGACCCGCCGGGTCGGGTGTGCGCGAATGAACCCAGCTGACCGTGCAATTTTCATGCAGCAGCAAATGCCCCATGGGTTTGCCCACCATGTGTGAGCGGCCAATCACCACCGCATGCTTTCCAGACAGGTCGCCCATCCGGTCTTTGAGCAGCAGCAAGCAACCAAAAGGCGTGCAGGGAACAAGACCGGGCAGCCCGCTCGCCAAGCGGCCAACATTGATCAGGTGAAAGCCGTCCACATCCTTGGCCGGATCAATCGCCTGAATTACCGCATCCTGATCAATGTGCCCCGGAAGCGGCAGCTGGACCAGAATGCCATGCACCTTGGGATCGGCATTCAATGTTGCAATGAGCGCCAAAAGCTCGCCTTGTCCGGTTTCGGCGGGCAGCGTGTGTTCGAAGGAATTGAGACCCGCTTCAACCGCCTGCGTGCGTTTGGAACGGACATAGACCTGGCTGGCCGGGTCTTCGCCGACCAGCACAACGGCCAGTCCCGGTGTCAGGCCATGGCCGGCCTTGAGCGCGGCGGCCGCATCCTTGACGCGCGCCCGCAAATCCGCCGCAAAAGCCTTACCATCGATGATTGCTGCACTCATGGGCGCCCCCTTGAAAGCGACTCAGTTCCGCGTGGGGTGAGACTATAGGCTGTGCGGGTGGAACGAAAGCGGTCAGGCCCCGCGAAAATGTGACCCAGCGCGGTTGAAATCAGGGCTCGACCCCGCCGCGTCATTTCGACTAAACTATAACAATTATAAAGGCTGTTCAGGAAATCCTTGGGGGATTTGGATCTGCAACAGCGCCCCGCAAAAAAGCGGGTTGTGGGAGTAAACTTTTGGGGGATTACCATGGTCAAGTGGCAGCACAGCGCTGCGCTTGGTGTCATCCTGGCACTGGGCGCGAACGGTTTTGTTTGGGCGCAAGAGGAAACAACTGGGGCTGAAACGCTCGATTTTCTGAACGATCAACCCGCGGAACAAACCGCCCAAGCCACGCCGGAGCCAAAGGCCCCCGCCCAAGCCACGACCGAGGCCGAGGCGTCGGCCGAGCCACCCGCTGAACCCGAAACTCCCACCGGCCCGACCCGGCGGGCCAATCCCAAGCTTGACGAGATCATGGTGACGGCGCAAAAGCGCGCCGAGGACATTCAGGACGTGCCCTTGTCGGTGACCGCAATCGGTGGCGAGGATATCAAAGAAAAGAACATGTCCGACCTGAATGATGTGGCAAGCTTCGCGCCCAACCTGTCGATCCTGGCGACGCCAACCTTCAACTTCATCTATATGCGCGGACTGGGCTCGGGCTACAACCGTGGTCTGGAACAGTCGGTCGCGACCATCATTGATGAAGTCTATTATGGCCGCCCCTCTTACCTGTCGAACGGTCTGCTTGATCTCGCTGCCGTTGAAGTGTTGCGCGGACCCCAAGGCACGCTGTTTGGCAAGAACTCGGCTGCCGGTGCGCTTCACCTGCGCACGGCCCAACCCGAATTTGAATGGGGCGCCGATGTTGATGCCACCTTTGGCGAGCGCGGCTTGCGCCGCTTCCGCGGAGCGGTCACCGGCCCGATCGCAGGCGATGACATCGCCTTCCGGCTGGCCGTTTTGAATGAGCGCCAAACCGGTGACATCGTCAACACATCGCTTGATGACCGCAAGGAACGTAACCTCGACAACGCCACCTATCGGGGCAAATTGCGTTGGGACCACAGCGCGAATTTTGCCAACACGCTGACATTGACCTATGCGACCGTCGATCAGGGTGGCTCCGGCACCCAGTTGACGAAGGTGCGCGCGCGCCATTTGGCAGCCATGCAGGTTTTTGACCCCCAAACCACCGGCGATGTCTATGACGACAAAACCCATCAGGACTTTGGCGGCTTTGTTGATCGCTACACGTTCGATGCAACACTCGTCACCGAGTGGGAACTGAAGAACGGTCTGCTGATCACCAATGTGGCAAACTATGCCAAGCTGAAGGAAGAGGTGGAATTTGACGCCGACTTCTCCCCCATCCCGTTTCTCATTCTGGAAAATGACGAAAACTATGAGCAGTTTTCAGAAGAGTTGCGCTTCACCAGCGCGCCGGGAGAATTTGAGTATGTCGGTGGTCTCTATTTTTTCCGCAATGTGGTGGAAGCCAATTACAACGTGACAGACTTCCTCGAACTGCACGAAATTCTCGGCATCACGGGGGAAGGCGAAAACACGGTTTGCGGGTATCTGCCTCAACTTTCAGCCCTGCCCTTGATAAACGGCACACAACTTGCTGCAGCTTGTCAAAATTTCGAGATCGATAATGCAGCGCTCGGCACCACCTTCGGTCAGCTGGCCAAGCAACGGGTCGACGCAGAAGGTCAGCCGGTTTCTGAACGTTCAACGACCTTGTTTGATCAGGAATCAAACTCATTCGCTGTCTTCGGGCAAGGCACCTGGCATGCCACCGACCGGTTCTCGCTCACGGTTGGTGGACGCATCGCCTATGAAATCAAGAAAGTGACGATCGATCACGGCCTGTTCAATGAACGCACGGGCATACGCGGGTCAGGCATTCCCTTCGACCTTTCGGGGAATCCCAATCCTAATTTTGTACCTGGTGGTTCGGTCACTTTCCCCATCATTCAGGCCGGCAATGAAGACTTCACGGAAAGCCGTGAGCGGACTGAGTTCAATTTCTCCCCCAAAGTGTCGGCCACCATGCAATGGACCGACGACATTATGAGCTATGTCACCATCGCCCAGGGTTACAAAGGCGGCGGCTTTAATGCTCAGCCGCTGAAACCCGCAGATGTCGAGTTTGAAGAAGAGGTTTCCAACACCTATGAAGTTGGCTTCAAGTCAGAGTTTCTGGGCGGCGGCGCGCGGCTGAACGTGTCGGGCTTTTATACCCAGTTTGAGGACCTTCAGATCGCAGCGTTCGACGGCACCGGCTTTGTCGTGACCAACGCGGCCAGCGCGACCATCAAGGGTATCGAATATGAATGGGCCTTCGTTCCCATGTTCGGGATCTTCTTTACCGGTAATGGTTCCTTGATCGACGCCAAATATGACACCTTCACCACCGGCCCATGCTCGGCTGAAAATCCCGGCGCAGATGTCTGTGATCTGTCCGGCCGCGAACTGACCAACGCGCCGAAATGGCAGCACCAAGTTGGTCTCACCATCGACATGCCGGTGTTCAATCTGATCAATTTCCATGCCGGCATGACCGCCTCTTACCAATCGGTCATGTGGTTTGCCACCGATCTCGATCCTGTTGACCGGCGCGAAAGCGGCTGGCTGTTGGGTGGCCGCATCGGTGTGCGCGACTTGAATGACCGTTGGTCGGCTATGATTTTTGTTTCAAATATTCTGGACCGGCTTGATCTGGCTGGAAACAACGACGTACCTACCTTTGTGGGCAGCCACTTTGGGGGCCGCATTCCCACAACCGAGATTGAGGGACAGTTGCGCATCAAATTCTGAGCAATTGCTCGGCAAAGCCGATGTGAAACAGTTTACTTTGACACTGATCCTGATGCGCTTAGGATCGGTTTAATAAAACAGACACAGCGCGTAGAAACGCGCTGCTGTAGCGAAGGGCATATGGGGGAACTTATGCAGAGTATTTGGAAAAGCTATCTGCTTGCGGCTTTGACGAGCACGGCACTGGCGGGGCTGCCGGTGGTTGCACAGGCCCAGGAAGCCGGGGAAGACCCGCTTGAATTCCTGTCAGAAGACACCGCACCGCCGCCGGCCGAAGTTGAAACCGATGCAGGCGCCGCTGATGTTGATGAACCGCTGGCCCTTGAGGGCGGTGTTGATGCAGAGGCCAGCGCGGAAGCCAGCCCCCCGCCCATGCCGAAATCATCCGGCCCCAAGCTCGACGAAATCATCGTGACTGCCCAGAAGCGGGCGGAAAATGTCCAGGACGTTCCCCTGTCGGTCACCGCAATTGGCGGTGAAGCGCTGAAAGAAAACAATATTGGCGATCTGACCGCCATTTCGGAGTTCACGCCGAACCTGGTGATTTTTGCCTCTCCGACCTTCAACTACATCACGTTGCGCGGTGTGGGCACCGGCTTTAACCGGGGCCTTGAACAGTCCGTCGCCATCGTGATTGACGAGGTCTATTACGGCCGGGCGTCTTATCTGTCGAACGGCTTGCTGGACCTTGAGGCTATCGAGGTTCTGCGCGGCCCCCAAGGCACGCTGTTTGGCAAGAACTCGGCCGCCGGTGCGCTGCACCTGCGGACCCAGAACCCGCCACAGGAATTTGAAGCCGAAGTCGACGGCACATACGGCATGTTCGATTACTGGCGGGTCCGTGGCACGGCGGGTGGTCCGCTGCCGCTGGGCAATGACGAGCTGTTTTTCCGCGTGGCCTTCCAGGTTGAGCGCCGCGACGGCTTTATCGAAAACACGCTGCTTGACCGCGATGAACAAAATCTCGACCAGACGACTGTTCGCGGCAAACTTTTGTGGGAGCCGACCGGCAGCTTCTCGGTTCAGTTCCAGGGCACATACGGCATTACCGAACAAGAAGGCACCGGCATTCAAATTCATGAAGGCACGCCGCGCTCCATTGCCGCCATGCAGGTGTTTGACCCAGAATTTAACGCCGATCTCGATGACAAGACTTCGCTGGATTTCCCCAGCTTTGTTGAGCGCAAATATTTCGAAGCCTCCGCCATCGTGACCTGGGAATTGAACAATGGCATCGAGATCAAGTCGATCACCAACTATGCCGGCTTCAACGAAGATGTGAAGTTCGATGCCGACTTCTCGCCCATCCCATTCATCACCCTGCAAAACGATGAAAAATATTCCCAGTTCAGCCAGGAAATCCGCTTCACCTCACCGCCGGGCGAATTCCAGTATGTTGCAGGTCTTTATTACTTCTCAAACGAGGTTGATGCCCTTTACCGGGTCGAAGCCCTCGGCAATGTGGTCGAGCTGGCCCTGATTACCGGCGCGGTCGAAGACATTCTGGTCGGTCCGATCAATGACGCGCTCGCTGGAACACCTCTGGCGGGTGTAGTCAGTCCTCTCCTGGGGGTTGTGGGCGTTGGCGGCCGGAACTCGCAGACCAGCCCGGTGGGTGTCACGCTGGGTCAGGCCGGTGCGCAAATTCTGGCCGCCCGGACAGCCGCAGGAACGCCGGTTCAGGAAACTGCCACAAACCCGTTCGTTCAGGAAACCGACAGTTTCGCCGCCTTTTTCCAGGCCGAGTGGAACATGACTGATATTTGGAAACTGATTGTCGGCAACCGGGTCAGCTACGAAATCAAAAAGCTCACCGAAGGCGGCCAGATGCTGGTGAACGAAGCGGTTCCCGGCGCGCCGTCGATCATTTTTCCGCTGATCCAAAGTGGTTCAGTAAACTTTCAGGACTCGCGTGAACGCAACGAATTCAACGTCTCGCCCAAAGTCGTGCTGCAATATGATGGCTTTTATATGGGCCAGGTCTACGCCAGCGCTGCCGCAGGCTACAAAGGCGGCGGGTTCAATGCGCAGCCGCTTAACCCCCAAGAAGTCGAATTTGAAGAGGAAACCTCAATCACGTTCGAGCTTGGCACCAAGCTTGACCTGTTTGACGGTGCTGGCCGGTTCAACATCTCGGCCTTCTATACCTTCTACAATGACTTCCAGTCTTCGGCCTTTAACGGCACCGCCTTTGTGCCGACCAATGTGGGTGAAGCACGCGTGACCGGCATTGAGTGGGATGGCGCCCAGGCCCTCACCGACTGGCTGATGCTGACCCATTCAGGGTCCTTCATCCATTCGGAATATCTCGATTTCGACAATGGGCCTTGCCAGGCCTTCCAGGACCCCAACAATGATGCGGGCGACGCCTGTACGCTGGTGGGCAAGCATTTCGGCACCACGCCGCGCTTCACCATGACGGTGGGTCTGGGGTGGGATAAACCCATCGGCAACTGGCCGTTGCGTGTTGTGGGGAATATTTCAGGCTCTTACGCCACCCGCTCCTTCGTAGCGACCGACCGCGACCCCGCCGACCAGCGCGATGAATATTTCCTCGCCCGGGGCGCCATCGGCGTGCGTGACATCGACGATGTCTGGTCGGTCATGGTCTATGGCTCGAACCTGACCAATCTGGAACAGATCATTGACGGGGATGATCAGCCGACCTTTACCGGCGCGCATTTCTCGACCCGCACCGATCCGCGTGAAGTGAAGGTTGAAGCGCGCGTCCGTTTCTAGAACCCTTCAAACTTTCCCCGCGACATTAAGGCCCGGTTTCCTTTTCAGGAGCCGGGCCTTTAGCATTAACGGGTTGAGGAGGTCCTCTGAAACAATCCGTTAACCATTCAGGCGCTAGGTTGCCGGAATATGACGGGTGCAAACCCGGGGGCCTGTGTGGGAAGGAGTACGGGATGATCCGTAAACAGATTTTGTGCGCGCTGATTGGCGGGGGCATGGCCATGGCTATGCCGGTTTCAGCGCAGACCGAGGCTGACGACGATCCGTTGGGATTTCTGAGCGAACCATCGGAAACAAGCCAGCCATCCGAATTTGAAACCGCCCCGGTTGCGGAACCAGCCCCTGCCCCCCAACCCGTCGAAGCGCCTGCGGAAGAGCCGGTGATCGATGCTCAGCCGATAGAAATCACCGTCCCCGAATCGGATGAAGAACCCGCCGAAAGTGCCGGCACACCACCGCCCGCGCCCCGCTCGGGCCCCATGCTTGATGAAATCATCGTCAAAGCGCAAAAGCGGGCTGAAAATGTTCAGGACGTTCCCCTGTCGGTCACCGCGCTGGGCGCTGAGCAGCTCAAAGAAAACAATTTGAGCGATCTGGGTTCGATCTCGGAATTCACGCCCAACCTTGTCATTTTGTCCACGCCGACCTTCAACTACATCACCATGCGCGGCGTTGGCACCGGCTTTAACCGCGGGCTTGAACAGTCCGTCGCCATTATCATTGATGAAGTCTATTATGGCCGCGCCTCTTATCTGTCGAATGGTCTGCTTGACCTTGCCGCCATTGAAGTGCTGCGCGGCCCCCAAGGCACGCTGTTCGGCAAGAACTCGGCTGCCGGTGCGTTGCATCTGCGCACCGCTGAGCCCACGCGCGACTATGAATTCTCGGTCGATGGCACCTACGGCATGTTCAATTATTGGCGCGCACGCGGTACCGCGTCGGGCCCTATCCCCGGTACCAATGATGAGCTGATGTTCCGGGTGGCTTTCCAGGCCGAACGCCGCGACGGCTTCATTGAGAACACCACGCTGGATCGCAACGAGCAAAATCTCGACCAGACCACCATTCGTGCAAAAATGCTGTGGGAGCCCTCGGCCACCTTCTCTATCCAGCTGCAAGGCACCTATGGTCAGACCAAGCAGGACGGGTTTGGTGTGCAAATCCATCGCGGCACGCCGCGATCAATTGCGGCCATGCAAGTGTTTGACCCGCAATTCTCTGACGAGCTGGATGACAAGACCGCCCTTGATTTCCCCAGCTTTGTTGACCGCACCTATTATGAGGCGACCGCGATTGTCAGCTGGGAATTTGCCGGCGGCGTCGAGCTGAAATCAATCACCAACTATGCGGGCTTTGACGAGCAGGTGAAGTTTGACGCCGACTTCTCGCCGATCCCGTTCCTGACCTTGCAGAATGATGAGGAATATTCCCAGTTCAGCCAGGAAATCCGGTTCACCTCACCGCCCGGCGAATTCCAGTATGTGGCGGGCCTGTTCTTCTTCTCCAACAAGGTTGATGCGCTCTACCGCGTTGAAGATTTCGCCACCGCTGATGAGCTGATCTTCATCACAGGCGCCCTGGGGCCCAATTCGGCACAGTACAATCAGGCCGGTGTCGCGCTCGCGACCTTGTGGGCCACCAAAATGCTGGCGCGGCAAAACAATAATGGCGGCATGCTGCCGGTTCAGGAAAGCGCCACCAACCCGTTTGTTCAGGAAGCCGACAGCTATGCCGCGTTCTTCCAGGCGGACTGGCAAATGTCGGATCTGTGGACGCTCGTCGTCGGCAACCGGGTGAGCTATGAGAAAAAGAAACTGGTGCAAGGCGGCCAGATCCTCAAAAATGAAGTGACCGGTGTGGAGGGTAATTTCAGCCTGACCAATCCCGGCGGCTCACTGCTGTTTCCGCTGATCCAGACCGGATCGACCGATTTTGATGATGCCCGTCAACGCACCGAATTCAATGTCTCGCCCAAAGTTGTGTTGCGCTATGAAGGCTTTTCCATGGGCATGGTCTATGCCAGTGCCGCCGCGGGCTATAAGGGTGGTGGTTTCAATGCCCAGCCGCTGGCCCCCAATGAAGTTGAGTTCGAGGAAGAAACCTCCATCACCTTCGAAACCGGAACCAAGATGGACCTGTTTGACGGCGCAGGCCGGTTCAACATCTCGGCCTTCTACACGTTCTACAATGACTTCCAGTCCTCGGCCTTCAATGGCGTTGCCTTTGTGCCGACCAATGTGGGCGAAGCCCGCGTGATGGGGATTGAGTTTGATGGGGCGCAAGCCCTGACCAACTGGCTGATGTTCAACATTTCTGGGTCGTTCATTCGCTCCCGCTATGTTGACTTCCCCAACGGCCCGTGTCCGGCCGAGCCCGGTGGCACTGCCTGCCCGCTCGCAGGCAAAGCCTTCGCGCACCCGATCTTCACCACCACGGCAGGGCTTGCCATGGACCTGCCGCTCGGCAATCTGCCCATCCGGCTGATCGGTAATTTCAGCGGCTCGTTTGCGACGGGGGATTATCTCACCACTGACCGCGACCCGATTGACCGGCGCGACAGCTATTTCCTCGCCCGCGCCGCCCTGGGCCTGCGGGACCTCGATGATCTGTGGTCGGTGATGGTCTATGGCTCAAACCTGACCGATCTCAATCAGCCGATTGATGCTGACGATCAGCCAACCTTTACAGGCGCACATTTCGCCACGCGGTCAGACCCCCGCGAGATCAAAGTTGAGGTCACTTTGAAGTTCTAGGCCAAAGGCGGCCCGTGCTGCTAACGGCTTAATATTTCATTGAAATTCAAAATCACCCGGTCAGCAATGATCGGGTGATTTTTTGTCACATAATGCTGGCCAAGCGCTCAATCCCTCATTAACGTTTGCTGCCATACAGTGGTGGTTAACCAAAAAGAAAATGGGGAGTTTAAGTGGCATGGCCTCGAAAATGGTGGTGGTGGCAACGGCGCTGTGGGCAGCAGCGGCAGTGCCTGGGTTTGCGCAATCCGATGATGACAACCCGCTAGGGTTCCTGACCGGCACAGACGACAGCGCGCCGGTAATTGAAGCCGAGCTTGTCGAAGACGTACAAGCTGATGGCCCCGTCGTGGCGGAAGAAGCCGATGCATCAGCCCCTGTCTTGGCAGAAGAAGACACCGCCCAGGCGCAAAGCCCGGCAGCCCCCCCGCGCGCCACGCTCGACGAGATTATCGTCAAGGCGCAAAAGCGGGCAGAAAATGTGCAGGACGTTCCCTTGTCGATCACGGCCATTGGCGGGGAAGACATCAAGCAGCGCAACCTTGCTGACTTGAATGATGTCGGAAATTACGCGCCCAATGTGACGATCTTTGCGACGCCGACCTTTAATTTCATCACCATTCGCGGCGTCGGTACCGGCTACAACCGGGGCTTTGAACAATCGGTCGCCACCATCATTGATGAGGTCTTTTATGGCCGCTCATCCTATCTGTCGAACGGCCTGCTCGACCTTGAAACGATCGAGCTGTTGCGCGGCCCCCAAGGCACGCTGTTCGGCAAAAACTCAGCCGCCGGAGCGCTTCATCTCAGAACCGCCAATCCAACGGTGGATTTTGAAAGCGACACGGATGTCACCTACGGGCTGAACAATTATCTCAGGCTGCGCGGCGCGGTATCCAGCGCCATTCCCGGCACTAATGATGAATTGATGGCGCGTGTTGCGGTCAACTATGAACGCCGCGACGGGCTGGTGGAAAACACCACCACCGGCAAGGATGAAAACAATCTCGACAATCTGTCGGCGCGCATCAAGCTGCTGTGGGAGCCGACCGCTGATTTGTCCTTCCTTGTTTCGCTGCAGGGCGGCACCGTCGATCAGCATGGCGACGGCGCACAGATCACCAGCATGCGTCCCCGCCACCTGGCCGCAAGCCGCGTCTATGACCCCAATATGAACACGTCGATTGATCAGGTTACCTCGAAGAACGAAGAAGGTTTTGTCGACCGCTTCTACTGGGATGTCACCGGCACTGCGAAATATCAGTTCGGCAATGGCTATGAGATTGCCAATGTCATCAACTTCGCAACCTTCACCGAAGATGTATTTTTTGATGCGGATTACTCGCCGATCCCCTTCCTCACCCTCGACAACAATGAAGACTATACCCAGATCTCCGAAGAGCTTCGGCTCACCTCACCGCCGGGTGAGTTCGAGTTTGTCGCCGGTCTGTTTTATTTCTACTCCAACATCGAATCCTATTACTCGGTGAAGGGCTATCTCAACATTGTCGAAATTCTCGGCATCACCGGACAGGATCAAATCCGTGTGGCCTGTGCGCTGTTGCCCGAAGCCCAGCGGGTTGGTTGTGAAAATGATGCGCTGAACGCATCAGGGCGCGGCCAGGTCGCTGCACTGGGTGCCCAGACGCGCCAGAACGCCACCGGCACGCCGCTTCTGGATGAATCGCTGACCCTTTTTGACCAGACGCAAAACTCCTTTGCCATCTTCGGCCAGGGCACGTGGAATGCCACCGAGCGCTGGGCACTGACCGTCGGCGCGCGCCTGACCTATGAGCGCAAAAGCGTGGTTGCCAGCCGTCAGGTCTTCAACCACGCGACCGGCGGCACAGGAAACTTTGCCCCGCTTGCCAATCCTCTGGGCTCAGTGTCCTTCCCGCTCATTCAGGCGGGGTCGGTGCCCTTCAGCCGCGACCTCAGCCGGACCGAGCTTGATGTCTCGCCCAAAATGTCGCTGGAGTACCGCTTTACAGACGAGATCTTGACTTACGCAACCGTGGCCCGCGGCTTCAAAGGCGGCGGCTATAATGCGCAAGCCACCTATCCCGGCGAGCTTGAGTTCAGACGCGAAAAATCAACCACCTTTGAAACCGGCTTGAAATCGGAATTTCTCGGCGGCGCGGCCCGCGCGAATGTCTCAGCCTTCTATACCAAATATGATGATTTCCAGACCACGGCGTTTAATGGCACCGGCTTCACCATCGCCAATGCGGACGCACGCATTTACGGGGTGGAGTTTGACGCCATGCTGGCGCCTGCGGTCGGCTTCATCCTGCAGCTCGCGGGTTCTTACATTGATGCGCAGTTCACCCATTTCCCCAACGGGCCGTGCGGGTCCGAAGAACCGGGCAATCCAACCGTGTGTGATCTGGCCGGTTACGACATGCCGTCAGCGCCCAAATACAACCTCACCTTCACGGCGGGCATGCAAAAGCAACTGTTCGGACTGCCCTTCAACACATTGGCGGGCCTGACGGTGAACTATATCTCCGCCACCACCTTTACCACCGACAATGATCCGCTCGACACGCGCGACGCCACCGTGACATTCCGCGGGTCGATCGGGGCGGCCTCGCTCGATGACTGGTGGCAGTTTGTGATCTTCTTTGAAAACATCACCAATGAGCAGCATGTGGCGCTGTCAAACGATGTGCCGACCTTCACCGGTTCACACTTTGGCGGTGTGATTGAAGAGTTTGATGCCCAAGCCCAGCTGCGGGTGCGTTTCTAACCGACCAGAATAACGTGCAACATTCGGGGACCATGGGCGCCCCGGATGGACGTGCCTTGAATGTCGGCTGAGCTGGACGAGCCGGTGATAATCGCGGTCGCGCGCGGCAGGGCATCTAGCCTGTCCCACACCTCTTCCATATGGCCGACCAGCGTGTCAGCGGTGGCCACCAGAATCAGGAACTCGGGCAGAAAATTATCCAGTAAAGGCTGGTCCGGTCCGCTCAGCATGATCATTGAGCCGGTCTCCGCCACCGCATAATCAGCCAGACACACAGCCGCCCCGCCATCTTCGGACAGATCATCGCTTAAAGTCAGGCCTGGCCATTTGAGTCCGGTCAGACGCGGGCCGATCTTGACAGCCCCCGTGGCATTCCACGCGCCAAGCTTCGCGGCCACCGCGCCTGGCACATCCTCAAGGCTCTCGACCCGTTCTCCGCTCGCGCCGCGCAAATCCCGCACCGCCTCTTCCATGAAATGCGCCCGCAATTCGGACCCGACCGCGCGTTGAAAGATGCTGCGATCCGAAATCAGCGCTTCGGCCTCAGCGGCAATTGCGGCTGCGTCGCGCGGACGGGTGCCCCGCACCTCTTTAAGGCGGGTAAAGATCGCATGGCGCGCGTCTCTCATCGCTCACCCTTTTTGTAACGGCTCATAAAGGTTCCACCCTCCGGTTTGGGCAGGGCGTGGACTTTGGTCCAGCCTTTGAGCATCGGCAACCGTTCAAACGCTTTCATCCGGCGGGCGACCATCATGCCGGTGACGCCAAGCCGGGTGGCAATCCGGTACGCCCAGGGCCGGGCGGCCACCCATCCCCACAGTTTGAACCCAAACCGTGTCAGGGGGGTGTCCTGCTCTGTTTCATGGAGTTTGACCCGCATTTCCCGAATGAGATCGGGCAGCGGAATTTTCACCGGGCAAACTTCGGCGCAGCGGCCGTTGAGCGTGCACGCCTGGGGCAACGCCCCAGCCTCGGCCAGGCTCGTCATGGATGGCGTCAGCACCGAGCCCATCGGCCCCTGATAGGCAAAGCCGTAAGCATGGCCGCCGACCTGCTCATAGACCGGACAGCTGTTGAGACATGCCCCGCAGCGTATGCAGCGCAAGATGGGCTCCAGCGATGAGCCGAGCAATTCCGTGCGGTGATTATCAACCAGCACGACATGGAAATTCTCAGGCCCGTCCTGATCGCCCGCCCGCTTGGGGCCCGTCCACACGGTCGTGTATTGGCTGAGATCAATGCCAAGCGCCGAGCGTGCCAGAAGCCGCAATAAAACAGAGGCATGGCCCATGCTCGGCACAACCTTCTCAATTCCCGCCGTCACAATATGAGTGCGCGGCACCTGACAGGTCAGTTCGGCATTGCCTTCATTGGTGACGGTGACCACGCCGCCTTGATCGGCAATCAGGAAGTTCGCGCCCGAAATGCCGACATCGGCGGCAAGAAATTTCGACCGCAAATGATGCCGGGCGGATTTGACCATGCCTTGCGGCTCTGACAAATCCTCGCCTGTTTCATGCACCTCTTCAAAGACGGTGCGCACATCATCAATCGTCAGATGCATCGCGGGACCGACAATATGGCTCGGCGGGTCGTTTTTAAGCTGGATGATATGTTCGCCCAGATCGGTTTCGATACGCTCAAATTTTGATTTGTCGAGCGCCTCGGGCAGACCGATTTCCTCGCCCAGCATGCTTTTGGACCGGGTGACGGTTTGCGCGCCGGCGCGTGCGCACAGGCCCAGCACGATCTGGCACGCTTCTTCACCGGTGCGGGCATAGTGGACGGTGCCGCCCTTGTCGGTCACCTGCTTCTCAAACATTTCGAGATAATGATCGAGATTTTGCAGCGTATGATCCTTGATCCGAGCCGCGACATCGCGGGCATCATCAATATTGGGATAGCGCTGGCGTTCTTCTTGTTGCCGTGAGCGCAGGACAAGCCCCACGAGCGGAACAATGCCCTTCTTTTCGGGATGCGCAATCGCATCCACACCGGCTTCACGGAAGTTTCGCGGGCTCCAGTCGCGGTAGCTCATGCATCGTCTCCCGCAAGTCCGGCCAGAATTTCGGCCGCATGCAGACAGCGCAGCGCCTCACCCCTTTTGTCGGCCAGCGCCTGCATATGGATCAGGCACCCCAGATCCCCGCCAATAATGACGGACTTGCCCGCCGAGGCAATCTTGCCCGTCCCCATGGCTTGTGAAATTTCAGGAAAGCTGGCTGCAAAACTGCCGCCAAAACCGCAACAGGCGCCGGGATCGGCCATGTCAGATACTGATAGCCCCTCAACCTGTGCCAACAGCTTGCGCGGCGCATCTGAAATGCCCATGCCGCGCAGGGCAGAACACGTGTCGTGATAACAGGCGTCCGCCTCAAAGGCCGGTGCATCGGGCGTGAACCCCAGATGGTCGAGAAAGCTCATCAACTCCCAGCTTTTGGCGGCCAGCGCCTCGGCGCGCGGTCCCCATTCAGGGTCGGACGCAAGCCGCTTGGGGTAGGCGAATTTGATCTCACCCGCACAGCTGGCCGACGGTGCGACCAGCGCGTCATAGTCTTCAAACGCCGCGATCACCTGCTTGGCGAGCGTATCGGCGGGCGCGCGAACCCCGGCATTGGCGCCGGGTTGGCCGCAGCAGGTTTGCGCTTCAGGCACTTCAACCCGACACCCGGCCTGCTCCAGCAAGCGCAAGCTTGCAAAGCCGACGCTGGGCCGCAGCAAATCGGCCAGGCAGGTGATGAACAACCCAACTTTCGGGGTTTGAGACACGATGTGAAGGCTCCCTCAGATGAGAAAGAGGCTTGCAAATGTGGGAGAATTTGGCAAGCGCGCGAAGTGTCTTAGGTGCGCTTGCCTGTATTGCGCTCCCTATCGCGTTTAGGCGGCGTGGATGCCAAGCGGCGTGCGTTCGCTGACCGGATGATCCTGGATCAGTTCCAGCAAATATTCCGACAGCGCAATGGACTGGCGCTGATCAAGCGTGGGGATAAGCTCCTTGATCGTGAACAGCACAGCCTTGCGGATCGCGCTTGTGCCGGTGGTCGAAACCGATTGCAGGATCGGCCCGAACTTCATGATCTTAAGCGGCTGGTCGAGATAATACTCGGTTCCCACCACGGCGAGGTCCTGCACAAAGCTCAGCAATTTGGGGTTTTTACGCGCGCCTCCGCCATCAATGATGGTGCCCAGAATATCCCGGCCGTCCGCCGCCAGATCATCGGGAAGCGGGAAGGCGACCGAGCTTGACGCCCCGCCATCATGCAGCAGGCGCAAGCTTGCCATGTACCCGGCGATGCCGCGATGCTGCTCAATATCAAGTTTGCTGACGGCCCGGCTCAGGATGAAGCCGGCAGCTTTGTTGACCGTTTTGGTGGTGGTTTCGACAACGCGGCGGCCTTTTTTGTCGAGCCCGGTGCGATTGGCCGATTCGGTCAGATAGGCGTGCAGCACCTCAGCCACCAGATGGTTCATGATGGCTTTGATCGTTTCGGGTTCACGGCGGTCACTGCCATCGGCCTGGCGAATCAAAAAACCATCAACATGGCCGTGCAGAGTGTCGGACGCGCCAAACGCGACCTGGGTGGTCAGCTGGACAGTTTGCATGCGCAGAATGCTCCCTCAAATGAGCCTTTGTTGGGCCAGCCCTCTTTTTTCGGGACTGTAAGCACAAAGCCTAGCTACTGACAATCGATTCAGCAAGCGTGCATGCGGCGGACCGCCGCGAGCTTCGGCAGCCCCCTCGTCTCTCATTGATTGATGGAGGCGGTTCGGTTAGTCTCCGCGCCTCTTTTCAGCACCCGTAGCTCAGCTGGATAGAGCGCTGCCCTCCGAAGGCAGAGGTCACAGGTTCGAATCCTGTCGGGTGCGCCATTATCTCACTGAAATTATTGAAACTTCTTCATCTAACTTGTCCGCGTCTGCTAGAGGTGCGGCGCTGGTCACGCTATGGTCACGCGCCCGTTCAATTTCAGACACTTCGCCCCTGTATTTTTTGATTTCGTTATGGAGGCGAACAGCATGGACAGCTTCAAGAAAGTTGTGCAATCGGGACAGGTCCAATTGTTTTGGGGAAATGACGAGTTTGAGTTTACGCATGGCGGCCCGTTCTGTGATTTTGAAGGTTCAGGCCAATACGGGGATGCGCACAGCACTGAATGCAGCGGGTGCTATGGTGGAGCGGTAGCCGCCGTGCCACGCCGTGAATTAGCACTGCTCTACCGCCTGCTCAATGCGGTGGAAGCGATTGCAAACCGCTCAGATGTTCACGAAACATCGTTGGGCATGACCGTACGTGCACAATTGTCGTATGCTGAGTGGGAAGATTTGGTCTGTCTGGGTGTCTTGCTCGCCGAGTTGGAACTAGAAGACCCTGGCGAAATTGAAACAGACTACTGAGGCTTAAGGATGCAATGAATTGGCAACGTGGCTTGTTCCGTTTTTGGTGCGTGCTGTCTGCACTTTGGGTTGGCGGCTTTGCTATCATGTTTTGGCAAGACTATCCCTCCGCACCAATTCACAAATACGAAGCACCTTGGATAGGCGAATTCACTTTACCCACAGACCGCAATACCGAAGTGTCGGAAGGAATAGCCAAGATGACCGCCGCCGCTTTGGAAGCCTATGACGCACAGTGCCAGATTTTCACGCAAAATTGGCGCGACGAACATGATGACAAACTAGCGGCGGAAAAACTGTCACTCACCAAGGAGATGCGTAAGCGAGGCATCCTCCCAAGGCATGACCTTGATTACAAAAGAGATGAGCTTTCGGGCGCATGGATCGACCCAGCTGATCCAGACAATCCGCTGTCCCCTCATGCCACGCTCGCCATACATTGTCTCAAAAGCGATGTTGAAGCCCGAAACCAATGGTTGAAGAGCACATATTTCAATCCTAATCCATATGACTTGCTGGAGGATTTTGACCGCTACGAGTCGCGGGCTCAAGAACACACCAAAATCTATTTAGCATTGGCAGCGGCTCCACCAATCTTCCTGCTAGTGTTGGGATTGGCTGGCGCATGGGTGGTGTTGGGTTTCTCGCAACGCAGAAACTAGGAAGCCTTGGGGAACCCCATTCTTGCGTCATCCTCGGTTTGTTCCGCCAATTTGGTAAAAGGGGAAACCAATGGACAATGCACCGCTTCCCGAACCTAAAGGAGCGCTGGGAATAAAACGCTGGCCTTATTGGTCCGTCGGCATGGGAGCCGCTGCGGGGCTCTGGGCGGGCTCATTCAACATTGCTTTCTTGGTCGCCCTTTGCTTGTTGTTTCCCGCCTCGGTCTTTTCGACCGATACCGGCGCGCAGTGTGTTCCATACAAATTCCGCGACCACTATTTTCGCAGAATATTGCTGCTAGGAGTAGCTGCGACTCTGTTGGCCTACCTGCACTACTCCGGTTTGATTAGAAATCAGGCCTACCTAGACGGGCTTCAAACACGCTGCGAAACGGAACCAAGCGGGCCAAGCCGGTCGCAGTGCTGGGAAATTTTTGATGACGCCCAAAACCGCCTCAGTGGCCCTCTGTCGGATTTCCACTAGCGCCTGTTGGCCGTGAGCCGTAGGAAGCCTCTGACCAAACATTGCGCCAGTTCCCCGCGTCCGAACTAACCTTAAACATTTGTCCGTCATGACTTAGGCGGACGCCCCACGATTCAAGCTGTTCCTCCAATCTCATTATCTTGAGATGCGCCGCTTCCGCTTTCGCGTTCATATCGCGCCGATAGAAGAATGCGCTGATAGCCGCAATTCCGCCGAACGTACCGCCAACCGAGCCAATTTCCGGATTCTGCGAAACAATCCAGCCCACCGCAAACAAGCCGCCCCCTACCATGACTATGCCGGTCCACTGCTCCACGCTGTGAGCCTTGTCGATGACCGCTTTCAGGTCGCGGTACTCGTCAGCGATACGGATTATGTCGAGCATTCGTGATGAGAGGTCCCCGTCCGTCATGGTCGCCTGCTCCTTTCCCATCGTTGGCGTTGTGCTGATGCGATGCTAGCACGACCTTCTGGAGTTTTCGGCCCCGTGCTCAGTCCACCATGTAGCTTGCAACGCGCCTTGCCTGGAACGGGCTTGCATTGGCAGGGCGTACCGCGCCGGGTCTTCGCACCGCATATCGGTTTTGGCATTACTCACCTCCGTTAATTGCAGCATCGTTAGGCAAGCATCCACGCTCTTCGCCCATCAGCCAGGAAGCAAGAATAGCAGGGCCATACCGGGTCACTACCTAAAAGCCCATGACGCGCGCGCGTTGTGGTGAAAAAACTCTTCGCATTTGGACAGCATGCCTGTTTTTGGCGTCCATCAACAAAAACCCCATGACGCGGCTGCCCGCGCGCGTATTGCGCATTAAATGGCGACGCGGTTGAAGCACTAACTTTTGCTAAGTTGCCCGCGCCCAGAATGCCGCTCTGACGGCGCTTTCTTTGGTGTCCGAAAACGCCCTTCTTACGAGTGGGAAAATTCAACGCTTCAGCAGCCTGAACTGAAGCTCATGGCGGTGGTTCAATCACGCCTTCCCTGTTCTTTCCCTGTATTAACAGGCCAGCCTTCGGGCTTTCGCCCGTATGAGTGGTATATAGAGGGGTGTCATATCGGTACCGATAGACCATTCAAAAATGCCTCTGACGGGTACCCAAATGGCACATAAATTTGGCTCTCGGTACTCATATGGCACCGTCAGGGTGCTAATATGTGCCATCTCAGTACCGAAGGTCTGTTTTTTCAGGGTCAACATTTGTCAACACCCTGGGCTTGGCCGGTGACACTGGAACTGAACTTCGCCACCGCCTCCAATCATGTGTGGGAGGCACGCCGTCGCATGACTTGTCTGTGACGCGATATTCGGTTGCGAGGCGGCCATACCACTGGCCTTGTTTGGTTTTGACGATGAACCCTTTGACTTCCAGCTCTTTAAGCCCGCGCCCAATGGTTGACTTACTCATTCCCAGCAAGCGAGCGCCTTCATCAAGGCTCAAGCTCAGTTTGCCATTGTTACGGCCATTGTATCGGATCCGAAGCTCAAACCAGACTTTTAAAGCCCCATGAGACAGAGACCGCCACGCGTCGGATTGAACCATCGCATAGCTGATTTTGACGTATTGCTCTGTCTCATTGCGCCCCGTCTTGTTGACCTTGTTCTTACGCCGCCCCATCGGCACCACCGTGCGCGATGGTCAGAATCTCGACGGGCGTATGCAGGACATAGCGCCCATGCCAGCCCGGTCCGGCGGGACCGCTATGGTCTTCGCGCAGGGTCTCGATGTTCAGACCGTGGTCATGTCTGAGATCAAAGACATAGGCTCCAAAGCGATACGCCCAGGATGAAACCTCCAATGCCGTGACGCCCTTTGTCCCAGCATCGTGGAGCGCAACCAGCGCGCGGGCAGTTTGTCCTGTCGTGATAAATTCTTCGCGCTCGTCAGGGGAATTTTTCGCAGCCTTGACGGTCAGGCGGGCCTGTTTTTTCTCGGCCATTGTGTTAGTGTCCTTCTTGCAATTCGACTATTTGGCCCGTGTGCTTTCCGAGAGCTGCGGGCCGTTTTTTTGCCGTTTGTTATCGGTCTGATTTCAGCTCAGCGGTGGACGCCACCGGCCCGGAGATGCGGGATTGAACCCAGGCATCAAGGTCATCGGGCCTGTAGAGCGGTACCTTTCCAAAATAATGGATCACAGGGCCACCGCCTAGCGTGGCGAGCTTCGCCAGCGTGCGCGCGGCACACGGGACGCCGTGCCGATTCTCGACATAGTTGGCAGCGTCAGCGCGGCGTAGAAATTCGCGCGGTGACGCGGTGGGTTCAGGGGAAAGTTCAGAGGTCTGCATCGGTTCTCCTATCGTTTGTGAGCAAACAACAGAAATCGATATGATGCATTGTGCGGATGTGCGCGACGTGCGAACCCTTCAAGCAAAGCTGCTTACGCGGCTGGCTTTGGGTGGAACCCTTCAGTTTATCCTTTGGAATTACTCATCATTTTTCTCAGAACTGGGTTCAGACCTTTGCGCACGGACAAGCGCGCCCTGAGAGCGATTTCCGCCTTTTTCATGATGCGGCCAGCGCAAGAACGTCGCCATGAGCTTCCGCTTGTTGTCTGTTATTTCGCCTAGGGCTTGTGGCCAGTTCTCCTGCAACCAGTCCTCAATTTCGGGCTTTTTACGGGTGTCGCCTTCGTGAACACCCAGTCTCTTGGATGCGTCCAACATGAACCGCAAGAATGGCGACACTTGCTCTGGGCGAGCATCTAGCAAGTCCTGTATGGGTTCTGTCGGAGGCCTCCGTAACTGTACCATTTTGGAGAACCAAGAACGCAAGCCTTTCAAATCCACGGCCACAGACGAAACGGCCAAGAACGGAAAGCCCTGATTTCCGCTCCAATCAATTTGACCGAAAATCGGGGCAATTGATTGAACAACTGAATACTCATCTTTCTGCCTGATTTCGTAAGCATCAACGTGGCCACTACGAATGGCATGCTCTAATGCTTCCTCGGCTAAAGTCCAGGAAGAAGAATACCCATTTGAGCTGTACTCGTCGTCGTAGTCCCAGCCTTCAGAGTTTCTTATCCATTGGCTAACCAAGTCAATCGCCTGCTTAAGGCTTATGGTATCTTTAACGCTATCCAAGTTTCTTACTCTCTCTATCAATCAGGAATACGTTCGCAACACCTTCTGCGACCGCGTCGTTAAGTGTTGCCACGGGATCATCAGCCAAGTGCGCGTACCGCTGGGTCATGGACGCATCAGAATGCCCTAAGAGATGCTGAACCATGTAGAGGCTCGCGCCGCCTTGCACGGCGAGCGACGCAAAGGTGTGTCGAAGGTCATGGATGCGTAGCCCATCCAGCCCCGCCCGCTCTCTCAGCACACGCCATTGGCGCGGTAGTCCCTGAAACGAGTTTTCGCCGCTCGACGCCGGGAACACCCAATCTGAGATGCGCGGCAAATCCGCAAAGATTTGGCAGGCCGGAGCGGCCAAACGGATATGCCTTCGGCCTGTCTTTCCCTTTGGCACGACCAGAACGCCGCGCTCCAAATCAACATCTTGCCACCGCGCATTGGTTATCTCGCCGCGCCGCGCGCCGGTGAACAGCAACAATCGAATAATGGCCGCGCTATAGGGGTGCAACGCGCCCTCAGATTCCATCGCCCGCATCGTCTCGGCAAGGCGTTGCATTTCTTCGCGGTTGAGAAAGCGCTCGCGCCGGTCATCCTTGCCCCGCTCAATGCCATGCGCGGGATTGTCTGTTCGCAAGCCTTGCTTGATGGCATAGGTGAATATCCCGCCCAATAGCCCCACCGCGCGCCTCGCTGTCCCCTCACCGCCCCGCACACGGGCCAGGCCATGCTTGTTTTTGGTTTTGGCGGTGGTTGCGGTCTTTCCGCGCCGAATGTCATTGAACATGCGTTGCACGTCGCGCTGGGTGATTTGCCGAACCGGCTTGCTCCCCAGAAGCGGTTTGATATGACGCTCTATCCGCCCCTTGTCGATGATGATGGTGCTTTCACGTTTGTGGCCCACTCCATCCGACAAATAGAGGTCGCACAGTTCAGCAAGCGTGATATCTGAGCGCGCCTCGTCCCGGCCCGACATGGGGTCTTTGCCGGTCGACGCATTGGCGAGGGCATCACGGGCCAGCTTTCGCGCCTGGTCGACCGTAATGACGCCGTGACGGCCCAACGTCATACGACGCCGTCTTGCGTTCACAGTGAAATCGACCAGAAAGGTTTTCTTGCCATCGGGCGAAACCCGGCATCCGAAACCCGGCAAGCTCTCATCCCAAATCGTAACGCGCTTATCCGACGGCCTGAGGGCGTCCACAGTGCGCTTTGTCAGTTTTGGCATCCCATACCCTTCGCGGTTCAAGCCGCGTCTCTGGGGAGTCCTGAGAGCCGTCTAGGGCGGTCTGGTCACAGCGTGGTCACAAGCTGGTCACAGATTCAGAAGGTCATCTCAGAATTGACCAGAAACCCGTATCGCCTTAATATATAGGGGTTACAGGGGCTTAGGTAAAGGTTGGAAAAGCGTGGGCATCTCCGGAAACCCGCAAAATTTACCCTCCGAAGGCAGAGGTCACAGGTTCGAATCCTGTCGGGTGCGCCAAAATCAATGGGGCCGTCTGGCCCCTTTTTGTTGGGTGGATCCCAGACGGATTTGAACCTTTCGTCAGGCGAGCCGCAAAGCGGTAAGGCAAAGTGACGACTGCGCTCAAAAGTTCAAGTCAGGATAGCGTAGAGCCCATACAAGCCCCCCAACCGCGACCAGAATGGGGACAGCTGTAAATGCAACAAGCATGATGTTTTGTACCCGTCGCATGCTCGCCGTATCGTTCAGTCGGGGGAAAGGTTCATCGGGCACCGGGACCTCAAGGAAGGCGCAAAGGGGTTCCCATCCTTGCGCCACTTCAAACACCAACAATTTTTCGCTCGGCACACTGGCTTTCACCTCAGCAGTGTGATCGTGGAACACCTGTTTGGCGTAATCCTCGTCTTCAAACCGATCATCGAAAACTCGACGCCACACATTATTGTCAGCGAGGCTCTGCGTTTTCCTGATCCGGGGAAACAAAGCCCGCGCCCATTTGGGTGTAATGGTGCCAAATCTGTAGATCGTGTTGATGGTGCTTTGATACCATTTGTCGGCGTCCCGCACGGTGAGAATAACCTTGGCATCGGGATAGTGTGCGAGCAGCTCTTTGTAGTAGGAGCTTGCGGGAAAATCGACACAAGCCTCAAAACCTTCAAACACGCTGTCCCAATCGGGTTTCCCGCCTTCTCCAATCTCATACCAGTAATTTACCTGTTTTGAGTTTGGAATAACTTCAAGCATGTGATGGGTTTTGACAAAGCCGAGCTTTTCTAGTGCCGCCTTCAAAGAGAGTGTCCCGGTTCGGCCAAATCCCGCACCAATAACCTTCAGCGCCATATCGCTTCCTTCACCTTGCTCTGCCCTGCCCGTATGGTTCACCGGTTGAGATAGCGCGGTGTGGCCTTGCCGCTTGATCCGGGCCGATCAGATATACGACCTGTTCGCTTTTGTTTCCAGTTTTGATGAATTGCTCAAGGCTGGGAGAACGGCGCCCTCGCGATGCCCAGGCGCCGCGGGCTCATTACTTCTCGATTTGAGTGCCTTGGCGGGGAGGTCATGGGCCCGCGGCGCCAATCCTGTCACGCAAACCCCTCAGCGCACCAGCAGGATCGGGACCTTGCAGGTGCGGATCATCTCAAGGCTGGTAGAACCCACAAACAGGGTGCGCAAGCGGCTATGGCCCGATGCGCCCATCACCAGATGGCCGATGCCGCGCTGGGCGATCAATGCGGCGATGACGGTTTCAGGATCGCCGGGAATGGTTTCGGCAATCACGGTTCGGCCCGCTTGTTCAAGCCGCGCACAGGCCGCCGCCTGCTGCTGTTTAAGATCAGACCCGGCCTCGCCCGCCGACACAAGGCTTAAGGAAAGGCCGTCATAAAGCGGGCTTTGAGCGACAAACTCAACCGCACGCGTTGCACTTTTCGAGCCATCAAAAGCAATCAGCACACTATGGATGGGCTTGAAGGCGCGCGAGGCGATAAAGACCGGCCTTGTGGCGGCTCGCAGCACCCGTTCAAGGTTTGAGCCCAGATGGCCGCGGGCAAAATCGGCCCCCTCGCCGCGTTTGCCGATCAGCACGAGATCGGCCTCGGCCTCTTTCTCGGCCACCGCCTCCATCAGATCACCATGACGCAAATGTTCAGAGATTTCGAGCGCGGTGTCGCCGAACACGGCGCGGGCATCCTCAAGCAGGGCGCGGCCATGGCTGATCGCCAGCCGGGCGCGCTGTTCATCAAGTGTGGCCAGCTCTTCAAGCAAGGCGGTGCGGGCGCCCAGCGCAATCGCGCCGGACAGATCGCCATCCTTGCCCGCCTCGCGCCGGCCCAGCACATGCATCAGCTCAACCGAACATCCGGTGCGCTCGGCCAGCCAGGCGGCATGCTCACACACCGATTGTGAATAGATGGAGCGGTCCACCAATGCGATGATTTTATGCGCCATGACTGCCCCCTAATGCACTGTCAGCTTGTCAATCGCTCCGGGCTTATCATGCACCGCAAGCTTGTCGACAATGGTTTCTGAGGCCGCGTTCATGCCGATCAGCTCGACCTCGGATCCATCGCGCCGGAATTTCAGCACCGCCATGTCGAGCGCCGCCACTGATGAGATATCCCAGATATGGGCGGCGCTGACATCGATGATGACCTTGTCGGCCGCCTCCTTGAAATCAAACGCCGCCATGAACTGCTCAACCGAGGCGAAGAACAGCTGACCTTCAATCGTGTAAGTGTGCACCCGGCCATCCGCCGAAAGCTCCGAGGTGACGCGGAACAGTTGCGAAATCTTGCCGGCAAAGAACACACCCGACAGCAACACGCCAACCAGCACGCCAATGGCGAGATTATGGGTGGCCACAACCACAATCACGGTGGCGAGCATGACGGCGGAGGATGAGCGGGGATGGGTGCGCAGCTGTTTGATCGACGACCAGGAGAATGTGCCGATCGACACCATGATCATGATCGCAACCAATGCGGCCATGGGAATTTGCGCGACGAGATCACCCAGCGCCACCACCAGAACAAGCAAAAACACCCCGGCGGAAAAACAGGATAAACGCCCCCGCCCGCCCGACTTCACATTGATCATCGACTGGCCGATCATCGCGCAGCCTGCCATGCCGCCGATAAAGCCGGTGGCGGTGTTGGCAAGCCCCTGGCCGATACATTCCTGATCGCGGCTTGATGGAGTGTCGGTCAGCTCATCCACCAGATTGGCGGTCATCAGGCTTTCGAGCAGCCCGACCACGGCAACAGCAGCGGCATAAGGAAAGATGATGGCGAGCGTCTCGAAATTGAACGGAATATCGGGGATCAGAAAGACCGGCAGCGTGTCGGGCAGATCGCCCATATCGCCCACCGTGCGCACATCCCATCCAGTGATGGTGACAAGGCCGGTCAACACAATGATGGTGACCAGCGGCGATGGCACCGCCTTGGTCACAAAAGGAAACAGATAGATGATAGCAAGCCCCGCCGCGACCAGCGGATAGGTCAGCATGGGCGCGCCGATCAGTTCGGGCAATTGCGCCATGAAGATCAAAATGGCGAGCGCATTGACAAAGCCGGTCATGACCGAGCGCGACACAAACCGCATATATTGGCCAAGCTTGGCGAGCCCTGCCCCGATCTGCAACAGACCCGCCAGCACGGTGGCCGCCAGCAGATATTCAAGCCCATGTGATTTCACCAGCGTAATCATCAGCACGGCTGTGGCGGCCGTCGCCGCCGAAATCATGCCCGGCCGCCCCCCGGCAATGGCGGTGATGACGGCAATCGAGAACGAGGCATAAAGCCCGATCTTGGGATCAACACCGGCAATGATCGAAAAGGCAATGGCTTCTGGGATCAGGGCCAGCGCAACGACCAGCCCTGACAGCAGGTCACCGCGAATATTGCCAAACCATTGGCGTTGATAATCATAAAGGGTCATGGCGCGCATCCGGGTGGCGATCCCGGAGTGACACACCGGAAACAAACTCTACCGGGCTGGGCTAGCGTGGTTCGGGATTATGTTGCAATGCGGCATAAGCGGGCAGGCTGGCACACCGTCCGCACACCGCCTTCGCTTGTTTGCGCGCAGGCGAGCTTGTAGCATTCTCTGCAAACAACGCCTTTTGGGGAGGCATCCATGCTGCAAAAAACATTCGATCACGAGGCCGTCATTGTCGGCACCGGCTTTGGCGGCATGGGCGCGGCGATTGAGCTGAAGCGTCTGGGTATTACCGACTTTGTCATGCTCGACCGGGCCGATGATCTGGGCGGCACCTGGCACCTCAACCATTATCCGGGGCTTCAGGTCGATATCCCCTCGGTGAGCTATTCCTATTCCTTTGAGCCCAACCCCTTCTGGTCGCGCCGCTACTGTCCGGGGCCGGAGATCAAATCCTATGCCCATCATGTGGCGGACAAATATGGTTTGCGCCGGCATATGCGTTTCAACACCAGTGTGAACCGCGCCGAGTTCAATCAGGACGGCAAATTCTGGACCATCTATCCCGATGGCGGCGCGCCGATCACCGCGCGCTTTCTGCTGCTCGCCACCGGCTTCCTGTCCCAGCCCAAAAAGCCCGACATCCCCGGCATTGAAACGTTTACCGGCAAGGTGGTGCACACGGCCGAGTGGGACCATGATTATGATTTTTCGGGCAAACGGGCGGCGATGATCGGCACGGGCGCCAGCGCTGTGCAGGTCCTGCCCATTGTGTCTAAACAGGTCGCGCAGATGGACGTTTATCAGCGCACGCCGATCTGGGTTTTGCCCAAATCAAACCCCGAATTTCGCAGCGAATGCAAAAACTCTATGCGCGCTTTCCGTTCGTGCAGTCGCTCGCCCGGTTTGCGATTGAAAGTCTGCTGGAGACCATGCTGGTCACCGCCATTCTGCATGCCAAGCAGATGCCGTTTCTTGCCAGGCAGGCCCAGACCACTGCGCTCAAACATTTGAACAAGCAGATCAAAGACCCAGAGTTGCGCAAGAAGCTGACGCCTGACTATTCGTTCGGCTGCAAGCGGCCGACCTTCGCCAATGATTATTACCCGACCTTCACACGGGACAATGTCGAGCTTGTCACCGACGGGATCGATCATATCGAACCCGGCGGCATCGTTGACCGCAACGGCGTGACGCGCGCAATCGACACGCTGATTTTAGCGACCGGGTTCAATCTTTGGGACAAGGGCAATTTCCCCGCCTTTGAGGTTGTCGGCAAGAACGGCGATGAGCTGGGAAGCTGGTGGAAGGCCAATCAATATCAATCCTTCGAAGGCATTACCGTGCCGGGCTTCCCCAATCTGTTCAATCTGCACAGCCCCTATTCCTATTCCGGCCTGTGCTATTTTTCGACCATCGAAACCCAGATGAAGCATATGAACCGGTGCATCAAAGCCATGCGCAAGAAAGGCGCGACAAGCTTTGAAGTGACAGAGGCGGCCAAGAACGCCTTCATGGCCAAGATGGACCGCAATCAGAGCAATACGATCTTCACTGTGGGCAGCTGCCAGACTGCGAACAGCTACTATTTCAACCCGCACGGGGTGGCATCCATCCTGCGGCTGACACCGACGCTGAACGGCATGATCCGGTCGCGAACCTATTCGACCAGCGCCTATACCTATTCGTGAGGCGCGCGTGGTGCGGGCTGCTTAGCCGTCCTGCACACACAGCTGGGTTTGTACCCCAAGCCCGTCAATACCGAGCCGGACGCGTTCGCCTGCTTTCAGCCAGCGTTGCGGGCTCATCCCCAGGCCCACGCCGGGGGGTGTGCCGGTCGAGATGACATCGCCGGGCTGCAGGCTCATAAATTTCGACACATAGGCGACGAGTTCGGGAATTTTGAAAATCATCGTGCGGGTATTGCCGTCCTGCACCCGCTCGCCATCGATCTCAAGCCAGATGCCAAGGTCATTGTAATCGCCGGCATCAGCGCGCGGCACCAGATAAGGGCCGATCGGGCCGAAATGATCGCAGCTCTTGCCCTTGACCCACTGGCCGGTGCCTTCAAGCTGAAAGGCGCGCTCAGACACATCATGGGCGACGCAAAAGCCTGCCACATGCTCCATCGCGTCGGCCTCATCAATATATTTGCCCGCCTTGCCGATCACCACGCCAAGCTCTACCTCCCAATCGGTTTTGGTGCCGCCCCTGGGGATCAACAGATCATCATTGGGGCCGCACACCGCACTGGTCGCCTTGAAGAAGATGACCGGCTCGGCCGGCACTTCCATGCCTGATTCCTCTGCATGATCGGCATAGTTGAGCCCGATACAGATGAACTTGCCGACATGACCGACACACGCGCCGATGCGCGCAGAGCTGTCGAGCGCAGGCAGGGCCGACAGATCAAGGCCGCGCAGCTTTGTCAGGCTCTCATCAGATAGCGCCTCGTGCGACCAGTCAGCGACATGGGCGCTGACATCGCGCCAAACGCCGGTTTCATCTTCGATGGCCGGAACTTCCTGTCCCGGCGCGCCCACACGCAAAAGCTTCATCTGTTGGTTCCTTTAAATTGTCCAGCCGCCATCAATGACGTGGATTTGTCCGGTCACAAAGGCGGCCTCGTCTGACGCCAGATAGACGGCCAGCGCCGCAATTTCTTCAGCCGTGCCAAGCCGTCCCATGGGCTGGCGCGCCACAAAGGCGGCACGGGCCTCATCATAATTTCCTTGCGCGGCCATGCGGCCCTGCAAAGACGGCGTATCGACCGTACCGGGGCAGATCGCATTGCAGCGAATGGCCTGACCGACATAGTCCGCCGCAATCGCCTTGGTCAGCCCGATCACACCCGCCTTGGTCGCACCATAGGCAAAGCGGTTGGGAACCCCCGTCACCGATGAGGCGACCGAGCTCATATTCACGATCACGCCACCGCCCTGGGCCGTCATGACCGGCAGGGCGGCGCGGCAGGTCTCATACATGGATGTCAGATTGATCGCGATGGACCGGTCCCAGTCGGCGCGCTCACACGCCTCAATCGTGCCGTGATGCACAAAGCCTGCCACATTGAACAGGACATCGATGCGCGCCAGCCCGGCAATGCAGGCCTGCACCGCGCCCGCGTTGGTCACATCAAGCGTGCAGGTTTCGATGCCTGGTGCTTCGGCCTTGAGGCTTTCAAGGCCGCCCGCATCAATATCGGTAGCGATGACATGCGCGCCTTCGCGGGCAAAGGCCAGCGCGCTTTGCCGTCCGATACCGGCACCGGCCGCCGTCATCACAATCTTTTTGCCCTCAAGCCGTGCCATCAGCGCCCCCGCTCCATCCCATAAATTCTTTGTGCCGTACCGCCCATCAGCGCCGCGCGGTCGTCCGCCGGCAAAGCCCCGATCAGCCGCGCGGTCTGCTCCATCCAGATATCATAATCGCCCGCAAGCGTAAGGACCGGCCAGTCACTGCCCCACATCAGCCGCGAAGGACCGAAGCACTCAAGCAGATGATCGGTCACCTCGGCGATGGCACCATCATCGGTGCGCGCGCCTGCCTCTGTCCGCAGGCCCGAAAATTTGCACATCACATTGGGCAAACGGGCCAGGGCTGCGCAATCAGCCTTCCATGCCGCGAGCTCGGCAGAAGCAATCGGCGGCTTGCCGCCATGATTGAGCACGATGGTGAGACCCGGGTGCCGCTCGGCCAGCGCAATCTTGCGCGTTACCAAGTCCGCGCGGGCATGGCCATCAAACACCAACCCGGTTTCTGCCATCGCTTGAAGAACAGGTGTAAACTCCGGGCGCAAGATCCAGTCGGGATCCCCCAGATCGGCAATCATGGGGCGCAACCCCATCAATAGCGGATCGGCCGCCCGCGCCCGCACACGCGCCACGGCATCAGGTGCTTCAAAATCGGTCCAGCCGACAACGCCGCACACGCGCGGCTCAGCACGCGCCACGTCCAACAAGAAGTCGGTTTCCGCTTCGGTCGCCGCAGCCTGCACCAGCACCACACCATCGACGCCATGGCGATCAAACGCAGGTGTCACATCATCAAGCGTGAAATCCCGGTAGATCGGCCCAAGCTCCGGCGTCAGCCAGTCATAATCGCCGCGCGCCATGGTCCACAGATGAAGATGGGCATCAATCACACGCATTGCGGCACCGGACAGGCAGAGGCGATCAAGCCCCGCTCCTTCAACTCCGCCCACAGGGCTGGCGGTATCTCTTCATCAATGAAGCCTTTGGCATCGGTGACTTGCGCGGCGTTTTGCACCCCGGGAATGACCGACCAGATCGCGGGATGGGCGGCACAGAAATGAAGCGCAGCGGCAGGCAGCGACACACCATGCTTTGTGCATACTGCGCGCAGGGCGGCCACGCGCTCCAGCGCCGATTGCGGCGCATCAACATAATCATATTTGGCTGACTGGCCCTCGGGTGAGGCCAGCAGGCCCGAATTAAACGCGCCCCCGGCGATCACCCCCACTCCGGCCGCGGCACAATCGTTCAGAAAGCCCAGAGTGTCTTCATGCTCAAACAGGGTGTAACGCCCGGCGAGCAAAATAATATCGAGCGGCTGATGGGCCAGAACCTCTTCACACACATGCCGTTCATTGACGCCCAGACCGATCGCAGCTGTGCCGCCGCGCGCCTTGATCGCCTCCATCACCGGCAGCGCTTCATTGAGCGCCTGGGACAGAATGCGGGGATGATCCGCGCCATGGGTCAGCCGGCCAATGTCATGCAGCAACAGCACATCGACGCGTCCGACGCCCAGCCGCGCGCAGCTTTCCCCAAAGGAGCGTTCAACACCCGCCGCCGAATAATCAAAGCGCGGCGCAAACGGGGCCGGGTTGGCAAAGCCGTGATCGGGCAACACCCCCTCGCCCACCGGGTCAAGCACCCGGCCGACCTTGGTGGACAGGTGCGGTTGCCAATTGGCCGATTGCAGATAGCGGCCAAGCCGCAGTTCGCTTAAGCCATGGCCGTAAAAGGGTGCGGTATCCAGATAGGAAAATCCCAAGGCCCGCGCCGACGCCAAGGCCGCGCCCGCCTCACTATCGCTCACCGCCTCATAAAGATTGCCGAGCCCGGCGGTGCCGAGCCCGAATTGCGGCAATGTGAGCACGCCGGTCATTTCAAGCAGCGCCCGCCGCCCAGGCAGAGCCATGAGGAAATTCATGCTCCGCCACGCTTTGGGGCAGCATATCGACCGAATAGCCCGGTGCCAGCGGCGCGCGGTAGCGGCCCTGTTCAATCACCACCGGATTGGCGAAATGATGATGCAGCGCGCCCGCATATTCAGCCACCCTGTCCTCCATCGTGCCGGACACACAAATATAATCGATCATCGACAGATGCTGGACATATTCACACAGACCGACCCCGCCTGCATGGGGACAGACCGGAACCCCGGCCTTGTCGGCGAGCAGCAGAACCGCGAGATTTTCATTCACCCCGGCCAGACGGCACGAATCGATCTGGCAGAAACCGAGCGCGCCGGCTTGCAGGAACTGTTTGAACATCACGCGGTTGTGGGCATGTTCGCCCGTCGCCAGTTTGACCGGCGCGACCGCCTCGGCAATCGCCTTGTGGCCCAGCACATCATCGGGGCTGGTGGGCTCTTCCACCCAGTGAATGTCATAGGGCGCAATAGCCTTGATGGCAGAAATCGCATCGGCAACATCCCACACCTGATTGGCGTCAACGCTCAAGCGCACATCGGGTCCGAGGATTTCGCGCACCAGCGCGCAGCGGCGCTTGTCTTCTTCAATATCGCGGCCAACCTTGATCTTGAAATGACGCCAGCCCTCGGCATAGGCCGCACGCAACTTGTCACCTATCGCCTCGTCGGAATAGCCGATCCAGCCCGCTGCGGTCGTATAGGCGGGATAACCCTGGTCCAGAAGTTTGAGGATGCGATCCTGCCGGGTTGCGGCCTGCTGAGACAGCCGGTCCAGCGCCTCTTGCGGAGTGAGAAAATCGCTGATGTGGCGGAAATCAATCGCACCGACAAATTGTTCAGGGCTGAGATCGGCCACATAAGCCCACAAAGGCTTGCCTGCGCGTTTGGCAAGCGCGTCCCACACCGCATTGATCAGCGCAGCGGCGGCCAGATGGATCACGCCCTTTTCAGGTCCCAGCCAGCGGATCTGGCTGTCATGCAGCAAAAGCCGCTGCACCAGCCCCAGATCAGCCTCAAACTCATCAAGGCTGCGCCCGGTCAAAAGCGGAGCCAGCGAATGGATCGCGGCCACGCATAATTCATTGCCCCGCCCGATGGTGAAGGTCAGCCCATGGCCGATGGCCTTGCCGTCTGTGCCGATCAGGTCAGCATAGGCACAGGAATAGTCGGGATCGGGATTCATTGCGTCCGAGCCGTCAAGCTGGCGCGATGTCGGAAAACGGATATCTTTCGCGTCGATCCGCGCGATGATGGTCATGAAACGGCCCCCAAACCGGAATTTTTGGCACTCTATCGCCGGATGTGTTTATATACAATCCATTTGTTCATATACAGATAATAACAGGGGAGAGCAGAATGCAGCGCAAAGCCATGGTGATCCGCATCAGGCCCGAGAAGATCGCCGAATATAAAGCCCTGCACGCCGAAGCCTGGCCCGCCGTGCTGGCCAAGATCGCGGAATGCAACATTCGCAACTATTCGATTTTTCTGCGCGAGCCCGAAAATCTGCTGTTCGGTCTATTTGAATATCACGGCACCGATTATGACGCCGACATGCAGAAAATGGCCGATGATCCGGCGACGCAACGCTGGTGGGCGCTCACCGATCCGTGCCAGGAAGCGCTGTCATCCTGCGGTGACGGCGAATGGTGGGCTGATATGGAAGAGGTCTTCCACTGCGACTAGCGCGCGCGCAAGCTCCGCGAAATTTCCTCCGCTGCAGCGCGCACCGATTTCAACGCCTGTTCGGGCTTGAGGGCCTGACGCCGGCTCAACACAAAAGGCATCATCAGACAGGCGGCCGGACGCTCGGCATGGGCGCCGTAAACCGGCGCACCAATATCGGTAATGCCCTCAATGATCGGTGATGGCTTGAGCACAAAGCCTGCCTTGCCGACCTTCACCGCCTCCTTCTCAAAGGACGCAAGCGCGGCCGGTTTGGCATCAGCTTCAGACAGAACCGCGCGGATGCGGCCCTGCTCCACCTCATCAGAAGCCCCGAAAAAGACCAGCCCGGACGCGGACTGGATCAAGGCACGGCGGTGGCCAACCCGAACGGCAAAGCCAAGATCGCCAGGGCTTTCAACGCGGGCCACGACAACAATTTCATCGCCGCTCAACACCGCCAGATGGGTGGATTGCAACAGCTCATCAGCCAGCCGGTTCATAACCGGGAGCGCAGCCTCATGCAGATTAGCCGCCGGCGCAGACTTCATCGCCAGCTCAAACAGACCATGCGACAGGCGGAACCGTTCGGTCCCTTCGGCCCGCTCCACATAACCGCGCCGCTCCAGCGCCAGCGTCATGCGGTAAATTTCATTGCGCGACCGGCCGAGCGCCCGGGCAATATCGGACATGGAATGGGCTTCGTGGACTTCGGCAAGATATTCAAGAATATCAAGTCCCTTATCGAGCGCAGGCGCGCGGTACGGCGTATCGGCCATGGAAGGCTTTCGTTCAAATATGAAACAGATCGCCAACCATAGGTGATTTCACAATGCCGTACCAGCCCCTTCTAATGGCTGATCTGCCATGGCCGCGCGGTCGGGAAACTTTTCGACCCGTCAGGCCGGTGCAGCGTCCGCGATTGCTTGGCTGTCTTTTTCGATCCGCAGCCGCAGCCTGGCCTATGGACATGATCCTTGGACCGCTTGGGTTCATGCTGAGCCTTTTCATTGGTGGCAAACGCTGTCCGCGTGCTTGCCTCCATGCCCGCAATGGAGGGCATATGGAAGAAGGCTCGCGGCGATGCCGTCCCGCATGCGGGACATTCATGCGGCTGATCATATTGCGCCATGGAACATGATGCGGAGAACGGACCGCAGGATGGACACTCATAATCATAGTTCGGCATCGCTCGCTTCCTCTGCTCTGCTGTTATCGGGGGCTCAAAGATCGGGGGCCAAAGGCACGTCGATGGAGCCATCGAGATATTTGGTCGGACCATCGGCACCCGGCATCAGGTCAAACTCAAACACATCGGTCGGCAACCACAATGTGGCGCACGCATTGGGAATATCGACCACGCCCGATATGTGGCCCTGACATGGCGCGGTGCCCAGAATGGCGTAGGCTTGCGCGCCGGTGTAACCGAACTTTTTAAGATATTCGATCGCGTTCAGGCACGCCTGACGGTAGGCGATATGAACATCCAGATAATGCTGGGTGCCCGCCTCATCGACCGAAATGCCTTCAAAGATCAGGAAGTCATCATATTTCGGTGTGATCGGTGATGGTTTGAAGATCGGGTTCTTGATGCCGTATTTCGACATGCCGTCCTTGATCAGCCCGACCTTGAGGTGGGTCCAGCCCGCCATCTCGATCGCACCGCAGAAGGTGATCTCGCCATCGCCCTGGCTGAAATGCAGATCACCCATCGATAGCCCCGCGCCATCGACATAGACGGGGAAGTAGATTTTTGAACCGCGCGACAAATCCTTGATGTCACAGTTTCCGCCATGCTCCCGCGGGGGAACGGTGCGCGCCCCTTCGGCGGCGGCCTTGTCACGGTCCTCGCCTTTCAGCTGGCCCATATGGGCGGTCGGCCCGCCATCGGGAAGGGCTGCGAGTTCCGGCACGCGGTCAGGATCGGTGGCGACCAATGCCGCCTCACGCGCGTTCCACATGTCCAGCATCTTCTTGTCGGGCAGACAGCCGATCAGACCCGGATGGATCAGCCCGGCATAGCGCACGCCCGGTACATGGCGGGACTTGGTGAACATGCCCTCAAAATCCCAGATCGACTTTTGCGCCTCAGGGAAATGTTCGGTCAGGAAACCACCGCCATTTTGCTTGGAGAAAAAGCCGTTAAAGCCCCATTGCGAATCCGGCAGCGCGCCAATGTCGAGAATATCAACGACCAGCAGGTCACCCGGCTCGGCCCCCTTGACGCCAACCGGACCCGACAGGAAGTGCACCTGGGGCAGCTCAACATCACGCACGTCCGCGGCGTCATCATCATTTTTGATCTGCCCGCCGGTCCAGTCGAACGTCTCAAGAATGAAATCATCGCCCGGCTCAACCCACACCGCCATAGGAATGTCAGGGTGCCAGCGATTGTGGATCTTCTCATTGTTGTAAGGGGAGTCGTTCAAATCCACCTTGATGAGTGTGTCAGTCATGGGGTCTTCCTCCTGTTTGACGGGTTTGGGCTACACGGACAGATACGCAGACACTTTGGCTTCATCGACTTGGGCGCGCGGCTCGTCATGAACAAGCTCGCCGTTCTCCAGCACCAGCACGCGGTCCGCGACATCAAGGGCGAAGGACAGGACCTGTTCGGACACAACAATCGACAGGCCGCGTTCATCGCGGATGCGTTTGAGCGTGCGCGCCATTTCACGAATGATGGAAGGCTGGATACCCTCGGTCGGCTCATCGAGCAGCAAGACCTTGGGGCCGGTGGCAAGCGCCCGGGCAATCGCCAATTGCTGTTGCTGACCGCCCGACAGATTGCCGCCGCGCCGGTCCTTCATTTCCAGCAGCACCGGGAACAGCTCATAAATGTCGCCCGGCACTTTTGTTTCGCCGGTCAGCGTCAGGCCGGTCTCAATATTCTCTTTCACCGTCATGGTGGAAAAGATCATCCGGCCTTGCGGCACATAGGCGACGCCCTGGGCCACCCGCTCATAGCTCTTCAACTGGGTGATGTCGGTGCCATCGACGGTGGCGGACCCCTCAGCGGTCGGCACAATCCCCATCAGCGATTTCATGAGCGTGGTCTTGCCCATGCCATTGCGGCCCATAATGGCGACGATCTCGCCGGGCTGAACGGTAAAATTGAGGCCGTGCAGAACTTCGGACTGGCCGTAAGCGACATGATATTGGCTGACATCAAGCATGACAGGACCTCCTAGTGACCGAGATAGACTTCAACGACCTTGGGGTCGGTCTTCACTTTTTCCATCGAGCCTTCCGACAGGATCTTGCCCTGGTGGAGCACGGTGACCCGGTGGGCGATGTCCTCGACAAACTTCATGTCATGCTCGACCACCATGACCGAGCGGTCCTGAATGATCGTGTTGAGCAGTTCTGCGGTTTGCGCGCGTTCGGACACCGACATGCCCGCCACCGGCTCATCGAGCATCAAAAGCTCAGGGTCCTGGATCAGCAGCATGCCGATTTCGAGCCATTGTTTCTGGCCATGGCTCAAAAGTGCGGCTTGCGTATCGAGCATGAGATCGAGAAACACCATCTCGGCAATCTCGCGCACCCGGTCGATCACTTCGGCGTCACGATGGAAGGTCAGCGCGCCGAAAACATTGCGGCCGCGCGGAAATGAAATTTCGAGATTTTCAAAGACGGTGAGGTCTTCATAGATGGAGGGGTTCTGGAACTTCCGCCCCACCCCTTCGCGCACGATCTCATGCTCCTTCATGGCGGTCAGTTCCTTGTTGCGGAACTTGATCGAGCCTTCTGTCGCCTTGGTCCGCCCGCAAATCAGGTCAAGCACCGTCGTCTTGCCCGCCCCGTTGGGACCAATGATCACGTGGATTTCGTTTTCATCGACATAGAGGTTGAGATCATTGACCGCCTTGAAGCCGTCAAACGACACGGTGAGCTTCTCAATGGCCAAAAGGAAATCGGTTTCGTTGGACATCAGACCCTCCTATTCCGCGGGCTTGGGATCAGCGTCGGCCCCAAGTCCCTTGGACCTGGCAAGCTTGGGCGCCGCCCCGATGAAGGAATTGATCTTGGGCGCGATATAGGTCGAATACAGACCCGCAAGCCCGTTGGGGAAGACAAGCACGACGGCAATGAACAGCCCGCCCAGGCCAAACAGCCACAGTTCAGGCGAGGTTTCTGAAAAGGTCGTCTTGGCCCAGTTCACCAGTAGCGTGCCGTAGACCGCGCCATAGATCGACAGCCGCCCGCCGACCGCGCAGAAGATCACCATCTCAATCGAGGGTACGATGCCCACAAAGCTTGGTGACATGAAGCCGACCTGAAGGGTGAACATCGCCCCGCCCAGCGCAGAGAACACAGCCGCCGTGCAGAAGATGAAGATCTTGTAATTCGCGACGTCGTACCCGGAGAACCGCACACGGTCTTCCTTGTCGCGCAGGGCAACAAGGATGCGGCCAAGCTTGCTTTTGGTGATGGCGAGCGCTGCAATCAGCGCCACGATCAGCAAGCCGCCATTGAGATAATACAGAACATATTTCGCATCATCGGTGCGGATGTCCCAGCCCATCAGCGTGCGCAGATCGGTGATGCCGTTGACCCCGCCTGTATAGCCTTGCTGACCGATGATCAGAATGGTCAGGATGGCCGCCACCGCCTGTGTGATGATGGCAAAGTAAACCCCGCCAACCCGGCGTTTGAACATGGCAACCCCGATCAGATAGGCAAAGGCGGCCGGCAGCACGAAGATTGCAATCAAGGTAAGTTCAAAGCTGTAGAAGGGCTTCCAGAACCAGGGCAGTTCGGTCAATTGGTTCCAGTCCATAAAATCGGGAATGCCCGGCGTGGACTGGATTTTGGTGGCTTCGGGCGTTGACGCCTCAAGCTTGAGGAACATCGCCATGCAATAACCGCCAAGCCCGAAAAACACGCCCTGGCCAAGGGAAAGAATGCCGCCCATGCCCCAGCACAGGACAAGACCGATGGCGACAAAGGCATAGGTGAGATATTTACCGAACAGGTTGAGCCGGAAGATTTCCATCGACAGCGGCATGACGACGAAGATCAGGGCGGCGATCACCGCAAGGGCCAGAACGTCCTGGCGGCTGAACAAGGCTTTAACGCGATCCATACTAAACTCCCTCACCGGCGGATCTTGAGTGAGAACAGACCCTCAGGCCGCAGCATCAAAATGCCCACCACGGTCAGAAGGGTCAGAACCTTGGCCATCGAACCCGACAGGAAGAATTCCATGGCGGACTGGGCCTGGCTGATCGAGAAGGCCGACGCGATGGTGCCAAGCAGGCTGGCGGCCCCGCCGAAGACGACGATCAGGAAGGTATCGACGATGTAGAGCTGCCCGGCGGTCGGGCCGGTTGAACCGATCATGGTAAAGGCACTGCCCGCGACCCCGGCAATGCCGCAGCCAATCGCAAAGGTCATGCGGTCGACGCGTTCGGTGTTGATGCCAACAGCCCCTGCCATCACCCGGTTTTGCACAACCGCGCGGGTCTTCTTGCCCAGCCGTGAGCGGAACATCAGAAAGTAAACGCCGATAGCGATCAGGATGGTCAGCGCCATCACAAAAAGCCCGTTGATGGGAATTTCGATCAGATCGGTCAGCCCGATCGACCCCAGCATCCAGCTGGGCAAGGTCACGCCAACTTCGCGCGCGCCGAAGATCGAGCGATAGGCCTGCTGCAAAATCAAGCTCAAGCCCCAGGTGGCGAGCAGCGTATCGAGCGGCCGTTTGTAAAGATGCCGGATCAACGCCCATTCGACAAAGGCCCCCAAAGCGCCCGACGCAAAGAAGGCTAAAATCATGGCGACAAAAAAGTACATGCCGAACAGGCTCGGCATATAGGCTTCAACGAAGCTCGAACACAGATAGGTGACATAGGCGCCCAGGATCATGAACTCGCCATGGGCCATATTGATCACGCCCATCTGACCGAAGATGATCGCCAGTCCAAGCGCCATAAGGACAAAGACGGAAAAGAGAATGAGCCCGGCGAAGCCCTGCATTGCAAAAATCGATCCAAGTTCAGACCAGGTGTAATCGGCGAACATTGTCGAACCTCCGTAAGAGAGTGAGCCAGCCGCGCACGGCGCATTCAGGGGGACAAAAATGGCGGGGGACACGAGTGCCTAGGGAGCGCTGAATGTGTCCCCCCGCCGGTTGCGTCAGACCCCGATTGCCGCGGGGCCTGACACCATTGACGCGTGGACTTACTGGTAGCCCTCGGGGAAGGGATCGGGCTCCATCAGCTCTTCGGTTTCATAGACCAGCTCATACTGGCCATCGGCTTTGGCGTGACCGATACGGGTTTTCGACCAGAGGTGATGGTTTTCGTGGATCCGCACATAGCCCTCAGGCGCTGTCGTCAGCTCAATCCCCGGTGAGGCTTCCTTGATCTTGTCGATATCAAAGGAGCCTGCCTTCTCGACCGCAGCCTTCCACAACCATGGACCGAGATAGGCGGCTTGGGTCACATCGCCGATGACGATGTCTTCGCCCCACATTTCCTTGAACGCGGCAACGAACGCCTTGTTGTTGTCATTGTCGAGCGACTGGAAATATTTCATCGCAGCATAGGCGCCGACAATGTTCTCACCGCCAATGCCGAGAATTTCATCCTCGGTGACCGAGATGGTCAGGACGAGCGGCTTTTCCTTGGTCATGTCGATGCCGGCTGCTTTGAGCTGCTTGTAGAACGCAACGTTCGAGCCGCCCACGACAATGGCATAGATGACATCCGGCTTTTTCAGCTTGATCTTGTTGATGACCGAGTTGAACTGGGTGTGGCCGAGCGGATAATACTCCTCGCCGACAACTTTCAGGCCAAGCTTTTCAATATGCTTGCGCGCAATCTTGTTCGAGGTGCGCGGCCAGATATAGTCCGAGCCGAGCAGATAGAAGGTTTTCGCGCCCTTGGTTTCAACAACCCAGTCAATGCCCGCAATGATCTGCTGGGTCGCTTCCTGGCCGGTATAGATGACGTTGGGGCTTTCTTCGAGACCTTCATAGAAGGTCGGGTAGTAGAGCATGCCGTTATATTGCTCAAACACCGGCAGCACCGCCTTACGCGAAGCCGACGTCCAGCAACCCATGACAGCGGCCACCTTGTCCTTCACCAAAAGCTTCTTGGCTTTCTCCGCAAAGGTCGGCCAGTCGGAGGCACCATCTTCCTGGATATATTCGATTTTGCGGCCAAGCACGCCGCCCATCTCGTTAATCTGTTTGATGGCAAGCTTTTCAGCCTGCACCGATCCGGTTTCGGAAATCGCCATCGTTCCGGTCACCGAATGCAGAATGCCCACCGTCACCGTATCGTCAGTGACCGCAAGGCCCGTCGTGTTGACTTCGGCAGTGGGATAATCCGCTGCCATGGCAGAAAGGCCGAACGATGCCACCAGGGGCAGCGCGGCAAGACCGGCCAGCAGCTGGCGGCGGAGCCTGTTCGGCGTGGAATGGGAGCGCGTTCGTGTGGTCATATCTAACCCCTTTTTCAACTCGCTGGTTGGTCGAGACCGCTGACAGAGTGGATGCCAACTGATGCGAATTGTCGGCGTCGATTGTGCGGCGCAACAATGGGGTATTCGACGTATTGGGCCCGGTACAAATGCCCGCTAAGCTACAGATGATTGACTGTGACACCCTGTCAATTATTTGAAAACATTGGATAATTTAATGTACGTCAAATGCCCTGCCCTTTATGGGGCAAACACCCCAGACGCCATCAGCGGGCCGCCATGCGCCTGCCCGCTGCGACAGGTGTTCGCACCTGCACACTTTGGGGAGGCCGGTGAACAAGTCTGACCCGCATATCGATCCCCCCGTCCTGGCGGTTCCCCGCATCCGCCGCACCTATAACAAGTGGGTGGCCAACCAGACCCTTGAGGATTTTGCGCTGCGCTTTACTGCCTATGGCGTGCGCCGTTTCTCATCCTGGCGGATAGCCAATACGGCGATTGGCGCGGTGTCGTTCCTAGCGCTTGAAGCGATCGGCGGGGCAATCACCCTTAATTACGGGTTCACCAATGCGGCTCTGGCCATCATGGTCACCGGGCTTTTGGTGTTCTTTGCCGGGGTGCCGATTTCCTACTACGCCGCACGCTACGGGGTCGATATCGACCTGCTGACCCGCGGGGCGGGCTTTGGCTATATCGGCTCGACCATCACCTCGCTGATCTATGCGAGCTTTACATTCATCTTCTTTGCGATTGAGGCGGCGATCATCGCCACCGCGCTTGATCTCACCCTCAATATTCCCGTTTCCATCGGCTATGTGATCGGCGCGCTGATCGTCATTCCCCTGGTCACCCACGGGGTCAGTTTCATCAGCCGCTTTCAGGCCTGGACACAGCCCTTCTGGATTGTGCTGCAGCTTGCACCCTTTGTGTTCATCACCACGCTGGGGTTTGAGCCGGTGAAACAATGGACCGGCTATACCGGCCTGTTCGGCAGCTATGAGGGCACCGCCTCCATCGCCCTGTTCGGGGCGGCATCCGCGGTTCTGTTTTCGCTGGTCGCGCAGATTGGCGAGCAGGTGGATTATCTGCGCTTTCTGCCCCGGCGCGAAGAAACCAGCCGCTTTGCCTGGTGGAGCGCGATGTTATGCGCGGGCCCCGGCTGGATCGTGATCGGTTCACTCAAACTGTTTGCAGGCTCTTTCCTCGCCTTTTATGCCTTCAAACAGGGTACTGATTTCTGGGACGCGGTTGATCCGGTCCACATGTATCATTCGGTCTTTGCCCAGATGATCGGCTCACCCGAATTTGCGCTTGGCGTGACCGGCGTGTTTGTCGTGATCTGCCAGCTAAAAATCAATGTCACCAATTCCTATGCGGGGTCTATCGCCTGGTCGAACTTCTTCTCGCGGCTCACCCACTCCCATCCCGGCCGCGTGGTGTGGCTGATCTTCAACGTTCTGATCAGCCTGCTTCTGATGGAATTTGGTATCTACAAGGCGTTTGATCACATATTGGGGCTTTACTCGATTGTTGCGGTGGCCTGGGTCGCCGCCATTGTGGCCGACCTTGTGATCAACAAGCCGCTTGGCCTGTCGCCCAAACATATCGAATTCAAGCGCGCCCACCTCTACGACATCAACCCCGTCGGCGTCGGCGCCATGGTGCTGGCGGTGGGCGCGGCTCTGCTGGCCTATTTCGGCGTCTTTGGCAGTTTTGCGCAGCCGCTTTACTGTTATGTGGCGCTGGTTGTGGCGTTCTGTTCCGCCCCCGCCATCGCCGCGGCGACACGCGGTGCGTACTATATCGCGCGGGAACCCGCTCACGCCTGGCCCGACGGCCAACAGGTTGAATGCTGTATCTGTGAGTATGAGTTCGATCCTGAGGATATGGCGCATTGCCCGGTCTATGCCGGACCGATTTGCTCTCTATGCTGTTCGCTCGATGCGCGCTGCGGGGACATGTGCAAAACAGACGCGCGCATGGGCGATCAGATCCGCGGCTTTGCCAAACGCTATCTGCCCAAGGGGTCAAGCGAATGGATCGGCTCTTCGCTCGCCCGCTATATCGCTTTGATGGCGCTGGTGCTCGGCGTCATTGGCCTCGTCTTCGGGCTCATCTATGTGCAAAGCACGCTTGATGACACTATTCCAAAAGCGGCCATCGCTCTCACCCTCACCAAACTGTTCGTAATTGTGCTGGTGATTGCGGGGGTCATTGTCTGGCTGTTCGTGCTCACCCAGGACAATCGCAATTTCGCCGAGGAAGAAGCGCGCCGCCACACCCAGTTGCTGCAAGATGAGATCGACGCGCACCGCGAAACAGACCGGCAATTGCAGCGCGCCAAGGAAGTCGCCGAAAGCGCCAACCTCGCCAAAAGCAAATATATGATGGGGTTGAGCCATGAGCTCAGAACCCCGCTCAACGCCATTCTGGGCTATGCTCAGTTGCTCGAACGCCAGGAGCCCACCGCCAAGCTGGTTGACAATGCCGCGCGCACCATCAAACGCAGCGGCGAGCATCTGGCCGGCATGATTGAAGGGCTGCTCGACATTTCCAAGATCGAGGCGGGCCGTCTGGAAATCTACCGCCACAAAATGGCTTTCCCGCCCTTCCTGGATGAGCTGATCGACATGTTCACCCTGCAAGCACAGGCCAAGGGAATTGGTTTTGAATTTTCCAGCCAGTCGCGCCTGCCAGACTTTGTTTACACTGATGAAAAGCGCCTGAGGCAGGTCCTGATCAATCTGTTGTCGAATGCCGTAAAATTCACCCATGAGGGCGCGGTGCATCTGTCGGTGAAATATCGCGGACAGGTCGCAACCTTCGAAATCATCGATAGCGGCGTGGGCATCCCGCCCCATGATCTGGAACGGATCTTCCGACCCTTTGAACGCGGCGAGCTTCCCTCCGGCACACCGCAGGTGCCCGGAACCGGGCTGGGGCTGACCATCACCCAATTGCTGGTCGATATTATGGGTGGTGATCTTGTGGTTGAAAGCACCCCCGGCAAAGGCACCCGCTTCACCTTGCGGCTGATGCTTGCGTCGGCCAACCAGACCAAGGAAGCTGACAAATCCGTGCGCGCCATTGCCGGCTATGAAGGCGACACGGTGTCGATCCTGGTTACCGATGACAATGAAGCCCATCGCCGGCTGGTCTCAGACCTGCTGCGCCCGCTGGGCTTCCGCATCGTGACGGCCGCGAACGGGCATGCCTGCCTGTCTGCGCTTGCGCTGCACCGGCCCGACATTGTGTTCCTTGATATCAGCATGCCCGATCTGTCGGGCTGGGATGTTGCGCGGCGCATTCGCCAGCGTTTCGGCGCCAGCCTGCCAATCCTGATGGTATCGGCGGATGCAGGGGCTGAGCGCAATCATCCCGATTACCGCCCGCTTTATGACGGCTATGTCATCAAGCCCTTTGCGCTGGATGCTCTGCTCGACCAGATTTCATCGCTGCTGTCGATTGAGTGGATATACGCCGACGAGGCGCGCGCGCCAGCGGTGGAATGTGATTTTACAAGCGACGAGTTGCCCGATGCACATCAGCTGACGCAGCTCTATACTTTGGCAGAAGCTGACCTGGTGCGATCGGTGGACGCATTCTTGTCAGACATCAAAAGGTCGAACCCCGCGACGGCGCGGTTTTGCGCGCGGCTGAAAGGCCATGCAAGGGCGCATCAAATGCCCGAGCTGCTTGCGGTTCTCGACACGGTGCGTGGGTAAATCAAATGAATAGTCCAGATCAGGCTATCTCCGTCCTGTTGGTCGATGACTCGCCCGACACGCTGACCATGCTGACCGATGCGCTCGACCACGCCGGCATGGATGTTGCGGTCGCCCTATCGGGGCGCGAGGCTTTGGCATCAGTGGAGGAGCGCTTTCCCGACCTTGTTTTGATGGATGCCATCATGCCGGGAATGGATGGGTTTTGAAACCTGCCAGATCCTGAAATCGGAAAAAGAATTTGCCGATGTGCCGGTGATCTTCATGACCGGTCAGAACGATACCGAACATGTGGTGCGCGCGATGGAAAGCGGCGGCGTTGACTTTATCGCCAAGCCCATCCCGCTTGATGAATTGTTCGCCCGCATTCGGGTTCATCTTTCCAATGCCCCGCCGGGCGCAATCGGCGCGCAAGGCGCTCGACAGCACGGGCCGCCGGATTGTCGCCTGCACCAGCAAAGGCGTTATATTGTGGTCAACGCCACAAGCCGCCGACGCCATGGCACGCGGCGGGCCTGCGATCAGATGAAGGCAACCGGCTGCCCTGGGACATTATTGACTGGCTGGGCAAGGCCGAACCGGCCGAACCGGCTGACCCGGCAAACCCCGCCTCCATCCATTTGCGCAAGAACGAAACCTGCATCGAGTTTCGGGTGCTCGAACATGCCGATCATGATGAAATTTTGCTGCGCCTGCTCGATTGCAATGCCGGCAGTGACGAACAGCGGCTGTCAGACAGTTTCGGGCTGACCTTGCGCGAGGCCGAGGTTCTGCTGTGGATCACCCATGGCAAGTCCAACAAGGAAATCGCCGGCATTCTGGATATGTCACCGCGCACGGTGAACAAGCATCTGGAGCAGATTTTCAACAAGCTGGGCGTTGAAAATCGCACCAATGCGGCCACCATGGCAGTCCGCATCCTGTGGCAAGACGGCTGAGTTTCCGCGCTTTTCCCCGCTGATCAACACCAACTTGCCCCAGGCAGGGCCTGGACGCGCTTGACTCCTCCTAGAACGGTATGTGAGCATCATTAAAACGCGTTATAGTCGAAATGCGAGCACAAAACATGTCTGGTAAGTCCGCCACTGCCCGTCGTGAGACGACGCCCTCGACCCGGCAGCGTGTCGTGCGTGCGGCGCGCAAACTGATGCAGGCCGAAGGGACAAGCTTTTCCATGCGGGCCCTGGCCGATCAGGCCGGGGTTTCCATCGCGACGCCCTATAATCTGTTTAAATCGAAAGACGGCATCATTTCAGCAGTAGTGGATGAAGACCTGCGCCACCTGCAAAAGGCGCTTCTGGAAATCGAAGCCGGGCCGATTGATGCCTTCTTCAAGATCATTGATGTCACCGCCGAGATGTTTGCCGAAGCCCCTGTTCTCTACAAAGCAGGCGCTCGTCTGGTCGGCTCCCAAGCCGACGCCGGGACACACGAAAAACGCCAGCGCAGTTTTCACCAGCCACGCTTTCTGGTTCTGAAAGCTCTGGTGGCGCAGGCGGTTCAGGACGGGGCGATCCAGCACAAGGTAAATCTGGACAGTTTCACCATCCATATCGGCCAACAGATTTTGAGCTGGATTCTCGTTTGGGGAAACGACCGGATCGAGCTTGAAGAAATGCGCCTGCGTACCAATTACGCCGTGGCCGTTGCCCTGGCGGGTGTTGCCACGGACGGCACACGCGCCGAGTTGCTCGACCGCGCCTTCGGCTATCAAGACGAATTGCAAAAGATTGAAAAGCGCCTGCTTGCGCAAACAGGGAAGCAAGCGAAATGAAGCGCTTTCATCACACCGGATGCAATGGGGCATCCACAACAAAAAAGACCCGCACAAAAGCGGGTCAAATGGGGGAATGATCAATGCACAAAACCGGGGGATGGCACGCGCGTTTGAGCGTGTTGGGAGCAAGTTTTCTAATCAGTGCTGGACTGACGGCCCTTGAGGCCGCCGCCCAGGAGAGTGAACCGGATGCAGCGCAAGCCGACGCCCAGGAGAATGCCGCATCAGCCGGAGCGGGCAGCACCCGCGCGCGGCAATTGAAACTGGATGAGGTCGTGGTGACGGCGCAAAAACGCAGTCAGGATGTGCAGGAAGTGCCGATTTCGGTGACTTCTGTTTCCGGCGAAGAAATTCGGGACATGAACCTGCAGGGCCTTTCAGGTCTTTCTGTGGTGATGCCGAACGCCACGCTTGCCGTTTCCCCGACGTTTTCAACCGTTTATGTTCGCGGCATCGGCACAGGTCTGAACGATGGCTTTGAAGCTTCTGTCGGCCTTTATGTCGACAATATTTATATGGGACGGCAAACCTATCTGAATGACGCGTTGATTGATGTGCAGTCGGTTGAACTGTTGCGTGGGCCCCAAGGCACCTTGTTCGGCAAAAACACGGTTGCCGGTGCGCTCCAAGTCACCAACACCGTTCCCACTTATGAATGGGAAGGCAGCCTTGATGTAATGCTTGGCGGACGGGAAAGCCGCCGCGCAACCGGCGTGGTCAACATGCCCGTCATCAAGGACAAGCTGGCGCTGCGTGTATCGGCGCAGCGGCACACAAACCGCGGCTCGATCTACAATGAATTTCGCGATGTGCACGAGCTGAAAACCGACAAACTTGCCGGGCGCATCAAGGCACGTTTTGACGTCACCAACAATTTTTACATCACCGCCGCCTTCGAAAAATCTCACGTCAAGGATTCGGGTCAGGGCTTTGAACTGCTGATCGGGACACCTTTGACTGATCTGGTCCATCCGCTGTTTGATCCCACAGCCGAAAGCGATCCCGACCGCGTGACCCACACCAACTCGGATAATTTCGCCGACCGCAAGACCACAGGCGCGAACATCAACGCCTTTTGGTATGTGGCAGGACACGAACTTGCCCTGATCGCTGGGTACAATCAGTTCGATGAAAAATTGTTCTACGATGCGGATGCCGGGCCCATTCCGCTTCTCAGTTGGGACAATGACGACTCCTACGCGCAATGGCAGGCGGAGTTGCGAGTGGTTTCACCCCCTGGAGATATCGAATATGTCGGCGGCCTGTTCTTCTTCGCTAACAAGTACAATGGCGGCACTGTTTTCCGGCAATTCGATGATGACAATTTGCTTGGATCGGTTGCCAGTGGATTGCTGCCGCCCGCCCTGACAAGCGCGCTGGGCACCTTGCTGGATCCTATCTTGCAACTGGGAAGCTCGCTCAGTCAGATCGTCACTGCCGATGCGCTGTTTCAAGACTTTGAACAAACCTCAACGACTTACGCGATCTACGGCCAACTGACTTACCGGCCCTGGACCTGGCTTGAAGTTATTGGCGGACTACGCGGGCACTATGAAAACAAGGAAGCCACAACTCATCAGGAATTTGAGAACACAGGTCTTGTGTTGAACGCCGCCTTCGGGACGGTTGAGTATGATTTCAACGGGTCAAAATCTGAAACCGACCTGACACCGAAGCTTGCCGTTCGTTACCTGCTCAATGATACAATCAATATCTACGGCACGATTGCCAAAGGCTACAAAGCCGGTGGCTATACTCCGACAGCGCCTGACGAGACCAAAACCGAATTTGAACCAGAAACAAGCTGGACCTATGAGCTGGGCATCAAGTCAGAATTGTGGAACCGCCGCATCATTGCCAATCTGGCCGCGTTCCGCACCGAATTCACAGACATGCAGATTTCGGTTCTGACCGGCGCTGGCGAAGGCTTCTTTGTCGACAACGCCGCCTCATCAACCGTTCAAGGCTTTGAATGGGATATTAAAGCCCTGTTGTGGGAAGGCAATCTGGTAGCCTTTGCTGGCGGCTATCTACATGCCTACTATAACAATTTTGAATTGGGACCGTGTCAGGCTGGTGAAGAAGGCAATGCTGACGGGTTCTGCGATATGTCCGGTGAACGACTTGTCCGCGCACCCAGTTGGGATATCACCGCCTCATTCAAACAGGCGCTGCCGCTTGGCAATCTTCCCTTCGCACTGTTTGTTGGTGTCGATTGGAACATGTTCACCAGCCACTTCACCGATCTCGACAACGATCCCAACACGGCCAACAGCACCACTCACATTCTCAATGCCCAGTTGGGCATTGGTGATCTTGACCGGCGCTGGGTGCTGACGGCCAATGTGCACAACGCACTTGATACGACAGTTAAAGGCGGGGTCACCGACGTGCCGCTATTTGAAGGCGCCTATTTCGGCATCCTTGCGCCCGGCCGTCTGTTCACCGCCGAATTCAGATTGACTTTGTAATACCTCATCAACAATCGGAGTATGCGTTATGGAAAAAATGCAATCCTATCTGGGCTGGAAAGTCGACTATTCCGTCCCCAAGGGCGAGCCCGCTTATTCAGAGCCTGACTCGCTGGCCTGGCAAATCTATAAAAACCCGATCGCCCTGGCGATTGGCGGGATTTGCGCGGTGCTGCTGGAATTTGCAGACGCCCGCATCCGCTCAGGCGTGTGGGACCATTCAGTGTTCAAGGTTGACCCCATCGGGCGTGGCCAGCGTACCGGAACCGCTGCCATGCTCGGCGTTTACGGACCACAATCCGCTGCCCGCCGGGTCATTCAGGGCGTGACCAACATGCACGCCAAAGTCGAAGGCACCACGCCCTCGGGTGAAGCGTATAAGGCGCTTGATGTCGAATTGCTTGACTGGGTTTCCGCCACCGCAGGCTATGGTTTTACCATGGCCTATCACCGCTTTGTCACGCCTTTGTCGGATGCGGAATGGAACGAGGTTTTCACCAAGGGCGACGAAGTCGTGCGGCTTTACGGTGTGGAGAACCCGATCCACAGCCTTGATGACTTTAATGCGATGCTGAACCATCTGCTGCCGCGTTTTGAGCCCCATGAGATCAACACCGAGTTTCTCGACATTATGAAATCAGGCCGCGCCGCGCCGCAAATCCCTAAAGGCCTGCACCGCGCCATCGTCAACGCCGCTGTTGAAATTCTTCCCCCCGAAGTGCGTGAACGGCTGGAGCTTGGCGAAGAGTATAATCTCACCTGGCGGGGCCGATTGGCGGTACGCATCATGGGCAAGCTGGCCGAATGGATCCCGGTCAAGAACAGCCCGCCGGCACAGGCCGCTGAACGGCTTGGCCTGCCGTGGAACTTTGCGTGGAAAAGCAAACGCGCCAAAGCCCGCCTTCTGGCTGCACGCGGCCCGCTTGGTGGCGGCGAAGCGGTTCACCCTGCGGAGTAAGACCTGATGAGCACACAAGCCCTTGAACAGACACGGCGCCATATCCTGCCCAGGCCCGGGGATGACTGGACTACGATTGCCGCCCGTGAACTTGGCGGGATGGCGTCTGAACAGGCCGTGCAGGCGCTGCAAAGCTGGAACCTGCATGTCTTTATGCGGCCCGCCGCCCCGGCAGGCTCGCCGCGCGAAGGCAATCCGATCCTGCCCAGCGATGTAATCTTTATCGAAGCGCCCAAAGGCTGATGTCACAAGCGCGCATCGAAACCGCCTTTATCACTGCGGGCCATGATGGCGCCGCAGAACTGGTGGTTCGCCTCCTCTATCAGGGTGGCGGCCGGCATGATGTGGTGCTCGATGGACCTGCCGCGCTGGCCTTGATGGAGGCCTGCGGTGCAAGCACAGTGGACGATTTAAAAGGACAAGGTTGGGAATATGTGCGCGACGCGCTGACCAAAGCGTGGAACCGCTGCACCCCAAGCCAAAGCTAAAAAATCTGGAGGGAGGCTCCTTATGTTTGATCTTGTAATCAGGAACGGCAGCTTGGTGGATGGAAGCGGTGCACCGGCAAAGCCCGGCGACATCGGCATTCAGGATGGCCGCATTGCGGCGGTGGGTGAGGTGCCGGACAAAGGCCGCACTGAAATTGATGCCACGGGCAAAATTGTAGCGCCGGGCTTTATCGATCCGCACACCCATTTTGATGCCCAGCTTTTGTGGGATGGCCAGGCCCGCCCAGCCATTGAACATGGCGTGACGACCATTGTGCCTGGCAATTGCTCCTTGTCGCTGGCCCCGCTTAAAGCCGAACACCGGATGAAGCTTGTCGGCATGTTCAACCAGATCGAGGAAATGCCGCTCAAGGCCTTTTCCGAAGGCGTGGAATGGAACTGGGAAAGCTTTGACGAATTCGTTACGCGCATTCGCAAAGGGTTGGCAATCAATGTTGCCCCGCTGGTCGGTCATTCGGTTCTGCGGCTTTGGGTGATGGGTGATGCCGCAATGGAGCGTACCGCCACCACCGATGAGCGCGCGGCTATGCAGGCCCTTTTGCGCGATTGTCTAAGCGCGGGCGCGGTTGGCCTCTCAACCAGTTTTGTCGACATGGATGAAACCCTTCAGCCGGTCCCAAGCCGTCTGGCGGACATGGAAGAACTTGATGACTTATGCGCGGTGCTGTCTGAGTTCGGCCGCATCCTTCAGGTTGTACCGGAGTTCTATAATGCCGACCTGACCCTTGCGCGTATTGACCAGCTTGCGGAATTGTCGCTCAAACACACCATCCCGACCACATTCTCACCGCTCTTCGTCAATGATGACGGTCTGAAAGATGTCGACCGCGTGATGGCCCGCGTCGATCAGCAATTTGCGCGCGGCGCGCGGGTTTGGCCCCAGGTTCAGACCCGGCCCATCGATATCAGCTTCTGTTTTGCGGTGCCGAGCCTGCTGTTCATCACCCTGCCCAGCTGGTACGGCATCATGCGCTTCAACACGCCCGAAAATATTCTGGCGGCCTTCAAAAACCCCGATGTGCGCAAGCAGCTGACGGCGGATGCCACCGGCCGGATGGCTCTGTGGGAAAGCCTGATCCTGCGCCACGTTGCCAGCGAAGCGAACAAATCCCTGGTCGGCAAAACATTGAAAGAAATAGCGGCAATCAGGGAAACCACGGCGCTTGACGTCATGATTGATTTGTCGATTGAAGAAGAGCTCGACGCCCATTTCCTCGCCGCCAATATGGGCCACACCAATGACGCCAAGGTCGGCGCGCTGCTCAATCACGATCATGTCCATCTGGGCGCGTCTGATGGCGGGGCGCATATTCTGTCATTCTCAACCTATGGTGACACGGGCTATCTGTTCAGCCACTTTGTCCGCGACACCGGGTTGCTGGGCCTTGAACATGCGGTGCGCAAGATCACGTCGGAACCTGCCGCCATCTGGGGCATCGCCGAACGGGGCATGCTCAAAATAGGCTATCACGCCGACATCACCATTTTTGATGCCGACGCAATTGCGCGCGGTCCAGAATATCGCAAGCCCGATGTCCCCGGCGATGGCAGCCGCTATATTCGCGATGCCATCGGTGTCGAAGCCGTCATCATCAACGGCGCTTTGGCATGGGATTCCGCGCATGGCTATGCCGACACGGCGCATGGGGATGTGGTCCCCGGCCCCACCTCCCTGGCCGCCGAGTAGGAGCATTTCCCATGGTTGAAATCACGCAACGCCGGGTTGCCACCAACGGCATTGAGCTCAACATTGCCGAGGCCGGAGACGGGCCGCTGGTCCTTATGTGCCACGGCTTCCCTGAAAGCTGGTATTCGTGGCGCTATCAATTTGCGCCCATGGCCGAGGCAGGCTTTCACGCCGTGGCACCCGACATGCGCGGCTATGGCAAGTCCGACAAGCCCCGCGCCATCACCGCTTACAATCAGGTTGAAGTTCAAAAAGACATAGTCGGTCTGGTCTCAGCGCTTGGCTATGACAAAGCCATCGTGCTGGGCCATGACTGGGGCGCCCCCACCGCATGGGGGTGCGCCCGGGACTACCCCGATGTCTTTACCGCTGTCGGCTGCCTGTCGGTGCCTTATATGCCGCGCGCGCCCTTGCCGCCGATGCAGCTAATGCGCGAAGCCTTTAAAGACCAGTTTTTCTACCAGCTCTATTTCTATGATGAAGGCGTGGCCGAAGCCGCATTTGAAGCTGATATCGAAATCGCCATGCGCAAATTCCTGCACTTTGCATCAGCGGAAATGGACTGGTCGCAAATGCCGCTTAAAGGCCCGAATGATGATCTTCTGACCGGCATTCCCTATCCCGAAATTTTGCCGGACTGGCTTAGCCAGGCGGACCTTGATTTCTATGTCGGCGAGTTCGAACGCTCGGGCATGCGCGGGCCTTTGAACTATTACCGCAATCACGACCTGACATGGGAGCTAACCAAGGACAGCCCCACCACAATCGAACAGCCCGCCATGTTTGCCGCCGGTGACAAGGACGGGGTGATCGTGTTTGCTGCCGAGGCGCTTAAGGCAATGCCCACCTATGTGAAGGATTTGCGCATCAATGAGCTGATCCCCGGCGCCGGTCACTGGACCCAGCAAGAAGCGCCTGAGGCCACCACCGCCCTCATCATGAAGTTCCTCAATGAGGTGCGCGGCTAAAGTAATCCCAACCGCTGCGCATCCAGCACGGCAAACAGCGCAGCGGGAACAAGCAACAAGACGATCACACCAAAGCCGAATGCAGCGGGGCGCTTCCAGAAATTGATGATCGCCGCCCCGCCCATGGCCGGGACCAGAAGGCCGAAGCCAAGCAGGCGGCACAGCGGATCGGCATAACCGGCCAGCAACAAAAGGCTGGCAACCGCTTCCCAAACACCGGCAAACAAGGCCAAGCCGTAGGGAAGCTCAAAGGCTGTGAATTCCTTGACCATATGGGGATGGCGCGTCAGCTTGGCAAAGGATGCCCAGCCAAAAAACGCGATGAAAACCGTTTGAACCGCCAGCGCGCTGATCTGTTCCATCGGCTAAAAACTCACAGCCACTTCAGCACTGATGATACGCGGCGGCATCAGGAACCCCATATGAGAGCCGTTGAGGATCGGCATATCGGCGGAGAAGGTTTTGATTTTCTCATCGGTCAGGTTCTTGCCGTGAACAATCACCCGCCACAGCCCGTCAGGATCAGCCAGACCAACACGGGCGTTGAACAGCCAATAGGCGTCCTGGGTATCGATCGGGTCCTGATCAAGCTCAAAGAAAATCTTCGACCGCCAGGACGCATCCGCGCCGAACACAATCGCCATCTTGCCCGCCCAAACGGGGATTCCCGCATTAAAGCCCATCGACAGGTTCCATTTGGGGGCGCGCGGCAAACGCTCACCCGACAGATCACAACTGGGGGCTGAACCGAATGAGGGAAGCAAGGTAGCCGATGCGATGCACGGGCCATCTTCAAAGCTGTCAAAGGTCGCGTCGGTATACCCCCCGCCCACATACATCACCGTGCCTTCAAAGGGCGTATAGTTGGCTTCGAGTTCCACGCCTTGTGTGGTGGCTTCGGCGGCATTGCGCACGATGAAGCCATTGCCGATAAAGGACTGGATTTGCATGTCGGAAAATTTGGTGTGGAACGCCGCGAGATTGATCGTGGCCAGCCCGTCGAGTGCGGTGATCTTTGTGCCAAGCTCATAGGCGCGGGACGTTTCCTGTTCAAAGGTCGCCTCGCCGGGATTGCGCGCAATCGGGTTAAAGCCGCCTGCCTTGAAGCCCTCACCATAGGTCGCATAGACCATCACATCATTATCAATGTCGTATTTGACCGACACTTTGGGCGCCACATTATGTTCATCCCGCGTGGTGTCGAGCGTGTAACGCTCCACGCCAAAGGCCGCCTGAATGATCAGGCCGGTATCTTCATATCTTTGATCAAGCACGACCGATTTTGATTCAATGGACCCGCGCAGCCCCAGAATGACGGCAAGGTCGGGCAAGGGCCGCCAGGTCGCCTGGCCAAAAATCGCATAGGTTTGCGTGCGCTGCTCAAAGCTTTGATAAAGCGCGTCCGACACCAACGAGCGCACAAGCGGATCAACCACCCCGCCCGTCAGCGGTGCAAGCAAGCCACCCAGCAAATCGCCCAACGGGCCGCCCTGCAACAACCCATCGAGCAGATTGCCGACCGTATCGTCCGGCAGCATGCGTAATTCGCTTTGACCATGATAGTCCGACACGAAACTGAACAGACCGGCGATGACATCAACTTCACCCAGCCCGACATCAAACGGCTCGGTCACCACGCGCAGCTCAGCCATGCTTTGCCAATACTCATCATCATTGTCCCAGATGACGATGGGGGCAGAGGCTGTGTCGCCATCAAGCAGGAAACGTTCATCCAACGTCCCGGCCCCGGCTATCAGCGTCACAGTGTATCGGCCAATATCCCAATTGGCTTCCATATTGATGGATCGTGTATCGCTTTCGGATCGGTTTTCTGCATCGGCATGGCCGACAAAATCAGCCTTGGCTTCCAGATCGGGATTGAACGCACCGTGAATAAGCTGGGCATTCTGGGCCAGGACAAACGGCTCCCACCCCTGGCCATTGTCTTGCGCGCGTCCGGCATACAGCGTCACGGCAATATCAAGTGCATCGGAGAGTTCATACAAAAACTTGCCGCGCACGCCCCATTTGTCGACGCGTTTTTCGTCCGTGCCGCGCATGATGTTTTCGACATAGCCATCACGTTTGTGCCAGGTGGCCGACAGGCGGCCCGCGATCGCATCTTCAATGATTGGTACGTTGAGCATCAGCTCGCCTTTTTTACCGCCCATCTCCGAGATGCCGATCTGTCCGCCGGCCGCAAACTCGTGCACAGGACGGGCGGTGTGGATGTTGATCGCCCCGGCAATTGTGTTTTTGCCAAACAGCGTGCCTTGCGGCCCTTTCAGCATCTCCACCCGTTCGAGGTCCAAAAATGCATCCTGCAAAAACGCGGTTTTGCCGTAATAGATGCCATCCACATAAAAGCCGACCGACTGTTCCATACCGTCATTGATCGGCGCGTTCAGCCCGCGCATGCCGACCTGAACATAGCCCGGCGTCATATTGATTTCAGTGTTGGGCGTGGCGAGCGCAACATCTTCAAAATTTTCCATGTTGGAGGCTTTGAGACGGTCCGCCGTCATCACCGACACGGCAATCGGCACGTCCTGAACGCTTTCAGCCCGCTTTTGCGCGGTTACGACAATTTCGTCGAGGCGCGGCGGCGCGCGGCGCGCATCCTCTTGGGATGGCGCGCCGTCTTGTGCGAACACCGGCAGAGAAATAACGAGTGCAAGCGCAATGAGACCCAGCTTGTTCATGACCGCTTCCCCCCCACAATGGTGAGGCGCACCATCTCGCGATAGGCGTAAAGACCGAACAGGCCGGCAAACAGGGCTACCCAGCCCAACTCCCCCCAACCGGCCCATTCACTGGGCCCCCAGCCAAGGCGCAAGACCACATAGGTCGGATAGACGATACACAGCCCGTAAAGCGCCATGGCCAAAGCCACACGCGCCAAACGCTTTTTCGAAATCACAAAGGGCCGCGCCTGATTGGCCGGTGCAATATGTCGTGTCATAGCCGCCCCCGCTAAAACGGTTTGGTGATCGCCAGGAACAAGGTTCCAATAGCGAAAATGGAAATGATGGGTGTGGTGACGATCAGGAACCACCAATGGTGATGGATCGCGCGCTCATAGGCCGCTTCATCGCCGGTGCGGCGGACGCGTTCCTTGTTCTCACCGAAATGCGACAGGTGATAGTCATAAGCCTCGATGGGAATGAACACGGCGATGACAAGCGCGAGCTTGAGCGCAAACCAGCCATCTTCGGGCGTCCAGCCGCCCGCAATCATCAGCATCGGCCCGGTGATCAGCAGGATGGGAAAGGCGACATGTTCAAGCAGCACGCCGCTGTCGAAACGCTCCATCGCATGGTTGCGCAGCGCAATCGCATCGGGGTCATCAGGATTACGCAGCCAGGTGCGAACCGCCGGGACCAGATAGCTTAAATAGGCGACCGAGGTGGACCACACCCAGATCATCGCAAACAGCATATGGATGAATTTCACCCAGACATAGTGGGCGCTCACAAACGCCTCAATCCCGGCCAGCATGGCGAACCGATCCTCCCCTGATCCGTTGTGCCGCCGCTTCTTGCGGACCGGCCCAAACGGCTGCTTCCCTCATTCCCCCGTCCATACCATATGGTATGGTATGGATTCAAGATTGAAAATGCCGGGCCGAACCGTCATGGTGACACCATGACCGCAATGGCAGAAAAACCCCGCCCCGCAGGCGCTTTAAGCCGTGATGACTGGCTGCGCGCCGCCTTGGCACTGCTCGGCGAAACCGGCGATCCTGCCGGCATTCGCATTGACGAATTATGCCGCCGTCTCAACGTCACCAAGGGCAGCTTTTACTGGCACTTCAAAGGGCGGGCGGGCCTGATGGACGCCCTGGCGGAATTTTGGGAACGCCGCCATCACGAACAAATTCATGAGGCGCTCGGCGTCATGCCTGAGCGAGACCCGCACGGCTTTTTGCAAGCGGTGATAGCCTTTTGGAGCGAAACGGGATTTTCAGAAATTGACGCCGCCATGCGCCGCTGGGCTGCAAGCGATGCCAAAGTGGCCCGCGCGATCAAAAGCGCAGATATGATGATCTGCGATCAGTTTCAGGCCATGTTTGAAACGCTTGGCCTGCCCGAACAAGAGGCGCATCAACGCGCCTTGATGCTGATTGCGCTCGGCATCGCCGCTCCGCAAATCAGCCATTTGATCAACGCTGATCAGAATTTCGATCAGGTGCTGACGATCCTGCTGCCCCGGTCCTAATCCGCATCCTTGCCGAAACGGGCATCCAGCGCCCAGATCCGTTCAAAGCCGATCAGCCGATTGAGCTCGGCAAAGTCAAGCCGCGCGCCTTCAATGGCGTCGTTTGACTTCAGCCCGGCATAGACAGACTGCAAGGCGGCCGCCGCGGCGGCGAGCCCCGCCACCGGATAAATCGCGATCGAAAAGCCCAGCGCCTTGAGCGTCTCGCTGGGCAGGATGGGCGTTGTGCCGCCCTCAACCATATTGGCAATCAGCCAGGCGCCTTCAAACCGTTGCGCAATGGCTTCCAGTTCTTCCTCCCGCGCCGGGCTTTCGATGAACAAGATGTCAGCACCCGCTTCCAGAAAGCCTTCGGCGCGTGCAAAACATTCCTCAAGCCCGTGGCTGGCATAGGCATCCGTCCGCGCCACAATCAGAAAATCACGGCTGTCGCGTGCCTCGGCCGCCATACGGATTTTGGCGATGGCTTCATCGCGGCCGATCACTTCGCGGTTTTTGGTGTGACCGCAGCGTTTGGGAAACAGTTGATCTTCAAGCTGGATACCGCTGGCGCCCGCACGCTCATAATCCTGAACAGCGGCTTCGACATTGATCAGCCCGCCAAAGCCCGTGTCGGCATCGGCAATCAAGGGTGTGTTGACCGCCCCGCACAGGGTGCGCACCCGGTCGGCCATATGGGTCGCGGTCAGATAACCGGAATCGGGTCGCGCCAGAAGACTGGCTGAAGTACCATAGCCCGTCAGATAAAGTGCACCGAAATCCATCCCGTCGGCGCACAAGGCTGACAGGCCATCATAGATTCCAGGCGCAAGGATAAACTCACCGGCTTCCAGCCGGTTCCGCAAGGCTGGATTGGCCATGCTCGTCCCTTTCGATCGATGAAACGCAGGCCGTTCAGGCCGCATTCGCCGGGTAAAATTCAAACTTAGCAGGCGGCGTGGAAGGATTGAACTCGGTCTCTTCCATCGCCTCCAAAGCGCGCGCCCGGTCGGCCTCTTCAAAACTGCCCGTGGTCAGGCAAAATTCAACAGGATTGCCGTCGGGGTCTTTGGTATAGACCGAATGGCACCAATTGTGATCAATCTCAAGCACATCAAGACCGGCCTTGTTCCACTTATCGCGCCAGGCATCAAGCTCGTCGGTTGAATGGGCAGTGAATGAAAAATGGTTGGTGCCCGGCGGGACGTTCGCCGCTTCATTGAGGTCAAAGACGAAGTTCTCTTCGCCCGGCACCTCATTGAGTTCCCAGAACGCGATGAAGCGGCTGTCATCGCCATCCATGCGGTAGAAGAAGTGCTTGCCCCAGCCGCCGGTCGGCAGCGGGCCAACCTCAACCTTCACAAGCTCAAACCCCATAACGCCTTCATAAAAGGCGTGGGTTTTTTTGATGTCGCGGGTGGCAAGCGCCAGATGATGATAGGCCATTATCCGTCTCCTCAGTTTTCGGTGTCGACCATTGCCATCACGTCGCTTGAGGCACCTTCAGGCGCTGCGATTTCGACGCAAGGATCATCACGGTCGTCATATTCAAGCCGGAGCGCCCGGCTCATAATTGCGTGCATCATGTAAGTGCAGGTGATGTAGGTGAATTCGAGAATTTCTTCGTCCGACAGATGCGTCTTGAGCTGATCAAAAAGCGCCTCAGGCACCCGCCCCCGTTCGAGCACCAGCGCATCTGTATAGGCAAGCACCGCGCGTTCCACCGGCGACCAGCAATCAGCGGCCGCCCAATGGGGGATGGCCTCAATCTGCTCCTCGCTCAAACCGACATCGCGGCTGGCCTTGCAATGCTGGGAAAACACAAATTGAGAGCCCACCGCATAGCCCGCGCGGATCTGGCCCAGCTCACGCAGCTTGGGGCAAATTTTACGATTGGGATCACGATAAAAGCGGAAACCATCGGTCGTGTGGGCAAACGCGTCCGGCACAATGTTGAACACCGTCCACCAATTGCCCGGCGTGCCGGTTTGGGTTCCCGGCTCCTTGATCGGGTCACGGTCACCAAACAGCATGTCAAAGATTGCATTGGCGTACGGGTTTTCAGCTTCCCGCCCGGCCTGTTTGAGCCTCGGCATAGTGGTTTCTCCCCCAGACTATCCATCAACTTAATCAATTTTCTTGATTATTGTCGAATAAGCGGAGCTGTGTCAAGATCAGTTCTTGCAAAGGATTCGGCCGTGAACCCACCCACCAAGACCACAGACCCGCTCGATTTTGTACTCGACCAAAGACGCCCGTCTTTGATCGCCGCTCTGTTCCAGGGATTTGTCTGGTTCGACCGCAGCCTCCAGGATGCTTATGGCCAACGCGGATGGCCCCCCATCTCGCGCGCTGAATCGCAAATCCTGGTTCTGGTCGGCATGGGTGTGACGCGGCAAAAGGATATGGCCGCCATGCTGGGCGTGTCGCCGCAAGCGGTCAACCAGACGTCCCGGCAGCTGGTCGACAAGGGCATGATCATGCTTGAGACCGACCCGCAAGACCGGCGTCAGCGGATCGTCACCATTCCCGACAGCGCCATGCCCATGCATCTGGATGCCATCGCCATTCTCGCCCTTCTGGAAGCCGAACTGGTGAGAAAGATCGGGCCGGACGCGCATCAGGCGCTGCGCGAGGCGCTTGATACAATCCCTGGCCTTGCACCGCACCCTTCCCCATCGGATGTCGATCGCGCCCGCACGGCCATCGAAACCATTCTGAAATCCTGAACACATACACCCTGCCGCACAAGCCGCCAGCCGGCGGTTCCAACGGCCTGACTCATATATTGATATTGATTCTTAGTTGCGTTAAAGACAAAGCGGGACTAGGATAAATTTGCTTGCGCGCCGAACCGCACGGCCATGCTGCGCGTTGAGGGTTGGACATGACATACGAAATATGGGCCACAGGGCCGCGCCGGGGGCGTGGACTGACGGCGTCGCTCATTTTGCTGGGATGCGTTTCAGGATCACCGCTTTGGGCCGCTGACAAGCCAGCTGACGAAATCAAGGTTTATGGCGAGCGAAACGCACAGACGTTGGACGACACCCTATCCAGCGTCGGCATCGTCTCAGCAGATGAAATCGAAAAGCGGGAGCTGACCAGTTTTCGGGATGCGTTTCGCACGCTGGGCAATGTGCTTGATGCCGACTGGAACGATGCCGGCTTCATCATTCGCGGCGTGAACTCCGAAGGGTTGGTGCCTGGTGGTTCACCGCTCGCGGCCATCTATGTCGATGGTGTGCAGCAAACCGTGAATGGTGCCCGCAGGGGTGCGCGCGGATTGTGGGATGTCGAGCAGGTCGAAGTCTATCGCGGACCCCAATCAACTTTGTCGGGCCGTGCCGCGTTGGCCGGTGCCATCTACATCAAAACCAAAGACCCAACCCACAACTGGGAAGCAGCTGGCCGGATCACCTTGGGGACTGACCAACTGCGCGCTGGATCTGCAATGGTGAGCGGGCCGGTCATTGAAGATCAAGTGGCCTTTCGCGCCACGATCGATTATTCGATCAAGGACAATGATCTGAACTACCCGACCTATTCCGGGTTTGACCGCTATGATGATTATATCACCGATGAATATTATCAGGCCCGCGCCAAGCTGCTGATCACACCCGATGGCTTGCCGGATACCGAATTGCTGGTGAGCTACTCCTACTCGTTCGACTCCCCCTATGTGCGGGACATCGGCGGCCCCGTGCTTGGTTTTGACTATGCCGACCGGCGCGGCGATCTGAATATCCCCGCGTATGCAGAAGACAGATCAGCCGACACGCACAATGTCTCCGCCGAGCTGACACATGAACTGACCGGCGCGATCACACTGACATCACTGACCGGGTTTTCGGCCAATGATACAGACCGCTCCTCCATCAATGAAGGCACCGCCGGTGAAACCGAACTGACCGATGGCGCCTTCCAGCAAAAATTGTTTACCCAGGAATTGCGGATCAATGTCGTGACGGGACCGATGCGCGCCGTTTTGGGCGGCTATCTGGCCGATGATCAAAACCGGGCGGGCTATACCCGAAACGCGTATGGACGGATGGATGTCTCACGCTCAAAAGGCGATGTTCTGAACCTCGCCGCCTTTGGTGAAATCGTCTACGAAGTCTTTGACAATATCGACCTCATCGCAGGCGGGCGCGGCGACTACACCAAGCAGAAAAACACCCAGTTCTTTTCGCGCAATGGCACGGTTTCAACCGATACCGCATTGGAAACGGCGGAGTTTGTGTTTCTTCCCAAAGCCGGAATTTCCATCGCGCTGGCCGGCGATCAGACCGTGGGTTTCACCGCCCAGCGCGGATTCCGTTCAGGCGGGATCGGCGTGCAAAGCTCAACCGGGCGGGAACGCCGATATGACCCCGAATTCACCTGGACCTATGAGCTTGGCTACAAGGCAAGTTTTGATACAGGCCGGGTCAGCCTGTCGGCCAATGTGTTCTACTCGACCTGGCAAAATCAGCAAATCGAGGTCCTTGAAGACCCAACCGATTTCACATCGGGCTACACGACAAATGCCGCTGAATCAAAAAGTTGGGGATTTGAAGTCGAAACCCGCCTTAAACCCTACGATCAAATCGATGCCTTCTTATCTTTGGGGTATGTGGATACGGAATTTGAAGATTTCACCGATCTGAACTTTGGTGATCTTTCCGGCTATCCCTTCCCCGAAGCACCCAAATGGAACCTGGCATTCGGACTGTTCTATAATTGCGATTGCGGTGTTTTTGTGGGCGCGGACGCCAAATATGTTTCAGAGTTTCTGGCGCGGTTAAGCTCCACGGGCCAGACCATGCTGGATGGCTATCTCATCGCCAATATGCAGGCTGGTTATGACGCAGGCCCGTGGAAACTCACCCTGTTTGCAGAAAATGTCTTCGACAAAGACTATTTCACCTATGAGCAGCTTTACGATCCGGGAACCGGCGTCCGCGAAGCTGTTGCCGCCACCGTTGGCGAGGGCCGCCTGATCGGGCTGACCCTGTCGCTGTTCTTCTAAAGTCCGATGGCGGTCGGCTCCAGCATCGCGTGGTGTCTTGGCTTGATGGCTGCATGCCACCTGCTTGGGGCCGACTTTGCCGGACCGCTTTGGCTGATCGGTTCAGGCTTGATCGGTTTCTTCTATGCCTACGCTCGCGCCGACCGGCGGGCAGGCAAATCGCGGCAGCGCACGCGCGTGCGCGTTGCCGGCGCCTCTCACCGGGCTTTATCGGGAAGCGCATCAGCCCGCATTCTCATATCCGCATTGGTCCTTTCAATTGCGTTGAGTGCGCTGGTGGCGGGACTTGCTCCGGCAGACCCGACCTCGCGCGCACTGACGGCCGTGGTGATGTGGCCGCTTTTCTACGCCCTCACCGCACTATGGTTGGCCCTTGTTTCGCGCCGAACCGCGCTGGCGGGCGGGGCGTTCGTGATCGTCGGCGCGCTGGCCGCGGGGTTTGTCTGAGCCATGGCCGCCAATCGTCTCAAACCCCTTTATGATTTGCACTCCTGGACGGGACTGGTGACCGGTCTGATCCTTTACATCGTCTTGTTTTCAGGGTCGGTGTCCCTGTTCGTTGATGAAATCTGGCCCTTTGCGCTTGGCCCCGATCACACGCGCGCCGATGCGGCCATCAACACGGCATTGGTTGATCAGGCCTTCGGGCGCGCCCGCATCGAGGCGCAAGACACCCCTAAACTGTCAGGCTACATTCTGCTGCCCGGTCCTGATCGGTCGTTCCTGCATATGAGCCTGTCGACCGGGGAAGCCGAAATCCAGCTGCTGGGCGATGGGGCGACGCGCAGTCTTGTTCCCCGCTCCCGGCCCGCATTGCCCATCGTGCTGGAAGCCCTTCATACTGATTTGCTGTTGCCTGCCCCGTGGGGGAGATATTTTGTTGCCCTGACTGGTCTGGTGTTTGTGGTGATGGTGCTGAGCGGGTTGTGGCTTCATAGAAAGATCGTGCGGGAGTTGTTCACACTGCGCCTGCGGCGCAGCGCGCGGCTCAAATGGACCGATCTACACAAGTCCATCGGGGCGTTTCTTTTGCCTTTTGCAGTGATGATCGGCTGGACCGGAGCCATTCTGGGCCTGTCACAACCCCTGCTAACCGGCGCCAACCTCATCTCGTATGATTTTGACGGCGACAGGGCTGCGGCCGCCTTTGCAGGACCGCTGGCAGGTGCGCCACAACAGCCGGTTCCGACTCCAACCCCGCAGCCATTGTCCGCCATGCTCGACAATGCGCGCCGGGCTGTACCCGGCTTCGTTCCCATTCAAGCCAATTTCAACTTTCGTGACGGTCGGATTGACCGGGTCCGGTTGTTTGGCGATAGCGGCAACCGGCTCACCTACTTTCCGATGATTGTAATGAACGCCGAAACCGGCAAGGTGGCGGCAACGGAAGACTGGCGCAATCGCGGCGGTGCCCGCGCGGCCTATGCCATGATCACGCCGCTTCATTACGCCTCGTTCGGCGGGCTTGGCATGAAAATCCTTTACGCCCTAGCCGGGCTTGGCACCTGCTTTTCTGTTGCAAGCGGCTTGATGATCTGGCTGACCCGCGCGCGGCTGCACGGCCCCTCACGCCGCCATCGCGCAATGGAACGGCTGGGGCTTGGTATCATGGCAGGCTTTCCCCTGACGATTGCCGCGCTGTTTCCGCTCTCGATCATATTACCGGGACTCGACGGCTCCTCAACTACGCCGCTCAGCCTGACCGTTCTTGGCCTTGCTTGTGGGCTTGGCGCCGCCCCCTTCGCCTTTCCCAAACTGTCGGTGCGCGCATATCTCGGTGCCACCACGCTGGTATGCACAGCCACCACCCTATGGTGGATTTGGTCCACATGACTGGACGGGGCGGCCTGCCCATGCTTGGTAGGTGACGAAACCGGGTGGGAAGACCTGTTTTGAAGACGCATCGCTCACAGGCATGGCTGCCGATTGCGGCCCTGATAGGTTTGACCGGGACGGGCGTGGGCCTGGTCTTTGTCGAGGCGGTGTGGCTGCGTGGGCTGCTCAGCTTTGGCGCGATGGCTGCCGGACTTGTTTTATGGGCCGCCTTGCGCCGCGCAACTGCCCGTGAACAAGACGCACAGCACGCGCTCCGCGCCGAGATGCGCGCCCATCACAATGTTCGCAAAGATTTGAGCGCCGCGACACAGGCCGCCGAAGCCGCCAATGTCGCCAAGACCAAATATATGCTGGGGTTGAGCCATGAGTTGCGCACCCCGCTCAACGCCATTCTGGGCTATGCGCAATTGCTGGAACGCCAGCAGGCCGACGCCCGGCTGATCGAAAATGCCGCGCGCACCATCAAGCGCAGTGGCGAGCATCTGGCTGGCATGATCGAAGGGCTGCTCGACATTTCAAAGATTGAGGCCGGGCGGCTTGACCTCTACCGGCACAAAATCGCCTTCCCTGCTTTTGTGGACGAGCTGGTGAATGTCTTTGCGCTGCAAGCCCAGTCCAAGGGTATCGGCTTTGAGTTCAAGGCCAACTCCGTCCTGCCTGATCAAGTCTATACGGATGAAAAGCGGCTGCGGCAGATCCTCACCAATCTTTTGTCCAATGCGGTGAAGTTCACCCATGACGGCACCGTCACCCTGTCGGTTTCCTATCGCGGACAAGTCGCCAGCTTCGAGATTGCCGACACCGGCATCGGCATCAAGCCCGATGATCTTGAGCGGATATTCCTGCCGTTTGAACGGGCCGAAGGACCGCCGGGATCCCCCATCGTGCCGGGCACCGGGTTAGGGCTCACCATCAGTCAATTGCTGGCCGACATTATGGGTGGCGATCTTTCGGTGGAAAGCGTGCCGGGCGAGGGAACCGTGTTCACCTTGCGCATGATGCTCGCCTCGGCCAGCCACACCAAAGACAGCGAACAATCACGCCGCACACTCACCGGCTATGAGGGCAAGCGGCTTTCGATCCTGGTGGCCGAAGACAATCGGGCACATCGCGCTCTGATCACGGATCTGTTGCGTCCGCTGGGTTTTACGATCATCGAGGCCGGGGGCGGCCATGCCTGCCTTTCTGAACTGGCCTTGCACCGGCCTGATCTGGTGTTCCTTGATCTCACCATGCCTGACCTGTCGGGCTGGGAAGTCGCCCGCCGCATCCGTGCGCGGGTGGGAACCAAACTGCCGATCGTGATCATTTCCGCCGATGCCGGGGCTGAGCGCAATCAACCGGATTTCCGCCCGCTATATGACGGCTATATCATCAAGCCTTTCGCCCTGGATGCCTTGCTGGATCAAATTTCGTCGCTGCTTTCAATCCGTTGGGTCTATGCCGCTGGACCCGCCGATCCCGCGCCTGTTGCCAGCTTCACGCCGGCAGAGCTTCCAAACCCAAGGCAATTGGGTCAGCTGCGCAGTCTCGCGCATGCAGGCTTGTTCCGGTCACTCGATCCCGTTTTGGCCGACATCGAACGCACCAAACCCGGCGCTGCGCGCTTTTGCCAAACCGTGAAAACGCTGGTTCAATCCAATCAGTTGGATGATCTTCTGGCCCTGATCGATCAGACCCAAGCCGCGCTTACGCCGTCTGCCGCGCCGTGACGTCCAGACCGCCTTTGTCCACAATGAACTGTGCAATGACGTCCACGCCTTCACCCGATTTCATATTGGTGAAGACGTAAGGCCGCTCTTTGCGCTGCTGTTTGGTGTCGCGGTCCATCACCTCAAGCGAGGCACCGACATGTTCGGCCAGATCGATCTTGTTGATGATCAACAGGTCAGACCGTGTGATGCCCGGCCCGCCTTTCGACGGGATCTTCTGGCCGCCTGACACATCGATGACATAGAGCGTCAGATCCGCCAGTTCGGGCGAAAAGGTTGCCGCCAGATTGTCCCCGCCTGATTCAATCAAGATGAGATCAAGCTTGGGAAATTTTTCCCGCATGTCCGACACGGCCGCCAGATTGATTGAGGCATCTTCGCGAATGGCGGTGTGCGGGCACCCGCCGGTTTCCACACCCAAGATACGATCATCCGGCAGGGCGCCGGCGCGCATCAGGATTTTGGCGTCTTCCTTGGTGTAGATGTCATTGGTGATGGCGCAAATGTCATAGACATCGCGAAAGCGCTTGCACAGCGCCTCCATCAACGCGGTCTTGCCCGATCCGACCGGGCCGCCAATGCCAACGCGTAAAGGTCCATGGGGGGAAAGGCTCATGTGCGGAACAACCTCGTATATTGGGTTTCGTGAAAGCTTGAGGCCATGTCGGCGCGGAAACACGCCCCGCCAATATCATCAAGCGTTGCGGACAAGGCAGCCTCGGCCGCCTGTGTGATCACCGGCTCAAGCGCGATCATGGCACGCTGGCCGTCGGTATGGCCAAGCGGTACGAGGCGCAACCCCGCCGACACCAGATTGGCTGCAAAGGCATGCAGATAGGCGTGCAATGCCGACTGTCGGTCAACCTGATGATCGGCAAAAGCCGCGCCCACCGCAACCGGATAGGCAATCGCGCCATCAAACAGCGCCAGGCTGGGCGCGGACCAGGTGGCATCGGTAACCGTGGCAAAGGCTTTGCCCTGCGCGCTGGTTTCCAAATGCCGTTCTGAGCCCGCCGACAAAGCCAAAGCCATTTCATTGATGGCGAGCAGCTTGTCGGGATCAGGAACCGCGCGATGCGCACAACTCAACAGGATTGCGTCATTGCGGCCTGAGCCATGCACCACCAGATCAGAGATGATTTCCACCATGGTCGCGCAATCGCTGAGCTCACCGGTTTCGACCAACCACTCCAGCCCGTGCGAATAAGAAAAGGCCCCCACGGGATAAGATGGCGACAGCCACGCCATCAGCCTGTAAAGCGCCGCGCTATCCATGGGATTGGCCATGGGAGTGGCCCTCAGCATGGCTGTGAGAATGATCATGCCCATGGGTCGGCACATGCCCGCCATAGGCCCCGCCTTCGGGGTTAAACGGCGCCTCAAGGGTCGTCACGGTCCCGCCGAGCCCCTCAATCATATGGCCGATCACATGATCGGCCCGAATGCGCAGCCGTGTTTCGGAGATCTCGGCAGGCAAATGGCGGTTGCCGATATGCCAGGCGATTTTCATCAGGCCAAGCACCGAGGGCGCGGTCACTTCCATCAAGGCTTCTGTGGCGGCTTCCACCGCAATCATCTGATCGGACACAAGCCGGATTGCATCGCCGTCGCGCAAATCCGGTACGTCCCCCAAATCAAGTAGAAAGCGCAAGCCTCCCCGTCCCTCAAGCACGATGCGGCGGCGGTGCCGGTCCTCATAGTCAAGCACAACAGTGTCGGCGACCGGGCCGGTCCAGTTCTTCTCAATGGCGGCGGCGTGATCCATCAGCCCCTCAATACAGGAAATAGCGCTGCGCCATGGGCAGCTCCGACGCGGGTTCACAGGTGATCAGCTCGCCATTGACCCGCACCTCATAGGTTTCGGGGTCAACCTCGATCTGGGGCATCAGATTATTATGCACCATTGCGGCTTTCGACACGCTGCGCGTACCGCTGACCGGCAGGAATGTTTTTTGCGTCCCAAGCCGGTCACTGAGGCCATTGGCGGCGGCCGCCCCGCTCACGAAACTCACGGCACTGGCGGTGACCGCGCGGCCAAATGCGCCGAACATGGGCCGGTAATGCACCGGCTGGGGCGTCGGGATCGAAGCATTGGGATCGCCCATCGGCGCAGCGGCAATCATGCCGCCAATCAGCACGAGCGCGGGTTTCACGCCAAAGAAAGCGGGGTCCCACACCACAAGATCGGCGCGTTTGCCGACCTCGATCGAGCCGACATAATCGGCAATGCCCTGCGCCAAAGCCGGATTAATCGTCACCTTGGCGATATAGCGTTTCACGCGCGCATTGTCATTGGCACCCGTCTCTTCGGGCAGCGGCCCGCGCTGGCGCTTCATCTTGTCAGCCGTCTGCCAGGTGCGGATCAGAACCTCACCCACCCGGCCCATGGCCTGACTGTCCGAGCTGATGATCGAAAAGGCGCCAAGGTCATGCAGAATGTCTTCTGCCGCAATCGTTTCGCGCCGGATGCGGCTTTCGGCAAAGGCCACGTCTTCAGGGATCGACGGATCAAGATGGTGGCACACCATCAGCATATCGAGATGCTCATCAATTGTGTTGACGGTGAAGGGCCGTGTCGGATTGGTCGAGGAGGGAATGACATTGGACAGCCCGCACACTTTGATGATGTCGGGCGCATGGCCGCCGCCCGCGCCCTCGGTGTGATAGGCGTGTATGGTGCGGTTCTTGAAGGCCGCAATCGTGTCTTCGACAAAACCGCTTTCATTGAGCGTGTCGGTATGGATCATGACCTGCACGTCATGCTCATCAGCCACGCCCAGACAGCAATCAATTGCCGCCGGGGTCGTCCCCCAATCTTCATGAAGCTTGAGCGCACAGGCCCCGCCTTCGACCTGCTCGACCAGTCCCGCGGGCAGTGAGGCATTGCCCTTGCCGGCAAATCCCAAATTCATCGGGAAGGCGTCAGCGGCCTGCAACATCCGGCCAATATGCCAGGCGCCCGGCGTGCAAGTTGTGGCATTGGTGCCGGTGGCCGGTCCGGTACCGCCACCCAGCATGGTGGTGACACCCGACATCAGCGCCTCATCAATCTGCTGGGGGCAGATAAAGTGGATATGGGCGTCGATGCCGCCTGCGGTGACGATCTTGCCCTCGCCCGCAATCACTTCGGTGCCCGGCCCGACAACCAAGGTCACGCCGGATTGCGTGTCGGGATTGCCGCCTTTGCCGATGCCGACAATCATACCGTCCTTGATCCCGATATCGGCTTTGACAATGCCCCAATGATCGATGATCAGCGCATTGGTGATCAGCGAATCCACCGCCCCCTCGGCGCGGGTGACCTGGCTTTGGCCCATGCCGTCGCGGATCACCTTGCCGCCGCCGAACTTCACTTCATCGCCATAGCTCGTAAAGTCCTGCTCGACCTCGATGAACAATTCAGTATCGGCAAGCCGGACCTTGTCCGCCGACCGTGGGGCCGAACATATCGGCATAATGCGCACGGCTGAGTGTGGTGGCCATCACAGCGTCCCCATGATTTTTTGTTGAAAGCCGTAAACCGCGCGCTTGCCGCCAAAGGGGATCAGCGTGACATCACGGCTCTGGCCCGGCTCAAACCGCACGGCGGAGCCTGCGGGAATATCAAGACGCATGCCGCACGCGGCGTCCCGATCAAATTCAAGCGCGCCATTGGCCTCATAAAAATGATAGTGGGAGCCAACCTGAACCGGCCGGTCGCCAGTATTGGCAACCGTGAGCGTCAGTGTCTCAGCCCCTTCATTAAGGGTGATATCGCCTTCTGCGGGGATCACTTCGCCGGGGATCATGTTCTGTCCCTCCGAACGGCCATGCGCCTGCGCAGCATCGACACGCTGAAGCCTGCAACACCCAGCGCAACCACCAGTGCGATGCCGTGATCAGGGCTCAATCCGATATGAGCGAGGAGTTCACCCATGCGCATCTGATCATGATGACCGGCATGGGCCAGGGCCGGGGCCGGAACGGCAACCGCCGCGAGGACGAGAGTGGATCGCACCATGGGGATTTCCTTTCAGCGAATAGGGTCGTGAACGGTGACGAGCTTGACACCGTCGGGGAAGGTCGCTTCGACCTGAACGTCGTGGAGCATTTCAGGAATACCCTCCATCACCTGATCGCGCGTCAGCACATGGGCGCCCGCCTCCATCAGCTCGGCCACCGTCTTGCCATCGCGCGCGCCTTCCATGACAAAGTCGGAAATCAGCGCCACCGCTTCGGGGTGGTTGAGCTTGACGCCGCGGGCGAGCCGCCGTTCAGCAACCTGGGCGGCCATGGCAATCAAAAGCTTGTCCTTTTCACGGGGGGTGAGTTGCATGAGGTGTCCTTACAAAGTCCAGAAGCGCGGCAGGCCCGCGCCGCGCAAAAGCGTGAGGATGGGGGTGATGGCGGAAATCAGATCCTGGCCAGTGGGCGCGATCGCGCGGACGATCAACAGCCCGTCCATGGCGGTAGCGGCGACCTCGCCTTGAGCAAGTTGGCGCACCGGCTCCACCATCGCCTCCGCATCAGGGGCAACAAAGCGCAGCGTGGCAAGCGCACAGTGACCGTTCAAAATAGCAGGCCGCGCGCGCAAGGCCGCCAAATCCCCGTCGAGCGAAAAATGCTCCGCATGGATCAACTTGCCCGCGCGGCGAATATTCCATCGGTCAGAAACCTTTCCGGCCACGACGTCCTCGCCCATGGCCGTCCGGCCAAGAACCATCGCTTCAAGCCCCAGAAAGCGGGCGTCAGCGGCCATCTCAATCTCGGTTGTCCGGCATATGCGGCCCCGGTCAAACAAGATTGTGGGCTGGCCGAGCCAGTCGAGCCGCGCGGCACCCTCCAGACAAAAACGGAAATGAACATGGGCATCATCACCGAGCGAGCGGTAGATTTTCTCACACGCCTGCGTGGTCAGCGTTGCCGATGCGCCCGCCCCCACATGCGCCGACAAGGCCATACGGTCGCCGCCGGTCAGCCCGCCGCCCAGATTGATCAAAACGGCCTCGGCATCGCGCGCACGCGGTGTGCGCAATTTGACGGTGCCTTGCTGATAGCGTTCGGAAATAATGGTACGCGCACCGCGTTGTTCGAACCGCAACCGCCCCTCTCCCCGCCCGCGCTGCAGAACGGTGGGGACCGGTGCGCTGGGTTCAAACTGTGAGGTGGCGGCGTATGTCATCATTCATCATCTCATCGCGTCCGCCCTGGGCCACCACCTGGCCGCGGTCCAGAACCACGAAGCGGTCAGCCAGTTCGCAGGCGAAATCGAAATATTGTTCAACCAGCAGGATCGCCATATTCCGCGTGTCACGCAAATAAAGAATGGCCCGGCCAATATCTTTGATGATGGAGGGTTGAATGCCTTCGGTCGGCTCATCCAGGATCATGATGGACGGATTGGTGACCATCGCCCGGCCAATGGCAAGCTGTTGTTGCTGACCGCCCGACAGATCACCGCCGCGCCGCCCCAGCATCGATTTCAACACCGGGAACAGCTCAAACACTTCGTCGGGAATTTCGCGCTTGCCCTGACGGATCGCGGCATAGCCGACCTCAAGATTTTCTTTCACCGTCAGCAGGGGAAAAATCTCGCGGCCCTGCGGAACATAGGCGATGCCTGCCCGCGCGCGTTCGAACGGGGCAAGCCTTGAGATGTCTTCGCCCTTCCACATCACCCGGCCGCCGCAAATGGGCTGATGGCCGACCAGGCCGCGCAACAGGCTTGTCTTGCCGACACCATTGCGGCCCAGAACACAGGTCACCTGGCCAGCTTCGGCATCCATCGACACGCCCCACAGGATTTGCGAGGCGCCATAGCTCAGATCAACCGCTTCGGCTTTGAGCATCGCTACCTCCCCAAATAGACTTCGATGACGCGCTCATCGGCGCTGACATGATCAAGCGAGCCTTCGGCAAGGACCGAGCCTTCATGCAGCACCGTGACCTTGACGCCGAGATCGCGGACAAAGCTCATATCGTGCTCAACCACCACGACCGAATGCGTTTCATTGATCTTGCGCAGCAATTGCGCGGTTTGAACGGTTTCAGCATCGGTCATGCCCGCCACCGGCTCATCAACCAGCAAGAGCTGGGGGTCCTGGGCGAGCAACATGCCGATTTCAAGCCACTGTTTCTGACCATGGCTCAAATTGGCGGCCAGCGTCTCGCGCGCCCCGGTAAGACGCACGGTTTCGAGAATATCGGTGATCTTGTCTTTCTGCTCCCCGCTCAGCTTGGCAAACAAGGTTGCAAACACGCCGCGCGCATCCCGCAGGGCGAGCACCAGATTGTCCCACACCGTATGGCTTTCAAACACGGTGGGCTTTTGGAACTTCCGCCCGATCCCCAGATTGGCGATTGTGGCCTCATCAAGCGCGGTCAGATCATGACGGCCATCAAACACCGCCTCACCCTCATCAGGCCGGGTCTTGCCGGTGATAACATCCATCATCGTTGTCTTGCCCGCGCCATTGGGGCCGATGATGGCGCGCATTTCACCGGGTTCGATAAACAAAGACAGATCGTTGAGCGCGCGGAAACCATCAAAGCTGACGGTGATGTCGTCGAGATAAAGGATCGAATTTGTCGTGCGCGGGGTGGTCATGACTTCACCTCGCTGGCTTCGCCATCTGCTTTCGCTTCAGCCTGCGCCTCAGACTTGTCTTTGCGCCACGCCAGCAGCGTCCCCAAAATGCCTTTCGGCAAGAGCAGCGTGACAATCACAAACAGGGCGCCGAGAGCAAACAACCACAGGTCAGGCAGCGCGCCTGTGAACCAGGTCTTGAAGCCATTGACCAGAACACCGCCCAGAATGGCGCCAGCCAGCGTGCCGCGCCCGCCAACGGCGACCCAGATCACCGCTTCAATAGAGTTGGGCGGGGAAAATTCGCCGGGATTGATAATGCCCACTTGCGGCACGTAAAGCGCACCGGCAAGGCCCGCCAGACAGGCCGACACCGTCCAAACGAAGAGTTTATATTTGTCGGTCCGGTAGCCGATGAAACGGGTGCGGCTTTCCGCATCGCGTACCGCCAGCAACACTTTACCGAGCTTTGAGGTCACAATATAGCGGCACAGCGCATAGCCGCCTGCAAGCGCGGCAATCGATGTGACGAACAGCCCGGCCCGTGTCGTATCAGCCTGAATGTCAAAGCCCAGAATGTCTTTGAAATCGGTCAAGCCATTATTGCCGCCAAAACCGAAATCATTGCGGAAGAAGGCCAGCATCAAGGCGTAAGTCATGGCTTGCGAGATGATCGAGAAATAGACCCCCGTCACCCGGCTGCGGAACGCCAGATAGCCGAACACAAAGCCCAGCAAGCCCGGAACAAACAGCACCATCAGCATGGCAAAAGCAAAGGAGTCAAAGCCCAGCCAGTACCAGGGCAGTTCCTCCCAATTGAGGAAGACCATAAAGTCGGGAAGGATGGGGTCGCCATAAACCCCGCGCGGGCCGATCTGGCGCATCAGATACATGCCCATCGCATAGCCGCCGAGCGCAAAGAAGGCGCCATGCCCAAGCGAGAGAATGCCGCAATAGCCCCACACCAGATCAAGCGACAAAGCGAGCAATGCGTAGCAGGTATATTTGCCCAGAAGCGTGACCATATAGGTCGACAGATGAAAGGCGGAGTCTTCGGGCACCACCAGATTGAGCAGCGGCACCAGAATGGCAAAGCCGAGCAACACGGCATAGACCGCAAGCGACAGGCCGGCATCACCTTTGAACAGACGCGCGGAAATCATTGGTCCACCGCCCGGCCCTTGAGCGCGAACAGACCGCGCGGGCGCCTTTGAATGAACAGAATGATGAAGATGAGCACGAGGATCTTGCCCAGCACCGCCCCGGCAAAGGGCTCAAGAAACTTGTTGGCGACACCAAGCGACAAGGCCCCCACCAATGTCCCCCACAGATTGCCGACCCCGCCAAACACCACGACCATGAAGCTGTCGATAATGTAGCTTTGGCCCAGATTGGGGCTGACATTGTCGATTTGCGACAGGGCCACCCCGGCAATCCCGGCAACGCCGGAACCAAGTCCAAAGGTGAAGGCATCGACCATATTGGTGCGCACGCCCATGCTGGCCGCCATCTTGCGGTTCTGGGTCACCGCGCGGATCTGGGTTCCCGCCTGGGTATATTTAAACAGCGCCATCAGCGCGGCGAGCACGATCATCGCAAAGACAATGATCCACAGCCGCGACTCGGTGATGGTGAGCCCGCCCAGCTCGATCGAGCCCGACATCCAGCTTGGCGCGATCACCGGCTTGTTGGTCGGCCCGAAAATCGTCCGCACAGTCTGTTGCAAAACAAGCGACAGACCCCAGGTGGCCAGCAAGGTTTCAAGCGGCCGGCCATAGAGGAAACGAATAACCGTGCGTTCGATCAGAACACCGGCCAGGGCCGCCACGATGAAGGCGCACGGAATGGCAATCAACAGCGAGACTTCCATCAAAGACGGCGCCACCGCCTGCACCACCTGTTGCACGACAAAGGCGGTATACGCGCCCAGCATGATCATCTCGCCATGGGCCATGTTGATCACGCCCATGACGCCAAAAGTGATCGCCAGGCCGATGGCCGCCAGCAACAGGACCGAACCCAGCGACAGGCCATAAACCGCGTTTTGCGCCAACTGCCAGTAGGATTGAACCTTTTTGATATGGTCTGCGGCTTCGGTGGCGGCGGCTGCAATCTCGGGCGATTGTCCATCGCTCAGACTGAGGACCGCGCCTTGTGCATCAAGCCCGCCCTTGGCGCGCAATATGGCAATGGCGTCAAGAAGATCGGGATCAGTTGCGGCAGGGTCTTTCAAGATCAAAACCGCGCGCGCCTGTTTCAACGCCAGCGCCACATCCTCGTCCTGTTCTGCCGCCAACGCCTTTTCAAGTGCGGGCAGCGTGCCGATATCCGCCGAGGTGAAAGCCGATTTGGCGGCTTCCATCCGTCTGTCGGCATCATCCGAGGCAAAGGCAAGCTCGGCCAGCAGTCCGGCAAGATCACCGCGCAGCCGATTGTTCACGCGGATCTTTTTGGTCTTGGTCTCCGCAATGGCCTCGCCGGTGAGCGCATCCGCATAAGGGCCACCATCATCAAGCTCGATCACCACGCGCTTGGCGTCATCGCGCGTATAGTGCAACACGCCATCGGCCAGGGCTTGCAGAACCTGTTCTGCACGCTCATCCCCGGTTTCGACCATGGCGCGTGCCAGATCGGCTTTTTCAGAATAGCTTGCCGAGGTCAGCGCGCTGACAAGAGCGGGGAATGCGGGAGGCTCGGCCGTGTCGTCCTGCGCCTTGGCGGGAGTGGTCAATGCCAACAGGCTCAACAGCACAGCGCACACAGGGGCGAGCCACAATGGGGTTCGGCGGAAAGCCGGCATCATCATCTCGTCTTTGAGGTCTGAAGACCTGGAGGTCAGGGGACGAGCGCGCAAGGTCCGCTTGCGCGCTCGCCAAGTCTGGCGGATCAACTGGTGAGGTAAGTCCGCCCTATCGTCCCTTAGCGCATGGCTTCCGCACCCAGGCACTTCTTGGCCTCGGCGTCATAGTTGCCGCACTTCAACTCAACCCAGTCGGATTTGAGCGCTTTTGAGCCTTCCAGATAATCCGACCATGCATCGCCGGGAACCAGACCTTCGGTTTCCCACACAATGTCAAACTGGCCGTCTTCCTGAATTTCACCGATCAGCACCGGCTTGGTGATGTGGTGATTGGGCAGCATGACCGAGGTACCACCCGAAAGGTTCGGCGTCTCGGTGCCCGGCAGCGCGTCAATCACCGCGTCGGCATCGGTGGTCCCGGCTGCTTCGACCGCTTTGACCCACATATTGAAACCGATATAGGTGGCTTCCATCGGGTCGTTGGTCACGCGCTTGTCGTCGGTGAAGGCTTTCCACGCGGCAATGAACTCATCATTCACATCCGCCTCAACCGACTGGAAATAGTTCCAGGCCGCGAGGTGACCGACCAGCGGCTTGGTGTCGATGCCCGCAAGTTCTTCCTCGCCGACCGAGAAAGCGACGACGGGAATGTCAGACGCCATCACACCCTGATTGCCCAGTTCCTTGTAGAAGGGAACATTGGCGTCACCATTGATGGTCGAAACCACGGCGGTTTTCTTGCCCGCAGCGCCGAACTTTTTGATGTCCGCCACAATCGTTTGCCAATCGGAATGACCGAACGGCGTGTAGTTGATCATGATGTCTTCTTCGGCAACGCCCTTGGCCTTGAGATAGGCTTCAAGGATTTTGTTGGTCGTGCGCGGATAGACATAGTCGGTCCCGGCAAGCACCCAGCGCTCCACACCTTCTTCCTTCATCAGATAATCGACGGCGGGAATGGCCTGCTGGTTGGGAGCAGCACCGGTGTAAAACACGTTTTTGGAGCTTTCCTCACCCTCATACTGGACGGGGTAGAACAACAGACCGTTGAGCTCTTCCACAACCGGCAGGACCGATTTGCGCGACACAGAAGTCCAGCAACCGAACACAACCGCGACTTCTTCCTGACTGAGCAGCTCACGCATTTTCTCGGCGAACAACGGCCAGTTTGAGGCGGGGTCAACCACAACCGGCTCAAGCTTTTTGCCGAGCACGCCGCCTTTTTCATTCTGCTTTTCGATCATCATGAGGACGGCGTCTTTCAGCGTCGTCTCAGAGATCGCCATGGTGCCCGACAGCGAATGCAAGACCCCCACCTTAATCGTGTCTTCGGCTTGTGCGGCGGTTGCGACCGACGCAACCATGGCAATACCCGCCAATGCCCGTTTCAAAAGTTTCATCATCTTCTCCCTAGGCTAACTGTGTTGCGAAAAGGGGGAGAGCCTTGCTCCCCCCCTCAAACTTTCGCGTCTTAAAACGCAACCGAGATGCCGAACGATCCGGTTACGAAATTTTCTTCGGGGTTGCCCGGGATGGCGTCGTCATCGGTGAAGTAGCCGATCACGTCAAAGTTGAAGGCCCAGTCGCCATAGCTGCCCGGAATGAAGCTCAGCGGAACGCCGAACGAAACACCCAGATAGGAATAGCCGTAACCGCCATCGGTGCCGCCCTGGAAGTCATCAGTCAGGAAGAAGGCAATACCGGCAGGAATTGACACCGACAACGCATCTTCAATCAGGTCGAAGCCCGGCGAGACGCTCAGCTGAATGACCGAGCCCTCTTCTTGCGCGCCATTGCCGTCGGTCCGGACGTGCCAGATGAAGGACGGGCTGAGCGCGAAGTCACCGAGAAATTCGGAGTCATCAAGATCAAGCGTGAAGTCGAGGATCTTTTCGGTATCACCGGCATAAATCCAGGCCTGATAAGTGATGCCGGCGGTGACGATACCAAGCGACAGCGAACCGCCGACCCAGACATCAACTTCCTGCAAGGTGCCGCCAATCGCGCTGCCGACATTGTCATTGACGTCGGTCCAGATTCCGACATTGATCGAAAACGGATCGAAGATTTGGAAAGTGGCCGAGCCGGTCAGGAACCAGGTTGATTCCGAACCAAAAAACTCATCGCCAGCGCCCCAAACGTCAGCACCGTAGGAGATAAAGTGTGAATTATAGCTGACAGCCATATCGGCGGAGACATTGTCAGCCTCGGCATGCGCGGCGCCTGAGGCCATCACAGCCATGGCCGCACCACACACAGCCGCCCGGCAGCCGCCGGATTTCAGAAAATTGATCATGATCGTTCCCTCTTTGATCGGACTTCTCATCCGTGAAAGGCCGCGACGTCACCCTCTGCACCAGTTCGTCGCGATCCGGGGGAAACGGTCCCAGCTACGTTGCACTGCAACAATACGTCATTTGACGTATATGGCGCTTTTTGCGCCACGCCCAACACATGTGCATTTTCCGATAAGGGATTGTTTTTATGGGATTAACTTTTTGATCCGCCGCGCGCTGCCTGTGTTGAAATGACACAGCAACAGCAGTGATCCAAATGTCACGCGAAGCTGATCTCGACCATCAACTCTTCGGCCGCCTGTTCAAGATCGGCCTGCAGTGCGTCGCGCTCAACACCGGCGGGCAGGCTCGCTGCAATCCGGGCTGAAAACATGGGCTGGCCTGACATGGCCGCCGGTTCGTGGTCGGTTTTCATGCGGGTAATATTGACGTTGCGCTGCACCAGCCGTTCGGCAATCTCATTGACGATTCCGGGATGATCAGCGCCGACAATCTCCACGGTGAACCCCGAATCGGGCGCGCCGGGCCCTTCGCTGTCCGCTTCGCGCAAGGTGATGGTGATATCGCCCTGGGCGAAATCCTGAAGGGCGCGGGACAACGCATCCTTGCTGGCATCAGCGACCTCAATCAGGATCAGGCCGGTAAAGGTGCCCGCAAGGTTGGCCATCCGGCTTTGCAGCCAGTTGCCGCCATTGTCGACCACCAGATCCGACACCGCCTTGACCAGTCCAGGACGGTCATTGGCCATCAAGGTCAAAACCAGTTTCGCCATGTGCTTGCCCCCTGTGTTGCGCCGCTCACTGCTGCCGCATCCGCAAACCGGGGTCAAGAGATCAGTGATCTTGACAAAAATGATCAAATGATATTTTTTATCGCCTGAACAATATTGATCCAGCAGCCTTTGCCAGCACCCATTGGGGGAGATCGCCATGAACTATCAATCCACCTCGCCTTTCGGCGCCGATGTCGAAGCTCAGAAGACCGAAATTCCGGTCATGTATGGCAATGTCGATTTCAACGCCCTGCCCGAACGCTTCAACACCACACCCGGTGAATGGGGCCCCATCGGCAAAAAGCTGGAACCGATTGTCGAGGGGCTGATCGACAATGAAGAGATGGTCACCCGCATCCGCAAATACACCATGCTGGGCGACAAGGTGGCAGATGCTTACGCCGCGCTGATCCCTGAGCTTGGTTTTCGCACATTGATCGACATGCTCGAACAGGCCTGCGATCACGGGGTTGAGACGGTGCCGAATGCACCCAAAGAGCTGGTTAATTTCATCCGCTCGATGGAAGCCACGCCCGACTGGGTTGATATGAAATTGGTTGAACAGGGCATGCGCCAGGAACGCATTCCGCTCGCCACCCTGTCGCCCTTTGTCATTCGCGGCGCTTTTATCGCGACCTTCATGAACAAATATACAGCACTTCCCATGGCGATGACCGGCACCCTGTCGGACACGACTTCAGCCAAGCGCGTGTTTGAAACCGCAAGCTTCTTCACCGCCACCGCCATGCCGCACGCGCTTGACCGCTTTGGCGCGGGCTTCAAGGCCGCCGCCAAGGTGCGCCTCATGCACTCGATGGTGCGGTTCAACATTCTGCGTACCGGCCATTGGGACCTTGCCAAATATGGCGTGCCGATCCCGCAGGTTGACCAGATGCCCGCCGGCCTGATCGGCGTGTTCCTGATGTCGTTCAAGGTGCTGGGCAAGGGCCGCACGGAGTTTACGCCCGAAGAGCGTGCGCTGGTCGAAGCTTCGCGCTATCGCTGCTTCCTGCTGGGTCTGCCTGAAGAGCTGCTGGGGGAAACCCCGCAAGAGATTGCCGATCTCATGCTGACCCGCCACGCGACACTGAAATGCGAATTTGAAGACGAAACCTGCGGCCAGCTTGTCCGCGCCACCATGCAGGCTGAACTGTCGAGCGACACAAGCTTGCTGGGCCGGCTCAACCGCTGGATGGAACGGGGCTTTTCGAAATATTTCTTCATCCAGAATTTCTGCCAGGGCGATTTCGGCCAGGCCCGCGACATCGGCATCACTTATGACCTGGGCGACAAGATCGCCACCGTTGTCGCGCTGATCACCGTGATGGGCAAGATGGGCTTTTATCAGGCCGCGGCCAAAATCCCGGGCCTTCGCGATGTCGCCGACCGGGCGCTGACCCGCAAGCTGGCGAGCCTTCTGGACAGCTATGGCCATGCCGACTTTGTCACCGATGCGAGCAAATACAAGCTCGCCCCGGCTGAGTAATGGCGCGCTGGCAGGCCAAGACCGCCTACGCCAAAAGCGCCGACACACGCCGCACCATTCTTGATGCGGCGCTGGAAGCCTTTGGCGAGGCCTCGTTCGATGCGGTGTCGACCCGCGCCATTGCGGCACGGGCCGGCGTCAACCAGCCGGCCATCGCCTATTATTTCAAAAACAAGGAAGGGCTCTACCGGGCCTGCGCGCAAGAGATTGTCGACCGCACCGCAGAGCGGACGGCCGAAGCCTCGATTGCCGCGCTTGAGGCATTGAACCGGAAGGCCGCGCCCGATGAAGCGCGCGCGCTGCTCAAAACCCTGCTGGCGGATCTGGCCGATGTGCTCGTCTCTTCGGGCGAAGCCACAACCTGGGCAGCCTTCGTTCAGCGTGAGTTGAGCGATCCGGGCCCCGCCCATGCCTTGTTGTCGGAACATCTGTGGTTGCCCGGCATCGACCTCGTCGCCCATCTGATCGCGGCAATCAAACAGGCCGGATCGGTGGATGATCAATCCCGTGTCGAAGCGATCATGCTGATCTCGAACCTTACCGTCTTTACCGCCGGCCGGTCGGTGTCGGCGCAAGCCATGGGGTGGAGCGATATGGGCGCAAGTGAACTCGCCCTCGTGCTGCGTGCCATCAATGCGCAGATCGACGGGATCTGATCACACACCCCGCCGGATCGCCTGAAGCGCCGCTTCGGCCACCACCCCTTCCAACAAAGTCAGATGCTGCTCAACCGCATGGGCCGCCGTCACACCGGCCGCCTCATCCGGCGTCTTTGACATCGCCACCCAGCGGAAGTGAAAAGTGAGGACAACGAGCGCCTGCTCCGCCCGGTCGCGCAGATTGACCCCGGTGCCGACAATAAGGCCCGCCTGTTCCAGGGCCATCAAAAGCTTGTGGCCATGCCGCACGGTTGAGCCCATGCCACCGCGAATATCATAGTCAATGTCGGCGACAAACGGCCCGTAAGAGCCTGAATCAACAAACAGGAATTTAAAGTCATCAAGCAGGCCGCGCCACGCCTTGAGAAACTCGGCATAGGCTTCAATGGGATCATCGCGGCGGGTGGCGCGAAAGTCGGTGCGGCAGCGCGCGCCGAAATCATGCTGGATGGCCAGCACCAGATCCTGCTTGGTTTTGTAGTGATACCACAGATTGCCTTCAGCCATGCCGATGCCCTGGGCCAGCTGGGCAATGGTGACATTGGTATAGCCCAGCCGGTTGAACATATCGCGTGCGGTATCGCGGATACGCTGTTTGGTGGGACTGTCTTTGCGCAGGGCGGCTTCCATGGATGTCCTCAGGCCAATCTTCGGGCCGATCTTGAGAGCGTCGTCAAAATTAACTTGCCCGCCAGTTTGCTTTAGGGTATCACCCTAGTCAATAGGGTTTAACCCTAAACAAAATTGGGGATCGATACCATGCTGCAAGACACCACCCATCGCTATCCGCATCTGTTTTCGCCGCTCAAGATCGGCACGACCCAGATCAAGAACCGCGCCTTGATGGGCTCAATGCATACCGGCCTGGAAGAAATGGAGGATGGTCACATCCGCATGGCCGCCTTTTTTGCCGAGCGGGCGCGCGGCGGTGTCGGCATGATCATCACCGGCGGCATCTCCCCCAATGATGAAGGCGGCATGGGCGCCCAGATGGCTTCTGACGCCGACGCCGCCCGTCACAAAGTCATCACAGATGCGGTGCATCAGGCTGACCCGGACGTTAAAATCTGCATGCAGATCCTGCATATGGGTCCCCTGTCACCGCATGATCGCTGCGTCGCCCCCTCACCCGTGCGGTCGCGCATCTCACCGTTCGAGCCGCACGAACTCGATGAAGCCGGTATCCAGAAACAGATTGATGATTTCGCCAATTGCGCGCTGCATGCCCAGAAGGCGGGCTATGACGGCGTCGAGATTATCGGCTCGGCGGGTTATCTGGTTTCGACCTTCCTGGTCGAAAAAACCAACCGGCGCACTGACCAATGGGGCGGCTCTTACGAAAACCGCATGCGCTTTCCCCTCGAAATCGTGCGCCGATGCCGCGAAGCGGTCGGCCCTGACTTCATCCTGATCTTCCGGGTGGCGGCGATGGACATGCTGCAAGGCGGCATGTCGTGGGACGAAGTCGTGCTGCTGTCGAAGGAGCTTGAGAAAGCCGGTATCGACGTTATCTCCACCCACTTCACCTGGCACGAAGCCGCCGTGCCGACCATCGCCACCATGGTGCCGCGGGCGGCCTTCACGTCGGTCACCGGCCGGTTGCGCAAGGAACTGTCCATCCCGCTCATCACCTCAAACCGCATCAACATGCCCGACGTGGCCGAAGATGTGCTGACGCGCGGTGATGCTGACATTGTCTCCATGGCGCGCCCCATGCTCGCCGATGCCGATCTGGTGAAGAAAGCCGCCGAGGGCCGTGAAGACGAAATCAACACCTGCATTGCCTGCAATCAGGCCTGCCTTGATCATACATTTGACGGCTATCGCCGGGTGAGTTGCCTGGTCAATCCGCGCGCTTGCCATGAGCTTGAATTGACGTTTGAACCCACACAGACCCCCAAGCGCATCGCTGTTGTCGGCGCAGGCCCTGCCGGCATGAGCTTTTCGGTCGCCGCCGCCCAGCGCGGCCACAAAGTGGTTTTGTTTGAAGCCTCAAACGAAATTGGCGGTCAGTTCAATCTCGCCAAACGCATTCCCGGCAAGGAAGAGTTTTACGAAACCCTGCGCTACTTCAACCGCATGATCGACAAGGAACAGGTCGAGCTGCGGCTCAACACCCGCGCCACGGCTGAAAGCCTCACGCAAGAAGGCTTTGATGAAATCATCATCGCCACCGGCATTTCCCCGCGCACGCCCCAGCTTGACGGCATCACCCATCCCAAAGCGGTGCGCTATATTGATGTTATTCGCGGCGACGCCGAGGTCGGCCAAAAGGTTGCCATTATGGGCGCGGGCGGCATCGGCTTTGACGTGGCTGAGCTGATCAGCCACAAGGGCAAATCCGCTGCCCTCGACATCAATATTTTTGCCCGTGAATGGGGCGTGGATTTCAAGAACCATCCGCGCGGCGGCGTTACCGGGGTCGAACCCCATGTCGAAACCTCAGGCCGGGAAATCTATCTCATGCAGCGCAAGACGAGCGGCGTCGGAAAGGGCCTGGGCAAAACCACCGGCTGGACCCACCGCATGGCGCTCAAGCGGCGCGGGGTCAAAATGGTCAATGGCGTGGAATATCTGCGCATCGATGATGACGGGCTGCACTGTCTGATCCATGGCGAACCCGAAACGCTTGATGTCGACACCGTCATTGTCTGTGCGGGACAAGAACCTCTGCGCGAGCTTTACGATGCGCTGAAAGATAAAGGCCAGCCCGTCCATCTGGTCGGCGGCGCCTTTGAGGCCGCAGAGCTTGATGCCAAGCGCGCCATCAATCAGGCGAGCTATCTGGCCGCTGAAATTTGACGCCAGCCGAACATGGCTTTCGCCAAGGCGCGCTCTTTGCCGGAGCGCGCCTTTTATTTTGCGGAATTCTTTTAAAAAAGCCTCCAAGATTCATTTATTCGACAATTATTTATATGAAGCGTACATTAATCCCCAATAAATAGAAGAACGGGGGATAGATACAATGGAATTCAATAAGAATGAACAGGAATTGATAGCCTATATCCACGCGCTTATGGGAGACGATGACCGGCTCGTCCACGATTTCAACGATGACAAGCAATTCGACTATGCGGTGATGATGACCACAAAGCACCCTGATGCCGCAAACCGGCCCGGTGCGCTGGCCCATCTGAAACAGCTCCGCCAAGAACATCGCGCCGGCGTAATCTATCAATCCCCGGATCCGGCAACGACCAATGGCTGGATGAACATGTTTGAAATCCCAGGCCTTGGCCTGTCGAACACGGACGGCCGGATCGCCGCGGACGGTTTCGGAACCGTGTATGGCGGCTACAGCGCCATGCATCTGGCTTTGGTCGTCCAGAATAATCAAACCGGCGACATCGTCGCTTCGGGATTTGCCGATGATCAAGCCGGAGAGCTTTTGTCGGTCAACACCGCGCTACCGGGGTCGACGGCGAGCAAGGATGTGACCGCCACAATGTATTATAGCTTTTCCCCTCCGGTGACCGGCCTGCAATCCGGGCAATCATCGGGCGAGTCCGCCTCAGTGAAACGAAAACTCTACGCCAATGTGACCGGCGACCCGGTTTTGACCCATCCCGTCCGGCGCACCACAGCCCCGCTCAATCCCAAAGCCATCAATACTGGTTTGGGCCGCCCCTATAATGATCAGGGTGGCAACACCCAGTTCGACTATGCCTTTAACCAGAGCAATGTTGCCCGGCCGCAGGGGCGCATACCGTTTGTGGGGCAGGTCAAGTTTTCCTCCGCCATCAAGTCACCCATGCAGCCAGGCACCACGATATTGATCCATTCTTATGTGTCGAAAGAGGATGGCGGCGGCGGCGTCCGCCTGGACCCCGCCGATCTCAATCTTGTTTACAACCGCTTCTCCATCAGCCCCGATGACAACACAACATTGCGCTGGAACCTGCCGCCCGCCGTTAGCAGTGGCGATCAAGGCGCGCCGATCGTTTTTTCCAACATCGTCTGGCCGACCGAAACCGTGTCGTACTTTTACCTCAGCGTGATTGTAACCCTCGCCAACAATGAAACAGCCTTTGCCGCCGTGCAGAGCAAAATGACACCGGATGAGGATGCGCTGGACGGCAATCTCAACATCATGCCGATTGAGTTTATCTGGCACTGTCTGGCCGAGGGAACGCCGGTCACCATGGCCGATGGAAGCACACGCCCGATAGAAGACATTGTGGCAGGCGACCAGGTTCTCAATGGCGAAACGGGAAATGCGAGCACAGTTGAATGGACCAATCGCGGTCTGCATGCAGGTGCCGCCTACCGGCTTGAGACCGACGGCGAGACCAGCCTGACCCTGTCAGCCAACCACATTGTATTCACACCAGACGGCCCGCGCCGCGCAGATGAAGTGAGCGCCGGCGACACGGTGCTCACGCCCGATGGCTCGCAAAGAATTCGCTCCTGCAGCGTCTGTGAAGATTTTGACGGGGTGATGTGCAATCTCGCTACCCGCGCATTTGACACAGACCCGGCCGCACCAGTGGCAAATTTTGTCGCTGCGGGCCTCATCGTGGGCGATGTCAATTCCCAGCGGGCGATCAAGCAAGCCAGACGGCGCGACATTGACTGGGTCAAGGCGCGCACCGATCCGATGTTTCACCCCGATATCGACGCCCGCTTTGCGCGCATGACCCATCGCTGAGTGCGGGAGGCACCGTCACCATGGAACATCTCAATCTTTTTTATCGCGGCGCTTACACCAATACGGTCTACACCTGCCGGTATGACGGCCATAAATGGACCGGCAACACATCCATCGTTTCCCAGCCCGGCAATATCGCGGTTGTCTCGCCTTTCAACCCAAGTTCAGTTGTGTTCAACAACCGGATTTATCTGTTTTATCGCGCCAATGAAGGACCCGAGCTGTGCTGCGCCTGGTACGACGGCACGCGGTGGTATGGTGGCCAACCGATTCACACTATGAATGGCGGCATCAATCCTAAATCCAATCACTCCCCCAATGTCACCGTTTATCGCAGCACCATTTTCCTCACCTACCTCGATCCACAAGGCTATGACGTTTACACCGCCTGGTTTGACGGGACGAAATGGGGTGGCGACACAAAGATCAGCAGCCAGAATGGCGGCATCACTCCGCGCTCATCGGTCAATCCGGCGATCTGCACCTATAAGGATCAGCTCTATATTGTTTATCCAGGTGAATGGACCGGCAATCTTTACTCCGCCTGGTTCAATGGCGCCTATTGGGACGGCAACACGGAAATCGCAGACCAGCCCGGCGATATCAGCCCCGCGTCGAGCTACACGCCGGGCATCGGGGTCTATGAAAACAGGCTGATCATCGTTTATCTCGGTGCGCATCTGAACAATCTCTATTCGGCCAGCTTCAACGGCACCCGTTGGTCCGGCAACACCAAGATTTCCGATCAGCCCGGCGGCATTTCCCCAAGTCGGAATTCAATCCGACGCTCGAATCGTTTAGTCACAAGCTTTATCTCGCCTATCGTGGCAATTGGGTCAGCACGTTATACACCGCAACCTTTGACGGCACGTTCTGGGCAGGCAACACCACCATCAGCAGCCAACCAGGCGGCATTGATCCAGGCTCCGCCTACACGCCGGGAATATGCGTGTCAGCCGCAACACCGGGGGTTCAACCCAACTGGATGGAAAACATTCCAGATGCGACCCCGCTTGGTTCGATCAATATTCCCGGCACGCATGATTCAGCGGCAATCAACGCCCACCATACGACGCCTTATGCCTGTCAAAATCATTCGATTTCCGAACAGCTCGAACTTGGAATCCGCATGCTTGATGTGCGGCTTAAGGTGAAGAAGGACGGCAGTATATTCCACTTCATCACCTGTCACGGTAGTTTTGGGTCCAGCACCGGCTCAAACGAGTACCAGTCTTTCCCCTCGCTCCTGACCGAATGTGAGGAGTTTCTTGATGCCAATGCGAAAGAAACAATCCTGATGTCGATCAAGGTCGATGACTGGTCAAACTCCGGGAATGACAAAGCGGCCGCCTATGCCTCCCTGCAAAGCCTGCTGGCAGGCTACCGAACAACCTACAAGGCCTCCATGCCCACACTGGGTGAATGCCGCAATAAGATATTTCTCTACAACCGCATCAACACCGACATGCATTTGGGTGTGCCGATCGGCTGGCATGATAACAC
>CBDDFN010000002.1:0-87345 GCA_965227065.1 Alphaproteobacteria bacterium
ACGGCTTGGTCAACACCGGTACACGAAGGGTCGCTGAGACCCTGACACCAGGCGTCAGGTTGGAGTTATTCATGACCTGGAAGGTCAAAACTTCGATCAATCTTTCATTGGGCGGCAACCCACTTTGCATGAATTGCCGGACAATTTCATTGTAAACCCCTATCAGTTCGAACGCATATGTGTCGATCGAGTACTTATCTGATATGTCTGAAATTTGAGTTCGGCTACCAACAATTGCGGAAAACCCCTCACTCTCCTCGCTCCGCTTCCGAATAGAACCCAGTGCATTTTCAACGCTCAAAATACCCGCCTCATCCTTGATTTCGGGATAAGCTGTCAGGAGGTTTGCAACTTCAGGAGCTTGCTCCCCTCTCAAGCGGATCAGTTCATTTCGTACGGTTTCGTAACGTTCTTGATGCCACCGTCGTTCAGTCATCGCATTAGAAGCAATAGTGATGACGCTCCAGGAAAAAGCAGCAATAGCCGCGACGATCAACAGCGCAATAGCCACCGCAATGCCACCATGGATAATTCGCCAAACGGACTGATCAGTAATCTTCTGAACGCTCATCGGGCCTCAGTTTCATCTGAATTGTTGCGCGCCTAAATTGTCTCCCTGGCGCAACAGGCGACAACCGAACACGGACGCTATCACTGCTGTCAAATGTCTCCAGTCGCTCAGAATCCGCGAGCATTACCATTCCGTTCACGCGGACACCGTCAGCCGAAACATTTACCGATTCCGCACGAAAGCCAAGTTCAGCAAACTCATCCAAAGCCTGCAGCACGACAATGATCTCATCGATTGAGACATTCTGGTCGACTGTTCGGGCCGCTTGAGCCAAAGTCACTGCGGAGTTCTGGCGTAACGTTTCAGCTCGGATCTGAGCAACCATCTCATTTCGCGCTTCTTCATATTCGGATGCCAGACGGTTTTGGCTGAAACCAAAAGCAGCAATCAAAGCTACAAGGCTAACAGCTGCGGCCAATACCCCTGTGCGACGCAAAACCTGTTTCGCACGAAGCGGATCAAAATGCTTTGCAAAGATGAAATCAAGCCGAGGCTCGTCCAACCTTCCCCAACCAATGTGCACCCGTGCAAACTCAGGTTCAAACCGGGAGACAAGTGAAGCAATCACATGCCGACGACACATCGCGACCTCTACCATGCGACGTCCATCTGAAGCGCGTCCGGCCTCGCGTATATCGAAAACGACCTCGTCAGAAGGAAACGGAGAAAGTTCGTTCAGCCTCAATCGAACCATGCGCCGCATATTCTCGGGTGAAGTGTTCGGCAGGGTCAACGTCGTCACATAGACATCATTGTCGGCCAATTGCACCAGGCATTCGTCAATTTGCGTTTTTTCTCCATCTGACTGAGCGGATGCCCAATGGCACGTCCCGAACCAGTTCCGTGTTGCGTACCGCGCACCTGAAGCCTCATCGTTGCTGTAACTGATAAACAGCAACGCAGGTCGCCCAGGCCTGTTTACCAAACCATCGGGCAACGCAATGACCAGACCGTCTCGCCACCACCCCACGGCGTTGCGGAACCAACGCCCCACCCGTGACAGGCTCATATCCTGGGACCCCAAATTTGTCAGTATACCCAAACCGCTCAATTACGACCGTTTATGGCCGACCTCCAAATTCCGTTTTTCTGTTCCGCCTACCACGCAAGAGTTGAGCAGACTACATCCATGCGGGAAGGCCTCACCTTTTGCGAATATCCGCATCCTCGCCCTCGCCCCCTGCTTCTCCATCGCGTCCCAAAGAGTAAACCTCGAACATCTTCGGCGCTTCGGACAATGTGTATCCGTACCGGCGCCCCCAAGGATCAGTAAGCCCGGATTCATCTTTAAGATAAGGGCCGTACCAACTGGGCAGATCATCAGGTTTCACAACCAATGCATCCAGCCCTTCTGTTTCCGTCGGATAGCGCCCGACATCAAGTTTGAAAAGTTCAAGTGAAGAGGCAACACTCGCCAATTGCGCGCGTGCAATATCCGACTTTGCGCGCCCCAGATAACCGATCACGCGCGGCGCGACCAATGTCGTCAAAAGCGCAATAATCGCGAGAACGATCAGCAACTCAAACAATGTCAGCCCCGCCTCATCGCGCTGACGATGCCTTACAGTCCTCGGAGCAAAAAATCTTCTCTTTCTCATGGCACAATCACTGCTTCATTCAGACTGAGCACGCCGATCATCACTGACCCCACAACGGCAGCAACAACAGCCCCCATCACCAAGATCATTGCCGGACCGGCGATTTCCAAAACGACTTTCTGTACCTTTTGGGTTTCCTGTTCACACAAGTCCGCAGCCTTTGTGAGTAAAGGCCCCAATTGTCCCGAACGCTCTCCCATACGGATCATAGTGACGACAATGTCCGGAACAGACGACACATTCATGAAGGCAGCTGTTAGGCTTGAACCGGTTCTGACCTTTTGTTCGACAGATTTTAGTTCATCCTGTACGGCAAAATTGTTCACCGCATCAAGCGCGATCGGGAAAGAGTTGGACATAGAAACCCCGTTGGACAGAAGCGCGCCCAGACTTCTACAAAAATGACTGTATGCCGTCCGCGACACAAATTTCCCAATCACGGGCATCCCAACGAGCAGACGGTCGACATCCTTCGGGCGTGCAGCGATCACTGAAGACAAAGTGACCGCAAGCAGCCCTCCCCCCATAACACCTGCCCACCAATAGTCCCGCACAGTTGCGCCAATCGCCAAAACGATTTGCGTGAACCCCGGCGGGTCTGCTGCTCCGGTCGCAAACATCGTTTCAAATTTTGGAAGAATGACAAAACTCACGAAAACAATTGTCAGCAAAACCAAAACCGCCAAGAACGCCGGATATGCGAGTTGCGCGAAGCTTGCACGCCGGAACTCAACCGTCCGTTCGGCGCAACGGGCGAACTCGTCAAACGCCTCACCCAAGTTACCCGTGCGCTCTCCCGCGGCAACCATAGCAATAAGAAGTGCAGGAACATTTGACGGGTCTTCCCGGAGCGCACGCGACAATGACCCACCGTGTCGAACCGCATCATTGATGCGATCAACAAAAGCCGAGGCTGACGTCTGGTTTTCACGATAACGACAGAGTTCCAATGCCTGCGGGACACGCAACCCCGCCAAAAGCAGATCAGCCATTGATCGGGCGAAACCGCTGAAGTATGACAGCGAAAGCCGCGCTGCCCCAAGTCCTGATATCGAGATCTGGTAACGGCCCGATATCGCCTCATCAAGATCAATCAACTCCAATCCTTGGCGCCGCAGCCGCTCAGCGGCATCCGTCGGGGAATTCGCGTCAAGGCGCCCGCGCTTCATCGATCCGCCTTTATCGACCGCACTGTATCGAAACTCTCTAGCCATCGGACAATGGCACCGCAAAACGCTGAATTTCCTGAACGGTTGTGAGCCCTTGGCTAACCTTTCGCAAACCATCGTCGAACTTTGACGTCAAACCCAGCGCCGAATAAAGCGATCTCATGCCGGCGCCTGAGCGCCAGTTCAAAATCATCTCAACGCGAGAGGGCGTGAGAGCAAGACACTCTGCAATCACCGTACGCCCAACATATCCGGTATGATCGCATTTTGAGCAACCGCCGGGACGCACATCCGCAAATGTAGCGCTTAAATCTCCCGCAGGGTCCACGCCATCTGCCTTTTGCACTTTACAGTCCGGACACAAAACACGAACCAGACTTTGCGCAACCACACCGACCAAACTCGACGACAAGAGATGCGGATCAACCCCCATTTGCCGAAGGCGCATAATGGTCGCCGGCGCGTCATTTGTGTGAAGCGTGGACAAAACAAGATGGCCGGTCATTGCCGCTTGAAGCGCAATTTGCGCTGTTTCCAGATCGCGAATTTCTCCAACCATTATGACATCCGGATCATGCCGGAGGAACGATCGCAGTGCGCTGGCGAAGGTCAAGCCGATCGAGGGATGAATTTGAGATTGCGAAACGCCTTCGATCTCATATTCGACAGGGTCTTCAACAGTCAGTATCTTGCGTTCGACCGATGTCAAATATTGCAGCCAGGAATAGAGCGTGGTCGTTTTGCCACTTCCTGTTGGACCAGTCACAAGTACGATTCCATTGGGTCGCGCGAGAAACTGCTCAAACTGTTGGATCATAGCGGCGTCAAATCCCAACTTATCCATACTCAACACAAGAGCATTTGTATCCAGTATCCGGAGAACCAACGCTTCGCCGCGCTGCGTTGGAATGCTCGAAACGCGAATGTCTATGCTGCGCCCGCGGAGGGGATAGCTAAATCGTCCATCCTGCGGCCTCCTATGCTCAGAAATATCCAAGGAAGCTAAAATTTTGACGCGCGAAACAGCCGCCCGGGCGGTTCCGTTTGGCAGGATGCGTTGGGATCGCAGCATGCCATCGACACGGACACGGACAGCGTAGTCACGCAAGCCTGGCTCGATATGAATATCCGATGCCCGCGCACTTATCGCAGAGGCCACAATATCATTGACCAGACGAACCACAGGCTCTTCGCTCGCCAGATCGCGCAGCCGCGCGGCATCATCGGAGACATCATACAGATCAGCTTGGTTATTGGCGTCCTCGTCCAATGACTCTGAATAGAGTGTGTAAAATGCGTCGTCGAATGCAGAATCAGTGATGAGATGAACCTCGACCGCTTTTTCAACCGCGACAGCCACACCATTGATGGCATCTTGGTTTGCTGGATCGACCACAAACAAGATGACACGCTCGCCTTCATCAGCAACCGGAAGGATCCGATTGTGTTCTAAGAAGCGGTTGTTGAGCCGACCACCGCAGATCCGCTCCGTTGGAAGCGCGTCAAGACTTGCGATCGGAAGGCCGTAGCGAAGCGACCACAATTCAAGCAGCTTCTCTTCAGAAATCAGTCCTAACTTTGTGACGACTTTGTCGGTTGGCTCGTTGGTTTGGTCCACCAATTCACGAGCATGGTGCGCTTCACCTCGGGACAAATATCCGTGAGACTCCAACCAGTCCACATGCTCAATGAACTTACCGTCGCTCTGCGATGGGCGTTCGCCTCGCTCAATTGTAGATCTTGCGGAGAACATTGCTTAACTATTCACTCGGCCTCGCCTGAACGGTTCAGATATATCATACGTTCGAAACGAACACAGGAGGTTTTGGTTAAGACTCCCAAATCACTGTACGAATTATTATTTGATCGTTTTTTCTATCTTAGCATGCCCACCCGGCTCCCAGTTTCCAACCTCCAATCCAGTTTTAGAAAATCTGACACAGCCCTATCTGATAAGGCCGATGGTCTCACAAACCTCTCACCTGCACGAAATGCTATGTCTAAACGAATTATTGGATACAAATTAATCTTAGTTGACATTTGTCTAGATAAATGGTTAATTTAACATATTCAAGCGGGATAAATTGCAAAAAGGGAACCTGAAATGAGGAATAACCCCCTATGCTATCCATTGAATATCGCGACCTTCTCCAGCTCAAACCGCGCGACAGAAACCCGCGAACTCACTCCCCCCAACAGATCGACCAGATTGCACACTCGATCGAGCGGTTCGGCTTCACCAACCCGGTACTGATCGATGATCTCGACGGTATCATAGCCGGCCACGGCCGGGCCGACGCCGCCCGACAGCTTGGGATGACCGAGGTTCCGACCGTGCGGCTGTCGCATATGTCCGAAGCCGAAATCCGCGCTTACGTCATTGCCGACAACAGGCTGGCGGAAAATGCCGGCTGGGATCGCGAACTGCTTGGACTGGAACTGGGTGAACTGGCGGACCTCAACCTTGATTTCGAGTTGACGATAACCGGGTTCGAGGCTCCCGAAATCGACATTCTGATCCAGGACATTCACCCGGCCGACCCGTCCGGCGATACGCCAGACCCGGCCGATATGATGCCTGAGGTGCAAACCGGCCCCGCGGTCACCCGGCCCGGTGATGTCTGGCGGATCGGCCGACACCGTATTGTGTGCGGCAGCGCGCTCGACGCCGAGCCCTATGCCAAGGTGTTGGACGGTGCGCACGCCCGCATGATCTTCACAGATCCGCCCTATAATGTCCCGATTGCAGGTCATGTCTCCGGGCTCGGACGGCAACAGCATCGTGAGTTCGCTATGGCGGTCGGGGAAATGACCCCCGACGACTTTACCGCCTTCCTCGGCACCGCGTTCGGACAAATGGCCCGTCATTCCTGCGCCGGTAGTCTGCATTTCATCTGCATGGACTGGCGGCATATGGGCGAAATCCTCGCCGCAGGTGACGCCACATACGCCGAACTCAAGGCTCTGTGCGTCTGGGCCAAGACCAATGGCGGCATGGGCTCGCTCTATCGGTCTCAACATGAACTGGTGTTCGTGTTCAAGCATGGCGCCAAACCTCATATCAACAATGTCGAGCTTGGCCGGCACGGCCGCAACCGGACCAATGTCTGGACCTATGCCGGCGCAAACAGCTTCGGCGAGGAGCGTGAGGATCTGGCTCTCCACCCGACCGTCAAACCTGTCGATCTGGTGGCGGACGCCATTCTCGATTGCTCAAACAGGGGTGATCTCATTCTCGATCCATTCGCCGGCTCGGGCTCAACCCTGATTGCGGCTGAACGCACGGGCAGGCGCTGTGCGGCCATCGAGCTCGACCCGCTCTATTGCGACACGATCATCCGGCGCGCACGAAAGGTCTGCGGCCTTCAGGCCGCGCTCGAGGCAACAGGCGCCCAGTTTGAAGAGGTGGCGACAACACGGCTGGCCACGACCGAAACAGAGCCTCAAGACAGTGTTGGAGTATCAGCATGAGTGACGACAATGACGAGACCAAAGATGGCGCCAAGCCGCCTTACGAGATTGGTTATGGCCGTCCGCCGAAATCAACCCGGTTTACCAAAGGCAAGTCCGGGAACCCCGACGGCAGACCCAAGGGATCGAAAAACCGTGAACCGGATCAAAAAGCATTGCGAGACATGATCTTGCGCCAGGCCCGCACAAAGATCACGGCCAAAGAACAGGGTCAGACGATTTCGATCGGATTCACTGAGGCGGTCCTCAGATCTGTCGCCGCCCGTGCCGCCCAAGGTGATTTCAGGTCCCAGAAGCTGTTCCTTGAACTGCTCGAGCGTGCCGAGCACGGGGAACAGGAGGAAATTGAACGGCGGGACACTGTTTTATGGGAATATAAGCGACTTGGGGAGAAGGCAATCGAGCACGCCCGGCGAAACAAAAATGACCCGCCCGACTTTCTCATTCACCCCGAGGACATATTTTTTGACGAACAGACCCAACGGATGTGTACCCGCAAATCCCGGCTCGAAGAGCTGTTCAAGCTGCTCGGGACGGTTGACCAATGGCAATATGAAATCGATTCTGCCAACGAATTCATTCGGATGAATGGACAGACCAAAGATGCTCGTATCCGCGCGCAGGTTTTGGATGAAATTAAGAGGAAAAAGGGTGCCGAAATGCAGATCAAAATTATCAAGGCATTCAATCGGCGCGATCTCGTCGAGGCCAACAACCTCTTGACCGAATAGTGCGCCGCGCCTGACAACCCTAACGAGACTGATCAATGAGCCATTGAAACAGACCGACTTCGATCACCAGCCGGGCGAGCGCCTTGCCAGTCAGCACCGTGACCCCCTCTACATCGTCGGGCACCGTGAGCGGCGTGGTGAGCGTGTGGCAGACATAATAGAGGCGCTGGGCGGTCCCGGCCTCGACAAAGCGCCGGACATATGTGTCGAACTCGGCCTGCCGGCTCTTTGATTTTACTTGCACCCAGGCGGTTTCGCCGGTGATGGGCTGGTCGATCAACAGATCGATCACCGGCATATCCTTGCCGAGCAGGCTCACCCGGCGCCAGCCGCCGCGGGCGAAGACAAGATCGGCCAGGGTTTCGAATTCCTTCCAGTGAAGGGCAGCAATCAGGGTTTGGGCCATATCGACCATCAGGGCCTGAAGCGCCTGGGCCTCATCATGAAGCGGGTCGGTCACCCCCCTGATCTTGCGCAAGGCATAATCGGCTTTGCCGAGTTGGCAGATGGTTCGTTGATAGCTTGCGGTCTGGGTGAGAAGCGAACTCAGATCCCGGAGCCGGAGCGGTCTGCCGTTCAGATCGGTGTGCCGCCAGCCCTCTCCCCGGGTCTTGCGATAGCGCGAATAACCGTCCGGTCCGCGTTCGGTGACCGGGATGACAGGGCCTTCGGCAAAGGTCCACCACATGTGATCCTGAGCAAAGGTGATCCACAGCGTGTCCGGATCGGCATTGTAGAAGTCCATAAGTTCGCGGGCATCCTGGGCAGCGCCCATTGCGGTCCGGCGGATACGCCGCTGCATCTGCGCCTTGATGGTCTCGATATCGCCATTGAGGCAGGCCTCGTGATCAGCTTCGGCGAAGCCGAGCGGGATGATCCGGTCGGACCGGGCCTCAGCCGCCCATTTATTCTTGCGGCCAAGCTTGATGTAGCGGATTGCGGTCGGATTAAGCTCTTCCGGGGTCATGGCGGGCCTCGAATTTCAGAAAAAAGGGTGGCCCAGTCCCGCTCAATTGGAGGTGAGAAGTCAAGAAGAATGTCACTGATCGTCTGTAGACCAAAAAGTCACACAAAGCGTCTGCTCTGCCTATGGGTATTGTCGAGCGACTGGGACGGAATTTGCGTAAACAGCGGCTGGCGAAAGGCTGGTCGCAGGAGGAGTTTGCGCATTACGCCGGCATTCATCGCACCTATATCAGCGATCTCGAACGGGGCGCACGCAATCCGACCCTGATCATCGTGGAAAAGCTCGCCCGGGCGCTTGATGTCCCGCCCGGCTCACTTCTGGACTGACCATGGCACACCCGACAGGCGCGCCTTCTTTGTTTCCGAACCTTCAAACTCCAGTCTTTAGTCGCTTTGCACTTCGGCAACGCGAAGTGTGGAGCGTAAGAACTCCGTCGGAAACATCCGGGCCCGAATTGGGCCGGGTGGCGTGAAATGTCCAAGGCCGCGCGCTTGTCGTGCGGCCTAAACTAGCGCGCGCACCGTTTCCGATGCGTTCTTAACACCCGGCTTCGGGACGCTCCTTCAACACAAATGAAAGGAGCGGATATGCGCATCATGCTGTCAGCGACACTCTCAACACTCATTCTGTCGTCCTGTATGTCCGGCCCCGACACTCAAGGCGACTGGCGTGCCGTGACGATGACCGATCAATTCACCGACGTCTCGGCGCGCCGCGTGGAACGTGGAACACCGTCGCGGCGATCAATATTGCGCCGGGTCAACCGAACATTTTTCTCCGCCGAATTCATTATCGAGAATATGGACGGCACAATACGACTGGGCGCGATTATGGAGCCAACGGCACCGATATCGGGGGATCTTCAAATCAGGGTCGACGACGATCCGGCCTGGAAGATCACGCTGAGCGATACGCCCGTCGATGTTGCGCCAACAATGCCGTCATTCGGGTCCGGCGCTCATCTTCCGCAAGCCGATGCGACAATGTCGCAAGTCTATAAGCACACCGCCAAGATGGTGTCGCCGTTTCGGATGGCGCAAGGTGAAAAAGCGCGCCGGATTCTCAACCAGATTCTGAATGGACGCTCAGTGAAGTACCGGTTACTTGGTGTGAACGCTGCCATGTCGAGCACCGGTCAATTTGATGTCGACGCCGCGTTTCGTCAGGCAATCGTCGAGTGTGGGCTCGCAGAACACGGAGCGTGAGGGGCCGAGCAGACGATCCCGCGCTCCCGGCTCCTGCAATCTGGCATACATATTCGAGGTCCACAAAGCGGCCCCATATAGCTCTGGGCTTCGCGCGCGCCACAAGCCTGCATGGGGTCATGAGCAAGCAACTGACCAATGATGGCCGTGAACTGCTGCAACGCCTGTCGGTAAAGGCGACCATGCTGATCGAGGATATTCATGACTGCGCCGTACTGGGTCAGTCGCCCGAGGCTACAGCGGAAACCTATTGTGCCTTGGCTGACCGTCTTGAGAAAGCCGGGTCGGACCTTGGCGCACTCGGTCGGACCCTGCGGTGCAGTATCAAACAAAACTCAGCCTTCCGTCCCTGAATCGACTGGACTTCGGTGTCGAACGGAGCATGGATGGGGCTGACACGAGCGCCTTAGCGGCGCATAGAAGATTGCCCGGCCTTTGTTCCGGGCCTGGGGCAGTGGAAGCGCCGGGATCGGCCCGGCGCATGATCCACGGAGCCTCAAGATGCCCAAACTCACCGATACCCACACCACCATACTCGCCGCAGCCGCCAGGCGCACAGACAGTGCCATCCTGCCTCTGCCCAAATCCGTTCGCGCCAACAAGGGCGCGGTCACGCGGACGCTGAACGCGCTGCTCAAGCATGGACTGGTTGAAGAGAATCCTGCTGGCCCCGACGATCTGCCCTGGCGCGAAGAGGGCGATGAGCGCTTCTGCCTAACCATCGCTGCGGACGGTCTTGCCGCCATCGGCATCGATCCGGAAGACCGACCAGCACCAAGCGAGCAACCAGCTACAAAGACCGCCCCTCGGGCCTCCAAGCCCGCTGCCAAAGCCCACCCCAACACCCCTCATCCCGACAGCAAGATCGGCCGGATGATCAGCCTGATGCGGCGAAAGGAAGGCGCCGGGCTTTCCGAGCTAACCGAGACGCTCGGCTGGCAACCCCATACGGTGCGCGGCGCCGTGAGCGGCAAGCTCAAAAAGCAGCATGGCCTCATCGTGATCTCTGACCGCGCCACCGATCGCGGGCTGGTCTATCGCATCAGCGATCAGAGCTGAGGAGGACAGGATGGCAAAACCCAAGTTTGATCTCGACGCCGAAGTCGCCGCCCTTGAGGGGCTGAGCCGGGAGGAACTGCGCGAGCGCTGGTTGGCCGCCTTCGGCAATCCCGCCCCGGTGCGGGCAAGCCGCGAGTTACTGTTTCTGGGGGTGCGGTTTGATCTCTATGAGAAGGCGGGGCTTGGCTTCAGCCCTGCCTTCAAGCGCCGGCTCAAACAGATTGCCGCCGATATCCGGGCGGGCAAGGAGAGTTCCGACCGCTCCCCGCGCCTGTCCGTCGGCACACGGCTGATCCGGGAATGGCGGGGCGGGACCCATATTGTCGAGGTGGTCGAGGATGGCTTTGCCTGGAAGGGCAAGCGCTATCCTTCCCTGACGGCCATTGCCCGGGAGATCACCGGCATGAGTTGGTCCGGGCCGCGCTTTTTCGGGCTCTACGACAAGCGAAAGCAGGCAAGCGCCATCACCTTCACCGGAACGGGGGTTGGTTCATGAGCCGGGCGCCCTCGATCCGCTGCGCCATCTATACCCGCAAGAGTTCCGAAGAAGGGCTGGAGCAGGAGTTCAACTCGCTTCATGCCCAAAGAGAGGCCTGTGCCGCCTATATCAAGAGCCAGACCCATGAAGGCTGGTCCCTGGTCAAGAAACATTACGACGATGGCGGCTATTCCGGCGGCACTATAGACCGGCCGGGGCTCAAGGCCCTGATGGAGGACATTAGCCAAAAGCGTGTCGATGTCATTGTCGTCTACAAGATCGACAGGCTGACACGGTCGCTATCGGACTTTGCTCGCCTGGCCGACGAGTTCGACGCCTACGGCGTCTCCTTCGTCTCGGTGACCCAGCAGTTCAACACAACCAATTCCATGGGCCGATTGATGCTCAATGTGCTTCTGTCCTTTGCCCAGTTCGAGCGTGAGGTCACAGGAGAGCGAATCCGGGACAAGATCGCTGCCTCAAAAAAGAAAGGGATGTGGATGGGTGGCATGCCGCCCCTTGGCTATGACGTGAAGGACCGGAGCCTCGTCATCAACCCAAATGAGGCCGAAACCGTCCGCACCCTGTTTGCGCTCTATCTCGAGCATGGCTCCATCGCCACCGTGAAATGGGAGGCCCGTAAGCTTGGCATCGTCAGCAAGAAGCGGGAGTTCGAGACCGGGCGCACTCGAGGCGGCATCCCGATGGGGGTGGGCCATCTCTACAAGCTGATCCAGAACCCGATTTACGCCGGCAAGGTCAGGCATGGCGATGCGCTCTATGAGGGCCAGCACGAAGCCATCATCGACCCCGCCACATGGGAGGCGGTGCAAACCAAGCTCGGCCAGAACCGCCACGACCACCGCACGCGATCGAACGCGCGCTTCCCCTCCCTGCTGGCAGGGCTCCTGTTCAGCGAAGAAGGACACCGCTTTGGCGCGACCCACACGATCCGCAACGGGCAGCGCAACCGCTACTATGTTGAGCGCATCCCCGACGACGCCCTCCCCGCGTTCAACCGCCAGCCTGTCCGCATGCCGGCCATGCAGATCGAGAAGCTGGTCAGGAAGGAGCTACTCGCGATCCTCAACGATCCGGCACGGCTCCTTGAGACAATCGGCCCCTTGCCCGCAAGCCAGACCGAGCCCGCCCTCCGCGCCGCGATGGCCCTCGCCGCCGAACTCGACGCCTCCAACCCGCACGACTGGGGCCCGATCGTCCAGCAGATCGTCGCCAGGGTCGTGCTTGGGCCAGAGACGATTGTGTTGGAGGTTTCGAGGAAAGGGCTCAGTTCAGCGCTGGCGTTGCCCGCATCAAAGGCAGACACCCACAACGACACAGTGGAGATAACCATTCACGCCGAACTCAAGACCTGCGGCAGCGCCCGCAAGCTCATCATCAATGGAAGCCAACCCGTCGACGATCCTGAGGACATGCTCAACCTCAGAGCTCTCGCGCGAGGCCATGACTGGTTTTTGCAACTGTCGTCAGGAGAAGCAGGGTCGGTCAAGGAGATCGCAGCCGCTGAGGGAGTAACGCCGTCATATGTTGCACGGCTGGTAAAAGACGCAATTCAATGCGTCAAGGCAACACTGAATTACGAAGCTTAGGGGAATCGGTTAAAGTTCAAAACACAAGGTCATCAACATCGCTCTGGTCGACGATTCTTGACTAAACTTGGTGGACTGGACCTCTTTTTGAATTCCAAGGAGCAACCATGCGCTTTTTGCCAGATGGGCCAGACATTCCAGACGAGCTGTTATGGGCCCGTGACAAAGGTGAAGTCGTGTTCTTTTGCGGTGCGGGCGTGTCGCGGCATAAGGCCGGACTTCCCGACTTCAAAGGTCTCACCAAGCGCGTTTTGTCCGAACTTCGTGTATTGGAAACAGATGAGGTGTCTAGACTGCTAACGGCCATGGAGGATATCTCAGAACAGTTTCGGATTTCAGGAATCTTCTCTGCCGATCAGATATTCAGCAAGCTCGCCGAAGATTTTGATCAGGAGCATATTGAGCAACTCGTCAGTAACGCACTCGAAACCGATGCCGGTACAGATACCAGCGCTCACTCTACTTTGGCAAAACTCAGCAGAACGCCTGCAGGGGCGTTACAACTTGTTACCACCAATTTCGACTTACTCTTTGAACACGCGTGTCCAAATGACAGATCCGTTTACTCGCCAGACCTACCAAATCCCAAACGCCCAGGTGCGCTAGATGGCATTATTCACCTGCATGGGAAAATTGGCGCATCAGAGCTAACGCTCACAAAAGCGCAGTTTGGGCGCGCATACCTTGCCGAAGGTTACGCCGCTCAGTTCGTGAAAGAACTCAGCGAGCAGTTCGTCTTGGTATTTGTCGGCTACTCGGCGGACGATCCTCCAATCCAATATCTGTTGGAATCTCTGGATGATTCCAACAGCCATCGAAGGTCTGCCTTCGCATTTCACGAAGGATCGAACGACGAAGGTCGCAAACAATGGGCCGCCAAACGCGTTCAGCCGATATGCTTTCCGACAACGAGATTTGACCTCTTATGGGACACACTTTTGGCTTGGTCGGACAGGTCTCAAGACCTCAAAAATTGGCAAGCCAAAGTGATTGAACTAGCGCAAAAAAAGCCCGAAGAGTTGGCCGCATTTGAACGAGGGCAGGTGGCCCATCTTGTTTCATCGGTTCAAGGAGCTCGAGCCTTTGACGATGCCTCCCCCCAACCCAACGCAGAATGGTTGGCCGTCTTCGATCCAGATATCCGTTTTGCTTCGCCCGCACCGGTCCCAAGCTATGATTGGACGTCGGGGGAACGTATTGACCCATTTGACAAATACGGACTTGATAGCGATCAGCCACCTTCTTCCGAAATATCCGACAACTCTTATCAAAGACGTGATGTCCCAGCCGATGCTTGGTGCGCCTTTCATCCTGCCAATGCGGATGAACAACCGACATACCGAGATCGGGAAAATGTACTGAGTGGGCTGAGCGCAGATTCACCGATGAATCTGCCGCCACGTTTAAGAATCTTGGGGTTCTGGCTCGCCAAACAATCCCATAATCCGGCATGCTATTGGTGGGCGCATAAACAACCCATTGTTCATTCCGACATCCGCAACGCAATTCAAAGGGAGGTTAACCGGCACGACTGGAAGGGTTCAGACAATCTTCGAACCCTGTGGCACCTGTTGTTTGAGTGTTGGGCCAGCTTTGAACTAAATAGCGATTTGCTGGGTTATGATTGGCGCCATTCGAAAGAAACGCTCGGTTGGACCCCAAGCACGATAAAAATGCTCGAAAGAGTGACCCGACCGCGTCTCCTTAACAAAGCGCGGCTTTGGAACACGGTACAGCCGCCCCGCGACGACAATGAACTCATTCCTGTTTGGTATTTTGAAGTCGCAGAAATCAGCGCACGCGTGATTGGCGAACTCGACCCAAGTGAAATCCCGCACGATGTATTGATGCAAGTCGCTCGCCTCCAAAGTCAAAATGTTGCTCAAACACTGGCGTTGGAGAAGTTGATCGACAGTTTAAAATTTGAGCGCATCGAAGCCATCACACCACCGGAAACCTCACAAGACCGCAGTTTTCATAGCGCATCTGCAATCCAAGCCGCTTTGCATGCGCTATCTGGCATATTCATGAAACTCCGAAACATTGACGTTGGAGCTGCGCGCCATTTGTATCTATCTTGGCCTCATGAAGACGAAACTGCTTTCATCATGCTTCGATTATGGGCAGCACAATTTCCTGATATTGTCCCGGGCTCTGAGTTCCGCACTCTCATACGGCAGCTTCCAAACACTGTGTTCTGGTCATCCATGCACGAATGGGACTTGCTTCACACCTTAAAAGCACGCTGGACAGACCTTGGCTCCGAAGAACAAAAAGAACTGGAGAATCGACTCCTGGAAAATCGTCTTTGGAACCATTCTGACACTGCTAAAGGTGAACTTGACCCAACTGGCGTCGATCGGCTTCTGTGGCTTCAATCCCGCGGCTGTACGCTGGCAATCCAATTGGATGAAGCCATTGACGTTCGTTCACCCCGGTTCCCGACTGGGTGGAAAGGAACAAATGCAGACAAACGCCTCGCGCCCCTCAGCAGCCAAAGCGGTTGGGTTGGCACAAAAACAGACCCAGAAGCGCTTCTGAACATCCCGCTTGGCGACATAATCGCAAAGGCCGACGCGGTAACCGGTCGGATTGAAGACTTTGTGGAATACGATCCCTTCAAGGGATTGGTTGAAAGCCATCCGGTTCGCGCTTTATCCGCTCTGCGTCATGCAGCGCGTTCCAGGCTATTTCCCCAACGCGCCTGGCATGCAATGCTGGTTCATGCTGGAAATTCCTCACTAAGTGATCGTGGAAAACTTCTTCTCGCCCATACAGTCTCCGATTTCCCCACTCCAGAGCTTCAACGCCATTTGGGGCCAATTGCATCCCTTCTTCAATCGTTGTCGCCTTTATTGACGAACAGCCATCAAGAGCTATTCGACAATCTGTTCGACCGCGTTGCGGGCGTCTTGGAGAAAGCTCCAGACGTTGATGACAGCTCTACCGGGTCCAGAAAATCTCGGCGCGATATCGCAACAGATGCATTGAACGCCCCGCCCGGTGACCTTGCAGAAGCCCTCCTTAGAGTGTTTGATCCAGAATCTTATGCGGATGACCTGCGTGCTCTCATCCAATGGCAAAACCAAGCCAAGCGCCTGCTCAACTTGCCAGAAGAACTTGCCGGCCTAGCTATGTGCATATTTGCGCGGGACGTCGCATACTTTCATCACCATGCACCATATTGGACACAAAGAAATTTGGTTTCGGCATCAAACAGTGCAAGTACGCTTATTCGAGCTGCTTTCTTCTGCGGCCTGGCACATGCAAATCAAGTAAGTCCTTCGGTGTTTTCGGAAATCAAAGCCGATTTGATTAATTTCATCGCAGAACCACCGGCAGACTTTGAGTTGCCTTGGGAGAGCCTAGCAAATTTACTGTTCAGCGGTTGGTTGGTTGAGCAAGATGAACGTTCTGAACCGTTGGTCAGCAACACAGAATTTCATTCCACAATCCTTGGAGCGAATGACGAGTTTAGAAGCTACCTACTGCATGTTGTGAACGTTGTTCTGGTACGCCGCGATGAGCACGACAATGCACTCGACAAACTGAAATCCTTTCTGACGGACGTATGGCCAATCCACCAAAAGATTCGAACGCCCGAAACATCTTCGCACTTGGTGCGGTTGGCGTTCGACAGATCGGACTGGATTGAGCCGATTACGGCATTGATTTTGCCGTTTCTGTCCCCCATGAGGAAATCCACATATTTTTGGATACGCTCTGACGAAGACGGCCCATCGATTGCGACATCACATCCACATCAGTTATTGGCTGTCCTCGAGAAAATTTTACCTCCAGAACCACATGAGTGGCCCTACCACATGGCCGAAATTCTTACGCAACTCGAAATCCACGATGACATTGCAGCCAGTCAACAATACATGACGATACGCAAGAAATGGGACGAACGCGAATAAATGGCATGGTAAGTCAAATCAAACTCATTGTTTCCAATGGGAATACGGAATTCAGGCGAGCATCACCCTAACTGAAGCGTACCGAGTTGATCGCCATCTGAGACATAATCGGAAAAGCGACGTGTTAGCGGCGTTTCAGACGGTCTCTCAGTCACGCATATAAAAACATGACCGCGTATTTCGGGCGGAACCTCGCGTTCTTTCGCGACTCCGAGTCTGAAATCTAAAATTTACCAGTATTATCAATAGTTTATGGCGGAGAGGGAGGGATTCGAACCCTCGGTACGCTTGCGCGCACAACGGTTTTCGAGACCGCCCCGTTCGACCACTCCGGCACCTCTCCGCGAAGCTCAGCTCAGGTCTGAGGGAGCGGGTGTGATATAGCCAAATGCCCCCGCGCGCAACCATGCCGGCCGCAACGGAGCCCGCCTGGGCTGCGGCGAAAGGTTGCGCTTTGGTGACACCGCCCAATCCCGCGCTTTTCTTGACTTTGGATGCGATCCGACTATAGTCCCGGCTCCTTGTCAGGGAGAGGGCTCTCTGACGACGGCAGGTGCCGGGCGCGAAGCTTCTTCGCATCAATGGGTCGCGTATGACCAGCCTTGGGGACCGCACGGATTGAAGGATAAGACAATGTTTGCGGTGATCAAAACCGGCGGCAAGCAATATCGCGTTGCCAAAGACGACAAACTTCGGGTTGAAAAACTCGACGCTGAAGCGGGCGAAACCGTGACATTTGACTCTGTTTTGATGGTCGGCTCGGAAGGCGACGTCAAAGTCGGCAGCCCCCTCGTGGAAGGCGCCACCGTTACCGCGGAGGTGATGGAACAGATCAAAGACAAGAAAGTCATGATTTTCAAAAAGCGCCGCCGGCACAATTCGCGCCGCAAGCGGGGCCACCGCCAACAGCTTTCGGTGATCAAGATCACCGACATCAAAGGCTAACCGAGAGGGACACGAGATGGCACACAAGAAAGCAGGCGGCTCATCCCGCAACGGCCGCGACTCAGCGGGCCGGCGCCTGGGCGTCAAGAAATTCGGCGGTGAGCTTGTCGTTCCCGGCAATATCATCATCCGTCAGCGCGGCACCAAATATCATCCCGGCACCAATGTCGGCATCGGCAAGGACCACACAATCTTCGCACTCGTCGAAGGCAATGTGCGCTTCGCCAAAGGCAAGCTGCGCCGCCAATATGTGCATGTCGATCCGGCCAATGACGAACAATCCGTTCCGGCTGACGCGGCTGAGTAACGAACCGCCCCGACATCACAAGACGGCATAAGATGAAGGAAGGGACGGTTCGCCGTCCCTTTTTTTGTGGAGAAAACCATGAGCATGACGCTCGCAACAGACAGGCTGATCTTACGCCCCTACCGCGCTTATGATGCGTGGGAGCTGACGCGCTATCTGTCTGACGCCCAGGTCAGCTGGACGCTGGCGCGGGTGCCCCATCCCTATACGCTCAATCACGCCCATGCCTTTCTGGCACAAAATCCCGAGGGCTTTGTCATCACCCATGATGGCGCGCTTGTTGGTGCATGCGGCGTGCATCCCCGCGACAAGGACGGGATGAGCTGTTTTGAAATCGGCTACTGGATCGGCAAGCCCTTCTGGGGCCGGGGTTTTGCCAGCGAAGCCGCCTCCGCCCTGGTCGGATATTGGTTCGGCGCCACCGGTGCGGCGGATATCTATGCCGGGCATTTTGTCGACAATCCCGCCTCGGGCCGGGTGCTTGAAAAAATCGGCTTTGCGCCGGTCGACTGGGGGCTTTATCACTGCGCGGCGCGGGGTCGGCAAGTGCCCCATCGCTGGTTGCGGCTCACCGCCACTCAATGGAAGACTGGCCTGTCATGAAATTTCTCGACCAATGCAAAATCTATATCCGATCGGGCAATGGCGGGGCGGGCTGTGTCAGCTTCCGGCGCGAGGCCCATGTCGAATTTGGCGGGCCCGATGGCGGCAATGGCGGGCGTGGCGGTCACGTGGTGATCGAGGCTGTCAATGGCCTCAACACGCTGATCGATTATCGCTATCAACAGCATTTCAAGGCTGGCACCGGCATGCATGGCATGGGCAAGGACCGCTCGGGCAAATCGGGTGACGATATCGTGTTGCGGGTGCCTGTCGGCACACAAATCTTTGAAGAGGATCATGAGACGCTGATTGCCGATCTGACCAAGGCGGGCGATCAGCTCACCCTTCTGAAAGGCGGCAATGGCGGCTTTGGCAACGCCCATTTCAAAAGCCCCACCAATCGCGCTCCGCGCCATGCCAATCCCGGCCAGGAGGGGTTGGAAAAATGGATCTGGATGCGGCTCAAGCTCATTGCCGATGCCGGACTGGTCGGGCTGCCCAATGCGGGCAAGTCAACCTTTCTGGCCGCCGTGTCGGCCGCCCGTCCCAAAATTGCCGATTATCCCTTCACAACGCTGGTCCCCAATCTGGGTGTCGTCGGTGTCGATGGGCGTGAATTTGTCATGGCTGATATTCCCGGCCTGATTGAAGGCGCCCATGAAGGCCATGGTCTCGGTGACCGTTTTCTGGGTCATGTCGAACGCTGCCGCGTGCTGCTTCATCTGGTCGATTGCACGGTTGATGACCCCGCGGCCGATTATCTGACAGTCCGGCGCGAGATTGAGGCCTATGGCGGGGGCCTCGCCCAGAAGCCCGAACTGATTGCCGTGTCAAAGTCCGACACGCTGCCCCAGGAGCTGGTGGATGAGCAGGCCGCGCTTTTGTCCGGCGCCATCGGCAAGCCGGTGATGAGCCTGTCGGGCGTCGCCGGGGCGGGTGTCACCGACATGCTGCGCGCCTTGCTGCGCGTCATTGATGCGGAGAAAAAGGCCGAGGAAGAGGCCGAGCGGGAGCCCCAGTCATGGACGCCCTGACCGCATTCAAAACCGCCAGGCGGGTCGTGATCAAGATCGGCTCGTCGCTGCTGACCGACCTCGACACCGGCACGCTCAAACAAGACTGGTTGTCCGCTCTGATCGATGATGTCGCCGCGCTCGGTGACGCAGAAATCGTGCTCGTCTCATCGGGCGCGGTGGCGCTTGGCCGGGGAGAGCTTGGCCTGTCGAAATCAGCCCTGCGTCTGGAAGAAAGCCAGGCAGCGGCGGCCACCGGTCAGGTGCGCCTCACCCACGCCTATCAAGAGGCGTTGAGCCGTCATGGTAAAAAGGCCGCCCAGGTGCTGCTGACCATCGAGGATACCGAGCAGCGCCGCCGCTATCTCAATGCGCGCTCAACTTTGCTGGCCTTGCTCAAGCTCGGCGCTGTGCCGATCGTCAATGAGAATGACACGGTGGCGACGCAAGAATTGCGCTATGGCGACAATGACCGGCTGGCCGCCCGCGTGGCGGCCATGGTTGGCGCGGACCTGTTGATCATCCTGTCCGATGTGGACGGGCTTTATGACAAGAACCCGCGTGAGCATGACGATGCCACACTCCTCCCCCTTATCGAGCAGATCACACCCGCCATTCATGCCATGGCGGGCGGCACGGGCAGCTTTGTCGGCTCGGGCGGGATGAAAACCAAGATTGATGCGGCCGAAATTGCCACCGCAGCGGGCGCCCATGTGGTGATCGCGCGCGGCACCATCGCCCATCCGCTGCAAGCGCTGCTGGATGGGGGCCCCGCGAGCCTGTTTTTAAGCCACCAAAGCCCCGGCTCGGCACGCAAGACCTGGATTGTCGGAACGCTGAAATCGTCTGGCACAATCACCATCGATGCGGGGGCTGCCCGCGCGCTGTTGGGCGGAAAAAGCCTGTTGCCCGCAGGCGTGACACAGGTTGAAGGCGATTTTCACAAAGGCGATGCGGTTGATGTCATTGACGTCCACGGCACGGTGTTGGCGCGCGGGTTAACGGGCTATGACGCCACCGAGGCTGAGGCCATCGCAGGCGCGCAAAGCGCTGATATTGAAAAGATTTTAGGCTTTCCGGGGCGCGCCAGCCTGATCCATCGTGACGATCTGGTGCTGACAAATGCGCCCCAATCGCCTAAGTCCAAGGAAAGTTAAGGACACGATCATGACCGCCACCGCAGTAACAGAGCTGGACGAAAGCCATATTGTCGAGGCCATGGCGCAACTGGGCGCCGATGCCAAGGCGGCATCCGCCGTGCTGGCCCACGCCCCGACCGCCCAGAAGGACAAGGCCCTTTCGGAAGCCGCAACCGCGATCACCGACCGGATGGACGCCATTCTGGCGGCCAATGAGGCCGATATGGACGCCGCCGAAAAGCGCGGTCTGTCATCAGCCATGCTCGACCGGCTCAAACTGACTGATGAGCGGGTGGAGGCGATTGCCGAGGGTGTGCGCGCAATCGTCAGCCTGCCCGATCCGATCGGCGCGGTGATGACCGAATGGACCCGGCCCAACGGGCTGGCCTTCCAGCGCGTGCGCGTGCCTTTGGGCGTGATCGGCATCATTTATGAAAGCCGCCCCAACGTAACAGCCGATGCCGGGGCGCTGTGCCTCAAATCCGGCAATGCGGTCATTCTGCGCGGCGGCTCGGAAAGCTTTTTGTCCAGCCGGGCGATCCATGATGCGCTGACCGACGGGCTTAAAGCCGCTGATCTGCCTGGGGCAGCCATTCAGCTTGTCCCCACGCGTGACCGTGCGGCGGTTGGCGAAATGCTCAAAGGGCTGAACGGGGCGATTGATGTGATCGTGCCGCGCGGCGGCAAAAATCTGATCGCGCGTGTCCAGGCCGATGCGCGGGTGCCGGTCTTCGCCCATCTTGAAGGGCTGTGCCATGTTTATATCGATCATCATGCCGACCGCGACATGGCGGTAGCGATTGCGATCAATTCCAAAATGCGCCGGACGGGCATTTGCGGGGCCGCCGAGACCATCCTGATCGATCAGGCCGCTGATCTTGAAACCAAGAAAGAGGTCATTGAAGGGCTGCTCAATGCCGGCTGTGCAGTGCGGGGCGATGAGGCCATCCAGACGCTTGATCCGCGCATCACCGCTGCGGCCGATGAAGACTGGACGACCGAATATCTTGAGCCCATCGTGGCGGCCCGCGAAGTGGCCGGCGTCGATGGCGCGATTGCCCATATCAATGCGTTTGGATCGAACCACACCGATTCCATCGTGACCCAGAGTGATGAGGCGGCCAAGCGCTTCCTCGACCGGGTGGATTCAGCGATTGTGTTGCACAATGCCTCGACCCAGTTTGCCGATGGTGGAGAGTTTGGTTTTGGTGCGGAAATCGGAATTTCCACGGGCAAGACCCATGCGCGCGGCCCTGTCGGGCTCGAACAGCTTACGAGCTTTAAATATGTTGTCCGAGGCCAGGGCCAGACCCGGCCTTGATCGGCCCCGCGAGGGGTTGATCAAGGCACGCAGCCGGATGGGTGGCGTGCGCGGCCCGCGTATCGGATTGCTCGGCGGCTCGTTCAACCCGCCCCATCAGGGCCATCGCCATATCTCGTTGATGGCGTTGCGTGTGTTGCGGCTGGATGCGGTCTGGTGGCTGGTCACACCGCAAAACCCGCTCAAATCCGCCGCCGACAATGCACCCTTTGAAAAACGGCTGGCGCAGGCGCGCAGTGTCGCCCATCACCCCAAGATCATCGTCACTGATATTGAGGCGCGGCTTGGTACGCGCTTCACCGTCGATACGCTTAAACGGATGAAGAAACGCCATCCCGCCCACCGCTTTGTCTGGTTGATGGGGGCGGACAATCTGGCGGGCTTCAACCGCTGGCGGGCGTGGAAAACCATTGCCCGCACCATGCCGATTGCGGTGATGGACCGGCCCGGCGAGGCGCGCGAGGCGCTGACCTCACTGGCCGCCCAGCGCTTTGCCTATTTCCGGGTTGATGACAGTGACGCGCCTTTGCTCGCCGACCTCAAGCCGCCCCATTGGGCCTTTGTGACCGGCAAGCTCAATCCCGCCTCCTCGACCGAGATCCGCGCACGCGGCAACTGGCCGTGAGGTAAAGGTTGGGATAGGCGGATCACAAAAGGGTCATTCCGGCCTGCCATGGTTTGACATTCCCCGCCCCACGTGCACGAAATGTTCTCAGATGAGAAAAGGGGCGGCAACCCGAAAAGGGGGCACCATGGCGAGCGAACACCCGGCCCACACCAGCCAGGCCGGGACCCATCATATTTTGGCCGACCGTTACCGGGCGGTCCGGCAGATGAGCGAAAGCCTTGCCGCGCCGCTCAGCGTGGAAGATATGGGCCTGCAAAGCATGGCGGACGCAAGCCCGCCGAAATGGCATCTCGCCCATGTCACCTGGTTCTTTGAAACCTTTGTGCTCAAGCCGCATCTCAATGGGTATGACCCGCTCGACCCCGCTTATGAGGCGCTGTTCAATTCCTACTACAATGCAGTCGGCCCGCAATTCACCCGCGCCCATCGCGGCTTGCTCAGCCGACCCTCTCTTGGTGATGTGATGGCCTATCGCGCCCATGTCGATGCGGCGATGGAGACGCTGTTCAAACAGGATTTGGATGACGCCCTTGCGGGGCTGATTACGCTGGGCCTCAATCACGAACAACAGCATCAGGAATTGCTGGTCACCGACATCAAACATGCGCTGTCGCACAATCCTTGCGCGCCCGCGCCTTATGATTTGCCAAGCCAGCCTCATAATGCCGACCTGCCGCCTCTCCGCTTTGAGCGGTTCGACGGCGGCCTAGTCGAGATCGGAACCGATGGGCCGGGGTTTCATTTCGACAATGAAGGCCCCGCCCATACCGTGTTTCTTCAGCCCTTCGGCCTTGCCCAGCGGCCCGTGACCAATGGCGAGTGGACCCGGTTTATCGAGGCGGGCGGCTATGAAAGCCCTGAACCCTGGCTGGCCGATGGCTGGGCGCTTGTACAGGCCGAGGGATGGCGCGCACCCCTTTACTGGACCAGGCAGGATGGCGAATGGCAGCGCTACACGCTGGGCGGGCTCAAGCCCATCGAACGCCACGCGCCGGTGTCGCACATTTCCTATTATGAGGCCGACGCCTATGCGCGCTGGGCGGGCCACCGCCTACCGACCGAGGCGGAGTGGGAACATGCCGCCCGGGCCTCAAACACCGATCCCGCAAGCGGCCCGCAGCTCACGATTGAGCGGCTCGACCCGCCACCCTTGCGCCAGACACAGGGTTTTTCAGCCTTGTTTGGCGGGGTGTGGGAATGGACGCAATCGGCTTACGCGGCCTATCCCGGCTTTGCCCCGGCAAGCGGCGCGGTCGGGGAATATAATGGCAAGTTCATGTCGGGCCAGATGGTGCTGAAAGGCGGATCGGCCGCAACCCCGCCGGGCCATATTCGCGCCACCTACCGCAATTTCTTTTACCCGCCTATGCGCTGGCAATTTTCAGGATTAAGGCTCGCCACCGATGGATAAATCTCTCAATGAGCCGAAAGGCCGGAAGCATCTGATCGACCTTGCGCCAAAACCGGCCGACTTCGCCGCCGAGGTCCGTGCCGGACTTGGGGCCACACCCAAACAGATTGCCCCCAAATTCTTCTATGACGCCAAAGGCTCAGACCTGTTTGATCAGATTTGCGACCTGCCCGAATATTATCCCACCCGGACCGAGCTTTCCTTGCTCAGCTCGGTCGCGCCGCAAATCCGTGCGCTGGCCGGACCGTCCGCCACCGTCATTGAGTTCGGCGCAGGCGGGGCGCGCAAGGCAAAGCTGTTGCTGGAGGCACTCGATACGCCGCGCCGCTATGCGGCCATTGAAATTTCGCGGGCCGCCATCGAAGCCACGGTGGATGAGCTTCACGCTGCCCTGCCTGATCTCGACCTGATGGGCCTGTGCGCCGATTTTATGGAGCCGTTCTCGTTTGATCAAAGCTGGCTGGGAACAGAGCGGCGGCTGTGTTTCTTCCCCGGTTCCACCCTGGGGAATTTCGACCGCGCCGACGCCATCGCCTTTTTGAAAAATGCCCGCGCCATTGCAGGGCCTGACGGGGCCTTGCTGCTCGGCGTTGATTTGATCAAGGATCAGGCAGTTCTGAACGCGGCCTATAACGATCAGGCTGGTGTGACAGCCGCCTTTAACCTGAACCTTCTGGACCGGATGAAACGCGAATTGGGCGCGGGTCTTGAGACCGGTCATTTCGCCCATCATGCCTTTTTCAATGAAGATGATGCGCGCATTGAAATGCATCTGCGCGCCACGCAGGCAACCGAAATCCGGCTTGGGGCGGAGCGCTTCGCCTTTGCAGACGGTGAAACCATCCACACCGAAAGCTCGCACAAATATACCAAGGCCGGGATTGCCGAACTGGCCGCAGAGGCGGGCTGGGCGCTGCATCAAAGCTGGACGGACGACAAAGGCTGGTTCGCACTCAACTGGTTAACGCCGTGAATCTTTCATGACAGGGATCAAACCCGTGATTGCGCGACGCAGCCTTGCGGGGTTAGTCTGATCACTGTCGATGCAAACAGTCCGGTTCGGGCGCCCCTTCGGGTGTGGCATCGGCGCGATCCCGACCCGGCATTTTGAAGGAGGACCCGAGCGCTGCAACCGGGCAAGCGGTCAGAGGATGCCGTCGCAGAGCTGTTGAAGCTCATACAATCCTCACTCGACGATGATAAGGCCGAAGAGATCGTCACCATCGATCTTGGGGGCAAAACCAGCCTTGCCGATCATCTCATCATTGCGTCTGGCCGGTCGACCCGCCAAGTCGCGGCTCTCACCCAGAAACTGTCTGAACGGATCAAACAGGCCGGCTTTGCGCCGCCGCGTGTTGAAGGTCTGTCGCAGGCCGATTGGGTGGTGGTCGATGCGGGCGATGTGATTGTGCATCTGTTCCGGCCAGAAGTGCGCGAATTCTACAATCTGGAAAAATTGTGGATGGTGACCGCTGCCGAGGCAGACGGGTCGCACGCCGCCGCGCACTAAGACGTGAAACTCAAGATCATTGCCGCCGGGCGGCTCAAGGCCGGTCCCGAACATGCGCTTGTGGGCGATTATCAAAAGCGCCTCAAGCCCGCGCCTGCCGGGCTTGGCCCCCTTACCATCAGCGAAGTTGAAGCCAAACGCGGCCTTGATGGCCCCGCGCTCAAGGCTGCCGAAGCCCAGCTGTTTCGCGACAGGCTGGGCGATGCGCCCTTTGTGGCGATGGATGAGCGCGGCAAAAATCTGTCCTCGCCCGATTTTGCCGCCCTGATCGGCGCGCTGCGGGATGAGGGCGTGCGCGATCTGTGCTTTGTGATTGGCGGGGCCGACGGGCTTGATCCGGACTTTCGCGCCGGGGCACGTCATGTGTTGAGCCTGGGCAAGCTCACCCTGCCCCATATGCTGGCGCGCGCGGTGTTGGCCGAACAGCTTTACCGCGCCGCCACCATTCTGGCGGGCCATCCCTACCACCGCGTCTGAGCCGCAGGCCGCGCGGACGCGCCACATTGGACATTTGCAGGGCGAGACATTACGTTCCAGCCCAAAGAAAACAGCAATTGTGTGAGTGACCATGACCGCGCCCAAGCCCGTCATTTTGTGCATTCTCGATGGCTGGGGCTATGACCCGCAAAGCCAGTCGAGCGCGATCAAGAACGCCCAAACCCCGGTCTATGACCGCCTGATGGCCGAGGCACCCTTTGCCACGCTTGATACGTCGGGCAAACATGTCGGCCTGCCCGATGGCCAGATGGGCAATTCTGAAGTCGGTCACATGAATTTGGGTTCCGGCCGGGTGGTGCTGCAGGATTTGCCGCGCATTGACGAGGCGGTGGAGCGCAACACGCTGAAAGACCGCCCCGCCCTGCAAGAGCTGATCGCCAAAACCAGGCAAAGCGGCGGCGCGGTTCATTTGATGGGGCTCGTGTCACCGGGCGGGGTGCATTCGCATCAGGATCATATGGCAGCGCTCGCCCATGTGCTTCATGCCGAGGGGCTCACCGTTCATCTGCACGCCTTCCTTGATGGCCGCGATACCCCGCCGCAAAGCGCACGCGGCTTTGTTGAAAAGCTTGAAGCTGATTGCGGCACCGCCGCCGCCATCGCCACCGTGTCGGGCCGCTTCTACGCCATGGACCGTGACAAGCGCTGGGACAGGGTGGAAAAAGCCTATCGCGCCATCGTGCTGGCCGACGGTGCCAAGGCCGATAGCGCGCTTGAGGCCATCGACGCCTCCTACAGCGAAGAGATCACCGACGAATTTGTCGTCCCTGCCGTGATCGGCGGATTTGACGGCATCAAGGATGGTGATGCGGTTCTGATGGCCAATTTCCGTGCCGACCGGGCGCGCGAAATTCTAACCGCGCTGACCGATCTGGCCTTTGACGGGTTTGATCGCAGCCGCGTGCCGGATCTGGCCGCCTGTGCGGGCATGGTGGAATATTCCGCCGCGCTGGCCGATGCGGTCGCGGCGCTGTTTCCGCCTGAAAGCCTCACCAATGTTATGGCCGAGTTTCTCGCCAATCAGGGCAAGCGTCAGCTTCACATCGCCGAGACCGAGAAGTATGCCCATGTCACCTTCTTCTTCAATGGCGGGCGCGAAGATGCATTTGAGGGTGAAGAGCGTGTGTTGATCCCCTCGCCCAAGGTGGCGACCTATGATTTGCAGCCTGAAATGTCCGCCGGAGAAGTGACCGGCCGGCTGTGTGAAGAGATTGCGGGCGGCCGCCATGACTTCATCGTCGTCAATTACGCCAATCCCGATATGGTCGGCCATACCGGCATCATGCCCGCCGCCGTCAAAGCGGTCGAAACCATCGATGCCTGTCTGGGCCGTCTGGAACAGGCTGTGGCGGATGCCGGTGGTGTCATGCTGGTCACCGCCGATCACGGCAATGTCGAGCAGATGCTGGACCCCACAACTGGCGCGCCGCACACCGCGCACACCAGCTTTGTCGTGCCGTTGCTGCTGATCAATGCCGAGGCACTGGGCAAGCCGGTTCATCTGACCCATGGCCGTCTGGCCGATATTGCGCCGACCTGCCTTCATCTGATGGGCCTTGTGCCGCCGGCTGAAATGACCGGCACGGTGCTTGTGGCTGATGGCGCACCCCAAGCCGGAGCGGAGGCTGTTGCCTGATCTGACACTGGCAAGGCTTGCGTTTGTGGCCGCGCTTGTGGTGCCTGTTGTGGCAACCGGCGCGTACGCACAAAGTGTAACGCCCGAACAGCTTGATGAGCTGCGTCATGAACTTGACGAAGCCAAGCAGGAGCGCGAGGCCCTCGACAAGCAGGCCAAAAACGTCAAGACCGAGCTGAAAAGCCTTGAAGAGCAACTGGTTGACGCTGCCAAGCGCGTCCAGTCGGCCGAAGCGGTGGCGACCGCCCTTGATGCCAAGCTCGCCGCCACCCAAAAGCTTGAGGCTGAGACCCAGGCCCAGCTTGAAAAACAATCCGCCAATCTTGAAGCCAGCCTCGCAGCCCTGACCCGTATTGCGCGCCAGCCCGAAGCGGCGATCGTGACCGGCTCAGGCGAGCTGGTGGACCGCATCCGTTCAGCCAATATGCTGGCTGAGATCGCCCCCAAGCTGCGCGCCGAAGCCCGCGCGCTGGGGGTTGAGCTGGAGCGGCTGGCGGATCTGCGCAAGACGCTGGTGGCCGAGCAGGCCGAAAGCGAACAAGCCATCGCCGCGCTCAAGGCCGAACGGCAAAATCTCGGCGGGCTGATGGATCAAAAACGCGGTCAGGACAAGCAACTTGCCTCGCAAGCCAAGCAGAAGGCCCGCCAGATCGACCAGCTTGCCAAAGACGCACAATCGCTGGGTGAGCTGATCACCGCGCTGGAACAACAGGCCGCAATCATCCGCCCCACCCCCCGTCCGGTGGTCAAAGGTGTGCACGCAAGGGTCTTTCCCACGCCCCGGCCGTCGCGCCAAAGCGCCCCTCCGGCTCGTGTTAACCCTACAATTGCACCCGAATTGGCGGAAACACGCGCGCCTGAGCCTGTTAAAATCGACACTTCGGGCCTCAAATTTACCACTTTGAAGGGCCGTTTGCGGCTGCCGGTGCGCGGGCCGATTGTTGCAAAATTCGGCTCAAAACAAGGCTCCGCACCCTCTTTGAAGGGGATTGAGGTGGCCGCGCGGCAAGCCGCGCAAGTTGTCACACCAGCCGATGGCCAGATTGTGTACGCCGGACCGTTCCGATCTTATGGAGGTCTCTTGATCGTCAATGTCGGCGAAGGCTACCATCTGCTCATGGCAGGTCTCGACCGCATTACGGCAGTGGTCGGCCAGCGCATCATTGCAGGAGAGCCTGTGGGCCGCTTGGGGCCGCAATCTCGCCAAAATGAGGCGTCAGGGTCTGGGACCAAACTGTATTTCGAAGTGCGCCGTCAGGGACACCCGGTCGATCCCATGCCCTGGCTGCACGCCTCCGAACGAAAGGTAAGCGGATAATGCGCAAATCAATGATGGCAGGTTTCTTGGGCGCAGCAGCCTTGTCGGCCTTTATCATGTCCCGGCCCTTTGCAGGCGCCGAAGCGGCCAGTTCGGAAACCTATCGCCAGCTCAACCTGTTTGGCGATGTGTTTGAGCGGGTGCGCGAAGACTATGTCGATGAAGTCTCCGACCCTGAAATCATTCAGGCGGCCATCAATGGCATGCTGCAATCGCTTGATCCGCATTCAAGCTATATGAACGCCAAAGCCTTCCGCGACATGCAGATCGACACACGCGGCGAATTTTACGGGCTGGGAATTCAGGTCACGATGGAAGAAGGTCTCGTCAAGGTGATTTCGCCCATCGAAGACACGCCGGCCATGCGGGCGGGCCTGCAATCGGGCGATCTGATCACCCATCTGGATGGTGAGCCGGTGATGGGCCTGACCTTGCAGGAAGCTGTCGACAAGATGCGCGGCCGTCTCAACACCTCGATCACGTTGACCATTCTGCGCGGGGCTGAAACTCCGTTTGATGTCCGCGTCATTCGCGACAAGATCGAGATCAAGCCTGTCAAATATGAAGCCAAAGGCAAGATCGGCTATATCCGCATCACCAGCTTCAACCAGAAATCCGCAGCCGAACTGGACGCCGCCATGGATGCGCTGCGCTCGGATATGGGCGATGACATGGCGGGCCTTGTGCTTGATCTGCGCAGCAATCCCGGCGGTTTGCTTGATCAGGCAGTTGCCATTGCCGATGCCTTCCTTGAGCAGGGCGAAATTGTTTCAACCCGGGGCCGCGACCCGCGTGACATTTCCCGCGATCAGGCAACCCGTGGCGACATTGCCGAAGATTTGCCGATTGTCGTTCTGGTCAATGGCGGCTCGGCCTCGGCCTCTGAAATTGTCGCCGGTGCGCTGCAAGACCATCGCCGCGCCATTGTGCTTGGCATGCGGACCTTCGGCAAAGGCTCGGTCCAGACCATCATTCCGCTTGGCGATCAGGGCGCGCTGCGCCTGACCACGGCGCGCTATTACACGCCGTCGGGCCGGTCGATCCAGGCCCGCGGCATCTGGCCTGACATTGAAGTGGCCGCCCGCACCCAGGAAGAGATCGAAAAAGCCGAACTGTCGATTTCGGCTATGCGCCGGGGCGAAGCCGCGCTGCGCAACCATTTGGATGCGCAAGATGGCCTGCCTGAAGAGCCGCGCCGCTCCGACGGGGTGATTTTCCCCGCCAAGCTTTCCGAAGGCGAGGACTTCCAGCTTGATTACGCGCTGCAATTGCTGCGCGGCGCAACAGGGATCGAACCCGCGCTGACAACGGCCAAGGCCGATGCGGCCGCACCTGTGGCCCAGCCGTAACCACGACAAAGCAAGAGGGGCGGGCATGTCAAAGACCTATCTGGATTGGTCGCGCATCCTGACGCGGGCGAGCCTGGTACTCGCCTCGATCTGGATTGTCGCGGTGCTGGCGCTTGGCGGGCTTGGCTACTGGGCGTGGGAGGCCGACAAGAAAGCCCCCATCACCGTCAGCCGCAGCCCCGCCTTGCTGCTCACCCTGCCTGCACCTGCTGCCCCTGCCGATCCTCAAGACGAACCTGAGGGCGAGCCGCAATCATGAGTGCTGCTGCATCTGCGCTTCCCTACCGGCCCTGCGTTGGTGTCACCCTGTTCAACGCCGACGCCCATGTCTTTGTCGGCCAGCGCATTGATTCGACCACCGAGGCCTGGCAAATGCCGCAAGGGGGCATGGACCCCGGCGAAACCCCGCTCGACACCGCCTTGCGCGAGCTGGAAGAAGAGATCGGCACCGCCAAGGGCCGCATCATTGGCGAGATCAACGAGTGGCTCAGCTATGATCTGCCCGCTGAGCTGATCGGCCGGGTGTGGAAGGGCCGCTATCGGGGTCAGCGCCAACGCTGGTTTGCCATGGCCTTTGACGGCACCGACGCCGACATTAATCTGGACACCAAGCATCCGGAGTTTAACGCCTGGCAGTGGGTGGAGCTTGAAGCCCTGCCCGATCTGATCGTGCCATTCAAACGCGATCTTTACGCGAAAATCGTTGACGAGTTTCGCGCCACACGGGATGGCATCCGCGCTGGACAACTGTGAGGGTGCAGCGCACAAATCTGTCATTGCAATTGGTCTGCGAAGCCGCTTTTATCACCCATCACATGCGGATGACGGGTGGCGCGTGAACTGATGATCTTCAGTTCTTTTGAATTCATTTTTATCTTCCTGCCGATCTTGCTGCTGGTTTACTACGCCGCTACCAAGCTCGACACGAAAGGCCGGACGGTTGATATCGTCCTGATCCTGGGCTCCCTCATTTTCTACGGGGTGTGGAACCCGGTCTATGTGCCGCTGATCCTCGGCTCAATTGCGGTCAATTACACAATTGCCAATCTGATTACCGCCGCCCCGAAGACCGACCGGTCGCGCTGGATGATGATTGCGGGCGTGAGCTTCAATCTGGGCCTGCTTGGCTATTTCAAATATGCCGACTGGATGGTGAGCGCCTATCACGATGTGCTGGGCATGCCGCATGAAACGCTTGGCATTATCCTGCCGCTGGCCATTTCCTTCTTCACCTTCCAGCAGATCGCCTATCTGGTTGACGCCCATAAGGGCGAGCAGGTGCGCACCGACCCGCTGACTTACGGCTTGTTCGTGCTGTTCTTCCCGCAACTCATTGCCGGTCCCATCGTCCATTACAAAGAGATGATGCCGCAATTTGAGCGCAAGACGAACCGCGGCATCACCACCGAAAATGTCACGGTGGGCCTGACCATGTTTTCGATCGGGCTGTTCAAGAAGCTCGTCTTTGCCGATGGCATGGCGGGCTATGCCACGCCGGTTTTTGCCGCCGCCGATAACGGGGTGGATGTCACGCTGATTGATGCCTGGATCGGCTCGCTGAGCTTTGCCTTCCAGCTCTATTTCGATTTTTCGGGCTATTCGGACATGGCGATCGGGCTTGCGCGCCTGTTTGGCATCCGCCTGCCGCTCAACTTCAACTCGCCTTACAAGTCAGGCTCGCATACCGAATTCTGGCGGCGCTGGCACCTCACCCTGTCGCGCTTCCTGCGCGATTACATCTATATCCCGCTGGGCGGTTCCCGCCACGGTGAAGGCCGCCGATTGTTCAACCAGTTTATGACCATGTTTCTGGGCGGGCTGTGGCATGGCGCGGGCTGGACCTTCTTCTTCTGGGGCATCTGGATGGGCGGCTTCATGGTGATTGAGGCGCTGTGGGAAAAACTCAAAGCGCGGATCGGCATCAAACGTGTGTTCGGTACCTGGGGCTCGCGCATTGTCTTCTGGATTGTCTTTACATTCCACTGGCCGCTGTTCCGCGCCGAGACGCTTGATGGCGCGATCACCATGTATAAGGGCATGCTGGGGCTCAATGGCATTACGACCGCCGGGCCATGGGCGAAAATCCTCGACGGGCTGAACGTCTCTTATGTGCTTGACCGGCCCATCGTGCTTGATTTCGAAGTGCTCTATTACCTGATCGGCCTGCATCTGTGGGTGTGGCTGTTGCCCAATGCCCAGCAATTTATGGGCCGTTACCGGCCTGCTTTCGAGACCTATCCGGGCGAGGTTGCCCCGCTTAAATATAAGTGGATGGCCTGGCGGCCGACCCTGATCTGGGGTGTCGTGCTGGCGGCGATTACCTTCCTTGCACTCGCCCATATCAGCCGGGTGCAGGAATTCCTGTACTTCCAGTTCTAGGAGGCGCCCGTGTCCGGTTTGAAATCCAAAAAGACCCGCACCCGCCAGCGCCTTTATCTTGTGCTGCTCCTGGGGTTTAGCTTTCTGGGCTTTGGCGGCATGTTCGGCTTTAATGTGCTGTCTGATCCGTTCTGGCATTTTGGCGGCAACAAGATCGTGCCGCGCAACTTCCCGTTCAATGAACGGATCTCGAAACTCACCTTCATCCAGGACCGGGCGCAAAATTATGATTGCCTGATCCTGGGCTCCTCGCGCGTCACCCTGCTCGATCCCCAACGGATCAAGGGTTACACCTGCTTTAACCTCGCCATTGCGGCGGGCCGGGCGCCCGAGGCGCTCGCCTTTGCGCGCTATGTGAAGCCCAAAATGCCCGATCTCAAGCTGGTGATTGTGGGCGTCGCCGAAGCCAATTTCTGGACCGACACGTTCAAGCCGGTGATCCCCGATTTCGTCACCAAAAACGAGGCCCCGCCAAGTTTCTGGTCGCAATATTCGACCATGTCGACGACCCTGTTTTCGGTGCGCACCCTGCTCGTCCTCAAGCCGTCCAAACGCTATTACGACAAGCAGTTAAGCTGCCACACAACGCCGGGGCTCGGCACTTTTGATCCGGTGAAGGACAAGACTGCAAGGCTGCTCGACATCGACTATGATCCGGGCCGGGCCGAAAGCTGGTACGAGCCCATCAAGGCGCTGTTCCCCGATCAGCGCATCATCGGCTATGCCCCGCCGCGCACTGCGTGGTTCACAACGCGCATGTGGCTCAATGGGACGCTTGAAAACTATCTTGAAGGCATCAAGCGGGTGGCGAGCCACTATGGCGAGTTTTATGAGTTTTCCATTCCCGGCGGCGACAATAACGACCCCACCAAGACCCATAATGGATCGCATTTTTACGGCGAAACCAACGCCAAGGTGGCCGATCATATGAACGCGCTGATCAATGGCACAGAACCAGGCGTGGAGCCGTTCGGCTATCCGGTTCACCTTCATACAGTGGATGAGCTGCGCGGCGTCTATGAACGCCAGATCAAGGCGTTTGCGGCCCAAAATGATGTGTCGATGATGGCGACAGACTTCTGCGCCTCCGGCGCGGAGTGTCATCAATTGCCGTAAATCCGCGCCTGTCATTCCCGATACAAGCCTCGCCTTCAGCCTTGAGGCTGGGGATGCCCCTCAGGCGGCGGCTTTGTAACCGGGCTTGGAGGTCGGATTTTGCCGGCCCAGCCGCCACAGGCGCGCTTGCACCGTCCACCAGGTGGCTGATGCGAACAGCTTGCCCAGCGTGCCTTGCGGGCTTAATCCCATGGCCTTGGCCATCATGGCGCAGGCCCGGTCCATATGCTTGCGCTGATACATGCCAAAGGCGCGCATTTCATAGGCACCCGAATTGGTCTTGGCGTCGAAGGTTTCGCTCAAAGGCGCATTGGCGGCGAAATAAGCGGCTGCCAATTCATCATCATCGGCTTCCTTGAAGCGGGTCAGCGCCACCCAGATGCGGTTGAGCGTCGAGACCTTTTCCTGCGCTTCGAGCATTTCGATGGTCTCGTAAAACAGCTTGTAATGGCGGAACTCGTCAGCGGCGATATTGGTGGCGATTTCCCGCAAGACCGGCTCATCGGTCAAATCGCGCATGGCGGTGTAATAGCTTGAGGTGCCGCTTTCCACCACACAACGCGCCACCATTTCGCCCAGGCGTGAACCCCGCACGCTTTCTTCGGCATCAAGCGGCAGGCAGTAAATGGACTGGAAACGCGCAAAGGCGGCGTCGAAATCAAAGCTGGGGTCGGCGCGTTTGGCCCAGGCCGCCAAAGCGCGGCCATGCTGGGCCTCTTCAACACCCCATTGTTCAAAGGCGTCGCGGGTCGCGGCGTCATGGCCAAACACATTGTTCAGATAGGTGACATAATCGGGGCTGTTGGCTTCGACCAGCGAGGCTGCCTTGACCGCCTTCAAAATATCAGGATCAACCTTCCCGGCATCAAACTGATCCCAGTTAATGTCGTCCAGCGTCCATTGGGGGCTGTGCGTGGCGCTCATTTTCGGCATTCCCCTAACGTGTGAAGATCGGCCCATTCAGGGCCTATCCTGAAATGGGATTTCGGAAAGACTATGACAAGTCCGCGCAAAACAAAACCGGCGGTGATAACCGCCGGTTTTTAAAACATAATTCTGTTGTTTTTAGAGCGCAGCGTCGAGCACTTCAGCCTTTTCGGTCAGCGCATCGAGACGGGCCTGGGCTTCGGCTTTCCCCGCCTCGTCCTTGGCGTCATTGACGTCTTCCTGGGCGTCCCGGATTTTCTGGTTGAGCCCGTCGCGGTCAATTTCGCTCAGCGGCTCGGCCTCTTCGGCCAGCACCGTCAGGCCCCGCGGGGTGACATCGGCAAAACCGCCACGCACAAAGACGCGGTTGGTGTCTGAGCCATTGTCGTTCACCACCAGGATCCCGGCCCGCAAGGTCGAGATGAAGGGGGCGTGGCCTTCGAGAACACCGAAGTCACCTTCCGAGCCCGGCACGGTGACCATATCGACATCGGCCGATGCGATCAGCCGCTCAGGGCTCACCAGTTCAAAATGAAGCTTGTCGGCCATCAGCCTTTCGCCTCCTCAAGTTACGCGGCGTCGCGCGCCAGTTCTTCGGCTTTCTGGACCGCTTCCTCGATCGTGCCCACCATCAGGAAGGCCGCTTCGGGCAGATGGTCATATTCGCCGTCGCAGATCGCCTTGAAGCCCTTCACGGTGTCTTCAATGTCAACGAACACGCCGGGCTTGCCGGTGAAGATTTCAGCCACGTGGAAGGGCTGCGACATGAAGCGTTCGAGCTTCCGCGCACGCGCCACGACGAGCTTGTCGTCTTCGGAAAGTTCATCCATGCCCAGAATGGCGATGATGTCTTGCAGCGACTTGTAGGTCTGCAGCAGACGCTGAACTTCACGGGCGGTGTTGTAATGCTCTTCACCGACGACGCGCGGGTCAAGGATCCGCGAGGTCGAGTCAAGCGGGTCAACCGCAGGATAAATGCCTTTTTCCGAGATGGCGCGGTTCAGAACCGTGGTCGCATCAAGGTGGGCAAACGAGGTGGCCGGGGCGGGGTCGGTCAAGTCATCGGCCGGGACGTAAATCGCCTGAACCGAGGTGATCGAACCTTTGTTGGTCGAGGTAATACGCTCTTGCAGGATACCCATATCGGTGGCGAGCGTCGGCTGATAGCCCACCGCCGAGGGGATCCGGCCCAGCAGCGCCGACACTTCGGCACCCGCCTGGGTAAAGCGGAAGATGTTATCGACGAAGAACAGAACGTCCTGGCCTTCAACGTCGCGGAAATATTCCGCCATGGTGAGGCCGGTCAGAGCCACACGCGCACGGGCTCCCGGAGGTTCGTTCATTTGGCCAAAGCACAGGGCCACTTTTGAATTGTCACCATCAAGGTCGATAACGCCGGAATCGACCATCTCGTGATAAAGGTCATTGCCCTCACGGGTCCGCTCACCCACACCGGCGAAGACCGAGTAACCACCATGGCCCTTCGCGATATTGTTGATGAGTTCCTGAATGAGCACGGTTTTACCCACGCCCGCGCCGCCGAACAGGCCGATCTTGCCGCCCCGTGCGTACGGGCCGATCAGGTCAACAACCTTAATGCCGGTGACGAGCATTTCGGCTTCTGTCGATTGGTCAACAAACTCAGGCGCCTGACGGTGGATTGACCAGCTTTCGTCGTTGCCCACGGGGCCACGCTCATCAATCGGCTCACCGATCACATTCATGATCCGGCCCAGCGTCTTGCGGCCCACCGGCACCGAGATGCCGTCGCCCGTGTCAACCACTTCCTGGCCGCGCACCAGACCGTCGGTCGAGTCCATCGCAATCGTGCGGACGGTGTTCTCGCCAAGGTGCTGCGCCACTTCCAGCACAAGCGTGGTGTCACCCAGCTTGGTCTCAACCGCGTTCAAAATGGCCGGCAGATGATCGTCGAACTGAACGTCGACCACCGCGCCGATAACCTGTGTGATCCGTCCGGTCAGGTTTGTGCTCATTGTCTCTATCCTCTCGTCCCGGTTCGGGTGCGCTTAAAGCGCCTCAGCACCCGAGATAATCTCAATCAGTTCTTTGGTAATCTGGGCCTGGCGGGTCCGGTTATAGGTGATCGTCAACTTGTCGATCATTTCCCCGGCATTCCGCGTGGCGTTATCCATGGCGGTCATGCGCGCACCTTGTTCAGACGCGGCATTTTCCAACAGCGCCTTGAAGATCTGGACGGCAACATTGCGCGGCAGAAGGTCTTCAAGGATGGTCTCTTCATCCGGCTCATATTCGTAAACCGCGCCTTTAAGGTCGGGGCCGGCGGCTTCCTCACCTTCACCCTCGAACGAGGCGGGGATGAGTTGCTGGCGGGTCGGCACCTGGCTCATCACCGAGGCGAAGTGGCCATAGAAGATCGAGGCGACATCAAACTCACCGGCTTCATACATCTCAAGCAGGCGGGTCGAAATCTCCTGCGCATCGGCAAACCCGATCTGGCGCACACCCGACAGATCAACCAGATCCATCATGTTCTTGCTGTGCGTCCGCTTGATCACGCCATGGCCTTTTTTGCCGACGCAAAGGATTTTGACCTCTTTGCCCTGGCCGATCAGCTCATCAGCATGGGTTTTGGCAAGCTTGGCAATATTGGTGTTGAACGCACCGCACAGGCCCCGCTCGGCCGTCATGACCACAAGCAGGTGAACCTGATCGGAGCCAGAGCCAGCCAGCAGCTTGGGCGCGCCGGGATTGTTCATCGCCGCTTGCGCCAAACCGGCCAGCACAGATTCCATACGCTCAGCGTAGGGACGGGCGGCTTCGGCGTTTTCCTGCGCACGGCGCAGTTTCGCCGAGGCCACCATTTGCATGGCCTTGGTGATCTTTTGCGTCGACTTCACCGACGAGATCCGGTTTTTGAGGTCTTTCAGAGACGCCATGTCTCAACCCCCTCTCGTTCAGTTACGCGAAGCTTTTGGCGAAACCGCCAACCACATCGTGAAGCTGGGTTTCGATTTCATCGGTCAGCTTGCCGCCATCGCGGATCGCAGCGAGCAGATCGGCATGATCGCCATTGAGCTTGACCAGCAGGTCCTGTTCAAAGCGGCGGACGTCACCAACCGGCATATTGTCAAGATAGCCCTTCACACCGGCGAAGATCACAGCGACTTGCTCTTCAACACGCAGCGGGCTGTACTGGCCTTGCTTCAGCAACTCGGTCAGGCGCGCACCACGGGCGAGCAGCTTCTGGGTTGCGGCATCGAGGTCCGAGCCGAACTGGGCGAAGGCTTCCATTTCGCGATACTGGGCAAGCTCAAGCTTGATCGTACCGGCAACCTGCTTCATCGCCTTGATCTGGGCGGACGAACCAACCCGCGACACCGACAGACCCACGTTCACGGCCGGGCGGACGCCTGAGTAGAACAGGTCGGTTTCGAGGAAGATCTGACCATCGGTGATCGAAATCACATTGGTGGGAATATAGGCCGACACGTCGTTGGCCTGGGTCTCAATCACGGGCAGCGCGGTCATCGAACCTGCACCCTGCTCGTCATTCATCTTCGCGGCGCGCTCAAGAAGACGCGAGTGGAGATAGAAGACGTCACCAGGATAGGCTTCACGTCCCGGAGGACGGCGCAGCAGCAGCGACATTTGACGATAGGCAACCGCTTGCTTGGTCAAATCATCATAGATGATCAGCGAGTGCATGCCATTGTCGCGGAAATATTCAGCAATCGCGGCACCGGTGTAAGGCGCGAGGAACTGCAGCGGGGCGGGCTCCGACGCGGTCGCGGCGACCACGATCGAATATTCCATCGCACCGGCTTCTTCGAGCACCTTCACGATCTGGGCAACCGATGAGCGCTTCTGGCCGACGGCGACATAGACGCAGTAAAGCTTCTTGCTTTCATCGCCGGTCGCATTGACTGCTTTCTGGTTCAAGATGGTGTCGACAGCAATCGCGGTCTTGCCGGTCTGACGGTCACCAATGATCAGTTCGCGCTGGCCACGACCAATCGGGATCAGCGAGTCGATGGCTTTAAGGCCGGTCTGCATCGGCTCATGCACCGATTTACGCGGGATGATGCCCGGCGCTTTGGTCTCAACGCGGGTGCGCTCAGCGCCTTCGATCGGGCCTTTGCCGTCGATCGGGTTACCCAGCGCGTCAACCACGCGGCCCAGCAGGCCCTTGCCGACGGGAATATCCACAATCGTGCCGGTCCGCTTGACGGTGTCGCCTTCTTTAATACCGCGGTCATCGCCGAAAATAACGATACCGACATTGTCGTCTTCCAGGTTCAGCGTCATGCCTTTGATGCCGCCGGGGAAGTCGACCATCTCGCCGGCCTGAACATTGTCGAGGCCGTAAACACGGGCAATACCGTCACCGACCGACAGCACGGTGCCGATTTCCGACACTTCAGCACTGTCGCCAAAGTTTTTGATCTGATCCTTAAGGATCGACGAAATTTCTGCGGCCTGAATATCCATCAGAGTTTTCCCCTTACCCGGCCTTTTTCATGGCGTGTTCGAGATTGGCAAGACGCGTTGCAAGCGATGCATCAATCATACGCGATCCAACCTTTACGATCAGACCGCCGATCAATTTCGCATCGACGCGCGATTCAACTTGAATGTCCCGTCCCATGGCCGAACGCAGCTGATCTTTCAGCGCGCCCATCTGGACATCGGTGAGCGGACGGGCAGAGACGACCTCGGCGGTCACTTCACCGCGATGGTCGGCCACCAGCTTGCGGAAGGCGACGCAAATGTCACCCAGTGCAAACAGACGGCGTTTTTCGGCCAGAAGGCCGACGAAATTCTTGGTCAGTGTTTGCGCGCCGGCGCGTTCGAGAACCGCGGCCATGGCTTTGGCCTGGTCATCGCGATTGAACAAAGGCGAGGTGGTCGCAGCTTTGAAATCGGCGCTGTCATGAAGAAGAGTTTCAAGGCTCGAAAGATCGGCTGCAACGGCGTCAAGGGCGCCAGCTTCAAGTGCCAGTTCAAACAAGGCGGTTGCGTAGCGACCGGCCAGACCGGCGACGATGGATGCTCCATTTGCCACTTTAGATCTCAAGCCCCGTACTTTTGGAGGAATGCGAGAACCGCACCCCACAGATTGCGCGCAAAACCGGCCGGTCCTGCACCCCCGGAACGGATGATCACGATCACCGTGTTCGGAAAAAACAGTCCAGCCGGATGTTGAAGCGGAAAACCGCGAACCGAACGCTCGCGACCCGCCCCCTATCGGCGCTCTGTTAGCACGGTGATTTCGCGGCGGGCAAGGAAGCCCCACTTCATGCGCCGCTTTGCCGCAAGTTTTTCGCGGCCATGAAAAAGCCGGGCAAACACGGTTTCACCAATCCTTCGCACCGCGCCACATGTTCTAATTTTGTTCAGCGGGATCAAGGCTTTATTCAGGGATGCCGTTGAATTCGCCTTGAGCTGCTCGCAATACGTGTGTATTAACATTAATACAATTATAACTATTAGTCGTTTGCGTATTTTTTTGGGGAGTTTCCATGTCAGACCTGCCCGCCTGCGTTCAAAAGGCCGCCCCGGTTCGTCTTCTTCCAACCCTCAGCGAAACAGCGCGGGAGGCCCGCGCCGTTTCCACCTTTCTCAGCTGTCTGAAAGCCATTCGCCCGCTGGCGCACCCTCTGCTGTCCCCGTTCGGGGCGCCGGTGGGCCAGCGCTCCCGCATCGAATGCTGGAGCGAGGTGGAACTGAGGCGCCCGGTGGGCGACCGTATACTCAGGCCCGACGGATTGATCTGTGTCCGCACCGGCTCAAAACGCTGGTGCGCGCTGGTTGAGGCCAAAACCGGCCCCTCCCCGCTTGATCGCGAGCAGGTTGAGGCTTATTTGCGGCTGGCCCGCGAAAACGGGCTTGATGCGCTGATCACGCTGTCCAACCAGTTCGCCCCCCGCGCCGATCATGCGCCGGTGACGGTCAACCGGCATTTGCGCCGCTCGATCGATCTTTATCACCTGCCGTGGAAAGCGGTTTTGACCCAATCCCAATTGGCACTCATGGACGAGTCGGCGATGAACAGCCATGAGCGCTTCATGCTTGAAGAGTTCGTTCATTATTTGCGGCAACCCAGATCAGGACTATCGGACTTCACCGCCATGACAGCCGACTGGGCCGATCTCATCGAGGCGATCCAGAATGGCGCCCCGATCAACCGGAAAGCAGGCCGCGTTCACCGCATCGTGTCAGCCTGGCATGAGGAACTGCACGACGCCGCGCTATCCCTCAGCCCCAATGTCGGCACGCTCGTCACCGTGAAAGTCCCGCGCAAAACCGGCACTGACCCGGCGGACTGGCGCGACACGGACGCGGCGCATTTTGAACGCGCCCATGAACTCACCGGCACGCTTCAGGTTCCGCATGCCGAAAACATGCATCTCACCGCCAACCTGTCGAAGCGCACCATTGCGGCCCATATCCGCCTGAAAGCCCCGCGCGACCGTCAGCGCACCGGTGCCCGCATCAACTGGCTGTTGAAGCAGCTCAAAGGCGTCGATGCCCAGGGTGTGAGCATTCGGATGATTTCCAAGGGCCGGGGCGGCAATCCCGTGGTCACACTCGATGCTTTGCGGGCTGATCCCAAACTGGCGGCGCACGACTGTCACGCCGGGCCGCCCAGCCATTTTGAAGTCGCGCTGGTTCAGCATCTGGGCGCAGCAATGGGCCGGAGGAGAAAATTCATTGAACGGTTCGACGCACTCGTGCTCGATTTTTATGAGCGGATTGGTCAGCACGTCAAAGGCTGGGTCGCCCCGCCGCCTGCCTATCGCGCCCAGCCGGTGCCGCAAAAAGCCGAACCCAAACAGCCGAAAAAGCCTGCCCCGCGCCTCACCCCCGCCCGCTCCGTCGGGGATATCCCGTCTTTCCTGCGGCGCGACCCGCATCATCAGGTCTTTTTGCAAAAAAGCTGATCCGCCGATGACGCCAAGCTAGGCGAAACTCTGCGGGTCCATATCCACAATGATGCGCAGCGCCGACGGCGCTTTGAGCGTGGCCAGCCAATCCGCCAAAACCGGCTGCAAGCGCATCTCAAGCGGCGCTTTGATCAAAAACCGCATGCGGTGAAACCCCCGGATCAACGCAAGCGGGGCGGGAGCCGGCCCCAGCACCATCAGACCCGGCGCCTGTGGCGCGCGGGCTGCTAGCGCGCGGGCAAACCGCTCCATCAAATCCCGGTCGCGGCTTGTCAGAATGAGCGAGGCAAGACGGCCATAAGGCGGCATCGCGATGCGCTTGCGCTCCTCAAGCTCAGCCGCCCGGAACGCGGCTGCATCCCCCGATGTCAGGGCTGCAATCACCGAATGGTGGGGATCATAGGTTTGCAGCAGGACCTTGCCAGAGCGTTCCTCCCGCCCCGCCCGGCCCGCAACCTGGGTGAGCAACTGATAGGTCCGTTCCGCCGCACGCAGATCACCACCCGCCAGCCCCAGATCGGCATCAACCACCCCCACCAAGGTAAGCTTGGGAAAGTGATGGCCCTTGGCGATAATTTGCGTGCCGATCATCAGATCAAAATCCCCACGGGCAAATTCATGAATGCGCTGATGGGCGAGCGCCCGCAGGCTTTTGGGCGGACCCGCCGCTGTCATCCGGTCCCGTGCGTGATCGGCCATCAGCATGTCTGATGACAAGACCGCTGTGCGTGCGTCGGGCAGCGCCTCGCTGATCTCCTCAAGGATGCGCTCAACACCGGGGCCGATGGCCACCAGATGCTCTTCCCCGCATTCGGGGCAGCGCGGGGGCCTGGGCTCATGATAGCCGCAATGGTGGCATTGCAGTTCGCGTTTGAACCGGTGCTCCACCAGCCAGGCATCACATTCGGGACATTCAAAGCGGTGGCCGCAATGCCGGCACAGGGTCAGCGGCGCATAGCCCCGCCGGTTCAAAAACAACAGCACCTGTTCGCCCCGGCTGATTGTCTGGGCGGCCTCACGGATCAGCGTGCGGCTGAGAAAACGGCCGGGTTCAGGCCCATCCTCTTTCAAATCAATCGCATGCAGATCAGGCAACACCGCATCGCCAAAGCGCGAGGCGAGCGTCAGATGCCGATACCGCCCGGTCTGGGCGTTGACGACACTTTCAAGCGCAGGCGTAGCAGATGCCAGAACCGCCGGGCAGTCATTGAGCCGGGCGCGCACAATCGCCATATCGCGGGCGTGATAGCGCACCCCGTCTTCCTGTTTGAAGGCGGGATCATGCTCCTCATCGACAATGATCAGTCCCAATTCATCAAACGGCAGAAACAGGGCTGACCGTGCGCCGACCACCACCCGCGCCGATCCTGTCGCCACCTGATGCCAGGCGATCTGGCGGTCCTTCTGGCTTAAATCCGAATGCCATTCGACCGGCGGTGCGCCAAAGCGTTTTTCAAAGCGCGCCAGAAACTGTGCGGTCAGCGCAATCTCGGGCAGCAGGATCAGCACCTGCTTGCCTTGATTGAGCGCCTCGGCGGCAGCCTCGAAATAAACATGGGTCTTGCCCGACCCGGTCACCCCTTCAACCAAACTCACGCTAAACCCGCCATCGCGCAATCCTGTCCGCAGCGACGCAACCGCAGCCGCCTGATCCTCAGTCAACGGGTCGGGCTCGGTGACGGGGGTGAGCGGCCGGGCGGCGGGCAAGGCTGATGCTTCCAACGTCCGCAGCGCGCCTTGTTTGGCCAGCCCGTCAATCACAGAGGGTGAAACACCCGCCAGTTCGCTCAACTCCGATTTGGTGAGCGCAGGCGCATCGGTAAGGAAATCAAGCACCTTGCGCCGGGCCGCAGTCATCCGGTCCGGCAAATCCTCGGTCCGTTCATAAAGGATGCGGGGCTTGGGCGTTTCCCACTTCATCGGCACTGCCATAGCAAGGCGCAGCACCGCCCCCAACGGTGCCAGCGTATAGCCCGCCACCCAGTCGATCAGATCACACAGGTCACGCGGCAATGACGGCAGATCAAGCCGGGCATGTATGGGCTTGAGCTTGGCGGGATCAACATCGTCGGAGCCTGCGCCCCACACCACCCCGCGCACCCTGCGCGGACCCAAAGACACCTCAACCAGATCGCCGCGCGCAAAGACCTCGCCATCGGGCACCCCATAATCATAGGTGCCATCAAGCGGGACCGGCAGGGCAACCGCCATCGTCCTTTGGGTCTGCGAATCATCACGGCTCATCAGCACACTGTGCCAAGCGCGCGCGATCTGGTACAGCTTGGTCAACACAAGACCCAACAGCAGGACACGGGTTCCATGAAATTCTTTATCGACACCGCCGACACCGCCGAAATCAAGGATCTGGCCGACACCGGCATGGTCGACGGGGTGACCACCAATCCCTCGCTGGTCGCCAAGACGGGCCGCAAATTTACCGATGTGGTGGAAGAGATATGCGCCATCGTTCCCGGCCCCGTGTCGGCCGAGGTGACAGCGACCGACCATGACACCATGATGAAGGAAGCTGCGGTGCTGCGCGCCATTGCGGGCAATGTCACGATTAAAGTGCCGCTGACCTGGGATGGGCTGAAAACTTGCCGGGCACTCGCCGATCAAGGCACGCTGGTCAATGTCACCCTGTGTTTTTCACCTATGCAGGCGCTTTTGGCCGCCAAGGCGGGAGCGGCCTTCATCTCGCCCTTTGTGGGCCGCCTCGATGATATCGGCCAGGACGGCATGGGGCTGATCGAAGAGATCAAAGAGATTTACGACAATTTCGCCTTCGACACCGAAATCCTGGTCGCGTCGGTCCGCCATGTCGCCCATGTGCGCGAGGCTGCGATGATCGGCGCTGATGTCGTCACCGCCCCGCCCAAGGTGATCCGCCAATTGGCCGACCATGTGCTGACCGACAAGGGCCTGGATGCCTTTCTTGCCGACTGGGCCAAAACCGGACAATCCATTCTGTGAGTGCGCCCAAAGATCATAAGGCGGCGAAAGCGCCCAAACTCACCGATGACGAGGTGCTCAATTTCTTGCGCGCCCATCCCGATTTTCTCGTCCGCTATCCCACCATCCTTGATGTGCTGACGCCGCCCGATCGGCTGGCCGATCAGGACACCTCCGTGGCCGATATGCAGGCCCATATGATCCGGCGGCTGCGCGATCAATTGGCGAGCGAAGCGCAAAAGCGCGAGGCGCTGATGGCCAATGCGCTGCTCAACAGCAAGGCGCAAGGTGATGCCCATGCCGCCGTGCTGGCCTTGATGGCGGCCAAAAGCATGGAAGAAGCGCTCAGCGTCATCGTCGATGACTGGCCCGGCCTGCTCAAGGTCGATGTCATTACGATCGCCGCTGAAGTCGCATTTGATGGGATGGCCCACGAGGTGGGCGAGAAAGTTTTTTCCATCACCCATGGCACGGTTGATGCGCTGCTTGGCGCAGGCGAACCCATATTGCTGACCCCTCACCCCAAGGCCCGCGACGAGATTTACGGCACCGCCGCGCCCCTCGTGCAGTCGGATGCGCTGATCCGGCTCGCCCCGTCAAAAAATGCGCCCGTTGGCATTTTGGCGCTGGGCAGCCGCGAAGCTGAATTGTTTGAGCCCGGCCAGGCAACCGACCTGCTGCAATTTCTCGGCGGCGCGGTTGAGCGCAGCTTGCGGTTATGGCTCGACCTTCCCTGAGCGAAGCCCGGGCGCGCTTTGACGCTCATTTGAAGGCGGAGCGGCGCCTGTCGCCCCATACGCTGAGCGCCTACACACGCGACCTTGACCGGTTTGATGAATTTCTGATCAGCCATCTGGGCGGGCCACCCACTTTGGGTGACCTCGAAACCCTCAGCACCGCTGACTTTCGTGCCTTTCTCGCCCGGCGTCGCGCCGATGGTCTCAAAAGCCGGTCGATTGCGCGGACCTTGTCGAGCCTGCGGACTTTCTTTGCCTATCTCGAACAGACGGGGCTTGCCCGAAACACCAGCCTTGTGGCGGTGCAAGGCCCCAAGTTACCCCATGGCGTGCCAAAGCCATTATCGCCAGACGCGGCCCAGGACACTGTGACCGAGGCGGGCGTCATCGATGACCGGCCCTGGGTACAGGCGCGCGATGTCGCCCTGATTGCGCTGCTTTATGGCTGCGGGCTGCGCCTGTCGGAAGCCTTGTCGATCAAACCCGGCGCGCTTCCTCTAGGCGAGGCGGTCACTTTGGTGGGCAAGGGCGGCAAGGCCCGCCGTGTGCCGGTGCTCAAAGTCGTCAATGACGCGCTGGACCGCTATGTCACGCTTTGTCCCCACGCGCTCCAGGCCGATGGCCCGCTGTTTGTCGGCATTCGCGGCGGCGCACTCAATCCCCGGCAGGTGCAAGGGCTGATGCAGACGATCCGCGCCCGGCTTGGCCTGCCCCAAAGTGCAACGCCGCATGCGCTGCGCCATTCCTTCGCCACGCACCTGCTTGGCGCGGGCGGTGATCTGCGCACCATTCAGGAATTGCTGGGCCATTCGGCATTGTCCACCACCCAGCGCTACACGGAAGTGAATGCCGAGGCGCTGATCAGGACCTATTGCTCAGCGCATCCGCGCGCCCAGAAGAAATAATGTCGGGCGCGCCAGCCTCGCCGCGTTTGTGAAAATAGATACGGCTGGCGGCCGCCAGCGCGGGCGCAGAAAACAAGGCCCGGTCAATCAGTGCGTTGGGCGGGGCAAGATCAAGCGCGCGGCGCATCATCGACTTCATGCGGAAGCGGGGATAATCCCGCGCCAGCAACGCGCCGGGATCAGGTCCGCCCGCCAGCAGATAATCGCCGACCAGCTGGCCTGCGCGGCGGCCGAAATGAAAGGCAAGCCGTATGCCGCCGCCGGTCATGGGCGAGACAAGCCCCGCCGCATCACCGATCAGCGCCACCCGGCGGCCCGCCACCGGCGACACCACACCGCCCACGGGGATGAGGCCCGACCGGCGCTCCGTCACCTCGGCACGGGAAAAATCAAACAGGCCCTCAAGACTGTGCTCAAAGCCCTTGGGGTCAAGCTTGGTGGATTTTTTATTTGCCGCCAATCCGATCTGCGCGCCATGCACCCCCGGCACGGCCCAGCCCAGATAGCCCGGCGCGCGTCGTGAATCGATAAAGCAATGAAGAAAGCGGGGATCGAGCCCTTCAAGACCGGTCATCTCCGCCTCGGCGCCGACGAGAAATTTGCGGTTGTGTCCTAATCCGAAACTGAGCGCGACCCGGCTTTTGGCGCCATCAGCCCCGATCAGATAACGGCACCGCCAACCAAGCCCGAACAGCTTGATGCCCCCGCGTTCATAACCGGCCCCTTCAAAACGGGTGCCGCAATACAGCTCTGCGCCGGCGCGCACCGCTTCATCCGCAAGCCAACGCAACAGCCCCGCCGTATCAGTGGCGAGGAAATAATAGCCCGGCGCAAACAGATCGACCCAGCGGTGCGCGGGCGAATAAAGCCGCACCCCTTTCACCGCCCGCGTCAGTGCGTGCGGCACATCCCATTCTTCAGCCGCTTCCTTAACCAGAATGCCGGTGGTGTGCACCCGCGCGCCGGGGTCGGGCTTTTTTTCAATGACGGCGACACGCAGGCCGCGCAAGGCAGCGGTGCGCGCGCAGACAAGGCCCGAAAAACTCGCGCCCACAATGATCAGGTCGAAATCAGCCATCAGGGTCCTCCTCACTTTGGCGTGAGGAGGAAAACCCGGCAAGGAGGCGCTGACGCGGCGCGCGTGTGGCGCGCGTCAGTCCAATGATGGCGGGCGCGTGGCAAACCAGGGCTGGGCGCGTTCAATCTCACCGGCCAGGCTGAACAGCATCTCTTCAGACCCCACAGGCCCTGACGCCATCACACCAAGCGGCAGGCCCGCTTGCGTGACATGCAAAGGCAGCGACATGGAGGGTGCGCCGGTCATGTTCATGAAACCGGTAAAGCAGGCAAAGGCCATCGCCTCGGCCGCATAGGCGCCAATGTCGGGATTGTTCATGGCCAGCGCGCCAATCGGCACCGGCGGCTTGCCCAGCGTCGGGGTGAGCCAGATGTCATAACGCTCATGAAAGGCTGCAAAGGTCCGGCCAAGGCCATGCACGATGCGCAGCGCCTTGGGATAATCATCGGCCTGCGCCATACGGGCATTTTCAATCATTCGCCAGGTGATGATCTCGACATCGTCTTCCTTGAGTTCGCGCCCCAGTTCAGCCGCCCGCAACTCACAGGTCAGCTTGGCCGAAATCGCCATCAAAGCCAGCTGCGCAAAGCCGGTTTCCTCTGTATTGATCACCGGCGCGTCATCCTCGACATGATGGCCAAGATCGGCCAGCAAGCGGGCGGCATTCTCAACCGCCTTGATACATTCGGGATCAACGGCAACGCCTGAAGGGGCCGTGGTCGAATAGGCGATGCGCAAGCGTTTGGGCGGGACCATCGCCGCACTCAAATAAGAGCCGGTCTTGGGCGGGGCATGATAGGGATCGCCCGGTGCGGGGCCTGCGGTGGCATCAAGCAAAGCCGCACTGTCACGCACCGTCCAGGTCACCGCATGGCCGATTGACAGTCCGCCCCAGCCTTCGCCTGTATGGGGGCCGACCGGATTGCGCGCGCGCGTCGGCTTCATCCCGAACAGGCCGCAACAAGCCGCCGGAATACGGATTGACCCGCCGCCATCGGTGGCATGGGCCATGGGCAAAATACCCGCCGACACAGCAGAGGACGAGCCGCCCGAACTGCCGCCCGGCGTATGATCCAGATTCCACGGGCTGCGGGTCGGGCCATGCAATGCCGGTTCGGTCGCCGCCGTCAGGCCAAATTCAGGCGAATTGGTATTGCCGAAAACCACAAGGCCGGCTTGCTCGAACCGCTCGGCCAGGGTTGATTTCACATCCGGCACATAATCGGCAAACAGCTTTGAGCCGTTCGAGGTGACCCGGCCGGGCATATACATGTTGAGGTCTTTAAACAGAAACGGCACGCCGGTAAACGGCCCCTCGGGCAACCCCTCCTTGATCGCCTTGCGGCATGGTCACGCCAGTCATGAATGATGGCATTGAGCTTGGGATTGCGCGCATCGGCCCGCTCCAGGGCGGCATCCAGCAACTCATCGGCGCTGACCTCACGGCGGCGCACCAGATCGGCCAGACCAAGCCCGTCATACTGTTCATACTCTTTCATGGGATCCCCCTCACACATGACTGGACGCGAGCTTACCAGCCCGGCCCCGCTCTTCAAGGCTTGACCCTCACCACCGGCACCGCCACTCTCCTCGCCAAAATCGGGGACGTGAAAATGCGCATCATCAAAGGTTTGATTTATATTCTGCTGGGACTGCTGGCGATTGCCGGAGTGATCTATTTCACACTCGCCGCATCGGTCACCGACAGCCAGATGAACCAGGTTGATCAGCCTGGTCCTTATAAGGTCTCCGAACGGACCGCCGCGCTCTATCACGGCCTGCAAGTCATTGATTTGCACGCCGACCCTTTATTGTGGGGCCGCAATCTCAACAAACGCAATTCCCATGGCGCGGTCGATTTGCCCCGCATGCGCGAGGCCAATATGGCCTTGCAGGTGTTCGGGCTGGTGACAAAGGTTCCCGCCGGACAGAATTTCGACAAGAACCCCTCTGACTCGGACATGTTACCGATCCTCGTGGCCGCTGCCGGCTATCCCCTTGAGGCATGGTTTGGTCTGAAAGCCCGCGCGCTGCATCAGATTGATGTTGCCGAAGGGCTTGAAGAGCGCAATGACGACTTCTCCCTCATCCGCACCAAGGCCGATCTTGATGGCTTGCTCGCCGCCCGCGCCCGCGGGGACAAGCAAATGGGCGGGATCATTGCCTTTGAGGGCATTCAGCCGATTGAAGGCGAAATCGGCAATCTCGACCAGTTTTTTGATCGCGGTGTGCGCATGATCGGCCTCACGCATTTCTTCGACAATGAGGCGGGCGGCTCCGCCCATGGCTGGCACAAAGGCGGCATTACCGAGCTTGGCATCAAGGCCGTCCGCAAGATGGAAACGCTTGGCATTGCCGTTGATCTTGCCCATGCCTCCCCCAAGCTGGTGGATGATGTTCTCGCGATTGCCACCAAGCCGGTCTTTGTCAGCCATACCGGCGTCAAGGCGACCTGCGCAGGCCCGCGCAATCTGTCGGACGCCCATATCCGCAAGATCGCCGCGACCGGCGGTGTGATCGGCATCGGCTTTTTCTCAGGCGCAGTGTGCGGCAAAAGCGTGACGCATATTGTTGATGCGATCATGCATGTCATCAAACTGACCGGCACCGACCATGTCGCCTTGGGCTCAGACTATGATGGCGCGGTCTCCACCGCCTTTGACATTACCGGCCTGCCGATGATCGCCGATGAATTGCTCAAGCGCGATGTGTCAGAAAACACGGTCGCCAAAATCATGGGCCAGAACACGCTCAACGCGTTGCGCAAGACCCTGCCCTGATTTTGCCGCAACTGTGGTGTTCACTGGGCCAATATCGGTTGGGGGGTCGATGAAAAGGAGCGTGCGATGCGCCTCTTCAAGCCCCTGTGTTCCGCACTCGCCGCCCTTGGGATGAGCGCGGCCGCCACCGCCGACCCCGAAAAATCCGTCAGCTTTGAGGCCGAACTTGAACGGCCGGTTCTTGCGCGCGGCTATGATGGCCCCGTCCATGTGCTGGTTACGCTGAAAGCCCCCGAAATCACCCGGCCCGACAAGGACCGGCCCAAGCTTAATCTTGCCATGGTGCTTGACCGCTCAGGCTCGATGGCCGAGGCGGGCAAGATCACCCATTTGCGCGACGCCGCCCATCTCGGCGTTGATCTTCTGTCCGGCAAGGACGAACTCGCCCTGATTAAATATGACGACCGCATCGAAGTGATGCGCAAACTTGGCCCCGTGACCGACAAGGCGGCGATCAAAAAGGACATCTCCGCCCTGATGCCGGGCGGTTCCACCAATCTGACCGGGGGCATGATGGCCGGGGTTGAGCAACTCACCCTGGCGGCCAAACGCTCAGACAGCGCCACGGTCACACGGGTGCTGCTGCTCAGTGATGGTCTCGCCAATCAGGGCGTCACGGACCCCGAACAGATCAAGGCGCGGGTGCGCGACGCCAAGCATGCGGGCATCCGTATCACCACCCTTGGGCTTGGCCGCGACTATGATGAAGACCTGATGCAGATGATCGCCGAGCAGGGCGGCGGCGCTTACTATTATATTGAGCATCCCCGCCAGATGGTCCGCATCTTTGAAGAAGAAATGTCGAGCCTGTTTGCCACCGTCGCCACCGGTGTGACGCTTGCCTTCGACAAAAGCGAGGCCGTCGAAAAGGCTGAGTTGGTGTCAATCAGCGAGGGCGCGCAGGATGCCACCTCCCTCGCCCTGCCCGATTTCTATGCGGGCGAGGAACGCACAGTACTGCTGCGCCTGACGCTGAAAGAGGCAGTGTCTGATGCCGAGCTCAAGCTCGCACTGGGTGCGCTGACCCTCACCGCCACGCAGGTTGAAACCGGTGAAGTTCTCACCGACACGCTGGCCTTATCCGCCGACACAACGCTGTCGGTTGCCGCTGCGGACGCGGCCCGCAACAAGGCGGTGGCGGTGGAAGCCGCGCTGCTCAAGGCCGAACAGGACAATCGCGCGGCACTGGCAGCCTATGAGGCCGGCGACCGCACCAAAGCTGACCAGATCATCGTCACGGCACAAAAACGCCTCGCCGATGATGCCTTTGTCGCCGACGATGATCGCGTCAAAGCCAAGGGTGAAGCCCTTGAGGTCGAGCAACAGGATATGGCTGAGTTTGCGTCCGCCCCGGCCGCGTCCGCCGCCTATGTCAAACGCTCCAAACAACGGCTCTACAAAGCCCAGAAAGGCGACCGCAAAGGCTTTGTGATGTCCTCAAGCGCCAGCGGGCTGGAGGTTGAGCGGTTGCAACAAAAACTCAAGGATGGGGGCTTCTACACAGGCGACATCACCGGAGACTATGACGCCGAGACCGAAAAAGCGGTCAAAGCCTATCAGGCCGCCAACGGGCTTGAGGATGATGGCGTGGCGGGCCCCGCGACACAAAAATCGCTGGGCCTGTACTAACCGTCTAGCGTCTCGCGTGCCGCGCGCACAATCTGCGTGAGCCGGTCGGGAACCGGCTCATCCAGAACCGCAGGGTCGATCTGCTCCATCCGCTGATGGCTGGCTTTGATGGCTTCAAACAAGGCGCGCGCCTGGTCGTCCTGCCTGATGTGCTGTTCAAGCGCTTTTTGTTCGTCGGCGCCGCAAGCGCCGAGCACATAACGCCAGATCTGTTGTTCTGACAATGTGGGTTCGGTGGTCATGGCCTATCACTCTGATGGTTGGGGGCACCGTGCCGCCACAGGCGCGGTTGCCACATTCATGCCATAAACGAACAAATCCCGATCAGGTTCCCTTTTTTGACGAATCCACCGTCAATTCCGCTTCATCATCCACAACGGCATATTCGGTTGACTTCGCCTTGGGCTCGGGATCGTCAAATTCCTTGGCGCTCAGACCACGCGCAATCAGCTCGCGGATCGCGGCCGCCCGCGTGGGAATACGCTTTTCAAATCGCCACTCATCAATGATTTCAAGCTCCCGCTCATCCAGCATGACCTGAAGCCGTTCGGTCCGCTGAAGCTTGCGCTCCGCCGCAATGGTGGATTTGTTCGTCATTGCGCAACTCCCTCACGCCACACTGCGGCCCAGCCCATCCCGGCCGCATATGTTTGTGCAACTTACTCAAAATGAGCGGAAGACGGAAGATGCGCCGCTGTCTGAAGCGCTGCCGGCCACTCAAAGTATTAATAATGTATAACTTATAAATAATCCTCATTTTATATATTTATATCAAAATGCAAACTTGCCACAATTGATTTAATCTAATTATTTCAATGTTTTGCCCAAGTTTTGTCACGATTTATTTATTGATTTCTATTGCGCGGCTCGTATGGTGAGTCGCGTTGTTCAAAACGAAAGGACAAAACAATGTGTGCGTTCAAGTTCGACGCGTTGGAAGATGAAATCCCCCATTTGCGCCGCTTCGCGCGGTCGCTGGTGCGGAACCCCGACAAGGCGGACGATTTGGTACAAGACACGCTGGAGCGGGCGATCCGCCGCCACAGTTCGTTTGAAACAGGCACCAGCCTTCGGGCCTGGCTGTTCACCATTCTGCGCAATTTGCATATTGACCAGTGCCGCAAAGCCAAACGCCGGGGCGACACGGTCGAGATCGATGATTTCGATACGGCCTTGTCGGTCGCGCCCGCACAAGGCACGCGCACCGAGTTGCGTGAGTTTATGACGGCATTCGCCGCGCTTGATCAGCGCGATCAGGACCTTTTGAACATGGTCGCGATTGACGGCCTGTCCTATGAGGCCGCGGCGGAAATTTTTGACGTTCAGGTCGGCACGATCAAAAGCCGGTTGAGCCGCGCGCGGGCGCGCCTGCGCGATCTGGAGGAGTATGGCGACCCCGCCGTCACCGCACCGCCGCGTGACAGGCTGGCGCGCCTGGCCGCCCGATGACACCGGTGCTTCACATATTCACCCCGATGGATGTGCATCGCTTTGTCGATGATGTGCTGGATGAGCATGAGCGGCGCGCCTTCCTCGCTTTTTTGAGCGATGCGCCCCACTCCCAAGACGATGTCCGTGCCTATGAACGGCAAAACCGCCTGCTTGTCGAGGCAACCCGCGCGACCGGCCTGTAGCCTGCGGGATCATAACAATGAACGGCCGGTCCCCGGTGAGGGGCCGGCCTTTTTATTGAGCCCGGCGAAAAGAAAAGGCGGAGGGATCAACCTCCGCCTTTCTTGCTGATATGGAGATCAGCGAAAGCCGCGCTTAGATCTTGTCGCGCAATTCATCCAGCTGCTTGCGGATCGCTTCTTTCGATTCGCCATATTTTTGCTGAATGGTCCCGACAAGCTCTTCGATCTTGCCTTCGGCCTTGTCAAACTCATCGTCGGAGATGTCTCCCCACTTTTGTTTGACCTTGCCGCGCAGTTCACGCAATTCGCCGAGTTCTTTGTCAGTTGACATCGGATACTCCTTTCTTCGCTTCACTCACACTGCATGCGGGCGCCTCGCGAACCATCGGTTCTTGGGGGCGGCGCCCTCAGCAGCTACCCCATCAACGTGTCCGCGCAGCCATTGTTCCCCGCGCAATCGGACGCAGGGCAGGACGCAGGGCAGGACGCTGGCGGAACCCCGGCGCAACCGCAGCGTTCATGCAGGGTATGCGGTGCAGCGAGAGGACCCCTGCCATGACAAGTCATCAAGAGACAGGCCAGCAAGACAGTTTGACCCCGGCGGATATTGTCGATTGTGTGGAAGCCAAAATAGATGATGAGCCGACATTGGGGACACTGATCAATGCGGCCGGTCACCGGACCTATGGCCCGATGCTGTTGATCCCCGCCTTGATCGCGCTGGCCCCGACCGGCGCCATCCCCGGCATTCCGTCAGCCTGCGGTGCAATTTTGGTGCTGGTATCGCTGCAAATGATTGCCGGACGCGAACAGCCCTGGATTCCCCGGCGGCTTCTGAATATCCGCCTCAAGCGCAGTCTGGTGGAAAAAGCGGTCGAGAAAGGCCGCCCGCCGGCCCGCTGGCTGTCGCGCCAGGTGCATGAACGCTGGCCGGTGATGATTTCGCGGCCCGCGCTGATCGGGGCCGGGCTGGTCATTGCGGCGCTGGCTGGCTTGATGGTTCCGCTTGAGCTGGTGCCGTTTGCGGTTGCCTTGCCCGCCTTTGCGGTTGTGATCCTGGCGCTTGGCCTGTCGACCCGTGATGGCCTTGTCATCACCCTGGGGCTCGGCGCGGCGGCGCTCGCGGCGGCCGCTGCATTGTGGCTTTTGCGCACCACTGGCTAAGCGGCTGCCGCAATCGGGGAACCGGTTCGCAGTCCAGACGTCAATCCGCTGTTTAGAGCGAAGAAAGGACGGACCATGGGTATCGAAGTTTCAGGCCTGATCGGCCTTGTTGTTCTCATCCTCGACATCTGGGCGATTGTCCATGTCATCGGAAGTGGCGCGACCGTCCCCGCCAAGGTTCTTTGGTCGCTGCTGATCGTGTTCCTGCCGGTTCTCGGCCTGATCATCTGGCTTTTGGCCGGACCGCGCGCAGTTCGTTAAGCGCGCCCTCACCCCCCCAATTCCCCCCCAAGGTCAAAGGAGAATGACCATGACCAAGACGATGAAAACCCTGAAAGCGGGCCTGCTGGCCCTCACCCTGTTTGGCGGTGCCACCATTCTGGCGGCTTGCGAAGAGGAAGGCCCGGCCGAGAAAGCCGGTAAGGAAATCGACAATGCCGGTGAAGAGATGGGTGAAGCCATCGAAGAGTTCGGCGATTCGGTCGAAGACGCCGCCGATGACGCCAGGTAAGCGCATCGCACCGGTCACACCCATGGGGCGGGCCGCTGGGTCCGCCCTTTTACTTGCTGTTAATTCAATACGCCTTGCTCTGCGTCACGCAGCCTTTAAAGTAGTTTGAAACTTCGCCCTGTGGTGAAGATGGGCAAAGGGCAGGAGTATTTCATGACATCGATCGACAATCGCCAACCCATGTTGGCGATCAACAAATCCATTGCGCTTCAAGGCATTTATCCGTCTAGCGGTGGTGATCAACCGCTCACGCTCGGCACTATTCATTATTTCGGGTTCAACTTTGAACCGCGGGGCGGTGCGGATGTTGCCGGCCAATTGCTGCCGATTTCACAGCATTCCGCCCTGTTCTCGCTTCTAGGCACCACCTATGGGGGCGATGGCCGCACCACCTTTGGCTTGCCCGACCTGCAAGGCGAGCTTGGCGTCGGTGAAGGCACCGGACCGGGTCTCAGCCCCGTCGTGCAAGGGGCGAAATTCGGCGACAGCTTTATCGACCTGACGCAGAACAATCTGCCCGCCTCACAAGGCGGCACCAGCACGCCTTTCACCAATGTGCAGGAAAGCGCCGGCACGGTGTACGCCATCAAGACCAATGGCCTGTTCCCCGGCGATACGCTGCCCGGCCACGGCTTTATGGGCCAGGTGGCTGAATTTGCCATTGCCAATTCCAGCCAGCTGCCCGGCGGCTGGGTGCCGGCCGAAGGCCAGCTTTTGTCCATATCCTCCAACACTGCCTTGTTCTCGCTTTTGGGAACGACCTATGGCGGGGATGGCCGCACCACCTTTGCCCTGCCCGATCTGCGCGGCCGGGTGCCGGTGGGCGAAGGCCACGGGCCGGGGCTTGAAGATGTCTCTCTGGGTGAGCGGATCGGGACCGGGACTGTGACGCTCTCCGACAATAATCTGCCCAACCCGCTGGGCGGCGGGCAGTCTTACGACAATCATCAGCCCTCGCTGGGTCTCAATTTCGGCGTCGTGCTTTACGGCATCTACCCCTCGCGCAACGCCAACACAGAAGGCGATGCACCGGTCCAGTCGCTCAACGGCAGCGATCTTGTTCTGGGCGAAATCGTGATGTGGGCGGGCGACGACACCGGTTATGGCAATGTGCTGTCGGCCGATGGCCAATTGCTCTCGATCAGCCAATTCAGCGCCCTGTTCTCGCTGTTTGGCACAATTTATGGCGGCGATGGCCGCACCACCTTTGCCCTGCCTGATCTGCGCGGCCGCGCCGTCACCGACGATGATACCGGCACCTACCGGATCGGAAACAGGATCGGCACTGAAGACAGTCTTGTTCAAATCAGCGATTTGCCCGACCTGCCCGCCAACGCCGAGGATGACGCCTTTGCGACCGACGATACGGTAGCGATTGGCGCGGGCCTCAATGTCCATAATGACAATGGATCGGGCGCTGACAGCGACATTAATGGCGATCCGTTCGATGTCACCCATGTCAATGGCGAGGCTGCCGATGTGGGCGTGCCGATCACCCTGCCCTCAGGCGCCAGCCTGACCCTCAACGCCGATGGCACCTTTAGTTATGATCCTTCCGGCGGCTTTGAAAGCGTGCCTTTTGTAGGCTCCGGCGCGATTGACACGCAAACGACAGACAGCTTCACCTACACGATCACCGGCGGCGACACCGCAACCGTCACCGTCACGATCGCCGGCCAGGACAATAAGGATATTCTGCTCAGCACGGGTTTCCGCGATCATTTTATGGGCGGGCTCGACAATGACATTTATGCCTTTGATGTCGCTCGCTTTCAGCCCGGCAGCCGGATTACCGAAACATCCGGCGAAGGCACCGACACGCTGCAATTCGGCGCAGGGGCCGGCCTGGGCGATTTCGCCTTTGACCTCGATGGTTCCGATCTTGTCGTCACCCGCCTCAATCCGATGAACGACCAGTCGGTCATCATCACAGACTTTACCGGCGGCGGCACAATCGAAAGCCTGCTGCTTGACGGCATGAGCCCGCTCAGCGTTACCGACAAGATCAATCTGGCGAGCACCGGCACACTGTCTGGCCCGGCCAATACAGGGGCGGTGGGCCGGGTCGGCTCAAGCTTTGCGTTTGCAGGCCAGTACAGCCTTGCGGGCACCGATGCCGCGCTGTTCGAGATCGACGCGGACAGCGGCTTTGTCTCTTTCGCCAATCCGTTTGCCACTGCACCGGGCACCTATCAGATCGACGTCACCATCGAGACGCTGACAACGCGCGAAATCAAAGCGGTGACAATCACGGTTGATCCCGCCGATGGCCGGGTTCCGCAGCAAGGCGGCACCGGCGATGACAATGTGTATGGCGGATCGGGCGCCGATATTCTGGCGGGCCTTGAAGGCGCGGACCGGCTCAATGGCCGCGTCGGCAATGATGAGCTGTTTGGCGGCGCGGGCGCTGATGTGCTGCGCGGCGAGGTCGGCAATGATGTGCTGTTCGGCGGCGATGACGCCGATGATCTGGCCGGGCAGGATGGTGCCGATATCGTGGTCGGCGGCGCGGGCGACGACACAGTGCGCGGCAATGCCGGTGAAGACACGCTGTTTGGCGGCACCGGCAATGACACGCTGGATGGCCGGACCAACAATGACATGCTCTATGGCGGATCGGGCAATGATGATGCCTTTGGCGGGGTTGGCGATGACACCATCTATGGCGGGCTTGGTGCCGACCTGGTTGATGGCGGCGACGGCAATGACATGCTGTTCGGCGAAGATGGCGATGACCTGATCCGCGGCGATGCGGGCGAGGATATTCTGTATGGCGGGCTGGGCGCTGACCTTATGCGCGGCGGGGCCGATAATGACAGCTTGACCGGCGGCGGCGGCGATGACGACATGGCCGGGGAAGCAGGCGATGACATTGTGCTTGGCGGGCTGGGCAACGACATTTTGCAGGGCAATGACGGCAATGACACGCTCGATGGCGGCCTTGGCGACGATATCATTCTGGGTGGCGCGGGTGCTGATGTCATCTCGGGCGGGCTTGGCCTGGATTATCTGTATGGCGGGGGCACCGATGGTGCACAGGATCTGTTCATCCAGATATATGACCCCCACCGCGAAACCGGCGACGGGGTCGATGTGATTGCCGATTTTGAAGACGGGGTCGATCTGATTGTGCTGTCAAACCTGACTTTCGCTGATCTCGAGATCACCGACACAACCTTGCCCAACGGCTCCATGGGTGTGGGGGTTGAGTTCACGCCCAATTCAACGGTCGCCGAAACGCTGGCGCAAACCAACATCACCACCGGCGGTTTCTTCATTGCCGGGCTGACGGCGGCTGACATCACCATTGCGGATTTCATGATCGTGTAAGGCTGACCCCTCGTGCGCTGCACAACCGGGTAAAAAATGACCTTGCGTGCGGAACATCACCGCGTCTTGGTCGTTTCCTCCATGGTTGACGCAGACAAAGGAGGTTTCCATGAAACGTTTGACGGCATCCGCTACAATTGCTGCCCTGATGATGGCCACCACCGCGCCGGTTGTGGCGCAGGTCAACGCAACCGGCACCGCCGGCGGCGCCGGGGCCATTGCAGGCCCCGCCGGAACTGCTTCGGGCATGGGTGAGGCCAACGGCATGGGCCACGCCAACCCGCATTTGCCGGGTTCGATGCAATCGACCAGCCCATCCATGGAGGGGTTTGAAGCCCCCGCCCGCAGCGATGTCAGCAACACTGCTGATCCTGAAAAACTGCCCGACGGCGACCTGACAGCCGCTGCTGAAACCCGCGCCACGGCTAATCCGGCGCTGACCGAAAAGGCCGATACCGATATCGCGGCCAAGGCCAGGTTTGATCAGAAGTCTGATTTTGAACGCTGGGCCGAAACCCGCATGGACCAGTTCGCCGCCTTTTCAAGCGACACCCAGGAATGGGCCAAGGTTGCGACTGAAGAAGAACGCGCCGCATTCAATGACGCGCTGGAGGACGCCAAGGAAGCGATGAGCGACGTCAAGGATGCCGGTGAAGAAGTCTGGGATGACAGCCGTGACGCCATGGTTGAAGCGATCATCAAGCTTGAAGCCGAGATGGACGCCCACACCTCATAAGCCAGCAGGCTTGACCTGAAAACGGCAAGGGCCGGACAGCTGTCCGGCCCTTTGTCTTTGTCCGCAAAAGGCGTCATGTTGGCGCTTGCAAGCGGGGGGCGTTTCGCCATAGTGTCCCGGCCTTGCTTGATGCTGGCTTAGCTCAGTTGGTAGAGCACCTGATTTGTAATCAGGGGGTCGGGGGTTCGAATCCCTCAGCCAGCACCATAATTTGACGGCTTTGTTAAACAACAGCCCCAACCTCATCTTCAATCCACACCATCACAGAGCCGGCGGCATAGCTGTCATACAGGCGGCCATCACCGAACAGCTCAACACCGGCCAGGCCCGCCACGAGCCCCAGCCCGTTTGCAATCACAGTGTCTCCCGCTTCGCCCGAGATGGCCAGCGTATCAATCGTGCTTGAGGCATCGGCGATTTCCGACAGCGCATTGATAAACAGGAAATCAAATCCCAGCCCATCGCTCAGATCGATATGCTCATACTCATGCCAGATGGTGTTCAGCGTGGTCAGCGTCTCGACAAAGCCCTGTTCGGTCACAAGGATAGTGTCGAGCCCTGCGCCGCCATCAAGCTGGTCACCGCCTGCCGATGTAACCAGAATGTCATCACCATCACCGCCGAACAAAAGATCATTGCCCGCGCCGCCCTGCAGCCAGTTGTTGCCCGCATCGCCGGTCAGCTCGGAATCAAAATCAGGCGCGATCAGACCTTCAATCCCTTCAAGCGTGTCCATGCCCAGGCCCGCCCCGTCAATGATCTGCGGGCTGCCGGTGAGGGTAACGATAAGGGGGGCGATGCCGCCCGAATAATCGGCGATATCAAGGCCGGACCCGCCGACAAGCGTGTCGGCCCCGCTTGAAGCGACCAGCGTGTCATTTCCGTCCGCGCCATCAAGCCTGTCATTTCCGGCCCCGCCTTTAAACCAATTATCGGCGCCATCGCCGATGATGTGGGAGGCAAAGTCGGGGGCCACAAAGCCCTCTACCGACGAAATCCGGTCTATCCCCAGCCCCGCGCCGTCAATGAACTGCGTGGTGCCCGATAGCGCAACGACAAGCGGCGCGATGCCGGCGGAATAATCGACAATGTCCCGGCCCTCATCGCCGATGATCCGGTCATCGCCAGGCCCGCCAATGATCCAGTCATCTCCGGCCCGGCCCCGCAGAATGTCGCCCCCCTCACCGCCATCGAGCCAGTCATCCCCCGTGCCGGCGTAAAGCACATCATCACCCAGCCCGCCAAAAAGCGTGTCGGCACCTCCATCGCCATAGATGCGGTCATCGCCTTCTTCGCCATAGGCAGTGTCGTCACCCGCGCCGCCGCTCAAAACATCAGCGCCCTCACCTCCGAACAAAAGATCATCATCGCCATACCCCTTCAGCGTGTCGTCATCGTGGCCACCATAAATCCGGTCATCGCCTTCGCCGCCGACGAGATAATCCAGCCCCGCATCGCCAGACAGCATGTCATCACCGGCGCCGCCATAGGCGCGGTCGTCGCCTGCGCCGCCTTCCAGAATATCATCGCCGTCCTGACCGATCAGCGTATCGTCGCCATCCTCACCGCTGAGAGTGTCGGCACCGGCCTCACCTTGCAGCCGATCATCATCATCACCGCCATAAAGCGTGTCGTCGCCTGCGCCGCCTGCCATATCATCGGCGCCATCCCCGCCGAAAAGCAGATCGGTGCCGTCCTGACCGCGCACCGTATCATCGCCTTTCTCACCATGAAGCGTGTCGTCACCTGAACCACCCACCAGGACATCAGAACCGCGATTGCCCCATACGGTGTCGCCCCCAATTCCGGCATAGACGACGTCATCCCCCCACCCCGCTTCAATCCAGTCAAAGCCTTCTCCAGCAATGATCCGGTCATCCCCCAGGCCCGCCGTGATCGTGTCGTCCCCAAGGCCGCCGCGCAAAATGTCTGCAAAGGGGGAGCCATCAACCGTCCGTTCCTCATAGGCCTTGATCGTCATGTCGGCGAATTCGATGAAACGGACACGGCGCAGCGTATCGGTGCCGTCACCACCGCCAAACAGATGGCTGACGCTGACTTCATCGCCTTGCCGGGTCACAGCGTATTCGGCACGATTGCCGCTCAACACCGCCGTGTCGCTGCCCTCTTCGGTCTCGAGGTAATCATCGCCCGCGCCGCCAAACAGGCGATCATCCCCCAATCCGCCGAACAGTCCGTCATTGCCCGAACCGCCAAACAAAGCGTCATTGCCGTCCAGCCCGAATATAAAATCCCTGCCGTCATTGCCGTAAAGATCATTGGCGGCCTGGTTTCCACCCAGCGCATCATCGCCGGTTCCCGCCACGGCATTCTCAATCAGCGACCGGGCCGATCCTTCAAATTGCAGCGCATTGAATATATGGCCGCGGGCAAATTCATCGCCTTCCAGATTGGCGCGCAACGCATTGCCGTCCCGATCCAGATCGACCCACCGGCCGGGCCGCAGATCAATGATCATATCGGTGGTGAAGTTCGAGAAATCGTACAAATCATCATCGCCATCGCCGTCCCATACCGTGCGGAACAGCTTGCCTTGCGCAAAGGGCTGTTCGGTTTGCACCGGCAGGCCCTGGCTCACCGCATTGACGAAAAACTCGCCCGTATCAGGGTCGGCGCTATAGACAGTGTTGCCGCTATTGTGGCTGAAATTCGCACCATAGAGGAACTGCAGCGCGGCAATGTCATACATCATCAAGGTTTGCGGGCTTGATCCTTCCCCCGAGCCCCCCGGGATCGGAGCCCCGCCAATGATGGAACGGTAGGTCATGATGGAAAACTCAACCGAATCCCGGTCAAACTCCATCGTGCCAAATCCGTTCTGCGCCTCATGGCCATGGCTCAACCCGACAGCGTGGCCCAGTTCATGACCGATGCCGCGCCAGTCATAATCGCCAAGATCAGGGTCGCGGCCCACTGTGGGGCCGAATACCAGATCACCGCCCAACTCGCCGCTATTGGGGAAATAGGCGTAAGCGCCGTCAGGATCATCGCTGTTGTAAAAGCGCAGCGTGGATTCGCGGTCGGCGTCCAAAGCATCATCGGCACCGTCCAGTTCGACAAAGCGCAATCCCGACACGCTCGCAAACTCATCAACCCAGTAATAGGCCGCCTGCTCCTGATCGGCGCTGAAGGTTGAGAAGGTTGATTTCAGATCCGGTGTCCCGGGCATAGCATCGCGATAGCCGGGGCTGAGGTCCGACACATCATCAAGAAACGAAAAGCTCAGCGTCGTGTTGGCCCATTTGCTGCCATAGAGCTGACCATCAATATTCTGATCGCCTGAGCCTTGGGTGAACAACACGGCCTCCGTCGCCCCCCCAGTCAAATGCGCGGTCGGCTTCATCGGCGACCCCGCTTTGCGGCAATGCCGGATCACCCCCCTCCGCCCGCTGATAAGGCTGTGCGAACGTGTCGTGATCATCGCTGTGCGGATTGTCAGACGGTCCGAAGACGTGAATTTCAAAGCTCATACTGCCCCCCGGAAAAGCCTAAAGGCTTTACAATAATTGAAATGTCATACTGGTGACGCGCCATTCAAAACACAAGAGGCGCCGCTGATTGCTCAGCCGCGCCTCTGTTGTTTTTTGCACGAATGGTGGACTTAGATCACCACGGTGATGTCCTGTTCGGCCCACAGCGTGTAGGTGCCGTCGGTATAGCTGTCGAACAGACGGCCATCGCCCAGATGATCAACGCCGCTGGCCCCCGCCACGAGACCCGTGCCGGTCAGCACCGCCTGATCACCGGCATCACCGGTGAACACAAGCTCATTGCCGCTGTTCGACACGCCAATGTCAGCGGCTGCGTCGATCGTCAGCACGCTCGTTCCGCCACTGCCTTCGACATCGAGCCATTCCCAATCGCTGGCGAAGCCGTTGGCCGCGGCCAGCGTGTTGGTGAATGCCTGACCATCGGTGAAGATGCGGTCAAAACCATCGCCGCCATCCAGAACATCGGACCCTTTCGTAGCGACAAGGGTGTCATCACCCAGCCCGCCATAAAGCTCATCATTCCCCAATCCGCCTTGCAGCCAGTTGTCGAGCTCATTGCCGGTCAGAACCGAGTCAAAGTCAGACGCGATGAGGCCTTCAATCGAGGTGATGCGGTGGGTGCCAAGCCCCGCCCCGGCAATGAACTGGGTCGAGCCCCCGGCATTGAGCGTGACATTGAGGCCCGCCGTTCCGTTGGAATAATCGACCAGGTCAAAGCCATCATCGCCGAGGATCAGATCATCGCCCAGCGAGGCCATGAATGTGTCATCGCCAAAGTCGCCGCGCAAAATGTCATTGCCTTCGCCGCCATCGAGGAAGTCATCCTGTAAGCCCGCATAAAGCCGGTCATCGCCAAGCCCGCCATACAGCGAGTCATTGCCCGAGACGCCGAACAGATTGTCATTGTCGTCGCCGCCGAACAGCACGTCATTATCGGCGCCGCCGTCAATCGCATCGGCCCCGACGCCACCCCAGGCAATGTCGTCGCCGTCATTGCCCTTGATATTGTCGTCGCCTTCCTCGCCATAGAGCATGTCATTGCCCGCCTCGCCGGTGAGCGAGTCGCCAATCAGGCCGCCATAGAGCGTGTCATTGCCCAGATGCCCGCGCAGACGGTCAAACCCGTCGCCGCCATACAGCGTGTCATCGCCATCATTGCCGACCAGCGCGTCATCATCTTCGTCACCGAACAACAGATCATTGTCGGCACCGCCGAGCAGGAAGTCCTCGCCCGCGCCGCCTTCAATCCGGTCTTCACCGGCCCCGGCATAGACAAGCTCATCGCCTGCGCCGCCATAGATCATGTCGTCGCCATCATTGCCGAACAGACGGTCATTGCCGTCGCCGCCATAGACTTCGTCATCGCCCAGGCCGCCATCAATCGTGTCGACCCCGGCATCCCCATAGGCGATGTCATTGTCGTCATTGCCCTTGATGTCGTCATCGCCGTCGCCGCCATAGATGGTGTCTTCACCTTCTTCGCCGGTCAGATTGTCATTGCCGAGCCCGCCATAAAGCGTGTCATTGCCTGTCCGGCCGCGCAGCGTGTCGATACCGTCATCGCCATGCAGCTCATCATTGCCGGCATCGCCGACAAGGATGTCGTTCTGATCACCGCCATAGATGGTGTCATCACCATCATTGCCGTTGATATTGTCGTTCGACAGGCCGCCATAGATGGTGTCGTCGCCGCCATCGCCGAGGATCCGGTCCTGGCCGTGCTCGCCCTCAATCTGGTCATCGCCGAGCCCGCCGAAGATCAGATCATAGTCCGAGCCGCCATTGATCATGTCATGGCCCGAGCCGCCATAGATGCGATCTTCACCCGCTTCGCCCAGAATGGTGTCAAAGCCGTTTTCGCCATAAAGCCGGTCATTGTCTTCCCGGCCCTCAATCTGGTCATCACCGCCCGCACCGGTCAGCGTATCGACATTGGGCGTGCCGATCAGGCTGAGGCCGGCAAACGCATCAATCGTGCCATCGGCAAATTCAAGGAAGCGGATGCGGGTCAGCGTGTCTGAGCCGTCTGTGCCGACAGTGTCGGTGACGGTCACGCTATTGCCTGCCTCGACAATGGTATAATCGGCAATATTGCCCGCAAACAAAGCGGTGTTGGAGCCTTCGCCGCCATCAATCTGGTCATCGCCCTCTTGTCCGGCGATGCGGTCATCGCCGTCGCCGCCATCGACCATGTCATCACCGGCGCCGGCGAAAATTTCATTGTCCCCGTCGGTGCCGGTCAGCGTGTCATGGCCATCGCCGGAAATGAGATTTTCGAAATTGGTGAACAGCTCGGGCGGATAGTTGGTGGCACCGGTAGCCAGATTGACGATGTAATCACCATTCCAGCTTGTTGTATCGAGCGTGTCGATGCCGTCACCGCCATCCAGCGTTTCGTCCGAGCCCAGGCCCGCGCGGACATAATCATTGCCCGCGCCGCCATAATATTCACCTGAACCGTTCGAGGTGATGTCGTCATTCTGGGCGGAGCCGATAAAGTTCTCGATGAATGAATGGGTATTGCCAACTTCCGTAGCATAGCTGGTGGTGTAGGTGCCGGTCAGATTGTTGAACGTCACAGCACTGAAATGACCGGACATATCAAGCGTATCAATGCCCGTGCCGCCATAGAGTTCATCGACCCAGTGATTTTCCTCAATGATGAACAGATCATTCCCGTCACCGCCATAGGTGAGGTCAACGCCGCCGCCACCATAAATGGTGTCATTGCCGTCGCCGCCGAACAACTCGTCGGTTCCCGCGCCATCGCCGCCATAGATCACATTATCAAAGCCGCCATAGGCATGGATGATATTGGCGACGCCATTGCCGACGACGGTTGCAGCCGAATTGACCTCGACATGCTCAATGCTGATCAGCTCTTCCCGCGCGGTCACACCGAAATAGATGAAACCGGCGTCAAGGTCGATCGTGTGGCCCGAGGCCAAACCGCTTGATTGCAGCAAATCATTGCCCGCCCCGCCGTTCCAGACATGCATCCAGCCTGAGCTGGTGCCATGGTTGCGCACAAGGATGTCGCCGCCCGCACCGCCTTCAAAGGTTTGCGGACCGGCATTGCTGCTTTCCAGCGTGTCGGAGAAGTTTGAGCCGACGATGCGTTCGATCGACACCAGAGTATCGGTGCCGCCCTCGCCATCATCGGCCGTGCCGGTCGCCAGGCTGGCCGAAACCGGCCCTGATGCACTTGAATAATCGGCCGTGTCAGTGCCGATACCGCCATTGAGCAGATCATCACCAGCCAGCCCGATCAGCGTGTCATTGCCCGCGCCACCGAACAGCTCATTATTGCCGATAGTGCCGGTCAGCGTGTCATTGCCGCCACCCATGATCAGATTTTCGAAATTGGTGAACAGCTCGGGCGGGAAGTTCGTCGCCCCGGTCGTCAGATTGACGTCATAATCTCCGTTGTAGCTGGTTGTATCGAGCGTATCGGTGCCCGTTCCGCCATCCAGCGTTTCGTTCGAGCCCAGGCCCGCGCGAACATAATCATTGCCCGCCCCGCCATAAATCTCGCCAAACCCGCCCGAGGTCAGATCATCATCGCCGGAACCGGCAATAAAGATTTCAACCGTGGCAAAGGTGTTGCCGGTTTCACTGGCGAAAGACGTTGTGTAGGTCCCCGCATCCATATCGGCGGTAATGTCATAGGTGAAATCGGACATATCAATCGTGTCGACGCCGCCACCGCCATAGACTTCATCAACCCATTCGCCATTGAGAATACGGATGATGTCATCGCCGGTACCGGCATAGACCAGATCATCGGTGAACCCGCCTTCAATCACATCATTGCCGTCGCCTGCGTAAATCTCGTCTTGGCCGCTGCCGCCATACAATTCATCATCGCCGCCATTGCCGTACAGCCGGTCGTCCCCGCTGCCGCCATAGAAGACGTTGTTATGAACGCCATAACCAATCAGATCATTGGCCGCCGAGCTGCCGATAATGTCAGCAGCCGAGTTAACAGTGACATTTTCGATCGAGGACAGGCTATCGCGGTCCGCCCCCAGATATTTGATTCTGCCCGCTGCAAGATCGATCGTGTGATCGCCCGACAGCAGGGTGGTCACCAGCGTATCGGTCCCCGCCCCGCCGAACCAGCCATGCGTATAGGAACTGCCGGTGCCGTGGTTCCGCTCAAACGTGTCATTCCCATCGCCGCCAAAGAAGCTTTGAGGGCCGGCCGTGGAGGAGCGCATCGTGTCGCCAAAATCGGAGCCATAGACCTGCTCGATATTCGACAGCGTATCGGTCCCCTGGCCGGTGGCCACACCGGTGCCCAGATCAACCACAACCGCGCCGGTCGCATTCTCATAGACTGCGCCGTCTACGCCTGCGCCGCCATCAAGCGTGTCATTGCCCGCGCCGCCTTCAAGCAGATTGTTGGAGCCATCACCTGTGAAGGTGTCATCGCCAGACCCGCCGACCAGATGTTCCGTGTTCAAGATGGTCAGGCCAAAGCTGCCCGTGCCGGCCACCAGATCAATCGTCCAATCGGTGGCAGAATAAGAGAAGTCACCGGTATCAATCCCGCTCCCGCCATCCATAATGTCACCAGACGAGCCATTGTCGATGCTCATCCAGTCATTGCCGGCGCCGCCATAAAGCTCGTCATTGCCTAATCCGGCATAAAGCGTGTCATCATCATCGCCGCCATAGACAAGGTCATTGCCGGAACCGCCATAAATCGTGTCGTCGCCGCCATAGCCGTACAGCGTGTCATTGCCCGACCCGCCATAGACCTCATCATTACCGCTCCCGGCATAGGCGAGATCATTGCCATCGGCGCCATAAAGGCTGTCATCGCCGCCATAGCCGTAGAGCGAATTGTCGTTGGCATCGCCGGTCAGGCTGTCGCTGTAGTTCAGCGATCCGCCGACACGCTCAATCGACGACAGCGTGTCGGACCCGTCGGGGCCCGAAGACGTGCCGGTCGCGAGATTGACGGTCACCGCGCCCGACGCATAGTAATAGCTCGCAAGGTCGGCATCGCCTGCGCCGCCATAAATGCCGTCATTGCCTTCATTGCCGTAGAAGACGTCATTGCCGTCACCGCCATACATATAGTCAATGCCGATGCCGCCATAATGATAGTCATTGCCCGCGCCGCCATAATAGCGGTCAGTGTCGTTCGACCCGGCCGCACCGCCGCTTGTGGCGTCAAAGCCATACAGATTGTCCGAGCCATTGCCGCCATAAAGCCAGTCAATGCCGTCGCCGCCATAGAGATAATCGACGGCCTCGCCGCCATAGATGTCGTCATTGCCGCCATTGCCCCACAGATCGTTCGAGGCATCATTGCCGGTAATGTCGTCGCCACCCGAACCGCCCGAGGCGTTCTCAATCAGGCTGGCGTTTGAGCCGCCAAAGGTCAGCGCGTTGAAGATGTGGCCGCGGCTCCAATTGCTATCGCCCAGATCGGCGCGGGAGTCATTGCCGCCGACATCAAGGTCAACCCAGAAGCCGGGACGCAGATCAATGTCGAGATTGTTGGTCAGGTTCGAGAAATCATAATGATCGTTCGATCCGCCACCATCCCACACGGTGCGGAAAATCGTATCGCCGAGCGGATCGCCCTGGCTGACACCATCGATGAACATCTCGCCGGTCGTCATATCGACTGTGTAGGTGGTGGTGCCTGCATTGTAGGAATAGTTCGCGCCATACATGAACTGGATGGCCGCGATGTCATACATCATCAGCGTCTGGGCATAACCGTCATTGGCGTTGGAGTAGCCGCCGAACAGCGGATCATTCTCATAAGACCGGTAGGTCATGATGGAGAATTCCATCGAATCCCGGTTGGCGTTCATCGCGCCAAAGCCGCCATCGGAGGTATGACCATGCGACAGGCCAAGGCCATGGCCCAGTTCGTGACCGATTGTGTGCCAGTCATAATCGCCAAGATCAGGATCATCGCCAGCACTTGTCCCAAACCACAAGTCACCACCGGTTTCCGTGGAATTGGGATAATAGCCATAGGCGGTGGAGGGGTCTTGCGAATTGGCGAAACGGATGGTCGCTTCCTGATCTTCATCCAGCGCGCCGGGTGCGCCGTCGAGTTCAACAAAGCTCAAACCCGATACGCTGGCATACAAGTCAATCCAGTATTCGGCCGAGGCTTCCTGTTGGGCATCAAAGGCGGTAAAGGTCGCCAGAATATCGGGTGTGGCGGCATCATCATCGGGATAGCCGGAGGAATAGTCCGACGAGACAGACGGAAAGGAATAGGTCAGCTCATGATCAATCCATTCCCGGCCGCGCAGCACGCCATCGATATTCTGATCGCCTGACCCGGTCGTAAAACTGTTGTGTGGCGTGGCACCAAAATCGATCACCCCGTCGGGTTCATGCTGATAGGCCAGATCAGGATCATCCATGTGATCGTCAAACGGCGTGTCATACCCGTTTTCGAAGGTTACATGGCCTTGCGTGTCATCATCATTTTCTGCGTCGCGAATATTGCAGATTGAACAGCCGCAATCGCTGGCATGCTGGCTGAGTTCATCTTGTTCGGTGCTGGTGTCGATCTGATCAGTCATGAGCCTCACTCCGGTCAGGCATTTTTTTGCAAAATGCACAAACCGGAGTCCTGGCTAAGCAGACCGGTCTATGCCCTCGTCTGTCGCGCCGGCCGCTATGAGGATCCCCGCCCCGCAATGCGCCCCACACATTTTTGTGATGAGGCATGGTAGAGCGCAGATTCGATCAGGGCAAACTTTAATAATATGAAACTTGTTGTTTTTGTTGAATAATTTTTAACGTTCTAACCTTTTAGGGGATTGACAAAAAACCAAAGTGTCAAATGTTCAACCCCAATTCACAGGGGTGTTGTGCCAAACAGATCTGCATTAATTCCATGCAGATCTGTCTTCACCATCAGGGCTCACAAAGGTCTAGAAGGTAAATGTGGTCCGCAGTACGCCGATGATGGCGTCATCGGTATTGTCGTCATTGGTGGGCGAGGTTTGCCAGATGACGCCGGGCTGGATGGCAATCCCCTCAAGGATTGGCAAACGGTAAAAGCCTTCGGCATCAAGCGTCATGTCGGTGGCTTTGTGATCAAACGGACCATTGTCGTCGGTCAGTTTGGAGCGATGCACCCCGACCCGCACCGCAACGCCCGGTCCGCCCGTCTTGGGCCCGAACATATCTTTGATGCGCAAACCAAATTTGCCGCCACCGCCAAAGGTCCGCTCATAGCCTTCAAACGGGGCCGATGTGCCGGCAAAGGGTCCGGTGCCGCGATTGGTGACCTTGTCGGACTGAACCGAGAAATACTCGCCGAACACGCCAAGCTCGCACCACACGCGCGCGCCCAACGGGATGCCGACGCCAAACTCACCCTCAACGCCAAGCCCGCCTTTTTCCAGCCGGAAATCCTGTGCAGTGATAGCTCCGCCCGACACTTCGGCGCGGTGGTTGGACCCGGTGAAGCTGCGTTTGGGGGCAATCGATACAAAGAAGTAAGCCTTGTCGCGGATGACCGGACCGCCCAGCTCGACGTCATCGCGCATGCCGGACCCGCCAAAGTCAGGATCGCCCGCCACCGATGTGGAGAAGCGGTCCGAACCGGTGTCGCCATCGGGCGTATCTGTGTCGCGATTGGTGGTTTCAACCTCGAACAGATCGACCGATTGCTCGCGCGCAATCAATTGCCGCAAGGCGTCATCATCGCCTTGTGATGCAGGGGCGAACAGCACACCCACACGCGGATTGGCCACAGGGTCGGTGGCAGTGAACAGCTGCGCGCCGTCCGGGCCGATCAGCCCCAGATCAAACAAGGCGCCAAAGCCGTCCGAACGGGGATCAATCCCGGGGCTGAGCCGCCCCATCTCGCGGCCAAACTCCGCCTCAAGAACCCCCAGCCGGTTCAAGTCATCTTCAGGGATTTCGCGCGCGCCTCCCAAAAGATCATCAATCTTGCGCAGGCAGCGCGCCACGATCAGCGCCGCCGCCAAGCGTGTCATCGGATAGGCGGCCTTGCCTTCGGGATAGCCCTCAACGCAGCCATAGCGGTCATTGAGGCTGCGGATGGCCTGATACGCCCACTGTCCGGGCCTGACATCAATCAGTCCGGTTTGCGGTGTCACTTGCGCCATGGCGGCTTGTGTTCCGCTCAGTGCAACCCCAAGGGCCACGCAGGCCGCTATCATTGATTGTTTGAACATGCCCCGACACTCCCCATCGTGTTTGCGCAAGTATAGCCCAAACCCGCCGCAACCGCCATGCAGCCCCTCGGTGCGGTTCTAGGCGCCCTCTTCAAAGCCGACAAAGCGGGTGGCCTCTCCAACGCTTTTGCGCGTCGACACAACCGCATTGGCGGGAAAACTGTCATCGGGCCAGCCCAGCGCAACCGCCTTCATTATGACCTGATCCTCTGCAATCCCGGCATGTTCACGCACCACCGGCGACTGCATGATGCCCTGGCTGTTGATCACCGCCCCCAGTCCGCGCGACCAGGCGGCGTTGACCAGCAGGGTTGTCACCGCGCCGCAGTCAAACGGCGTGTCGTCGCTGTCCTGGAGCACCCGGTCAAAGGTGATGATCACACAGACCGGCGCATCAAACTGGCGAAAGCCGCGCATCACCCAGTCATGGCGTTTTTCCTTGTCCTCACGCGCAATATCCATCGCGGCAAACAATTGCTTGGCAACACCCACCTGACGGTCGCGATGCTGTCCGGCAAAGGGCTGGCCGATGCGGAACTCCCGCGAATGAGGAATGTCCGCCAGATTGCGTTCAGTGTTGCCTTGCCGGATACGGTCAAGCGGCTCACCCGTAACGATAGTGAAGTTCCAGGGCTGGGTGTTCATCGAGGATGGCGCGCGCATGGCCAGGCCGATAATTTCCTCAATCAGTTTGCGCGGCACGGGATCAGGCTTATAGCCCCGAATGCTGCGCCGCCCCTGCACAACCTCATCAAATTCCATATCTCGCCCCCTAAAATGCTGTGTGGGCGGTTGGTAGGCCAAGCGGATCAAAAATGAAAGAGGGGGGAAAGGGGTGTGAGCAGCCCGGCGGCCCTAAAGCTCAGGCTCTCGCCCCTGCTCGCGCGCATAATGGGTTTCCAGCATTTTCACGTCACGCAGCCAGCGGCCGTAAGCGGCCAGCCACGCAATTGCATAGCCATAGACGCCCGCGCGCCACAGGCCCTTGATGAAATAATGCCGGGCGAAATAGACCGGCATGGCGCCAATCACCCGCAGGGTTAAAGACCATTTGGATTTGAGCCTTGCCTCCCGCGCCCGCACGCTGGAGCCGCGATTAAGCTTGTGCGCCTGCTGGGCAATACCGGAGAAGGATTCGTGGTACAACGCCCCGTCAATGCGGCCGGGTTTGACCGGCTTTGGCAATTCCAGCTGATCCCAGATGCCGTGATCAGGCATGCGGTGCACCCGCCGGTCATAGAGTTTGGATCGCCAGGCGGTCGAAAATCCATACCAGGTCTTGCCGTAGGGCGGCACGGTGACAAGCTTGAGCTGATAGACGCTCAAGGCCGGCGCGCCATCTGCAAATACAGCCTTGATATTGGCCGCAAGCTCATCAGAGACATACTCATCAGCATCGAGATCAAGCAGCCAGTCATGGCTGCACAGCGCTTCGCCCGCGCGCTTCTGACCGCCATTGCCCAGCCAGTCTTGATGAACGACACGCGCGCCCAGGGCCTCCGCCCGTTCTTTGGTGCGATCGGTCGAGCCGCAATCCACGATCACGACTTCCGAAGCGACCTTGAAGGCATCGCGCACCGCGCGCTCAATCCGCGCCTCTTCATTCAGCGTGCGGATATAGCAGCTGAGCGGCAGATCACTCACCCGCGGCACTCCGGTCGGTTTCCTTCTCGACCCACTCGGCATAGGCGGGCAAGGCCTGCTCAACCGGCCAGACGGTGATGCAGGGCACGTCATTGGAATGCAGACGTTTGATCGCCACACAAATCTCGTCGAAATCGGCATCACGCGCCTTCAGGATCATCACCACTTCGGTTTCGGTTTCGATCGACCCGCGCCAGCGATAAACCGACTGCACACCGGGGATGATATTGGCGCAGGCAATCAGCCGCGCTTGAACCAGCGCCATAGCGATGCGGCGGGCTTCATCGCCGGTGTGACAGGTGACATAGATCGAAATCATGGCGCGCTCCTTTACCGATCCTCTATCCATACAAAAAGGGCCCCTCAAAGAGGAGCCCTGATTGTAATTGTTTTTGCCACCCTAGAAATCGTAGGTCGCGGTCAGACCGAAGGTCCGCGGCGGGCCATAGACGCCGGTTTCATCCAGCCCGGCAAATTTGAAAGCCGACAGGCCGGTCACTTCATATTCCAGATCAAACAGGTTTTTCACAAACAGATTGACCTTGAGCTGCTGATCCCCGCCACCCCAGATGCGGCTGGTGATGAAGCTGACATTGAGGTCCACCGTGCCGGAGCTGCCAACTTCGGCATTGTCATCCTTGTTGATCGAGCCTTGCTGCGCGCCTTTGAAATTGTAGGCGACATAGGCGGCCATATCGAGCCAGCTGTTGAGCGGCAAGAAGGCATCAAAGGTCAGCGAGAAAGACTGCCGGGGTGCAAAGGACAGCTCGTCAATCAGCTCAAAGGTCACCAACTCACCCGAATCCACCCGTGTCGTCACTTCGGTCTGACCAAGCTTGGTGTAGAGATATCCGTACGAACCGCGGAAGAACAGCCATTCGGTAATCGCAAAAACAATATCGGTTTCAAAACCGGCAATCTTGGTGCCGTCCAGCCCGATAAAGTCACGGTCACCCGGCGTCGCGCCGGTCTGGATGGAGGTCTGGAACCCGTCAATCTGCATGAAGAAGGCCGCTGAGTTGATTTGCAGACGCTGGTCCATGAACTGGCCTTTCAAGCCCAGCTCATACGAGATCAGCTCTTCAGGATCGAAGCCTTCGCCGAAATTCTCCGGGTTGGCCGACCGGGTGGCCGTCCCGCCGGTTTTGTACCCCGTGACCACTTTGGCATAGATGTTGGTGACATCATTGATGTCGAACTCGATCGTACCGGAAGGATTGAAATTGTAGAACGTGCCTTCATAGAAGCTCGGCTCAACCGTACCGGTGGGAACACACGGCGTGTTGGTCGAGATGAACTGGATCAGCAATGAGAATGTCTGACAGTTTTGCGGGGTAAAGCCGCCAACAGCAGCAAAGCCGAAGGAGTTTTCATTGATCCGCTTGGCATAGCGGTCATCCCACGAGCCCCGGCCACCCAGTGTCAGGTGCAAACGATCCTCAAACCAGCCCGGCGTATAGGTCAGCTGCGCAAAGATTGCAGCCGCCTTGTTTTGCGCATTGGTCTGATCGAGATTGCGCGGTCCTTCCAGCGTGGTGGAGTTGGTCGCGTCCTGGAAAATATCGTCCTGGTAATAATAGACACCGGCGACATAGCGGAAGGGCTGGCCCCACAATTCCGTGTCACCCAGGAACTGGATCTCCTGGCTGAACTGATGGATTTTCGTCACATCGGCCTGGTCGGCAATCGGACCGCCGCCGAGCGGCACGGGGATCGACAGGCCAAGATTGGTCAGCGCCTGGCCAACCGGGCCCGGCAGCGTGATGGCAATCGAGGCATCGGCATAGGGCGCGAAGTCACCAAAGTTCGAGCGGTCAACATAGCGGAAACCGGTGATCGACTTGGCGGTCAGTCCGCTATTGATATCCCATGTCAGCGTCAGCGCCGCACCGGCCACATCATTGTCACCGGTTTTGTACGGGCGAAGGGCGGTGCCTTCGTCATTGCGCTCCTGACGGACCGGATCGACATAATTATAGCTGCCCAGCGGCTGCACCAGCGGCAGGAAGATCGGGCCGAGGTTCAAGCCGACCGGATCAAGCGCGGGGCCTGTGAACGAGCCATTGGCGCCGGGACCGCCGCGGCCTTGTTCATAAGGCGCGCTGTCCTTGATGATCGAGTAATCGGCGGCGATATCGACACGGAAGTCATTATTGACGTCCCAGGTGAAATCGAAGCGTGCACCCAGCCTGTCTTCAAGACCAAAGTCAGGTCCCTGGCCGATATTCTCGACAAAGCCGTCACGGGCCGAGCGCAGGAAGGACAGTTTGATGCCCGCACTTTGACCAACGGGAATGTTCACATTGGTTTTGGACTTGAACGCATCAAAATTGCCCACGGTGAAGCTTTGTGAAAAGCCCCATTCGCCCGGCGTTGGCCGCGCGGTGATCATGTTGATCGCACCACCGGTCGCGTTCCGGCCATACAGCGTGCCTTGCGGACCGCGCAGAACCTCGACCCGTTCGAGATCCACAAGCTCAAAGCCCGTCCCGAAGCTGGAGCCGATATAAACGCCATCAATATAAAGCGCGACCGAGGGATCCTGGGTCGGCTCAACCGAGTTTTGACCCAAGCCCCGGATGAACAGCCGGATCGTATCGGCAGACCCGGTGAACTGGTTCACCGAGACGTTCGGGATATTGTTGGCGAAGTCTTTCAGTTCATCAATGCCGCGATATTCAAGCTGTTCTTTGGGCAGCGCGACGATCGAGACGGGAACATCCTGCAGGCTTTCTTCGCGCTTTTCAGCCGTCACGAAAATCTCGTCAACCCGCGGACCAGACCGTTCACGCGGCGGCTCAAGTGCTGCGGCATCAAGCTGCGCATCGCTGGCCGCCTCAGGCTCAGAAGAGGTTTCGGTTTCAGCCTGAACAGCGGGTTGCGCGGCAGGCTCGTCCGCGGTGGCGGGCTCATCAGCGGGCGCCGCCTCTGCCGTCGCTTCAGCCGGGGCCTCTTCGGTCAGAAAATCCAGCGGATCGGCCGCATCTTCTTGCGCAAACACAGGCGCGGTGCCCAAAGCAACGCACGCGCATGACACCAACAGTGCCTGACGGAAATTCACCAAACTGGCCTCCCCACTTTTCAGGATCGCGCCCTGTTTTGACCGGCCCGCATCTTGCTTGCGGTTGGCGCCGGTCAGGCGCTTGATACAACCCAAAACCCGCATTCGAGATATTCTTTGAATCTGGCTTCAATTCTTATACAAGATGGACACCGAACATCAATGGGCTGTTTGGCGGCCCAAGTCAATTTTCTCAGCGATTCCCCCCATTTCGGCGGAAAAGCGGCGAAAATGACGCAGTTTCACCATTGTGGGCCGCCTCGGAATGGCGGCTCCGGGCCCTGGAAATTGAATCCGGGCTCAAAAAATGTGAGGGGGACGATTATGACGAAAACCGCTTTGGTGACCGGCGCTGTCGAAGGCATGGGCCGGTTGATGGCGCGCAAGCTGGCCCAGAAGGGCTGGACGGTGTTTGCCGGCGTTCTGCCCGGTGCCGATGTGTCAGCGCTTCTGGATGGTGTGTCGCTGCACGCCATCGAGCAAGACGTGTCCGACGACCATTCGGTGCGCCAGTCTGAACAGCAGATTGCCTCGATCCTCGACGGCCAGGGCCTCAACCTCGTCATCAACAATGCCGGCATCGCCAATATGGGCCAGGGCGTTGTGGAAGGCTTTGATATTGAAGCCGCCAAACGCATGTTCGAGATCAATACCTGGGGTCAGGTGCGCATTGCCCAGGCCTTCCTGCCTTATCTGCGCAAAGCAGCGCCTGACGCCAAGATGATCAATTTCGGATCGGGCGCGGTTGTTGTGAACCCTCCCGGCGCGGGCGCCTACAACATGTCCAAGCATGCAGTTTACGGCATGACCGGCACGCTGCGCCATGAACTTGCCGCCTTTGGTGTTCAAGCCACCGCGATTTTCCCCGGTGGCGTGAAAACCGCCATGACCGCCAACAGCCATGAAACCACCAAGCAGGTCTTCGCCAAGGTTCCAGAAGCCATACGCGCGGTTTATGAGCCGGTGCTGGGCGACACGATCATGAAGGTGCTGCCCGACATGCTTGAGAAATCCGGCAATGACCCCGAATATCTGACCGACGAAGTGCTCAAGATCGCCGAGAAGAAAAAACTCAAGCCGAGCTATCTGGTCGGCAAAGATGTGAACGCGATGAAGCCCTTGCGTCTGCTGACCGAAGGCGCGCTTGAAAGCCTCGTGCGCGGCCAGTTCAAAATCCCGACAAAGGCGAAATAACCATGAATGCTCAGCCTGCAACCGTAACCGACATTCCCGCCATCCTGGAGGGCCTGCGCAAAAAAGCCCCCACGCTGAAAGCCAGCAGCGCCGCCGACCGCGTCGCGCGCATCAATAAACTCGTAGATGCCGTGCTCGCCAATCGTGAGCGTCTGTACCAAGCCAGCCATCAGGAACGCGGCACATGCGATATGGACGTCGCCGCCGAGCTGATGATGCTCGACATGGAACGCAAATTTTTCGTCAAGAACGTCAAGAAATGGCTTGGCCCGCAAAAGGTCAAAGGCTCGCTCGCCTCAATGGGCAAGAAAAGCTACATCCTTTATGAGCCCAAAGGCGTGGTGTTGAACCTGTCGACCTGGAACGCCCCGGCCGTCATCGGTCTTTACCCGCTTTTGCCCGCGATTGCAGCGGGCAATGCCTGTGTGCTCAAGCCCTCCGAACTGGCGCCCTTCTCGGCCACCGTGCTGCGCGAAATCATTGAAGAGATCTTCCCCCGCGATGAGTTCGCCGTCATTGAAGGCGGGCCTGAAGTTGCCCAGGCGCTGCTGGAAGAAAAGTTCGACCATATCTATTTCACCGGCGGCCACCGGGTCGGCCGGATCGTCATGGAAAAGGCGGCCGCGCATTTTGCCTCCGTCACGTTGGAGATGGGCGGCAAGTCCCCCGCCATTATTGATGAAAGCGTGAATGTCGAAAACGCCGCGAAAAAGATCACCTGGGGCCGGCTCGCCAATGCCGGTCAAATGTGTGTCGCGTGTGATTATGCGCTGGTACCCAAAAAGCTTGAGCAGACCATGATCCCCGCGCTGATCGACGCCACCCATGCCATGTACAATCCCGACGGCAAGGGCTTCGATAAATCGCCCGAATTTGCCCGGCTGATCAATGACACCCATTACAACCGGGTGTGCGCGTTGATCGACGATGCGGTTGAAAAAGGCGCCAAGATCGAACTGGGCGGCGACCGTGATCCCGCCACCCGCTATATCGCGCCGACCATCCTGTCAGGCGTCACCGAAGACATGCGCTGCATGAACGAAGAAATCTTCGGCCCGGTCCTGCCCGTCATGGCCTATGACAATCGCGATGAGGTGATAAATATCGTCGAGGGGCGCGGCAAGCCGCTGGCGCTTTATGTCTATGGCACCAACCGGGACAATATGGACTGGTTCGTCAATCACACTTCGGCCGGTTCTACCGTGCTCAACCACAATTGCATCCAGTCAGGCACCAATCCCAACCTGCCCTTTGGCGGCGTGGGGTCGTCGGGCATGGGCCGGATGGGCGGCTTCCGCGGCTTCCAGGAAATGTCGAATGCGCGCGCCCTGATGGTCCAGCCGCTGGACCGTCTGCGCGATATGGCGATCAACTTCCCGCCCTACTCGGACCGCTACACCAAGATGATCATGGGGGCGCTCGCCAAAGGCGATAAGTGATCCCAAGCGAACCCGCTTGAGGGATCATCGCTCCGCGAAGGAAGGGCGCCCGTCACAGGGCGCCCTATTTTTTTGTTTCGAGATGCTGTTCCAGCAGCGCAATCCACATTTCGATTTCGGGCAGCGTTCGGGCATCACCGCCCAGCGCGGGAACCTCCAGCAACATGCCGCGCAACAGGGCGCGGGTGAGCTGGACCAACTGCGCCACATCAAGCGGCGAGCCGGGCTTGACGGCCAGAAAATGCTGCCCCAGATCGACATAGATTTGCGTCATCTTGGGTGTCAGCCTGGAGATCAGACTGGCAAGTGCAGGATCTGTGCGCGAAGCCATCAGCAATTCGATATAAATCTGCGCCTCGGGGGCTGAGGATCACGCCGTTCCACAATCGCTCAATAATCACCCGCACACTCAGCGCGCCCCCCGCAAGCGGCGCCCCCAGCGTTTGGGCGGTCCGCTCGGCCATACGGTCAAACAGCGCCTCGGTGGCAGCCAGGATCAGCGCGTCTTTCGATTCAAAATGATGCAGATGCGCGCCGCGCGACACGCCCGCCCGGGCCACGATTTTGGAAATCGACAGATCGGAATAGCCAACCTCAAGCAGGCATTCCATGGTCGCCTCGATCAGGCGGGCGCGCATTTCGCGGCTGCGGTCGGCCTGCCTGCGCCCGCTCTGACCCCGCTGTTTTTCCGCTGATTTCCGCCACTTCGCTCATGATTGCAACTTGCCTGAGAGATTCAGCTTGATCAAGAATTATATTTGCAGTACGTACTGCATGTAAATAAGGGATGGCTCAACACGCCGCCACGCTTTGGGGAGAGCAACTCATGCCGATTTTCGATCTGCGCGGCGAAGATGCCCGCGAAACCATCCGTGAAGCGTTTGATATCGCTGCACTCACATCGATGAAGTCGAATGATTACGGCACGATCGTGTCGGACCAGTTTTCCATGACGCCCTTCATCCGGATGATGAGCGCCTCCACAGCCGGACGGTCGGTCATTGACCCGCCCGAGGGCTGGCGCGAACTCACCCCCGAAGAAATCGGGCTGTCCCAAAGCAGGCTCGATCCGGTCGGCTTTTACTATGGCGCGGGCAACCCCGCTTTGGTCTTTGGCGCACAAGGCCTGGTGTTTGGCGAGTTTGATGACGCCGGCAACCTGATCGGCCTAGCCGCGAGCTTCTCAGGCATGAATTCACCCGGCGATGTGCTGTTCGACATTGCCCAGATGGGCAAGCACAATCTCGACAACAAGTTCGACTATCTGTTCGAGGCGGTGATGAACACTGCCGCCGCAAACGGGCTGACGGGTGAAGACGTTATCGTCACCGGCTATTCCATGGGTGCGGGCATTACATCCAACGCAGCCCAGTCCAAGGACGACAAGTTTGGCGGGTTTTTCTCGGACGCCGATTTCATCGCCTTTTCCAATGTCGTTCCCTACGAAACCGAAGGCTTGATCCATATCGGATTTGAGAATGATGCGGCCATGTATGCCAGCGGCGGACCCGACAACAATAATTTTGAACGTGTGCTGACCATGCTGTATGGCGAGGGCGACTACGCGCCCTCCAACGGCACCCATCACCTCGTGCTCTATGACTGGCCCTTTGCCTTTTACGGCGCCAATCTGACCGACGGCTTCTTCAACCCCGCAACGCTTGGCGGCACCCACCTTATCAACACTTTCACGCGCCCCTTCGACACGATCATGGGTTCAGAGTTCTATGCCATGATGGAACTCGACAGCGTGATTGTCGTGTCAGTTCTGGATGAGTTCACCGCCACCTATGCCTGGGTGCATGACCGCAAAACCGCCGAGACCGACCATGTGGGCGAACAGGCCTTCTTGCTGGGCACCCGCCATGACGACAAGATCGCCGATGCCTTCGGGGATGATTTCATGGAAGGCTATGCTGGCAATGACACCTTCCATGTCACCCGGGGCAATGATGTGGTGCGCGGCGGTGAAGGCCGCGATGAAGTGTTGCTGACTGGCAAATCGAGCGACTATGCGGTTTAGCGCCTGTCGGACGGCACAATCATCACCCATGATGAAACCGGCACCGACGGTGTTGATGAGCTGCATGGCATTGAACGGATCAGCTTCAACGCCCTTCCCGATATTCCCGAACCGCTTGAACTGGTAACCGGTGCCCTTGAAAGCCTGGACCATTATATCGAGGCGTTTACCGGATTTGACCTCATCCCGTCGGGCAGCACCTATGCCGTCAATAGCGGCGCGCTCACGCCAGTGCGCAACTAGCTGTTCCGGCTGCTGGGCGCACGCAAGATCAGCTATGACACCCATACTGAAGGCAGCGCCGGTGTTGACAGCCTCACAGGATCGGGCGCCCTGTTCGGGCTTGATGGCGATGATGATCTGTTTGGCGGCCAGGGTGCCGACTTGCTGCATGGCGGCGCGCGCGACGATGATCTGATCGGCAATGGCGGCGATGACACGCTGATGGGCGGCGTGGGCGACGACACGCTTGAGGGCGGGCTCGGCAATGATGTGCTGTCAGGTGGAAACGGCTCTGACCTGTTTCTCTTTGAGGGCGACGATCTGGGCCACGACACGATTACCGACTTTAATCATCACAGCCAGGGCACCGATGTGATCGCGCTGGACGCCGCGCCGCTATCCATCGAGCAGGCCGGGGGCGACACGGTCATAACCGCCGCGAACGTCACCATCACGCTTGAAAACTATCGCGCCGCTGACCTGAGCGATGCCGATTTCCTCATACTCTCCTGACCTCCGCTGAGCTGAATGCCGGAATCTGCCACCGGCTGTCAGTATGGAACACCTCACCATCAGATTCCGGTCTTGCGCGCCTGTGCAAACCGGAATGACGGTTTAGTCGAGCGACACGTGCTGCCCTTCGACAAACTGGTCGCGCAGAACGAATTTCTGGATTTTGCCTGAGCCGGTCAGCGGCCATTCGCTGACATAGACCCAGTGCGCGGGGGTCTTTTGCGGGCTCAGCCGTTCGCGGCAATGGGCGACCAGATCGGCTTTTTCAGGCTTGCCGCCCTCAGCCCGGATGAAGCAGGCGACGATTTCGCCCCATTTGTCGTCCGGCACGCCCACAACGGCAACCTCAGCCACGTTGGGATGTTCCAGCATGGCGTTTTCGATCTCGGCGGGGAACAGGTTCTCCCCGCCCCGGATGATCATCTCTTTGACCCGGCCGGTGACTTTGACATAACCGCGGGCATCCATGGTGCCCAGATCGCCTGTATGCAGCCAGCCCTCGGCATCAATGCATTTGCCGGTCGCCTCGGGATTGTCATTGTAGCCGAGCATCTTCATATAGCCGCGCGCGCAAATCTCGCCAATCTCGCCAATCGCTTTGACCTGATTGGTTTCGGTATCAAGGATCGCCATCTCGGTATGCGGCACCGGCTGGCCGACCGTCTGGGTCGCATCTTCCAGACTGTCATCGCCCCACACCATGGTGAGCAGCGGACAACATTCGGTTTGCCCGTAGATGATCTGAACATTGCAGCCAAACACGGCCTGTACCTGCTTGACCAGTTCAGGCGCCACCATGGAGCCGCCCGATGTAATCCCGCGCACCGAGCTCAAATCGCTCGGCCTGGCCTTGTTCGCCTCCAGCATGCCGACCAGCATGGTGGGGACGCCCAAAAAATGTGTGACTTTTTCGGCTTCAATCACCGCATTGACCGCGCCGGGATCAAAGATCGCAACCACAATCATGGTGCCCGCTTTCGACAATGTGCCAAGCGCGCCGACCCCACAGCCGCCGGTGTGAAACATGGGCATGAAATTGATATAGACATCGCCTTCGCGGAAGCCGAAGCGGTCATGATGCAGGAAGGCATTATTGGTCAGCCCGCGATGATGCAGCACCGCGCCCTTCGGAAAGCCCGTGGTGCCGGACGTGTACTGGATTTGCGCGGCGTCCATCGGATCGACGCTGGGCAGGTCTGCGCCGTCATCGGCCCCGGCAAACAGTGCGTCATGGTCGAGCATATCGATGTGATCGCGAATGGCCGGAATTTCAGCCGCCAAAGCGCGCGCCGTATCACCCATATTATTGCCGCGATAACTTTCAACGGCGTAGAGCGCGACCGAGCGTGATTGTTCGAGCACGAATTTCACCTCGCGCGGCTGGAAGCTTGGATTGACGGTCACAAGCGTCAGCCCCGCCAACCCGGCGGCCATCTCAAGCAACACCCATTCAGGATTGTTGTACGACCACACCGCGATGCGCTCGCCCGGCTTGTGACGGCTCAACAAAGCGCGTGCCAGCCGCTCGGAATCCGCCAGCAATTCGGCGTAAGTCCAGCCCCGGTCGATCTTGCCTTCAAGATTCATTTCTTTAAGCGCGATGCGGTCGGGTGCGCGATCTGCGGCTTCGCGCAGCAGATCGCCCACCGTCGTGTCGCGGATTTCGCCAATTTCCAAAGCCGGAAAATGGGCGGTTTCAAGGTTCAAATCGTACATGTGTGGCCTCCCCTGCCAGAGACGTCATTCCGGGGCGCATCTGTGATGCGAACCCGGAATCTGATTTTGTTTTGTCTTGCCTGTGTTTTTTCTGTGTTCAGATCCCGGGTTCCCTCCGTCGCCCTTCGGTCTTCGGAGCGCCCCGGGATGACTTGCATTGTTTTAGAACCGGAAAATACCGTAATTGGGCGGATTGATCGGCGCGTTGAGCGAGGCTGAAATCGCCATGCCGAGCGCATTGCGCGTATCGGCCGGGTCAATAATGCCGTCATCCCAAATCTCGCTGGTCGAATAGTAAGCACTCGCATTGGCTTCATATTCAGCGGCAATCGGCGCCTCGATCTCGGCGATCTCTTCATCCGACAGCGTTTTGCCCTCGCGTGCCAATTGCGCCAGCTTCACTTGCGTCAGCGTCTTGGCGGCCTGCTCGCCCCCCATGATCGAGATTTGCCCTTGCGGCCAGATGAACAGGAAACGGCCATCATAGGCGCGACCGCACATGCCGTAATTGCCCGCGCCGAACGAGCCGTTCACGATGACGGTGAATTTCGGCACCTCGGAACAGGCCTGGGCCATGATCATCTTGGCGCCATCCTTGGTGATGCCGGCGGCCTCATAATCCTTGCCCACCATAAAGCCGGTGATGTTTTGCAAGAACACTATCGGCGTCTTGTTCTGGTTGCACAGCTCAATGAAGTGGCCCGCCCTTCAAGGAACTGTCATTAAACAGCACGCCATTGTTGGCCAGGATGCCGACCTTGAAGCCCCAAATATAGGCAAAGCCGCAAATGATCGTGGTGCCGTAATCAGGCTGATATTCGTGGAAGCGGCTGCCATCAACGATCCGGGCAATCACTTCCTTCATATCGAACTGTTTTTTGATGTCGTCGGGGATGATGCCGTAGAGCTCCTGGGGGTCATAATAGGGCTCTTCCACCGGTCGGCGTTCGGTTATCGCCTTTTCATGTGGTGTCCAGGTTTCAACAACCTCACGCGCAATCGCAATCGCCTCGGCCTCATTGTCCCCGGCATAATCGCTGACACCCGACACAACCGTGATGGACCGATGCCCCGCCCAGTTCCTCGGCTGAGACTTCCTCGCCGGTGGCGGCTTTCACCAGCGGCGGGCCGCCCAGAAAGATGCCGCCATTGCCGCGCACCATGACCGAATAATCCGACAAAGCGGGAATATAGGCGCCGCCTGCGGTGCAATGGCCAAACACAATCGACAATTGCTGGCACTGCATTTTGGACAGGATGCACTGATTGCGGAAGATGCGCCCGGCATAATAGCGGTCGGCAAAGATCGCGCTTTGCATGGGCAAAAAGCCGCCCGCACTGTCGCACATGTGAACAACCGGCAGATGGTTCTCAATGGCGATATCAAGCGCGCGGACCATCTTTTTGACCGACAAGGGATACCAGGCCCCGCCTTTGATCGAGCTGTCATCAGCCCGGATCATCACTTCCTTGCCCGACACAACGCCAATGCCGGTAACCTGGGCCGCGCCGGGCGCCTCGCCATCATAGCTTTTGTTGGCAGCCAGCGTGGAGAGCTCCAGGAACGGCGTGCCGGGATCAAGCAGATGCTCCAGCCGCTCAGGAATGGTCATCCTTCTTTTGACGGGCCAGCCGGTCGAGATCGCGCTGACGGCGGGTGTAGCGCGCGTCGTGGATTTTCTGACGAAACTCTTCGATCAGCTTCAGATTATGCGACCGGAAGGTCTTGTAGGTCGGCGAATTGGTATCAAGCTGGCTTTCAATGCGGCGCATTACGCGTCTCCCTCTTCTTCGGTGACAAAGCGCAACCAGCACCGCACCCTTATTGAATGTCTCACCCTCACCGACCGGCAGTTCGGCAATTTCGCCGTCGCGGCCTGCGGTGATCGAGGTTTGAAGCTTCATCGATTCAATCACCAGCACCTCATCCTTGGCACCGACATAATCTCCGGCGGCTTTCGCCACCTTGATCATGGTGCCGGGCATGGGCGCGGTGATGACATCTTTGGCGCCCCCACCGCCACCAGCGGCTTCAAAGGCGGTGACCGCATGCACGCGGGTCACCTCGCCGCCGATCTGCACCAGCAAATCATCGCCATCTTCCACCACATGGGCGGCAACCCGGTGTCCATCGACAGTGATTACCTTGGCGCTGTCATCGCGGTCATGCACTTCCAGCGAATGGGTGACGCCATTGATTGTGATCGCCAGCCGTCCCGCGACACGCGCCGGGACAATGTCGAATTCGTCCTCGCCAATTTTATATTTCATCGGTTGGGTCTCCATTCGCCCATATCGGTCAGGGGATGGGGCGGCATCTGGGCCAGCCGCATAAAGGCGGGATCGCCCAGCACCGCAGCGGCCAGCAAGGCGCGCTGCTCAGCCTCGCTCAATTCCGGTTTTTTGAGATCGGCTTCATGTTCGGCAATGAAGCCGGTATGGGTCTCACCCGCCAGAAAGCCCGGATGGCTCAAAATCCGTTTGAGATAGCCCGCATTGGTTGTGACGCCGAGCACGACCAGACCGTCCAGGGCCTCAATCGCTTTCTTGACCGCGCCTTCGCGGGTCTCATCCTCGACAATCAGCTTGGCGAGCATGGAATCAAAGGCCGGTGCGACCGTGCCGCCCTCGACAATGCCCGAATCAAAGCGCACCCCGTCCGGCACGCGCAGCCGCCGGATGCGGCCAATCGCGGGCATGAAATTCTGATCGGGGTCTTCGGCACAAATCCGCATCTCGATCGAATGACCAGACAGCGGTAATCGCCTCCTGGCTGAGCGGCAGTTTCTCGCCCGCCGCGGCCAGCAATTGCATTTCAACCAGATCAAGCCCGGTAATGGCCTCAGTCACCGGATGCTCAACCTGAAGGCGTGTGTTCATCTCAAGGAAATAGAAATTCTTGTCCTGATCGACGATAAACTCGACGGTGCCCGCACTGTCATAATTCACCGCCTCAGCCAGTGCGACGGCCTGACGGCCCATCGCCGCGCGAATGCCTTCGGAGATGAAGGCGGACGGCGCCTCTTCAATGATTTTCTGGTGACGGCGCTGGATCGAACATTCGCGTTCGCCCAGATGCACCACAGTGCCATGCTTGTCACCCAGCACCTGAATTTCAATGTGGCGCGGCTTGACGATATATTTCTCAATGAAGACGCGGTCATCGCCGAAGCTCGACTGGGCCTCACCCACCGCAGAGACCAGGCCGGTGCGCACTTCCTCTTCATTATGGGCGATCCGCATGCCCTTGCCGCCGCCCCCCGCGCTTGCCTTGATCATGACGGGATAGCCAATGCCATTGGCGATTTTGACGGCCTCGTCTTCATCGCGGATCGCATCTTCGGTGCCCGGCACGGTGGAAACGCCGGCCTTTTGGGCAAGCTTTTTTGATTCAATCTTGTCGCCCATCGGCCCGGATGGCGTGCGCATTGGGGCCGACAAAGGCGATGCCGGCCTCGGCCAGCGCCTCATTGAATTTGGCGTTTTCCGACAAGAAGCCATAGCCGGGATGAACCGCCGCCGCGCCGGCCTGTTTGGCTACGCGCACGATCTGTTCAATATCCAGATAGGCGGCCGTCGGCGGCTCGCCTTCCAGCCGGTGGGCCTCATCAGCGGCTTTGACATGGGGCGCATTGGCATCAAGGTCGTGATAGACCGCGATGGTGCGAATGCCGTGCGCCTTTGCGGTACGGATGACACGTTCTGCAATCTCGCCGCGATTGGCGATCAGCAAAGCGGGCAGTTTTTCACTCAGGCTCATCACGCCTCCTTCTGTTGCGGACCGAGCCGGTCGGCCGCCTGTTCCAAACGCCGGACGAGCCCCGGCAAATCCTGCGCCTCACGCGCGAGCAAGCCATCAAAAAACACGCTGGCGATCTGATCGCTGAGCGCCTTGGGGTTGAGTTTAGCCTTCCCCGCCACACTGTCCCACAGATGATGTTCCAGCGCGCCGAAAATTGCGTCACGGACAAAACTTGCCTTGAGGTCGGCGCGCACCAGCCCCGCCGCACGCGCCTGTTTGAAGGCTGTCACGAAGGGGGCGGTGTAGCGCCGGTTGCATTCGCGCACCGGGCTTTGGTCGTAATCGGGTAGAGTGCGCACCTCATGCAGAACCAGACGGCAACAGGCCCGGATCGGTTTCAAAGGTGCGGATGTGCCGCCAGATCAGCCAGCGCATCTGTGCCACAGGGTCATCAATGCCTTTGAGATTGGCATCAATGTCGGCAATCAGCCCCTCATACCAGCCGCCGACTACCGCCTCCATCAACTCCTGTTTGGAGGCGAAGAATTTATAGAGCGTCGGCTCGGCAATACCGGCCGCCTGGGCAATCTCGGCCATGGTCGCGGCCTGATAACCGCGCGCGTCAAACACCGACCGCGCCGCATCCAGAATGCCGCCCAGCCGCTCCTCACGCGGTAATCGTTGCGCGCGTTTGCTCACCCGACGAAACCTCCGAACGTCATCCCGGAGGAGCCGCCCCCATGCGGCGACATCCGGGATCCAGAAACCGGCAAAGCTGTGCCGCACTCTGGATCCCGGCGCGCGCCCGATTGGGCTTGGCCGGGAT
>CBDDFN010000003.1:0-109622 GCA_965227065.1 Alphaproteobacteria bacterium
GGGTCGTCTTGCCGAAACCGGCGGGCGCATGAATGACAAGCAGCGGCGCGGTTGACGCTTCCAGCTTGTCCAGTGCGGCGGCCCGTATCACTTCCCGCGTCAGCGCGTGGCTGCGCTTGGTGCCCACACGCGCCACTGGCGCATCCTCAACCAGACGCAGATCAGCCTGCTTTTTGCTGCGCGCGCGGGGTGCCGTCATTTCAGCCCTCCCCCTCACCGGGTTCGGCACCAACCTTGGCCATCACCTTGCCGCTATTGCCGCCAGTGTACAAAAGCTTGAGCGCGTTAAGGCAATTCTCAAGCCCGTCCACCACATGCAGCCTGTATTTGAGCTTGCCTTGCAGCATCCATTCAATCATCTGCGCCTGATACTCGGGGAAGGCGTCCATGTGATCGAGAATGACAAAGCCCTCAACCCGCAGCCGCCGCATGATCAGATTGCGGAACATGAAAGGCCCCGGCACTGGATCAGCCGAATTATAGCTTGAGATCAGCCCGCAAATCACAACCGAGCCGAAATCATTCATCACTGTCAGCCCGGCATCAAGCACATCACCGCCGACATTTTCAAACAGGCAATCAATGCCTTCAGGCGCGACCGTGCGGAGCTGCTCGACAAGATCGCCCTTCTTGTAATCAACCGCTGCATCATAGCCGTAAAGCTCGGTCAGCATCCGGCATTTGTCATCGCCCCCGGCGACGCCGATCACCCGGCAGCCATGAATTTTGGCAATCTGGCCGACAAGCTGGCCAACCGCACCCGCCGCCGCCGTCACCAAAACGGTCTGGCCCGGTTCAGGCCGGCCGACTTTCAAAAGGCCATGGATCGCGGTCGGGCCTGCAACCGCCAGAATGCCGAAAGCTTCGGCCAGATCGAGGCCGGGAATGTCGGGAAAGACCTGAAAGCCCTCACCCTTGGTCACAAAGCGGTCGGCCCAGGGAAACAGCCCCGTCACCAGCGCGCCTGTGGGATAGGCGGGGTTCTTGCTGTCCATCACCTCGCCAATGGCAAAGCCCTGCATGCGTTCACCCAGCGGGATGGTATCCATATAAAGATCCCATTCCGACAGCCACAGCCGGTTGGTGGCATCCATGCTGATATAGATGGTGCGCACCAAAAGCTCGCCATCGGACAGCGCCGGCAGCGTCTCATCCTTCAAGGTCAGTGTGTTATCGTCCAGATCGCCCACCGGACGATTGGTGAAATACCAGTGGCGTGCAGCAGCTGAAACAGTCTGTGCCATCATAGTCCCCATTCTGTGATCCCTGTTTTGCCGCAGGGTTGCGCCATTCCCCCTCCCCCATCCCCACCCATGAGGAGGGGGCGGGTGGGCTATCCTGCACTTTATACCCCGGCACTTCAAATCATACACTCGCGCATCAAATCCCATTCTGTGGCGCGGGGATTTTTGGGACCATTCCCGCCATTCTCGCGACCAGACGGGGACCTATAACCCGGACCAACAGGACATCTTATGCTTGCACCGCAGACCGACACCGCCACCATGATTGATGAAAGCGTGGGCCGCTTTTGTGAACGCCATGTCGATCCCTTTTATGACCAGTGGGAAGATGACGGCAATGTCCCGCGTGAGCTGTGGGGCCTGCTGGGTGAAGCGGGCTTTTTGAACGCCGATGTCCCGGAAGACGCATTCGGCCATGGCGGGGACTACAGCCTGTTCGCCGCGATTATCGAGGCTTTCTCGCGGCGCGGCTATGCCACCATCGCAAGTCCGATGATCGGCGTGCACTCAGGCATCGTCGCCCATTATCTGGTGAACTACGGCAGTGCCGAGCAAAAAGCCGCCCTGCTGCCGGGCATGTGCTCCGGCGAAACCGTCGGCGCAATTGCCATGTCGGAACCCGCTGCGGGATCGGACCTGCAAGGCATCAAGACCCGCGCAGTACGCGATGGCGACGACTGGCTGTTGTCGGGCCAAAAGACTTTCATCTCTAATGGCCAGCATTGTGATTTTGTCATTGTCGCTGCCCGCACCAATCCCCGACCGGCCCGGCTCCCGCGGGACGAGCCTGTTTGTGGTCGACACCAAAATGGACGGCTTTGCGCGCGGCCGGAACCTCGAGAAAATCGGCCTGCATTCAGCCGACACCTCCGAGCTGTTCTTTGATGAAGTGCGCCTGCCCGCATCTGCCCTGTTGGGGGGAACCGATCAGGGCTTTATCGTTTTGATGTCTGAACTGCCGCGCGAACGGCTTTTACTCGCCAATATCGCCATTGCCGCGGTTGAAGGCATGCTGGATGACACGCGCGCTTATGTGGGCGAGCGCGAAGCCTTCGGTGCGCCTTTGATGAAGCTTCAAACCATTCGCCACACCATGGCCGAGCTATTGACCGAAGCCAAAGTCGCGCGCGCCTTTATGAATCAGTGCATGGCCGAGCTTGAGGCAGGAACGCTTGATACCGCCACCGCCTCAATGGCCAAGATGGTTACCACCGAATTGCAATTCTCCGCCGCCGACCGCTGCCTGCAACTGCATGGCGGCTACGGCTTCATGCGTGAATATCCGATCAGCCGGCACTTCGTCGATGCCCGCGCCCAGCGCATCTATGGCGGCACCTCCGAGATCATGAAGGAAATCATTTCAAAAGCCTGGCTCGGCACATAACAGGGAGTTTTCCATGACATTTGATTTTTCCGGCCGCACGGTCTTCATCACCGGCGCCGCCTCCGGCATCGGGCTTGCCATTGCCCAGAGCTTTGGCGCGGCGGGCGCCCGTGTCATCGCAACCGACATCGACACGGCGGGGCTTGAGGCGCACAAAGCAAGCTTTGGCGCCGATGCGCTGATCCGCACCGTCGATGCGGGCGATGAAGGGGAGATCAAGGCCGCTGCTGACTGGGCGGCGGCTCAGGCCGGTTCAATCGATTGTCTGATCAACAATGCCGGTGCTGCCTGGCTTGAACCCATTGCCAGCCTGACCGATGAGCTGATGGACCGCCATTGGCGCGTGCTGCTCAAAGGCCCCATGCTGTGCTTTAAACATTTCTATCCCGTGCTGGAAAAAAGCGATGATCCCAGCGTGATCAATATCGCCTCGATCGCCGCTGTCATTCAGGCGCGCAATCACGCGGTCTATTGCGCGTGCAAGGCCGGGATCACCAAATTCACCAAGGACAGTGTGAAGGAACATCCCACCATCCGGTCAAACACCATTCAGCCGGGCTTTATCGACACACCGATCCTGAAAGTCTATGCCGAGGGCGACGCGCTCGATGCGCTGAAATCAGAGCTGACGGACCATATTCCGCTGGGCCGTCTGGGGGCGGCCCAGGACATTGCGGACGCCACCCTGTTCCTGTGTTCAAGCAAGGCGCGCTATATTTCAGGGTCCACCCTGCTGGTTGACGGCGGCATCACTGCGACGGGTCTTGAATATATCTAGACCCTCCGGGCGGGTGGGTGATCGCACCCCACCCCCTCCTAAAGTGCGAAAAAACAGATGGGAGGCTACAGATGGCTGAGATGGGAGACCTGATCTGGTCGCCAAGTGACGCGCGCTGCGCCAATGCCAAGATCACCGGCTTTATCAACTGGCTAAATGATAAGGGCCACAGTTTCGGCAGTTATGAAGAGCTGCGCCAATGGTCGGTTGCCGAGATTGAGGAGTTTTGGCGCGCCATTGTCGATTATTTCGGGCTGGACGCGCTGAAAGATGCGCCGAGCATTCTCTCAAGCCACACCATGCCCGGCGCGGTGTGGTTTGAAGGCACACAGGTCAATTTCGCGGAATATTTGCTCTCGCAAGGCACCGATGACCAGATCGCCATCTATGCCCGCACCGAACAAGGCCCCTTGCGCACCCTGACGTGGCAACAATTGCGTGCGGCTGTCGAAACCGCCGCCAAAGCCTTTATCGACCGGGGCGTCACAAAGGGCGACCGGGTGGTGTCTTACCTGCCCAACTGCCCCGAAATGGCCATCGCCTATCTGGCCGCCACCTCGCTTGGCGCGGTGTGGTCAAGCTGCGCGCCGGAATTCGGCCATGCCAGCGTCGTCGACCGGTTCAGCCAGATCGATCCCAAAGTGCTGCTGACCACCGATGGCTACACATTTGCGGGCAAGGTCTATGACCGCCGCACTGAAGCCCGCGCCATCGCCGACGCCCTGCCCCATCTGGAACACATCATCCATGTTCCCGGACCGATGGGTGAACTGGGCATGGAGGCCGAGGGGTGGAGCGACTTTGTCGCCTCAGGCGAACGCTCTGCCAGCGTCTTCAAATATGCCCGGACTGACTTCAACGATCCCTTATGGGTGGTTTATTCATCGGGCACCACCGGCCTGCCCAAGCCCTTTGTGCATGGGCATGGCGGTGTGATGTTGGAGGCCGTGAAGTTCATGAACTTCCACATGGACCTCGATGAAACCTCCACCTTGTTTTACTACACCACCACCGGCTGGGTGATGTGGAACATTCTGATGAACGGGCTGGTGACCGGCGGGTCCATCGTGATGTTTGACGGCGCACCAATGACGCCGGACAAGCCCGACATTTTGTGGGAACTGGCGGAGCAAACCGGCATCACCTTCTTTGGCGCTTCCCCCACCTATATTGCCGAACAGCACAAGCGCGGCATCGTGCCGAAGGACCGCTATGATATGAGCCGGATCACATCGATCCTGCTTGGCGGTTCTCCGGTCGCGCCTGAACAGATGGTGTGGTGTTTGGAAAATCTGCACGATGATATCTGGATCACCAGCCAGTCGGGCGGCACCGATATCGCGTCAGGCTTTGTCGGCGCCTGTCCGCTTCTGCCCGTTCATGGCGGGGAAATTCAGTGCCGCTGTCTGGGCGTGGACGCGCATGCCTTCAATGAGGCAGGCGAGCCGGTCATCGGGGAGGTGGGCGAGCTTGTGGTGTCCAAACCCATGCCCTCCATGCCGCTTTATTTCTGGAATGATGCGGATATGAGCCGCTATCGCAGCTCCTACTATGAAGATTATCCCGGCCATTGGCGCCATGGCGATTATTTCAAGATCAATGAACGCGGCGGCTGTTTCATTCTGGGCCGGTCTGATTCGACGCTCAACCGCTATGGCGTGCGCATCGGCACCGCTGAAATCTACCGCACGATCGAGGCACTGGACGCGGTTGATAACAGTCTGATTGTCAATCTTGATCTGCCCGGGGGCAAATTCTTCATGCCGTTATTCATCAAGGTGAAAGAGGGCCGCGTGCTGGATGAGGCGCTCAAAGACGAGATCAAACAGACGCTTCGAAGTGTTTACTCCCCCCGCCATGTGCCGGATGCGATCTATGCGGTGGATGAAATTCCCACCACCCTGACCGGCAAGAAGCTTGAGGTTCCGGTGCGCAAGATCCTGATGGGCATTCCTGTTGACAAGGCCGCCAGCCGCGATGCCATGGCCAATCCCGACGCTTTGAACCCGTTCATCGCAATGGCACGGGAGCGGGCCGCCGCCGAATAGCGGCCCCCGCCGCCACACCGTCATTCCGGAATTTCGCCATGCGAAATATCCGGAATCTGAACACAGGCACCCCATCACCGAAATCAGATTCCGGGTTCTCCGCCGAACGGAGCCCCGGAATGACGATGCCTTTTAAAAGCTGAATGCAATGCCCGCATCCACGCTGCGGCCATTCCCGGGCAGGAAGGTCGGCATGATCCGGCGCGATGCCGCGCGCACCACATAGGCCGAGGCGTAGTTTTTGTCGGCCAGATTGTCGGCGCGCACATAGGCGTGCCAGCCTTGCGGGCTGCGATATTGCACCAGCGCGCCAAACAGTGTGTACGCCTCTTGATAAAGCGTGTTGCGGTGATCGGTCGGGTTTTGAGTTGCCACCCATTCAACCGACGACCCCAGCGAAAAGCCGAAGGCATCAAACAGGATTTGGGCTTTCAACAGGCTTTTGGGAACACCGGCCATGCGGTTGGTGTCAAACTCGCCCTCGGCAAAATAAAAATCATTGAACGTATAGGCCAGCCGGTAGCTCACCCCCATGGCGGGGTGAAGCGCCACCCGTCCCCCCGCGCCGATCTCCACCCCCTGATGGATCGTCCGGCCCTGATAATTGATCGTGTCGTCAATCAGCCCTGACCCGCCCGCAGTGGACATGAGTTCGTCTTTAAGCGCGGTGCGGTACAGAGCAATGTCAAAGCGGTGACCCGCCAGCCATTCACCGCTGGCCCCGATCTCCACCGTCAGCGATTTCTGAACATCAAGATCGCTCAGCGCGATTTCATTTTGAGCAGGCATGATGGGATTGGTTTTGTTGGCCGCCAGTTCCCAGAAGCTTGGCACCTCTTGCGCCACGCTGACATTGGCAAACAGCCGGATCGCGTCAAAGCCGGAATAGATTGCGCCCAGCTTGGGAATGGCGAGCAGATGGCTTTGGTCGAGCCTTGCCCCGCCCACAGAATTTTCAATGTCGCGCCTCACCCATTGGGTTTGAAGGGCTGCCGTCAGCCGCCAATCATCCGCCACTTGCCAGCCCCCCTGAAGATCGGCCAGCACATGGCTTGCGCGCATCTCAAGATCACCATAAAGGCCGCCGCGCGATCCGTTTTGCTGGTTCGAGGCAAAGTAACGCCGGTCAAACCCGCTCCACGCGCCATCAAGCCCCAGGCTCACATCCACCGGCCCGAACGCCGTCGTGACCTGCCACCGGCCGCCCAGCGTGGTGATTTCACTAAGCGCATGGGACAGCGGGTCCACAAAGGCATCGTCAGTGTGCTGGCCATAGGCGGCGATCGCATGGGCAAAAAGGCCGGTTGAAAACTCGGTCACCGACTGGGCGCGGAAATTCTCCACCGCGCGGTGGGGATCGCGGCGATAGACATTGAGCATATATTCAATCAGCACCTCGAACGGGCTTTGCAACTGGCGCGGACGTGGCACGCTGATCGAGCCCTCGGCGAGCCCCGCCAGCAAGGCGAGCGGTCCCGCCTGCGCCCCGCCCAGCACAGGCCCCAGCACGTCATAATCACCAATCACCGATTGGGGGTCGTCTTCGGCGCGTTCGCGGTTGAGCGCAAAGGGCAGTTCAAATTCAAGTCTGGTCCAGCTCGCCTGCACCCGCGTGCGCGCGCCTTTCAATGCGCCGCCCCAATCATAACCCGCATGGAACCGGGCGCTTTGGCGTTTGGTGGCGGAATGGTTGCGGTAGCCTTCATAACGGTCACGCGAATAAGACAGGCGGGCATCCCACCGCTCCCCCGCATGGCCCGCTACGCCCAGAACGCTCCACCGGCCAAACGAGCCATAGGCGCCTTTGAGTTGCACCACATGATCCCGGCCCGTCGGTGTGATGAAATTGATGTCCCCGCCCAGCGTTGCGGGGCCAAGGGCGGTTGAATTCGCCCCTCGCCCGGCCGTGACAATGGGCCGTGTCCTTGGGGTCGATCAGCCCGATAATATAGCTGCCATCAGCATCATTGATGGGCAGCCCGTCCTGCAACAACAAGACCCCGCGCGCCCACCGGATTGCCCTGAAGGCCGGATCCCCGGACGTTGAGCCGGGGCAGGTCAGGCCCGCCGGAAAACTCTTGCACGATCAAACCGGGCAAATATCCCAAAGCGTCGGAAAAATTGACAGGCGGGTCTCGCCGGTCAGATCGGCCAGATTGGTCCCCCCGGCGATCCCGGCGCGCTCTTCGTCCAGCGCCTCCAGCCGGGCAGTGTGGTCATCGGCGCGTTCGCCGATCACCTCAACCCGGTCAGGCGCCTCATCGGTCAGGGCCGGACTGGAAACAAGCAGCAACCCCGCTAGAACCTGCGCCCTCAAAAGTAAAACATCCCTTTCGCCAGAATGACGATAAAGACCATATGGACCGACACGGACAGATGGGTGATTTCAAAGCGCTTGGAACTCATGCAACCATCCACCGCGCTCATCTGCGCATTGATGAAATGGATCAGCACAGACACCGCCAGAAGGATCTTGAGCGCCAGAAGGGTCGCGAATGTTGAGCCGAACGGGTCCATCAGCACGTCAAAATAGTTCCGCGCCATGCCGATGCCCGACAGGAACAGCAAGCCGACCACAAAGGGCATCACCTTGCGCGCGCGTTTGATCAGGTTCTGCTCGACCTGCACCATCACCGCCTCAGGCAGGTTCTTGCGGATCCCTTCCAGAATGATGACTTCAAAAAAGACAATGCCGATAAAGATCGACGCGCACAGAATGTGCACAATGACTAAAAGTGGATATTCCATCCCCGTCCCCTTAAGCCCGCAGTCGCCACTAGCACATGCGAATAAATTGCAACTTAGTTGCAAGTGATAATGGATGTCATGTGCAATCGCCACTCCAAAACTGTCGCAGCACAGCCAGGCAACACCTGTTAAAATCACCGCACGACACTTAAGGGGGGAAAACCCATGGCTGACCGGATCGAAAAATTCGGCAAAGATTTCTGGACGGTGCGCGGCAGTTTCAAGATCGGCCGCGTGGTCGATATCGGCACCCAGGCGACTTTGGTGCGCCGCCCCTCGGGCCGCTTCGTGCTGCTTGATAGCTATACGCTAAAAGGCTCTGTCCGCAATGAAATCATGGCGTTAACGCAAAATGGTGATCTTCTGGATGCAGTCTTGAACCTGCATCCCTTTCATACAGTCCATTGTGAGGGAACTGCACCGCACATTCCCCGGCGCGCGCCATATCGGCTCTGACCGGCATGTGCTGCGCTTCCCCGATTTGAACTGGGACGAAAGCCCGGATTGATGATCCGGCCGTGTGGGAGGAATTCAGCGATTGCCTGGACTTCTCCATCCCGCGCGGTGTTGATTTCATCTCACGCAATGAAAGCGTTCACTTTTCATCAGTGCTCGCCTATCACCCCGGCTCGCAAACCATTCATTCCGACGACACGCTGATGTCGTTTGGCCCGCGCCGCCAATTGCCGGTGATCGGCGCGCCCCAAAGGCTCGCCTTTCATCCCACGCTGGGTCAGGCACTGGATAAACGGGCCGGCGCGGCCGATGACTTTACCCAATGGGCCGAAGAGATTGCCGGGCGCTGGCGCGATGGTGAACGTGTATGCGCCGCCCACATTTCGGTGTTTGAAACCGGACGGCGTGGCATGGACGAACATATTCTGGCGGCGCTGGCGCGGGTGCAAAACACCCTCACCAAACACCGCAAGAAATACGGATAATGTATTGATTTAAAACTATTCTGCCGGATACATCTCCGACAGCGGGCCACGTTCAGCCAACAGCTTTTGCTGGGTCTTTTTGCTTTTCCACAAAAAGTCCCGCGGCAGTCCCAGACGCTCACAGGACTGGGCGGCAATGCCCTTTTTGTCGGGGATGCGCTCAGCCAGTTGCGCCACAATGCGGATCGCCGCCGCTTGCCACCATTTCAAATCATAGTCAGGGCCAAGCTCCAGCCGCTCGCGCACCGCAATAGGTAAAATATCGACCGAGGCATTAACCAGCGCCCGTTGCAGCCATACCGGCACATTCGGCGCGGCGCGGCCCGATTTCATGATCTCCAGAAACTCATCATTGATGGGATGGGGTTCAAAGCGCGGCAGCAGCTTTTCCAGCATCGCATCGAAATCTGCAAAGGACCGGATCGGGTTTTGAACCCCGAACAGACGCTGCGAAGGCTCCACCTGGGACAAAAGCTCAGCAATTTCATCCTCAGACAGCCGCCGCACAAAGCGGTGATAGCCCATCAGGAAGGCATAGCCCGCCGTTGCCGACACCCAGTCCAGCAGCTCAACATCCAGCGCTTTGTAGTCTTCACCTTTCGGCGTCTTGCCCTCAACCTTGGCATGCATGTTGGTGACGCCCTGAATGACGCGGCGCGCGGCACTTTGGGGGCCATAGATGCCGAGCGCCCCGGCCAGACCCGTGCGCATTGATCGTCCAATCGGATCGACCTTGAACACCGAATGATCCCACACGCCAGAGCGGATGCGCGCATCGGCGAATTCAAGCAGCACGGCACACACACCGCCAACCGCACCTGCGACCGGGTTTTTGTAAACCTGCCAGGCAAGCGAATCAGGCTCGCAATAGGCGGCCTCGCCCTTGGGTTCGGTAAAGTCGATCTTCCAGCCAAGATAGGATTTCATCTTTTCCATCTGCGGTGCTCCAGAACGTCAAAAAGGGGTTTCAAAGGGCTATGGCAAAACGTTTGCGGTCAAAGGCGCGCAAAGCCTCCTGCGTCTCAAGCAAGCGGGCCTCAAGCGCAGGGCGTTCACCCTCTGCGGCAATGGCCGACAGGGTCAGCGCCAGCGCATAGGCGGTGCGCAGCCGCATTTCATCAAGGCTGAGCTGACCCATGCCCCACATCAGGATCCAGCTTAAAAGCTGCTGACCGACATGGAGCGCAAAAGTGTCAGGATTGATCTTGTGGCTGATCGCACCGGCCTGGACGGCATCAGCAACCAGATTGCGCAGCACCAAAAAGCGCGGCGCATGAAAGCGCAGTCGCTCCTCTGCATTGTCGGCAGGCCCCGACGGGGCTGCCACAACCCGCGCCCCGGCTTTGTAAAGCGCAGGTGCCTCGGCGAAGATTTCAGCAACCACGTCGTTGAGGCGGAAAAACGCCTCAATCGGTCCCGCCTCAATATGCATCAGGGCCTTTTGCAGCCGCGCCAGATCCTCATCAACCACAGCCGATATGATCGCACCTTTAGAGCCGAACAGATTATAGGGCGTAGCCGAAGACACGCCCGCCATCTCAGAAAGCGCACGCATGGAAAAGTCGGCACTGCCGCCTTGTTCCATCAAACGGCGGGCAGCTTTCACCACACGTTCCCGCGCGGGCGGCGAAACAGGCTTTGTTCGGGCGGATGCCGGCATAGGTTAGTGTCCACAATCACGATTAAAACGCGTCTTAGTTAATATGATACACCGACTTATTTTGAGTCAAGACCCGATTTAATCGCTGATGGTCAGCAGCATCTGGGCGATTTCCTCGCCCTTGCCCTCCTGAATAAAGTGGGAGCCTTCAAGATAAACCGACAATTGATCAGCCATGCGCGGCAGCGCCTCGCACCATTGGGCAATCACTTCATCTTTGCCGCACGGGTCCCATTGGCCGAACAGTCCGGCGGCGGGAATGTCTTTCCAGGCGTCCGGCACGATCTTTTGCATAACCTCATAAAAGGCGTGATTGTCCTGAATGCCGTGGCGCGCATCCTTGTAACGATAGCCATGGCCCCAGACCGGGGTTTGTTTGACATGCCGGGTTGAGGCCCGCGCATTGGCCCGGCTGCGGAACTGCTCAGAGTTCACATAGCGCGCAGTGCCCGGTTCAATCTTGCGGCGGCCGAAATCGCTCAAGCCTTTCGCCGCCATGGCGGCAAAGGCGCCAAAGCTCATCCGGTTAAAATCATGCACCACGGCAGCCGCCACCCCGCCCCACAATGGCACGGGTGTCATGAAGGGTGTCTTGGCCCAGGGAAACCACGGATAGGGAAAATTGGTATAGACGAGCCCCTCGGACGGCATGGGAAAGATCGTGGTGTTGACCACCATCAGCGCTTTCACCCGGCCTGGGTCATCCATCATCGAGCCCACACCGATCGGCCCGCCCCAATCATGGATCAGCAGCGTCACGTTTTGCAGACCAAGATGCTCGACCAGCTGGCGCAAATTGTCGGCATGATGCATGTCGACCATCTCGAAATCGGCCTGATCCGACAGGCCAAAGCCAACATGATCAGGCGTAACCAGCCGGACATTGCGGCCTGAGGCAATCAGCGCATCGCGGACATTGCGGTAGGTGTAGGAATTTTCTGGATTGCCGTGGATCATCAGGATGGTCGCCTCCGGCACCCCCTGCCCCGTCTGATGATCCATATAGAAGATGGTCTTTCCGGCATCATGACCGGTCTGGATAGTGAACCAGTTTGCGCTGCCTGCCGGGCAATAATCGGCCGGCGGATGTTTGACCGGCGTATTAGTTGGAATGTGCATGCCGCCCCCTTTTTGTCCTCACCTTGAACTATAGGTTGAGCATCGGGGCGTTCTACCCCCCGCTTTTGGGGGTGTTTTGCATCGCGGCGGCGATGCGGTTGCGCAAAAACTCCGCGGTTTTATCCCGGTCAAGATCGTGAACCTGACGCGCCCTTTCCCAGGTTTCAAAACTCAACAGAATTTCGATTTCAACCGCTATGTCCCAGTCGGCTTCCCCCAGTTCGGGAAACCACAAATAGACCTCGGCCTTCGACGCCATATGAGTGGCTTCAAACTGTTCGCGCAAATCGTCAAAGCGCCACAGATTGTTGTAGGTGACCCGGATATAGACACCGACCGCGTCATACACTTCCATCCGCAAGGCGACGATGCTGGCAATACGCTCCTCAAGCGTGCCGGAGCGGTCAGCCTTTTCCAAGATGGGCAGCACCCGCACCATCACCTGCTGATCCATTTCAGCGAACAGGCTTTTCATGTCCTTGAAATGCCGGAACAGGGTGCGCAATCCCACCCCCGCGCGATCAGCGATCTGCTGCGCGGTCGGTGACAACACGCCCTCATCAAAATAGGCGAACATCGCATCGGTAATCCGCTGGCGGCTGCGCATACTGCGCATGACCCGGCCATCTGCGGCAGGTTTTGTCATAGTCGTTTTCTTATCCATCGCACCAGACTTGTTGCGCGGGCCGTTATTTTTTGGCCCTTCACATGACATCTATGGCAGTGTGCGGCCCAACAAACATACAACCTCAGGGACAGACCATGACGCCGGTTACACTCTATGCCGTTCCGTTTTCACTTTACAGTGCCAAGGCGCGATCCTATCTGCTGAAAAATCACGTTCCGTTTACTGAGGTCTCGCAAGGCACCCCCCATTATGCCGAGAAAATCTTGCCCAAAATCGGGCGAATGATCATTCCAGTACTGGAACTCAGCGACGGCACAATCATTCAGGACGGCGCGGCGATCATTGATCATTTTGAAAATCAGGGAAATATGCCCTGTCCCGCCCTGCCCGCCACACCGCGTCACAAAATTGTCTCTCAGATTTTCAACTTGTTTGGCGGCGAAGGGCTCTTGCGGCCTGCCATGCATTATCGATGGAATTTTCCCGATACCAATCAGCCCTTCCTGTCCGATCAGTTTGCGACCTTCATCCTGCCCTTGATGGAGGGTGACGCGCGCACCGAACTCACCAACAAGGTGATGGGCCGGATGCAAACCGCAGCGCGCGGCTTTGGGGTAAACCCCGATACGGCCCCGGTGATTGAGGCCGCCTATGAAGAGTTTCTCGCCGAGCTTGAAGCGCATTTCCGCGCCCATCCCTATTTGCTGGGCGGCCGGCCCACATTGGGCGACTATGGTTTGATCGCCCCGCTTTATCCCCATTTGGGCCGTGACCCCTACCCGGCACAAATGATGAAGGACAAGGCACGCGCGGTCTATTGCTGGACCGAACGGATGAACCGGCCCGATGCCGCCATGCCCGATTTCCCGCTTTATGGCGAACAGCTTTGTGCGGATGACGGCATTCCCGATACGCTGATGACGCTGCTGAAACGGATTGCGGCGGACTATCTGCCCGAAGTGGAAGCCATGGTCGGCTTCACCAATCAATGGCTTGCCGATAATCCAGTCAATGACGGTGATGTCGTGGGCGGTGAAAAACAGATCCGCGCCATCGGGGAATGTTCGTTTGCGTGGCGCGGAACGACCATCAGTTGCTGGGTGATGCCTTACCGCATCTGGCTTTTGCAACGCATTCAGGATGCCTATGACACGCTGCCGGACAAAGCGAGCGTCGATGCCCTGCTGGCCGAAACCGGCCTGAGCGCCCTTCTTACCGCCCGCGCCAACCGGCGGGTGGAACGGCGCGACAATCGCGAAGTGTGGGGCAAGACCGTTTAGAAAGCGTGCGGTGCGATCCGCAGATTGTGCCGCAAATAGCCTTCCAGCGAGCGCACCGGGTTTGAAGGGTCAAACCGGCCCTGATCAATAAAGTCGCTGCGCGCCATGGCAATGGGGCTGGTGGCATCTTCAAGCACCCACGCGCGGTCGCGATGGCCTTCTGATTTGTGGTCGATCAGGGGCGCGGCAATGCCGAGCGCTTCGGCGGCCTCGCGATAAAGCGCGGGGTCATAGGCCTGATCGGCAATGGCTTTCAGATCAATCGGTTCATCCACCTGACCCCAGCGCACCATCTGGGTCAAAAACCACAACGCATGGCTGCGCCAGGGGAAGTTCGCCGCATAATGATGGAAGATCAAAAAGTCATCGCCTTCGACCAGGCTTTTGCGTTCGCGCAGCACCCCCTCGCCTGTCAAGGCAGGTTGCAACACGGTGGGCGAGACGCCGACATAGGCGGGGTCTGACAGCAAGTACGCCGCCTCATGGCGATGGGGCCGCTGATCAAGCCAGGCGAGCGCTTCCAGCACCGCCATCACCAGAGCCTTGTGCGTGGCGCGATGCTCTTGAGCAAACCCGGCCCGCACACCCAGAACCTTTTCAGGAAAATGCCGCCAGATTTCCTTGGACGCCACAATTGCCCTGCCGGTGCCGCGATATTCAGCCTGGCTGTTCCACGGTTCCCCGACGCAAAAGCCATCAAGCTTGCCGGCCTCCAAATGCTCCACCATCAAGGGCGGCGGGGCGACCACCATGCGCACATCGCGGTCGGGATTGATGCCTTCAGCCCCCAGCCAGTAGCGCACCGCATAATTATGGCTGCTATAGGGAAACACCGCGCCCAGGGTCAGCGGTTCATCTCCCGCCTCGATCCGCGCAGCGATGACCTTGCGCAAAGCGCGCGCCGTCACCGGGCGTTCAGCCATCGCATCGGGGTCGGCCTCGACCATCGCGTCATACAGCGCGTTTGAAACCGTGATCGCATTGCCATTGAGGTTAAGCGACAAGGCGGTGCAGAATTTCTCTCCCGCATAGGCGCCGGGCAGCCAGCTTGAAGGCACCATGGGCGCCAGCATATGGGCGGCGTCAAGCTCCCCCAGCGCCAGCAAATCGCGAATCTGCGCCCAGCTCGGCACACGCTGCAAATTAACCTCAAGCCCGTGTTTTTGAAAAAAGCCCTTCTCCTGCGCCACGATCAGCGGCGCAGAATCCGTCAATGGCACAAAGCCGATGTTCAACGCCCGGCTCATTCCAGAATACTCAAGACCGACAAGATGCTTTCAGCCACATCCTTGATCGTCTTGCCCTGCTTCATCGCCATGGACCGCATGGCCGAATAGGCCTCGTTCTCCGTCATCTGGCGTTTTTCCATCAACATGCCCTTGGCCCGTTCGATCACTTTGCGCGCTTCTAGATCGGCACGGGATTTCTGCAAATCCTTTTGCAGCGCATCGACCATGCGGAACCGTTCAATGGCAATTTCCAGAACCGGCTTGATCCGGCTTTGCGACAGGCCATCAACAATGTAGCTCGTCACCCCGGCACGGACGGCTTCCTTGGCGAGTGCGCCATCCCCGTCTTCCACAAACATCACAATGGGCTTGGGATTTTCACGCGCCACAAGTTGAAGATTTTCAATCGTGTCCCGATCAGGAGAATCGCAATCAATGATGATCGCATCGGGCTGCAACTGCCGGACAGCGTCCACAAGTTCGGCCCCGCGCAGGCTGTGCGCCTGTTTGACAACAGCCAACTCACCCAGACCATCTTCAACGATCTTGGCGCGTTCGCGGTTGGAATCGATCAACAGCACAATAAGCGGTGCGTCAGACACAATCAGGCTTCCCCATGGGATTGGACTTCCCAAATGACCATCAAGCCGCGCCCGGCCCAATGCGGTACCCAGTCGCGGAGACTATTCTGCTGCAAGGCGTTCAGGCTCCAGGAAACGATGCAATTCCGCCCGGCATGATCCGCAATTGGTCCCTGCCCCGGTTTGGGCGCCAATCGCATCAAGGCTGGCTGCCCCGCAGGCCACCGCGCCGGCAATTTCGTTGGCGCCCACCGACAGGCACGAACAGATGATGGGGCCTTTATCGGGCTGGTCAGCGCCGGGCCGGCCCGCAAGCGGGGCCAGACGGTCCGCAGGTGCGGTCCCGATCAGGCCCACCACATGGCTGCGGGAAACCTCAACCGGTTTGGGGCCGAAAAAGAACAGGCCCTTGAGGCGCGCGCCCTTGTACAAGGCAAGACGGGTGCCGCCGCCCGCTTCGACCATGACGGTTTCACACCCGTGATGCCCCGTCAGCTCTTCAACGATTTTGGCGGGATCAAGCGGCAATGCCCCGGCCATTTCGATCCGCACCCCCGTGTCGGTCATCCCCGTCGCCCAATAGGTGCAGGCCGGTGTCCCCGCCTCGCCCATGGTTTCAAACGCGCCAAATCCGTACCAGTCCGCAGCGAACCGGCTGGCGGTCACCCGGCTTGATTTAAGCGCGGGCTGGCCTGAAAACGGATCGGTCACCGGGGCCACCAGCGCATCAACCCGGCCTTTGGAGCTGTTCGCGCCGGTCCAATGCATCGGCACAAACAAGGAGCCGGGCTGTTGCCGCGCGGTAATCAGCGCCCGCGCAATCATCGTGCCATAAGGCGAATTGAGCGTGACAAGATCAGCATCATTCAGCTTGAGCCGTTTGGCATCACACGGGGCGATCTCGACATAAGGTTCTGAAATATGCTGGCCCAGACGCGGCGACAGGCCCGTCCGCGTCATGGTGTGCCAGTGATCGCGCACCCGGCCTGTATTGAGCACAAATCCAAGGCTTCCGGTCTTGGGTTGCGCTGCAGGGGTGATGAAGCGGGCTTTGCCATCGGGGGTATAAAACCGGCCATCGGCAAAAAACCGCGCTTTGCCCCGCGGCCACAGGCTGGGTTCAAACCCCTCATACTCTTCTTCTGAGAGGGCCGTGAAGGCGTTGAGATCAAGGTCGCGTGCACCATCATTACCGTGGCTGCACAGCGCTGCATATTCAGCAAAAATGGCGTGGGGGCCCTCATAGTCGAAAGCGTCCGCAAACCCCATGCGCTTGGCAATTTCGCAGAACTGCCACCAATCGTGCCGCGCCTCGCCGAGCGGGGCGACAAAGCCGCGCTGGCGCGACATGCGGCGTTCGGAATTCGTCACCATGCCTTCTTTCTCGCCCCACGTGCTTGAGGGCAAAAGAATGTCGGCGCATTGGGCGGTGTCTGAATTCGCGGTCATATCCGAGACGATGACCAGCTCGCATTTTTTCAATGCCGCCCGCACCCGGTCGGCATCGGGCATGGAGACAACCGGATTGGTCGCCATGATCCACAAAACCTTGATCCGGCCATCAAGCACAGCATCAAACAGATCAACCGCTTTTAGCCCCGGCTGGCTGGCAATCCGGGGAGATTGCCAAAAGGATTGAACCAGGGCGCGGTGATCTTCATTGTTCAACTCCATATGGCTCGCCAGCTGATTGGCGAGCCCCCCAACCTCACGCCCGCCCATTGCGTTAGGCTGGCCGGTCACTGAAAACGGGCCCATGCCGGGCTTGCCGATGCGCCCGGTCAGCAGATGACAATTGATGATGGCATTGACCTTGTCGGTTCCGTTTTGCGCCTGATTAACCCCTTGCGAATAGACGGTGACGGTCTTTTCGGTTTCCCGTACCCAGCCATAAAACCGTTCAAGGTCTGCATGGGATAATCCGGTTTCCAGCGCGACGCGGGAGAGATCAAACTCCCGCGCCGCCTGGAGCGCGTCCTCTGCATGACGCGTATGGTGCGCGACATAGGTGTGATCGCGCGCACCGCCCCCCTCCAAAGCGTTCAACAAGCCCATGAACAGGCTGACATCGCTGCCCGGTTCAAGCTGCAAATGAAGATCGGCGAGATCACAGCTTGCCGTCCGGCGCGGATCAATCACCACCACCCGCATATGGGGCCGCGCTTTCTTTGCCGCCGCCAGCCGCTGATACAAAACCGGATGACACCAGGCCAGGTTTGACCCGGTCAGCACTACAAGATCGGCCAGTTCCAGATCCTCATACAGTCCCGGCACTGTGTCAGAACCGAAAGCGCGCTTGTGACCGGCAACCGATGAGGCCATGCACAGGCGCGAATTGGTGTCGATATTGGCCGAGCCGATAAAGCCCTTCATCAGCTTGTTGGCGACATAATAATCTTCGGTCAGGATCTGGCCGGAGACATAAAAGCCGACCGCATCGGGACCGTGGTTCTTGATCACGCTGACCAGCGTCCCGGCAATTTCATCAAGCGCGTCATCCCAGCTGATGCGCTGGCCTTTGCGCTGTGGGTGCATTAAACGCTCCCGCAGGCCCAGCGTTTCAGCAAGTGCCGAGCCTTTGGAACATAAACGGCCAAAATTCGCTGGATGGTCAGGGTCGCCTTTGACGGAAACGCCATTGGCAGAGGGCTCGACCAGAACCCCGCAACCAACGCCGCAATAGGGGCATGTGGTTTTGACCGCGCTCATTCAGCAGCGGCTTTCATTTGCGGCAACGAAAGCTGAACCATGCCTTCAACCACGCGCACCGCGCGGGTTTGCACCCGGCCTTCGTCGGCGCCCTGGGCCTCGCCGCTTTCAAAAGCAATCACCCAATTGTGCAGCGGGCAAGTGACCGACTTGCCATGAACGATCCCCTGGCTGAGGGGGCCTTTCTTGTGCGGGCATTCATCATCAAGCGCAAAAACCTCATCATCAATGGTACGGAAAACCGCGACACAGCCCGCGCCTGTTTTGACAACGCGCGCACCGCGCTGGGGGATGGCATTGACGGTACAGACTTCAAGCCAGACGAATTGATCGGCACTCATTCGGCAGCCTCCAAAATACGGATGGGGGCGAGCGGGTTGAACTCATGCGCCTCGCCGCCCTGGGCGCGCTCCGCCCATGGATCGGTTTGCATAAATTGCTGTGAATAGACGAAGCGGTCGTAGTAGCTGCGCCGCGCCTCATCATCGCCGGTCAGAACTTCGCGGATGTGTTCCACACCGACTTTGTCGGCCCATTTGTAAATCCGGTCGAGATAGACGGCCTGTTCGCGATACATCTGCATCAGCGCGCCGGTATATTCCATCACCTCATCTTCGGTGGCGACGGTCACCAGCTTTTCAGTGCCTTTAATATGCATGCCTGCTGCGCCAGCAAAGTGAATTTCGTAGCCTGAATCCACACACACAACGCCGATATCCTTGCAGGTCGCTTCGGCGCAATTGCGCGGACAGCCTGAAACTGCAAGCTTGACCTTATGGGGCGTCCATGAGCCCCACAGGAACTTCTCAAGTTTGACGCCAAGCCCGGTGGAATCCTGCGTGCCAAAGCGGCACCAGTCAGTCCCCACACAGGTTTTCACCGTCCGCAGGCCCTTGGCATAGGCGTGGCCGGAGACAAGGCCCGCTTTGTTGAGGTCTCCCCAGACGGCGGGCAATTGCTCCTTTTTCACGCCCAGCAGATCAATGCGCTGTCCGCCGGTGACCTTGACGGTGGGGATGTCATATTTGTCGGCAACATCGGCAATGGCGCGCAGCTCATCTGGCGTGGTGATCCCGCCCCACATGCGCGGCACGACCGAATAGGTCCCGTCTTTCTGGATGTTGGCGTGAACCCGCTCATTGATAAAGCGCGACTGGGCATCGTCGCGATACTCGCCGGGCCAGGCGCACAACAGATAATAGTTGAGCGCGGGGCGGCATTTGGCACACCCGCATGAGCTTTTCCATTCCATGGCCTGAAACACTTCATGCAGGCTTTTCAGCCCGCGCGCCACAATCGCGCGCCGCACATCGTCATGGGAGTAATCGGTACAGCCGCACATCGGCTTGGGCGCGTTGGCATCAAAGCCATCACCCAGCGATGTGGCGAGCAATCCTTCAACCAGTCCCGTACATGACCCGCATGAGGCTGAGGCTTTGGTGACCGCCCTCACCTCATCAAGGCTCGACAAGCCATTGTCGATAATCGCGCTGGTGATTGCCCCCTTGCACACGCCGTTGCAGCCACAGATTTCTGTGTCATCGGGCCACGCTGCAACGGCCGCCATAGGGTCAAGGGCTGCGCCCCCGGCAAAGGCGGGACCAAAGATCAGAGTGTCGCGATCCTCGCTTAAGTCAGCCTTGTCCTTGAGTTGCTGGAAGAACCAGGCGCCATCGCCGGTGTCGCCATACATGACAATGCCGACAAGCTTATTGTCTTCAAGCACAAGGCGTTTATAGACGCCGCGTGCGGCGTCACGCAGGACGATTTCCTCACGCGCCTCACTTTGTGCAAAATCACCAGCGGAAAACAGATCCACGCCCGTGACCTTGAGCTTGGTCGAGGTGACAGAGCCCTGATAGGCTGCGCCGGCATCACCGGCAAGTTGGGCGGCAATCACCTTGGCCATGTCGTAAAGCGGGGCGACCAGCCCGTAGCACTGACCGCGATGTTCCACACATTCCCCGACGGCATAAATGTCGGGGTCGGATGTTTCCATTGCATCATTGACCTGAACGCCGCGGCCAACCTCAAGCCCTGCCTCTTTGGCCAGTGCGGTGCTGGGCCGGATACCAACCGCCATACAGACCAGATCGGCTTCCAGCTCGGTTCCATCTTCAAGCAGCACACCTGCCACCCGGCCCGTCCCCAAAATTTCCTTGGTATTGGCCTGGGTGATCACATCAATGCCGCGCCGCTTGATCTCGGCTTCCAGCAAATGACCGGCGGCCTCATCCAGCTGGCGTTCCATCAGTGTCGGCATCAGATGCAGCACAGTGACATCCATGCCCTGCATCTTCAGGCCCGCCGCCGCTTCAAGTCCCAGAAGTCCGCCTCCAATCACCACGGCCTTACCGCCTTTTTGCGCCTGTGCCAGCATGGCATCGACATCATCAAGATCGCGATAGCTCAACACGCCCTCAAGATCATGACCGGGCACCGGAATGATGAAGGGGTTGGACCCGGTGGCGATGATGAGCTTGTCATAGACCGCCTCTGTCCCGTCTTCGGCCCGCACACGCTTGGCGGCGCGATCAATTGCGGTGACCCTCTTGCCTTTGTGCAGCGTCACATGGTGGTTGGCATACCAGCCCTCATCATGAATGATGATGTCTTCATAGGCCTTCTCGCCCGACAAGACCGGCGACAGCATGATACGGTCATAATTGACGCGCGGTTCGGCATTGAAAATGGTGACGTCAAAGCCGTCAGGGTCGCGCTTGAACAGCTCCTCCAGCGCGCGGCCCGGCGCCATGCCATTGCCGATAACGACCAGTTTGGTGTGTGCCATCATCAGTCCCCTATTTGCCCGACAGGCTGATGGTGAACTCGATCCAGAACTTGTTCCGGTCGGTTGCAAAGCCATCGGTTTCGTAGATTGCGTATTTGCTAATCAGGCCGAACCGGCCTTTCTTGAGCACCAGCACGGCATCAAACTCATCGCCATAGTCGGCGCTGGTCTCTTCGGCGCTAAAAAAGTGATAGGCGCCCGCGACCTTGATCAGATCAAGCCAGCCGGCTTTTTTGATCACATAAGCCGCCTTGAGATAGACATCATCAAGCCCCGCTGCGGGGGTGCCCAGAAACACATCGGCAAAGCCGTTAAATTTGTGCAGCGTCGCCAAAGGGGTTGTGAAGGCCTTGGTGCCATCGCCGCCCAGCATTTCATAGCCCGCGCCGATGCTTGCGCCCTTATAGGCATACTGACCTTCAACCATGGCGTAGTTGACCGAATAGCCGGTGGGCTGATTGCCAAAATCACTTTGATGCGCGTAAGAGCCGCTCAGCGTGAAGCCGTCTTTCTTGGCGGTGACGAGAAAGCCGTAAGTCTGCGAGCTGAGCGCAGCAGCATTATCGAAATCAAGCAGATAGGCAAAGCCCGTCAGGCTGGCATCGACAAAATCAACCGGCAGCTTGGCCTTGGCATTGATCAGCCAGCTATCGCTTTCAAACCGGCCCATAGGTGAGTCATCGCCGAAGATACGGTTGATCTGATCAAGATAGGACACATCAAGCGTCAGCCCCTCGACCGATTTGTTGATCACCCGGATCGCATCAAAGGTCTGTTCGTTCTGACGCCAGCCGACATTGCCAACAAAGCGCACATTGTCGAGCTTGATGCGCTGACGGCCGAAGATGAGCTTGGTGTCCGGCAAGCTGGTGTTCATCAGCTGAATGCGGTTGAGCTCGGTGGCATTGGGGTCGGGCACCACCGGATAGCCAGTCTTGCCATTGAGGGTGGAATTAAAGTCCCCGGCAATATCGCCAATATGTTCAAAATCAATCAGGAACTGGGTGTCATAAAGCTCGCCCGTGACGAAGCCTGCGCGAATGCGGTAGGTCAACGCATTGGCGCGGTCGGCAAAGCCGTCCTGATGCACACGTTCATAGCGCAGACGGAAGTCTGCAAGAATTTTTGAGCTGTTGATCGCGGTATCAAGCGAGGTGTTGGTGGCAAGGGCCGGGCCTGCCAGAAGTGACAATCCCAGAGCCAAAGATGACAAACGTTTAGACATAGACATGGCGTCCTTCAAAAAAACAGATGGTCGGGAAACCGCTCCCGAAAACTTGAAGGGCCGCCATTGACCCTTGGGGTGGCGCGTGAGTGTGGGCTCACGCCGCCTTGTGGTGGGGCTTCTCATATTCTTCAAGAAAGCCCAGAAGCTGTTCACGATATTTGTAGTAGTCGGGGTGATCGACCAGGGCGGCGCGGGTGCGCGGCCGGGGCAGATCAACCTCCATAACCTTGCCGACCTTGGCATTGGGGCCGTTCGACATCATGATCACCCGGTCGGCAAGCAAGATGGCTTCATCGACATCATGGGTGACACAGATCGCGGTGACCTGGGTGCGCTGCCAGACATCCATCAACACATCCTGCAATTCCCAGCGTGTGAGAGAATCGAGCATGCCGAAAGGCTCATCCAGCAGCAGGAATTTGGGCGACAGAGCAAAGGCCCGCGCAATGCCAACCCGTTGCTTCATGCCGTTTGACAGATCAGACGCGCGCTTGTGCATGGCATCGCCAAGCCCAACCCGGTCAAGATAATATTCGATAATGTCGCGGCGTTCGCTTTCCTGCGCATGGGGGTAAACCCGTTCAACGCCCAGCGCGACATTGTCGTAAGCCGTCAGCCAGGGAAACAGGGACGGCGCTTGAAACACCACGCCCCGGTCAGGCCCGGCTCCGGCAATCTCGCGCGCATCCAGCACGATACCGCCATCAGAAATCGGGTTGAGGCCGGCGGCCATCGACAGCACCGTCGATTTTCCGCAGCCCGAATGGCCGATCAGCGAGACGAACTCACCCTTTTTGAGATTAAGGTCAAATCCGTCCACCACCGTCAGTGGCCCATCGGGCGTGTCATAGACTTTGGTGACATTGTAGAATTCGACGAATTTTTCGACATGCTTGAACTTGGCCTGCCCCGCTTCCTCCGCAATTTTGGGCAATGCGCGCGCTTCGGCGACGCTGGTCGACAGACCTTTTTCCATCGCTGTCAGCGGCACCACATCGGGCAGCGTCTTTTCCGCCCCGCCCGATTTGGCTGATGCGCCAACATCCATCAGATAGGTAGTGATCGCTGCACGCAGGCGAATGAACTCCTCATCATGGTTCATCGCCATACGGTCACGCGGCCGCGCCAAAGTGACTTTGAAATCCGGCCCTAACGTCGCGCCAGGGCCGGGGTTGAGCGGGATGATGCGGTCAGCCATCAGCAAGGCTTCATCCACATCATTGGTGATCAGAATGACGGTCTTTTTCTCGCGCCCCCAGATTTCGACGATCTCGTCCTGCAGATTGGCGCGGGTCAGCGCATCAAGCGCCGACAAAGGCTCATCAAGCAGCAGCATGCCCGGCTCAATCGCCAGCGCACGGGCGACATTCACCCGCTGGCGCATCCCGCCCGACAGTTCGGCGGGCTTGCGGTCTCGCGCATGGCCCAGCCCCACCATCTCGACAAAATGATCAACATGGGTGAGCTTACGCGCCTCATCCCAATCGGGAAAAACTGCATCGACGGCAAGCCTGACATTGCCTGTCACCGACAGCCAGGGCATCAGCGAATAGTTCTGGAACACCACGCCGCGTTCGCGTGAGGCCCCCTTCACTGGCTTGCCCTCAAAGCTGACTGTTCCCTGATCGGGTTCAATCAGCCCGGCAATCAGTGAGATGAGCGTCGTCTTGCCCGAGCCTGAAAAGCCGACAATGGCGACAAACTCATTTTCTTCAATCTCAAGATTGATATCGTTCAGCACGACATCATCGCCATAAGATTTCGAAACATTTTTGAGGCTTAGAACACTCATCACCTTACCTCTTGTCCGAGAAGGTGAAGGCCGCTTGCAGCGTGTGCATCACGCGATCAAGCGCAAAGCCGATCATACCAATGGTCAAGACAGCCACCATGATGCGGGCGAGCGAATTAGACGAACCGTTCTGGAATTCATCCCAGACAAATTTGCCAAGGCCGGGGTTCTGGGCAAGCATTTCAGCCGCAATCAGCACCATCCAGCCGACACCCAGTGACAGGCGCAATCCCGTAAAGATCAGCGGCAAGGAACTTGGGATGACAATCTTGAAAATCTTGTCGCGGGATTTGAGCTGTAAAACCTTCGCGACATTGAGCAAATCCTTGTCAATCGAGCTGACCCCATGGGCGGTGTTGATCAAGGTCGGCCACAACGAACACAGAGTGACGGTGATCGCTGAAATCACGAAGCTTTTGGGCAGCGCTTCAACCGGCGTGAGATAAAGCGCCGAGACAACCATGGTCACGATCGGCAGCCAGGCCAGCGGCGAAACCGGCTTAAAAATCTGGATCAGCGGCGACATCGCAGCATTCACTGTCGGCGACAGGCCGCAGAAAATACCGAGAGGAACCGCAATCAACGTGGCAATCAGAAAACCGAAAAACACGGTTTTGAGGGAGGTGAAAATCTGGTCGATATAGGTCGGCTTGCCGGTAAAGACTCGTTCCTTCACCCGGTCGGCCATGCCGTTTTCGATCAGCTTGGCATTGCGCGCATCCTGACGCTCGTAAAATGTCGCCTCTTTGTCGCGCATCCGGTCATGATCATCCATCAGCGCGCCGAACTGTTCCCACACCGCAACCGGACCCGGTATCTGGCCCAGGCTTGTTTCCACACGGGATGCGCCGCCCGACCACGCAGCAAGGAAAATGCCGATGGCCAGAAGCGGTATGCCAAGCACGCGCCACAGCTCAATCATCTGTTTTCTGGGGTCTTCCCCGCGCGCAAGCTTGTAGAGCGGCTCAACAAACGCAAAGCCGATCAAAGCGAGAAAGCCCACAAGCTTTTGAAATCCATCAGCCATCATGGCGAGAGCCTGAATTGGTTCTTTCTTGGGTTCAACAGCAAGGGGGGTGACGGTTGCGGGTTCCTTGGAGGGTGCCGGCGCACCCTCCTCGAAATCCAGTGTCTTTGCGGTTGCGGTAGTCATACTCAAAATCCTTACTCGTCAACCAACTCGCCGTCTTTAAGCCCGATGGGGAACTGGGCCAGATAGGCGTTGGGTTTGGTGCCATCAAAGGTGATGTTGTCGATGAATTCGGTTTGCGGGGCTTTGAAGCCGTCGGTTCCGAAGGGGAAGTCTTCCTTTTCGGCCTTGCCCTCATCGATCAGCATCTGCGCGGCGGTCAAATAGACGTCGGGACGGTAAACTTTCTTGGCGACATCCATGTACCAGCTGTCGGGCTTGCTTTCAGGAATCTGGCCCCAGCGGCGCATTTGCGTCAGGTACCAGATTGCGTCGGAATAATAGGGATAGGTTGCGAAATAGCGGAAGAACACGTTGAAGTCGGGAACATCGCGCTTGTCGCCCTTTTCATATTCAAAGGTACCGGTCATGGAATTGGCGATCACCTTCGCATCGGCGCCGACATATTCAGACCGCGACAGAATTTCCACCGCCTCTTCACGATTGGCATTGTTGTTTTCATCAAGCCAGATGGCTGCCCGGATCAGTGCCTTGACGAACAGAATATGGGTGTTGGGGTTGGCCTCCGCCCACTCCTTGGACACGCCATAGACTTTCTCAGGATTGTTTTTCCAGATCTCATAGTCGGTGATCACCGGCACGCCGATGCCCATAAAGACCGCCTGCTGGTTCCACGGCTCGCCCACGCAATAGCCGTAGATCGTGCCGGCTTCGAGGGTTGAGGGCATTTGCGGCGGCGGGGTCACCGACAGCAACGCATCAGCCTTGATCTGGCCGGTAATATCTTCGGTGCCGTAATAGCCCGGATGAATACCGCCCGCGGCAAGCCAGTAGCGCAGCTCGTAATTGTGCGTCGAAACCGGGAAGACCATGCCCATTTTGAAGGGCTTGCCTTCGGCGCGATAGGCTTCAACCACGGGCTTCAAAGCATCGGCCTTGATGGGGTGGACAGGCTTGCCGTCTTCGCCCAGCGGGATGTTTTTCTTCATTGCTTCCCACACGGCGTTCGACACGGTGATGCCATTGCCGTTCAGGTCCATCGAGAACGCGGTGATAATATCGGCTTTGGTGCCAAAGCCGATGGTGGCGCCCAGCGGCTGACCGGCCAGCATATGCGCGCCATCCAGCTCACCATCAATGACCCGGTCGAGCAGAACTTTCCAGTTTGCCTGGGCTTCGAGCGTGACGAACAGGCCCTCATCCTCGAAATAGCCTTTCTCATAGGCGATGGCGAGCGGGGCCATATCGGTCAATTTGATAAAGCCGACCTTCAGCTCATCCTTTTCAGGGATCAGCATTTCGGCGGCGGCCGGTGCGGTGAGCGTCAGCGCCGTCAAACCGATCGCGGCGCGCTTCAAAAATCTGGAAATCGAAAATGTGGTCGTCATTTTAAGACGGGCTCCATCCATACTGAGCAATCAACACAAGCTTCATCCCCCAAAAGGGGCGAAACACAGCAGTGTGAGGGACGCTCTTTCGTCAGCCCGGTCACTTCTCGCGCGGGTGCGGTGCGCGGGACCGGCATGTCCGTCTCCGGACGATGGAAAGCCCGTCTTTGGGCTTGGTCCAATCAAGTCACAGCCGCAGCCCTACTGTCAATGCGGATTTTGTTGCGGCGCACACTGATTGCGCCAAATTGAACTGATTTGTGTGATTTGTCAGGGTGTTGCGCGCGCTGCCGCACCGCGCTTTTTCAAGATCACACCCTCTTCCGGCGCACAGCGAATCGTGGTTTGCGCCGCCCCGCCCGGTCCGGTCAGAGCCTGCCAGTTCCCTTTTGGAAGCCGCGCTTCCACAGGCTGATCAGCAAAATTCAGAACGATCAAAAGCCTGTCCTCGCCATGACTGCGCATGTAGCAAAACAGATCATCCGATCCGCCATCCCATTGGGTGTAATCCCCGGCAAGAAGCGCAGGCTCACCCCGGCGCAGACTAATCAATTGGCGATACCAATTGAGCAGGGATGCCGGATCATCTTCCTGCGTGGCGACATTGATTTGACCCGCATCGGCATTGAGCGGCAGCCAAGGCTCCGCATCCGTAAAGCCCGCCCCTTCACTGGCATCCCAGCACATGGGGGTCCGTGCAGGATCGCGGCCAGGATGAAACGGCCAGTAGCGAATGCCGACCGGGTCTTGCAGCTTCGCTTTGGGGACCTTGCCGTTCCCCATGCCGATCTCTTCGCCGTAATAAAGGAACGGCGTGCCGCGCAGCGTGAGCAGCATCAACGCAGCAAGACGCGCCCGCCGGACTTGATCGCCCCCTTTGCCGAAGCGGCTGATATGGCGGGGCTGATCATGGTTTGACAGGGTATAATTAGGCCAGCCGCGTTGACCGAGCAGACTTTCCCAACGCGCCACCGCATCCAGAAAGGCCGAGGCTTTCCATTTCCTGTACAAAAAGGCGAAATTGAACGCCATGTGCAGACCATCGCCCTCACCATAATAACGGGCAGGCAATTCAGGATCGCCGGGCGGCGGCACGAACACTTCACCGACGGTCATGCGCGATGCATACTCATCCACCACCGCGCGGATGCCTTTCATATAGTCGATGGTCTCAGGCCGGTTGCGATCATAAATATGATCCTGCCGGTCGTAAGGTCGGCCCAGCAAAGTCTTGATCGGGTTTGAACGGAACTGGTCATCCTTGATGAACCAGTTGACGACATCAAGCCGGAAGCCATCCACCCCCCGGTCCAGCCAAAAGCGGATGACATCATACAGCGCTTCACGCACTTCGGGGTTGCGCCAGTTCAAATCAGGCTGTTCGGCCAGAAAGCCATGGCAGTAAAATTGTTCTGTCGGCTCATGCCAGGTCCAGGCCGAGCCACCAAAGGCCCCGCCCCAATTGTTGGGCGGTGTGCGTTTGCCCCGCCAGTTCTTTTTGCCGTCATGCCAGATAAACCAGTCGCGCTTGGGCGAGGTCCGGCTTTCACACGCTTCTTTGAACCAGGGATGCTCTGATGAGCAATGGTTGAACACCAGATCAATGACGATGCGGATATTGCGCCTATGCGCTTCGTCCACAAGCCGTTCAAACGTGTCCAGCGTGCCGAACTCGTCCGCAATCGCGCAATAGTCGGCCACGTCATAGCCGAAATCATGCATGGGGGATGGGTAAAAGGGCGAAAACCAGATGCCGTCAATGCCCAGCGCCTGCAGGTAATCAAGCTTGCTGATCACCCCTTCGAGATCACCGATGCCATCGCCATTGCTGTCGGCAAAACTGCGCGGGTAAATCTGATAGATAATACCGTCCTGCCACCATTCGCGCATGACACCCCCCCCCTTTGTTAGACCAGCACCCCTTCATTGCGGCTGATCTCTTCACTGCGGTGAATATGAACATTGAGGATCAGCCCAAAGCCGATCATCACCGTCAGCATCGCCGTCCCGCCATAAGAAATCAGCGGCAACGGCACCCCCACCACCGGCACAAGCCCGGTCACCATCGCAATATTGACGAACAGATAAAGCGAGAAGGTCACCACCATGCCCCCGCCAACCAGCCGGGCAAAATCACTGCGCGCCTGAAGGGCCATCAACCAGCCGACAACGATCAGCAGGAAGTAAAGACCCAGCAGCACCATCACCCCCATTAGGCCAAATTCCTCGGCCAGCACGGTGAAGACAAAGTCTGTCTGACTTTCAGGCAGGAAACTCAAATGGCTTTGCGTGCCTTGCATGAAGCCCCGCCCCCACACCCCGCCGGATCCCAAGGCGATTTTGGATTGCAGAATGTGGTAGCCCGCCCCCAGCGGATCGCGGCTGGGGTCCAGAAAGGTCAGGACGCGGTCTTTCTGATAGGCGTGAAGCTGGCTCCACGCGAAAGGCGCGGCAGCCGCCACAGCACCGGCAGCGCCGACAAACAAGCGCCAGTCCGCGCCCGCCAAAAAGATCACCGCGCCTGCGCTTGCCGCAATCAGGATTGCGGTCCCAAGGTCGGGCTGATTGAGCACAAGCCCCACCGGCAGGACGATCAGCACGGCCGGCACCACCAACGTGACAAGATTTTTGCGTGCCTCAACCGGCAGGGAATGAAAATAGCGCGCCAGCGCCAGCACAATGGCAATCTTCATCAGCTCAGAAGGTTGCAGATTGATCGGCCCGACCTGGATCCACCGTTGCGCCCCCATACCGATCCGGCCAAACACTTCCACCCCGATCAACAAGGCCAGCGTTCCGAAATAGGCGGGATAGGCAAGCCGCATCAGAAGTTTGATATCGGTCAGCGCGATCCCCATCGTCAGGATCAACCCAAAGGCGAAACGCTGCAATTGCGGTTCGGCATAAAGGCCAAACCTTCCGCCCGCTGCCGAAATCAGCAGAATTATGCCCACACCGGCCGTGGCAAAGATTAGTGCCAGGTAGGACCAGCTCATTCGTTGCAGGCGCTCAACAACCGAGCGCGCGCGGGCATCGGGATTAATGTCACCTTCGCGCGCCAGTGCGGCCAGACGCGATGAAATCGACCGATCCGTCATATCGCTTCGCCCTCCGGCTCAATCCGCTGTTCGGGCAATCGCTCAACCGGTGTCTGGTTGGCGGGATCAAGCCGCAAAGCCTCGGTCAGAATATCTTTCGCAACCGGTGCCGCCGCCGCAGAGCCTGACCCGCCATGCTCAACCACAATCGAAACGGCATAGCGCGGCTTGTCGGTCGGCGCATAGGCCACAAACAGCGCATGATCGCGCATCAGCCATTCCAGATCTTCATTTTTCAATACGCCGGATTCCCGTTCAGCCTTGGTGATGCGGCGGACCTGGGCGGTGCCGGTCTTGCCGGCCATTTGAACATCGTCGCGCTCCAACCGGGAGCTGCGCGCGGTTCCCCGTTTGTGATTGACCACTTCATCAAGCCCGCGTTGAACCTGGCGGAGCACCCAGGGCTTGATGTTCAATTCGGGAATAGCGGGTTCGGGCCCCGGCCCGATGGGCCGCACAATGCGCGGGCTGACCGCCTTTTTGCCATTGGCGATGCGCGCGGTCATGACAGCCAGCTCCAGCGGGGTGGACAGCACAAAGCCCTGGCCGATCCCGGCAACCAGCGTTTCACCCACCTGCCAGGGCCGCCCGAATTCGGCCAGCTTCCACGCCTTGGTTGGAACCGTGCCGCGCCGGACCCCGTCAATCGCCAGATCAAAGCCGGTGCCCAGACCCAGACGGGTCGCCATTTCGGCAATGCGGTCGATGCCGGTCTCTCGCGCAATCTCGTAAAAATAAATATCGCAGCTTTCCCGCATGGCGCCCACTGCATCCATATGCCCGTGACCGCGGCGGTGCCAGCAATGGAAACGCCGGTCGCCAAGTTCAATATGGCCTGAGCAATAAATCGTCTTGCGCGGGTCAATCACCCCCGCTTCAAGCGCGGCTGCCAGAACTGCAATCTTGAACGTCGATCCCGGCGGATAGCGGCCGGCAACCGAGCGGTTCAGCAAAGGCGCATAAGGATGATTGCGGATCGCGTCCCACCGGTCCTTGGGCAGCCCGCCAACAAAACCATTGGGATCAAAGCTGGGCGTCGAGGCCGAGGCGTAAATATCGCCGGTCTCGACATCCATCACGACGGCAGCCCCCACCTCACCCGACAAGCGGTTCATGGCAAAGGTTTGCAGCCGAGCATCCAGCGTCAAGACAACATCATTGCCGGTCAGCCCCTCACGGCGGTCAAGCTCGCGAATGACCCGGCCAACCGCATTGACCTCAACCTCGCGATTACCCGCTTGCCCGCGCAAGGTCTTGTCGAAGTTGCGCTCAACGCCACGACGCCCGATTTGAAAACCTGACAGGCCCAGCAAGGGATCGGTATCGCGAAAACGGTCATCTTCGCTGGCTGGTCCGACATAGCCGATCATATGGGCGATCGCCTCGCCCATGGGATAGATACGGCGGGTTCCGGTTTCGCCATGCACGCCGGGCAAATCGGGCGACACGACATTGACGCGGGCAAAATCATGCCAGTTCAAATCGCGCGTCACGGTCACCGGAACAAAGGGGCGGTTGCGCTTGACCTCTTTGAGGATAATCGCCCGCCGTTCAGTGGTCAGCGGGACAATGCGCGCCAGTTCTTCCAGCGTTTCTTCCACACCATTGGTCTGTTCCGGCACAATCACCACACCCAGCGTGCGCCGGTTACCCGCCAGCACGGTGCCGAACCGGTCGGTAATGCGCCCGCGCAAAGGCGGCAGCAATTCCAGATTGACCCGATTGTCTTCAGCCAGCATGCGGTAGCGTTCGGCATCAATTACCTGAAGCTGATAGAGCCGCCCGCCGATAATGCCAAAGCCCAGAAGCTGCGCGGCCCCCACCAACATGGAGCGGCGCGAAAAGCTTCTGATCTGTTCGCGATCTTCTGCCATGGCCTACCGGTACAATAAGGGCAAGGGCGACAAGAGCTTGGCGAGTGCGGCCAAAACAAAGCCCACAAAGGGATAGATCAAGGCCGACATCAGGATTTGCTCACCCAGCGGCACCAGCGAGAAAAAACTTTGCGTGTAGACCACCGCAACCAGCGTGGCGACGATGCCGTAGATCAGCGCGGCGAGGAAAAAGCCGAAGACATAAAAGCCGAATGCAAAATTGGCGAGCGCCTGATAGCTCGCCCCCACAAAGGTGATGGCCGCCAGCATGGACAGGGACGACAATCCCAAAGGCGCCCCCGACAAAGCGTCTTGCAAAAAGCCGATCATGAAAATGGCCGGGGCGCGCATCAGGTCAGGCCGGCGCATCGACCAGAAGTAAACCACCATGAGCGCAAAGAGCGGGGCCACCGGCAGTGAAAAGCCGAAACTGACGGGCAGATTTGCGCCCAGCACAACCACAAGCGCCGAGCCGATCGGCAAAGCCGCCCGCATCCAATAGCCGAACCATTCGCCCGACAGGACCTGCATCAACGCTTCCTAACAGTTAGTTTGCGGGACGAGCGGTTGGCCGGGGCGTTGCTGGCGCAGCGGTTAAACCCTCGTCACTGTCTTCCCCATTCTGGGGTGCAAATATGGCGGCATCGGGGACAGCGCCTTCAACGGCCTTGTCTTGCGCCGCCTGCTCTTCATCAGAGCCGATCAGCCCGCCTTGCAAGCGCGGCAGGCTGCGATCGCGTTCCACATCGGGTGCAGTGCCCAGATTGGGCAGGCTCAACACCTTGACGAAATCAAGCCGGCTGAGATCGGCGACCGGGCGGACCAGAATACCTTCATCTTCGGAATAGCGTTCAATCACGCCGACGGGAATGTCTGCGGGGAACAGCCCGCCATCACCCGAAGTGACGACCAGCACACCGGGGTCGGTCAATGCATCGGCGGGCAGGAAGCCCAGCTTGAGCAACGGCCCGTTGGTGCCCGAGGCAATCCCGCGGGCATTGTCGCCGTCAAGCTTGACGGGAATGCGGCTGTTCAAATCAGTGATCAGCAAGACCCGCGCGGCATTGCGGGCAGAGCCATCAATGCGGCCAACCAGCCCGCTTTCAGAATGAACCGCCTGGCCTTTTTCAATGCCGGTTGCCCGCCCTTCATTGATGATCAGCGAGCGCACAAAGGGCGTCGAGGTGTCGGCAATGACGCGCGCGGTGACGACAATCGGATTGTCGCCCACCCGCACATCCAGCATGCGCTTCAAGGATTTGTTTTCCGCATCAAGCTTGCGGGCATTCATCTCCCAGCCTTTGAGGCTGGCGATTTCTTCTTTCAGGCGCTGATTTTCTTCATGAACGGCAAACAGCGCGCCGGTATTGTCGATGGCGCGCTGAACGGTGGTGACAGGCTTGGCAAAGGCTTCAAGAACAGGCGCGGCCACATCGGTCACCGCCCCGCGCACACCTTCCACCACAAAGCTTTCAGCCCGCCCCAGCAGCAGGAAGGACGCCGCCAGCGCAACCATGAACAAAAAGCTCAGACGGTCATAAATGACCCGGCGGACCAGCGTCTGCGTCTCAGCCCCGCCCGGGGGCTGGAAAGATCGGCTGTGTCGCGGGGCCTGGGCCACCTTGGCTCTCCTTCAAACTTAGTCGGACAGGACGTGACGCATCGTCTTCATATTCTCAAGCGCCATGCCGGTGCCAAGCGCCACACAAGTGAGCGGCTCATCGGCCAGCGACACGGGCAGGCCCGTCGCCTCGCGCAGCACCTGATCCTGATTGGTCAGAAGCGCGCCACCGCCGGTCAACACAATGCCTTTGTCGACGATGTCGGCTGCGAGTTCGGGCGGGGTTTGCTCAAGCGCGACCTTGACCGCCTCGACAATCGCACCGACGGGTTCGGCAATCGCCTCGGCAACCTGACGCTGGGTGATGGTGATCTCTTTCGGCACGCCGTTCATCAGATCGCGGCCTTTGATCTGCATGGTTTCGCCATCGCCCGATTCAGGGGTCCGGGCGGAACCGATCTCATGCTTGATCCGTTCAGCCGAGGCTTCCCCGATCAGCAGATTGTTGGTCCGGCGGATGTAAGCAATGATCGCGTCATTGAGCTTGTCACCGCCAACCCGGACAGAGCGCGAATAGACAATGCCGCCCAGCGACAGCACCGCCACCTCAGTGGTGCCCCCACCAATATCAACAACCATCGACCCTGTGGGCTCCGTCACCGGCAGGCCAGAGCCGATCGCAGCCGCCATCGGCTCATCAATCAGAAACACGCGGCGGGCGCCCGCCGACAACGCTGAGTCCTTAATCGCGCGGCGCTCAACCGGGGTGGAACCCGACGGCACACAGACCACGACCTGGGGATTGGCGAATGAGCTGCGATTGTGGACCTTGCGGATAAAGGCCTTGATCATCTCTTCGGCAATATTGAAATCCGCAATCACGCCGTCCGACATGGGGCGGATCGCCTGAATATTGCCCGGGGTGCGGCCCAGCATCTGCTTGGCTTCGGCACCGACGGCGAGAACCTGGCTTTTGCCGCGGCTTTCGGTGATGGCCACCACGCTCGGTTCATTCAAAACAATGCCACGGCCTTTGACGTAAACGAGTGTATTGGCCGTGCCGAGGTCAATCGCCATATCGGCTGACAGCATGCCGAGCAGATCGGTAAGCATAAAGTTCCACATCCCCTTAAGCGGCGGCGCGCGCAAGCTTTCGCGCCCCACCGGCTGGTCTGAAATGAATTGGGACCCGTCGCAATCCGGCAACACTTTGCCTGAATCGTGATTGGCACTCCCCTCCCGCTCTATAAAGCGCATATTTCCCTGATTGACAAAGGAAATTCGCCTCGAATTTGAGGGAAACCAAACATTCTTGTCCGGCAATCGAAAAAGGCGGCTCCCCCTATGGGGGAACCGCCCTCATCTTGCTCGCGTTAACCTTTAGATCGACAGGCTCGACGGTGCGGTCTTTTCCCGCCGCGTGATCAGCTTGTTGAGCGCGTTGACGTAAGCCCGTGCGCTCGCCACCAGCGTATCGGTATCAGCTCCCTGGCCGACGACGGTCTTGCCGCCCTCTTCCAGCCGCACCGAAACCTCGGCCTGCGCGTCAGTGCCCTGGGTCACTGCGTGAACCTGATAGAGCTGCAAGCTCGCCTCGTGCGCCACCAGCGCCTTGATCGCATTGAAGGTGGCGTCAACCGGGCCATCGCCGGTGGCTTCAACCGTGTCTTCCACGCCGTTGATTTCGAGCGTCAAGGTCGCCTTTTGCGGGCCGTCCGTTCCGGCAATGACGGTCAGGCTTTTCACCTTGATCACATCATTGCCGCGCACAACCTCATCATCGATCAGGGCAACAATGTCCTCATCAAAGATCTGCTTTTTCTTGTCAGCCAGATCCTTGAAGCGGCGGAAGGCGTCCTGCAACGCATTGTCGCCCAGATCATAGCCCAGCTCACGCACCTTGGTGCGGAAGGCATGGCGGCCCGAATGTTTGCCCATGACCAGCGAGCTTTGATTCACGCCCACAGACTCCGGCGTCATGATCTCATAGGTCTGGGTGTTTTTGAGCATGCCGTCCTGGTGGATGCCGCTTTCATGCGCAAAAGCGTTCGCGCCGACAATCGCCTTATTGTACTGGACGGGAAAGCCCGTGACGGTTGAGACGAGTTTTGAGCCGCGCATGATTTCGGTCGCGCGCACATTGGTCCAATAGGGCAACGCGTCAGAGCGGGTCTTGAGCGCCATGACGATCTCTTCCACGGCCGCATTGCCCGCACGTTCGCCCAGCCCGTTGATGGTGCATTCCACCTGACGCGCGCCGCCGCGCACACCGGCCAATGAGTTGGCAACCGCGAGCCCCAAATCATTGTGGCAATGGGTTGAGAAGATGACCTCATCAGCGCCGGGCACTTTTGCGCGCAGCATTTTGATCAACGCCTCATACTCATCCGGCACGGTATAGCCGACAGTATCGGGAATATTGATGGTGCGGGCACCGGCGCGAATGGCGATTTCAACCGCACGGCACAAAAAGTCATGCTCGGTGCGGGTGGCGTCTTCAGCCGACCATTCGACGTCATCGACCAGGTTGCGCGCCAGCGTCACCGACGATGAAATCGCATCCAGCACATCTTCAGGCTCCATCTGCAACTTGTGTTTCATATGGACGGGGCTGGTTGAAATAAACGTGTGGATGCGCGCGCGTTTGGCGGGCTTGAGCGCCTCGGCCGCGCGCTCAATATCCTTTTGACCCGCGCGGGAGAGCGAGCAAATCACCGGCTCGGTCAGCAATTTGGCGATCTCATTGACGGCTTCAAAGTCACCGTTCGAGGCAATGGCAAAGCCTGCTTCAATGACATCGACGCGCATATCTTCGAGCAATTCGGCGACGCGCAATTTCTCGCTCAGCGTCATGGACGCGCCGGGGCTTTGCTCGCCATCGCGCAAGGTGGTGTCAAAAATCAACACACGGTCTTGCGGTGCGCCTTGCGGCTCAACCGCCTGAGGAATGTTGGATTGGTCAGTCATGATAAATCTCTTCGTTTTGGCGTTTCTGCTTTGGTGTTTTTAATCCCCTAAGCATCCGCCTCCCGAAGGGCCGGTCGATGCCTAGGGGCAGCTAAGAAGCAGAAGCCCAAGCGGACGCGCATAACCAACCGCCGAGGGAATGCCCTCGCCGCCGGTCTTGCTTGCAATGATCATGGTCTGCGCCACGACGCGTCCTTTCACAGTCATCAGGTGGGATATAGGCCAGCTTGCATCCCAGCGCAAGACACATTTGCGGCAGCGCGGGGGCTCAAGCCCCGGCAGCGTGAGCGACATTAATGATCAACCAGCACCCATTCACCGTCGCGCCACACAAAGCGCGCGCTGGCGGCATCATTGGCGCTGCGCTGATTGCCTTGCGGATCAACCAGCCGTTCTGAGAAATGACATTCAAATTTGGCGGCCGCGACGGGATTGCAGCCCAGAGAATCAATTTCGCGTTTGAGTGGCAATGCCCGGCCCTCCAGGGGCTGGTGATGGACTTGACGCTCTTGATCCATCAGCGCGGCAATCATGGCTCCGTCGGGACCACTGCCATATTCCGGTTTCTTGTCGAACCGGTAATGGGCATAGCCCAGAAGGGCTGCAATCACTGCGAAGACAAAAATGTTCGCGCGCATAACGCCACTTACTCCACACGCATTTATCCAACACCTCTTTTTGGATGTTGTTGAAGAGAGAGTAGGAAGCAGGGGAAAACAAAACGTTAATGCGAATTTCGAAAAAGCGTTAACCGCCCTAAAGCAAATCAACCAGCCAGACACCATTGTGATATTTGAGCTTGGCGGCGACCACCTGGCTTTTCAAAAAGCTCTTCTGGGCCTTGAGATAGGGGGAGACCGAAAAGCGGCACTCAAAGGTCGCCGACTGGCCCTCAGTGCAGCGGATCGAGCTCACCGTATAGCCCAGCTTGCCATCAAGGGCGGGATCAATACCGACACGGGTGTGGAGCTGATATTCAAAAAAACGCTGCTCCATGATCGCCTGCAAGACCGCGCGGGTGGGTTCTGGCCGGCCTTCCACCACGCCATGGGCTTGGTCGGCCGCGCGCCGCTCAGCCTGGATAAAGCCCAGCATAAATGCGCCGCCGACAATCAGCAGCAGCGCAACAACAATCACCCAGACGCGAAACGGGATGTGAGGCATGACGGGCCACCCCGGATTGAAACTTCAGACCGTCCGCTCATAGCGCGTTCTGGTTAACACGCCAACAACGATCATCAGGGTGACCACCGACAGGCCGGCGGCCAGCCAATAGGGCGCGCCGGGCAGATAGGTGATGGCATCGGCGCCGGTAAACAGGTTGAAAGTGCGCGTCATAACGAGCGGCGCGACAATCATGGTGAGCGACATGACGCTGGTGATCGCGCCCTGCATCTCGCCTTGCTGATTGGCAGGCAAAGTGCGCGAAATGATCGCCTTGAGTGCGGGGTTGACCAATCCGATCAGCGAAAAGGGAATGATCATCGCCACCATCACCCATTCATTGGGCGCGGCGGCAAATCCGGCAAAGCCAATCACCATCATGATCAGGCCGAAGATCGCCACCTGGGGTTCGGAATAGCGTTTGAGCGCAAAGGGCAGAACCAGGCTCATCACAATGACCATGCAGATGCCGACAAAGGCCATGGACAGGCCGACCGCCTGCCCGCCCCAGCCAAATTTCTCGCGCGCGTAATAGGCCCACACTGAGGGGTTGGCATCATGGGCGAACTGAAAAAACACAAAGGCAATCAACAGCCCCAGAACCATCGGGTTCTTGCTCATCACCATCAAGGAACCGACCGGATTGGATCGCCACAACACAAAGGCGCGGCGATTATCAGGCGACAGGGTTTCAGGCAGTACAATCACACCGGCGATCAACGTGATGATGACCAACCCTGCTGCGGCATAAAAAGGCGCATATAAGCCAAACTGGGCCATGATCACCCCGCCCAAAGCGGGCCCGACAATGAAGCCAAGCCCCCACGCCGCCCCGATCAATCCGAAATAGCGCGCGCGTTCGTCCGGTTCGGTCACATCGGCAATAAAGGCATTGGCGGTCACCGCCGTAGAGCCCGCCGCCCCGGCAATGGCGCGGCCGATCAACAGCACGGTAATGCCGCTTAACCCGACAAAACCCGCCACGCTGGCGGCATTGGCAAGTAACAGATAATCGATGGAAAGCGCGGTCAGCGCGATCAACAAGACCGGGCGGCGGCCATAGCGATCACTTAAATTGCCCATGACGGGGGCGAAAAAGAACGCCATGAGTGCATAGATCGATATCATCCAGCCGCCGTCAACGGCCGCCTGGCTCAAATCCTGGCCGCCCAGCTTCACCAGCAGATCGGGCAGCACCGGAATGATAAATCCAAAGCCGACCGTTTCCAGAAAAACCGTGGTCAAAACAAATCCCAGCGCTGCGCGCCGGTTGGACACCATTTCGGACATGCCCCACCCCCAATTGTTCATTTAATGTTCTAGTGGCTCTTTGGGCGCGGGTCAATCATGATGGCATTGATTTCAAGAAAGGTTGATCCATGCTACGCGCGCTTCCCTTCACCTTTCTGGCAGGCCTTGTTGCCCCCGCCCTTGCCTGGGCCTGCCTCAGCGCCGGAGACCCGGCTTTGTTCGGCACCTATGATTATGTGACAAGCCGGCAGGCAAGCGATGTAGCCGCCACTGCCGACTGGGCCGCTTCGCCGCCTGTATCGGCCATCTCGATGGGGGAAGCGGGCCTCGTCTGGCATGATGGGTCTCAGTGCTCAACAGGATGGTCAAGCGTGAAACGCGACGCGCCCACCATCAATGGACACGATCCCATACTCGCCGATAGCCAGATCCTGCCCGCCCGCGATGGGGCCCCTGACGCCCGCACCAATCAGGGCTATGACATTGTGTGCGGCCAGACGCTGGTTGGGCGGCTGACCCGCATTGATGGCCGTGTGATTGCAGTGAGTTCGGCAAACGGAGCCAGCATTCACCTGTTTCAAAAAGAGCTCAGCAAGGATGAGCGCAACCGCATAAGTGACGCGCTCAACCGCTTCAAGTTTCTGGAGACGTCCGCGCCTGATGCAGATACGCTCAATCGCGCGCTTGGCTTTTACCTTGACTATCGCGGCGTCCCCTACCGGTTCGCCGCGCCGGTCATCACCGAAAACCTGATGGAAGATTTGAAATAACAGGTGCGAGCAAGCGCCATACGTCTTGGGGGAGACACATGATAACCGTCATCGAATTCGCAAAGGGCTCAGCCACCGTATGCGCGCTTTCTCTCGCGCTGATCGCAAGTGCGGGGTGCTGGTCCGGATCGGCCCTCGCTCAGAAAAGCGCTGCCGATATTTTGAACGATCTGGGCAAGGACGCAGACAGTTCACAAGATGTCGGGAAAGATGACGGCAATCGGGCCGCTCCTCCCGCTGATCCCCCGCAGCGTGGGAACGGTTCGGCGGCGCGAATGCATGACGGTGAACAAGTCAGCGACCATGTCTTGGTCGATCTCGATCGCTGGGGTTGGGAAGGCTATTGGAATGTCACTTTCCATGACGCCCCGAAAGCGGGTCAGACACGCACAGCGGTCATGCGGCTGTCCCGCGCGCGGGAACCAAACCGGCTTGATCCGTCCAAAACGGGCTATCTGATCTTTCCTCACATGGCCACGGGAAACTACGATATCGAAGGTCAATATTGGGCTGACCCCACACAACCTGAAAAGCACTACAGAATTTATTCCGAACTTGATGCCAGCAAAACCGGGCCGACGGGCGGGGTCTATACCGGTTCCCGGCTGGTCTACAATGTCAGCGTTCAAGACCTTCGTCAGCGGGTCGAGTTCTGGCTGTCCCGCGACGGCAATCCCGACGTCATGTATGGCCGGTGGTACGACGATCACCGCGGCAGCGAGAAATCGGGAACGGCAACATTTGAACGGATCAAACCTGAGCTAAGGGAAACACATTTTTATTCCCTTGAGACCAGCAAGATCAGTCCCGCCAACCAAATTGGCCGGGTCAAAATACAATACACCAAGCACACCCAGGACAATCTGCTACGCTTTCATACGGACCAACCCGCTTTTCGGGTTCATTTGCTGTATGCCGGCTTTCCCCCCGCTCCACCCCCGCGGCCTTCTTGTTCGCGCAATTTCGCCCTACGGAACAAAAATCTATAGCCCACAATGGGGAAAAGAATGTGAACCGGTCACACCCGCGCCAGACCTGACTTGCGTAAATCTCGACATCAAGCTGTTCACGCACCTTCAGGAAGGCTGGCACATTATCCGCATCGACAATGATGACGTCTATTACTGGCTGGAGCTGGAAGGGCTTGAGGATGACAGCGCCTTCACGCTTCAACTCAATCACTGGGACAGCAAGGAAACGGTTTCAACCGGCAGGCGGCGCGGAGCAACAGCGCAAACCACGCTTGACGGCGATCACCCTTTCAAGCTTCGCGTCGTGCTTAAAGAGCCCTCTAACCTGCCGCAGCGCATTGCGCATATGCACTGGAAAGGTGGTGGATACAGCGTCGTTCTTCACCGCTCCGATGATGGCAAAGCCTATGTCTCCGACCCGCTATTGCTGACCCATGCACAAAATCGCAATGCGCGCTGGTCCGCCATCACCTCCCCCAAGGAATCCGGCATATGGCCCGCCCCAAACCCCCAATTGCTTGCGCGGCTCGATGGCACTTGGCGGTTGCGCGAAGAATTTGATGATGATGCGCCCGATCTGGGTTTTGCCGAAATTTCCGACAAAGGCACGGGTATAAATCTGGTTCGGCAGATCAACCGGTTTGTTCAGCAAGGCTGGAGTATTCAACAAACCGGCTTCATCAAATCCGATGACGGCTCACGCGACCAGATCCTGCTGCGCTTTGGCCTGCCCGTTGATGACAAGCTGCCCGCAGCATTGCAGAGCGATGCGCCGCCCGCAATCCTCATCCCCGTTCCACCCGAAGTGACCGAAATCCCGATCAGCCATCTCGACAAGGCGATCATTGCCAGGGTCGAACAGCCCATGGCGCGGCTTCATCCAGATCTTTACTACCAACTTCGCATCAAGGATGCCGAAACCCTGGTCGGTTCAGGATGGATTGTCGGGCTTGATGGAGTCCGGAAGGAGCTGGGCCGCATGGTTTGGCAACGCGCGCCCGGGGCTGACTAAAATGACGGCAACCGCACCGGTCTGGTGGGTCGACCTTAAAGCCTATCCTCATGTGATCTGGGCGCATCTGCGGATCAATGATCATGGCGAGATCACCGTGCTGACCGTGCAGGGGGCGATGCATGAATTCGACGCGCTGGACGAAGCGATCAGCTATTTGCGCGCGCAAGCCTACCGCCCGGCAGCGGAGATCGCCTCGGCCGAACTGGCACTGATGGGAATTGATACCCTAACCCCGCCGCCCGAAACGGGCTACTTCACCGATTTGTTGCCCCTGATGCGCCAGGCTGCAGGACTTGAGTGACCGCCTGGCGCACCTCTTCACATCAAGCGGATTGAAGAATTTCGATCACCTGGGGGTCGGAGAGGAAACGGCGCAAAACTTCTGAGATCGGCGCGTTCAGCTGATCCTCAAATTCGCCGAACTTGCCATGCGATTCCGCATAGTCGATCCGATTGCGGTAAACTTCCTGTCCTGACCGGACAATCGTGAAGGTGATCGACAAGCTCCATTCAGAGGTAAAGCCCAGATCGCCGACGCGGAATTTGTTGATTGTTCCACCAATGATAGGGTCGTTGCCCTCACCCACCGTCACACCACCGCGCTGTAATTCGGCCACCATGGCATTGCGAATGTAAGCAGCAACCGGCGTATCGATTTTGACCGCTCCGACCGCGCTGTTATTGATCTGATTTTCGCTCACTTCGCCGGCAACAAACGGCTCATAAACAAAAGTGCGCAGGCCATACAGTCCCTCACACTCCGGTCAAGCGTGGGCCTCCGCAATCAGCGAACCTTAGTCCCCCGCCGCATAAAACAGCGCGAGGGCTTTCGGGTCTTCGAGGAAATCCTCGATCAGCTCTTCCATCATGCGGCTGACAGGCTCGGCCACTTGCAAGACGGTGCGCGGATAGGTGAGGTCCGACTTATAGGTCTCAGAAAAGATTTCTCCATCCGCTTTCTTCACTGAGAAACGGACCTTCATGAGCCCGGTGAGCGAGCTGTCAATCTCATCGACCCACAAGGTATCAATCCGGCTGTGAATAGAAAGCGCCGCATCGGCGCTTTGGGGTATGTCCCGGTCTTTGAGGCCCCTCCGCAAATGCTCAGCGAGATACTCTGCAATATCGACGCTCAAATTAGCGGGTGGACCGATCGACCGGCGCACCTGATGGGGCCTGACCCGGCCGTTTTCGGCCGCCTGGTAGACGACCGGCCCGATGGCGATTTCAGCGCGCGCTGGTGGTGCTGCAAACTCTGTGGCGCTGAACACAATCGCTGCAATGGCTAAAATACTGTGGCGCAAATCATTTCTCCTTTGCGCCCCCTCCCGTCAGCATATTGAAACCCGCCCCGGCCCGGTTCCGCAACCCACCTCACCAAAGCGTGTTTGAACAAATCTGATTGACACTAAACGAACGTTTAGTAAGCTTTTCCCCATGAGACCGCTGACACCGATTCCCCGCGCGCATATGCTCAACACGGCAGCTGAGCTGTTTGCCACCCATGGCTATGCAGCAACCTCAATGCGCAAGCTGGCCACCGCGCTTGGCATTACGCCCGCCGCGCTCTACCACCATTTCGCTTCCAAAGACGCGCTCTATGATGCGGTGCTGGAAGCAACCTTTCGCGCACCGGCTGAACCCATGGCGGCGGTGCTGGCCGCGCCGGGCCCCGATGCGCAAAAGCTGCGTGCGCTGATCCGGCTGGGGATCGATATGATTGAGGCTCACCCGGTCGGCGTGCGCCTGATGCGCCGGGAATTGATGGAAAATGATCCCAGCCGCCTGCACCGCGTTCTGGATGAGAATTTCAACGCCCCGCTGACGCTGATGCTGGGCTTTATCGGACGGCTGTTTGACGATCATGACCCGATCCTGGTGACCGGCGCAATCGGCTCGCTGTTGCTGGGCTTTTATGAACTGCGCCCCATCCAGAAAAGCTTGACAGGCGGCGCGCCCCTGCCCGGCCCCGAGGCACTGACCGACACAATCGTTTCTCTCATCGAGAACGGCTTTCCCAAAAAACAAACCCAACAGAAGGCAAACCGACAATGAGCACTGTGCACCCCAAACGCCCCGGCCATTTCAAAAAACGCGAATTCGGCTTTTTCACCCATCGCAATGCCCGGATCGTCAAGCTGTTGACCGGCGCCAATATTGAACCGACCGAAAAACATTATGATGATTATGCGCGCATGTGCTGGGAGGGTGATCCGCTGGCCGATGCGGTGGTGGACTGGTTCCGCGAGGTGAGTTTCGTCAAAGGCCGGGCGATGATCGAACAGGCGCTCGACCACGGGATTGAGAGCCTCGACAATCCCCCGCAATGTCTGATCGATCTGTTTGCCCAGGTGGACAAGGACCCCTTCTGGCTTGACCGTGACCTGCTGGCTGAAGGCGCACAGGCCATTCACCGCTCCGGCCCGCTTGGCCTGTTCGTGCTGGGCGACATTGCGCTGATGGGCGGCTATGCCATTTCAAGCGTGATGAACAAATCGCTCGTCTTCACCGGGGCGCTGGAAGACAACAGCCAGGGCCGTCTGGCCGAAACCGGCAAATGGTGGATGGATGTTACATCCGAAGGCGGGCTTGACCGCTTTGGCAAAGGCACCCGCACCACCGTGCTGGTGCGCATCATGCACGCCATGGTGCGGATGCGCCTCAGAAAGCATGAGGGCTGGGATTTTGAAGAGTTGGGCATGCCGATCAGTCAGGCCCACATGCTCTCCACCAATATGGCCTTTGGCGTTTTGTTCATCCAGATGACCAATATTCTGGGCGTGCGCTATTCCAAACGCGAGCGCAAGGCGATGATGCATTTGTGGCGCTATGCCGGCATGCTGGGCGGCATTGATGAAGCCTATAATTTTGAAAGCGAAGTTGAGGGTCTGCGCGTCTTGTGGCTGTCGGCGACGAGCCAGCCGCCTGCTGATGAAGACGCGATAGCGCTTGCCAATGCGCTTTTGGATGTCTCGCCTTTTGAAGGCATTGGCGGGCGCTATGAGCAGCGCCTCAAAGACGCGGTCATCGGCCTGCGTCTGGGCCTCACCCAGATGGGCGGCCCTGGAATGCTGCGCGATCTTCAATTGCCTGCCGACAAAGCCTGGCGCTGGTCGCCTTTGGCTATTCGAGCCGGCTTTACTGCACTCGAACTCGGCCGCGCGGTCATTCCCGGCGGCAAGCGGCTTCAGGCCAAAGTGGGCCGGGGCATTCTCGATGCCATGCAAAATGCCCGCCCGCGCGAGGAAGCCAAGTTCAAGCCCGTCGATGACCTCAAGCATGATGTGAAAATGGCAGCGGAGTGAATAAGGCGTTTGTCGCGCTACTGCCCATAATCGTCATCCCGGATGTCGGGTCTGTTGACCCTCCTCCGGGGTGACGGTTGGTGATGCGATCAGCGCTCGTAAAAACCCTCAGGCACTTCATCTTCCTTGAGCTGATAAGGTGCGGTGCCAAGCTCAAGATTGAAGATATCGCCCTTGCGCATGGCGCGCAGATAGCCGATTTCGCCCTCGGCTTCGATACACTCCCACTCTTCCTCGCCCTGGCTGAGCGCGCTTCTGGGCAGGGTCCGGCAAAAGAAGATGCCGTCGATCCGCCACTTTGTGCGCTTGATGGTGAATTGCTTGGCCCGCCAATGATAAGTCACACCATTGGGCGCGTAATAATTGACCTCAAGCCCGCGCACCGGATCATCGCGCAAGGCGGTGTTGCCGGCAAACAAGGCCGTCACATCATCGATATAATCCGACATGGTGCCTTTGAAGGTTTCATAGCGGCGAATGGCGACGACATCGCCATTGTCAGACCGGCAAAAGCGCGTCCAGCGAAACTCACCATGCCGCGCAATCTCCTGATTGGCCAGCGCAAGCACGGCATCGCAGGTCATATCGGTTGTCGGATCAAGGCTGGTGGGACGCAATTCAGGTTCTTCATATCCCGGCACGCACGCCCCAAGCGCCAGCACAATGACAATCAAAAAACGCATCATTCCGAATAGCTCAATCCCATGGCCTTCATGGCAAACCGGTCCCACTTGTCCGGCAGCACCGTCTTATCACGCTGACGGAAGCTCCAAACATGGCCTTCAAGGTCGCGGGCGGCATAGACAATATCGCCGTAAAATTGCTCGGCGGGTTCGCTCAACACCTCACCGCCCTCACGCAAGGTGCGGCGGAAATGTTTGAGCGCGTCGCGCACCTGAACATCAAGCATGACATTGATCTTGCCGGCATTGGATGCGGGGCTGACCGTATAGTCCGCCCATTGGGTGCGGCCCACCGCAATCACGCCCGACCCGGTATGCAACTCGCCATGGGCAATGGTGCCGTCACGTTCTGAGACGCGAAACATTTCTTCAAACCCGTAGGTGCGAGTGAGATAGTCCATCGCCCGGTTGGGATCGTCATACAGAACAAAGACCCGCACCCCCAGCCGGGGGCCATGCGGATTTGACTTGCTGTTCGCCATCGTCTCCCCCTTTTGAAGGGGCGAGGTTAACCATGTCCGGCGCAAAAACGAAAGGGGTGCCGCTTGCACAGCACCCCTTTCTTGTCATTTGTCATTCCGGAATTTCGCATTCGCGAAATATCCGGAATCTGATGTCGTCAAAATCCGTGCCACGGTCAGATTCCGGGTTCCCTCCTTTGCCCGACGGGCTTCGGAGCGCCCCGGAATGACGGGCGGCCGGTTTAGTTCTTTTCTTTGTCGACCAGCGCGTTCGACGAAATCCACGGCATCATACCGCGCAGCTTGGCGCCGACTTCCTCGATCGGATGCTCGTCATTGATGCGGCGGGTGGCTTTGAACATGGGCTGACCGGCCTGATTTTCCAGCATCCAGTCGCGGACAAACTTGCCTTCCTGAATATAGGTCAGCGCGTCTTTCATGGCCTGCTTGGTCTCAGACGTCACCACTTTGGGGCCGGTGACATATTCGCCATATTCAGCCGTGTTCGAGATCGAGTAATTCATGTTGGCGATGCCGCCTTCATACATCAGATCAACGATCAGCTTGACCTCGTGCAGGCACTCAAAATAGGCCATTTCGGGCGCATAGCCCGCTTCGGTCAGCGTCTCGAAGCCCGCACGGATCAGCTCAACCAGGCCGCCGCACAGAACCGCTTGCTCGCCGAACAGATCGGTTTCGCACTCTTCACGGAAATTGGTTTCGATGATGCCTGAGCGGCCGCCACCGATGGCAGACGCATAAGACAGGCCGACTTCCAGCGCATTGCCCGACGCGTTTTGCTCAACCGCGATCAGGCAGGGAACGCCGCCGCCTTTGAGATATTCACCGCGCACCGTGTGGCCGGGGCCTTTGGGGGCCACCATGAACACGTCAATGTCGGGGCGCGGTTCAATCAGACGGAAGTGAACGGCCAGACCATGGGCGAAGGCAAGGGCTGCGCCCTCTTTCATATTGGGCTTGAGGTCATCTTTCCAGATCTGGGCCTGAAGCTCATCAGGCGTCAGGATCATGATCACGTCGGCGACCTTGGCGGCTTCGGCCGGGGTCATGGTGGTGAGGCCGGCGGCTTCGGCTTTCGCACGGGTGGCAGAGCCTTCACGCAGCGCGACAATGACATTCTCAACCCCTGAATCCTTCAGGTTGAGCGCATGGGCATGGCCCTGGCTGCCATAGCCGACGATCGCGACGGTTTTGGTCTTGATCAAATTCACATCCGCATCGCGGTCATAATAAACGCGCATTCGCGTATCCCCTTCTTTCGAGCAATCTGGTGGTTTGGAGTGGCTTTTATTGGGTTCCCGCGCCGCGCGCAATGGCTGCGACACCAGTGCGGGACACGTCTTCCAGTCCCAGCGGCCGCATCAGATCAACAAAGGCGTTGATCTTGTCGGGCGTGCCGGTCATTTCGAAAACAAAACTTTCAAGCGTGGAGTCGACCACCCGAGCACGGAAAATGTCGGCCAGGCGCAAGGCCTCAACCCGCTTGTCACCTTTGGAGACAACTTTGATCAGCGCCAGCTCGCGCTCGACACTGGGGCTTTCCACGGTCAGATCATTGACGCGATGCACCGGCACCATGCGTTCCAGCTGGGCCTTGATCTGGGTAATGACCTGGGGCGGACCGCTCGTCACAATCGTGATGCGCGAGGTGTGACCCTTATGGTCGACCTCGGCCACCGTAAGCGAGTCGATATTATAGCCCCGGCCTGAAAACAGGCCGATGACGCGGGCGAGAACTCCGGCCTCATTATCAACGAGAACCGAAAGCGTGTGCCGTTCAACCGGATCGTGACGCATAATCATACTCCTTAGACCAGCGCTTTGCCCTCTTCCGACACTTCAGTGCCAGAGAGGCCGGCTTCGTCCGCCAAAATCATTTCATTGTGGGCAGCGCCGGACGGCACCATCGGATAGCAGTTCTCATCCTTGGTGACGACGCAGTCGAACAAGACAGGCTTGTCAACGCTGATCATCTCCTTGATCGCCTCATCAAGCTTGGCGGGGTCGGAACAGCGGATGCCGTGGGCGCCGTAAGCCTCAGCCAGTTTGACAAAGTCGGGCAGTGCCTCGGAATAGCTTTCAGAATAGCGCCCGCCATGCAGCAATTCCTGCCACTGGCGCACCATGCCCATATATTCATTGTTCAGGATGAAAATCTTGATCGGCAGCCGGTACTGAACCGCCGCCGACATTTCCTGCATGGTCATCTGGACCGAGGCTTCACCGGCAATGTCGATCACAAGCGCGTCGGGATGGGCGGTTTGAATGCCGAGCGCGGCGGGCAAGCCATAGCCCATGGTGCCAAGCCCGCCCGATGTCATCCAGCGGTTGGGTTCGTCAAAATGGAAATATTGCGCCGCCCACATCTGATGCTGGCCAACTTCGGTGGAGATATAACAATCCTTGCCGCGGGTCAGTTCAAACAGACGCTCAATCGCATATTGCGGTTTGATCTGGGCGGTGTCCTTTTTGTACTCAAGGCACGCGCGCGCCCGCCAGATATCGATCTGACGCCACCAATCTTCAATGGCCGATTTGTCGGTCTGCTTGGCCGATGATTTCCACAACCGGATCATGTCTTCCAGAACATGGGCGACATCGCCGATAATCGGGATATCAACCTGAATATTCTTGTTGATGGAGCTGGGATCGATGTCGATATGGATTTTCTTCGAGCCCGGCGAGAACGCATCAAGCCGCCCGGTCACCCGGTCGTCGAACCGCGCGCCGATGCAAACCATGACGTCACAATCATGCATGGCATTGTTGGCTTCATAGGTGCCGTGCATGCCCAGCATGCCCAGCCATTGCTTGTTCGACGCGGGAAACCCGCCCAAGCCCATCAGGGTTGAGGTGACGGGGAAGCCCGTCAGCTTGGCAAGCTCCCGCAACAGCTGGCTGGCAACAGGCCCTGAATTGATGACGCCGCCGCCGGTGTACAGGATCGGCTTTTTGGCTCCGGCCATGAGCTCAACGGCTTTGCGGATCTGGTCGACATCGCCTTTGACGCGCGGCTTGTAGGTCTTGTGCTTGACCTCATGAGGCGCGCGATAGTCAGCCTTTTCAAACTGGATGTCCTTGGGGATATCGACAACGACGGGACCGGGACGGCCATGGGTCGCGACATAAAACGCATCATGCATGACACGCGCCAGATCGTTGGGTTCCTTGACCAGCCAATTGTGCTTGGTGCAGGGCCGGGTGATGCCGACCGTGTCCGCCTCTTGAAAGGCGTCATTGCCGATCAGATGGGTCGCAACCTGGCCGGTTAGACAGACGATCGGGATCGAATCCATCAAGGCATCGGTGAGGCCCGTGACCGCATTGGTCGCGCCGGGGCCTGAGGTGACCAGCACAACGCCGGGCTTGCCGGTCGAGCGCGCATAGCCCTCGGCGGCGTGAACCGCGCCTTGTTCATGGCGGACCAGAATGTGGCGGATTTCGTTTTGCTGGAACAAAACATCATAGATCGGCAGGACGGCACCGCCGGGATAGCCAAATACCGTGTCTACGCCTTGATCCTTCAAGGCTTTCAACACAATTTCTGCTCCGGTCATTTGCGCGGCTGTCATGGCTCCGCCCCTTCTCTACCAACACTCACGAAAACAAACGCCCCGCCAGCGGGGTCACCGCTGTGGACGAGGCGTCCTTCAGATGGCGCGCACCCTACGGGCTCGGATTCAGGGAATCAACCCCTTCTCGTCAATTTTCGATAACAAAATGTCGCAACTTGTTTTCATTTGTTGCGCATTTAGCATCTCCCACGAAATCATCTGATTCCGTATCCAGGTCAGCTGGCGTTTGGCATAACGCCGCGTTTCCCGCTTGGCGGTCTCGATCGCTTCGGCTTCATCCATCGCGCCGGTCAGCGCCTTGACAAGCTGCGGCACACCCAGGGCCCGCATGGCCGGCAAACGGGGATCAAAGCCCGCCTCGTGCAAGCTGCGTACCTCGTCCCATGCCCCGTTTTGGAGCATCAAATCAAAGCGCTCGTCACAGCGGGCATAAAGCCAGTCCCGCTGAGGCACAAGGGCGGCTTTCACCAGGCGCGCACCCGACAATGGCCCCGGCACAGTCTGGGCCTGCCAGTCAGCGAGTGAGCGGCCTGTCGCTGTCATAACCGACCAGGCCCGCAATACGCGAAGCTGGTCATTTTCTTCAAGCCGCGCGGCCATGCCCGGATCAATCGCGGCAAGCCGCTTGTGCAATGCGGGCGCGCCTTCGCCGTCAATGATAGCTTGACCCTCATCAATCAATGCAAGGGAAACCGGCGGGGTCGGCGCAAGCCCCTCGGTCAGGCTGCGAAAATAAAGCCCGGTGCCGCCGACAATCAGCGGCACCACGCCCTCGTCCCACAATGTGTGCAGCACTGGCGTGGTCAGTTCGACATAGCGTCCCGCCGATCCGGCATCGGCCACAGACAGCACGCCATAAAGATGATGCGGCGCATGGGCGTGATCCCGGGCAGACGGCGATGCCGCCAGAACCGGAATTTCCCGGTAAATCTGCATGGCATCACAATTGACGATAGCTGATTTAACGCCGCGTTCACCAAGCGCGTCATAAAGCCCAAGGGCAAGCGCCGACTTGCCGCTCGCCGTCGGGCCTGCAATAAGAACAGCCATCGAATCATTTCGTTCCATCCCCCCTTATAGACTGTGGATTCTGAAATATGGACCTTGTGCTGACCTTGATTGCGCCAGAGGGCGCGCTTCAGTCTGAAGCCATCGACCAGGCGCGCGCGATCATTGAGGATCTGGGCGGCACGGTGGGCCGGACAGGTTGGCTGAAGGAAAACACAGCCGCCGATATTTTGTTTGAACATGCCCCGCTCAACGGGGTGGAAACAAAGATGCGCGCCGCTGTGCCGGAGATTGATTTGCTGGCGCAGAACGCCCATCCCGATGGCCGCAAGAAGCAGCTTCTGATCGCCGATATGGATTCGACCATTATCCCGGTCGAATGTCTTGATGAATTGGCCGACTTTGCCGATCTCAAACCGCAAATTTCAGCGATCACCGAACGCGCCATGCGCGGCGAGCTTGATTTCGAGGCCGCCCTTGATGAGCGGATTGGCCTGCTGGCCCAGCATGGCCTGGGTGAGGATGCCTTGCAGGCCTGCTTTGACACGCGCATCAGCCTGTCGCCGGGCGCGGAAATGCTGGTCAAAACCATGCGCGCCCACGGGGCGGTGACCGCGCTTGTGTCGGGCGGCTTTACCTTCTTTACCGAACGGGTGGCCGAGCTTGCAGGCTTTGAACTCAACCGCGCCAATATTCTGGAATTTGATGGCGGGCTGCTGAAAAGCGTCGCCCGGCCCATTCTGGGCAAAGAGGCCAAGCGTGAGACACTGATCAAGCTGTGCGGCGAAGCCGGGCTCAGCACTGATCATGCGGTGGCCATCGGCGATGGCGCCAATGATCTTGCGATGATTGAAAAGGCGGGTCTGGGCGTTGCCTATCGCGCCAAGCCCGTGGTGGCAGAGGCGGCCCGCGCGCGTATCGATCACACCGACCTCACCACCTTGCTCTATTTCCAGGGCTATAAGGTGGGTGAGTTTGTGACCTGACCTCATCCCGGCCAAGGCGAAAGCCGCGAGCCGGGATCCAGAAAGCGGCACAGCCTATGAAATGTCTGGATCCCGGATATTTCACACGCGAAATTCCGGGATGACGTACCCTCTTAGGAACAGTTCCGCTCAAACAGTCCGGTCTTCTTGTTTTCAGCAAATCCCATGGCGGCAAAGAAGGCACGGCCGGCCCTGTTGCCATGATCGGGGTCAGCGATGGCGGTACACGGGCCTTGCTCGATCACCAGCTCATCAAGCACCAGCCGCAGCGCCTCACCGCCAATGCCCTTGCGGCGATAATCGCGAATGGCGACGAACAGATCAACGCCCCAGGCCCCGTCGGGCGCCTTGCTCCACGGTCCCAAAGGCGCGCGGGAGACATCATAGCGCTGGATATAACCGACCGGCTCGCCGTCACGTTCAATGATCAGGCGCACCAGCCACTGGGCGTTGAAGTCGCGGGCAATCTCTCCCATCCAGCTTGGCCCAAACCAGCGCGCGACCGAGCGGCGCTCAAACCACGACGCCAAAAGCGGCAGGTCCAGAATATGAACCTGCCGCACTGTCACCTGGCCCTGTGGGCCTTGTTTACTGGTCTTCGTCAAGCCGGAACGGAACGAAGCGCAAATCACCACCGCGCGAGCGGATCATGAACAAGGCGACCTTCTTGCCGTCCTTTTTGATCGCCTCGATACGGGCGGTGACGTCTTCAGGCTTGCCGACCTCTTCACCCGACACTTCGCGGATCAGCTCGCCGGGGCGGATATTCTTGTCCGCCGCCGCGGAGCCGCGCTCCACCTGCGTGATCAGCACACCGTCTTCATCGTCGGACAGGCCATATTGTTCGCGCAGAACGCTGGTGGGACTCGACAGGCTCATACCGAAGACCGTCTTGGTCGCGGCAGGCTCATCGGTCTTGCCTTCTTCCAGCGCGGCTTCGGCCTCTTCCATGCGGGCAATGTGCACGGTCAACGTCTTTTCCTTACCATCACGCCAAATCACAACCTTGACCTTCGAGCCAATTGAGGTGTCAGCGACCAGCCGGCTCAAGGCACGATGATCTTCCACATCCTTGCCATTGAACTCGACAATGACATCGCCTTCGACAATGCCGGCATTGGAGGCCGGGTCGCCTTCAAACACCCCGGCGACAAGTGCACCGCGCGGCTTATCCAGGCCAACCGCTTCGGCAATATCGTCAGACACATGCTGGATGCGCACACCCAGCCAGCCCCGGCGGGTTTCACCATATTCAAGGATTTGATCGACCACACCGCGCGCCAGCGATTCAGGAACCGCAAAGCCGATGCCGATTGAGCCGCCATTGGGCGACAGGATCGCAGTGTTCACACCAATCACCCGGCCATCCATGGTGAACAGCGGGCCACCCGAATTACCGCGGTTGATCGGCGCGTCGGTCTGGATGAAATCATCGTAAGAGCCTGCGCCAATGTCGCGATTGCGCGCCGAGATGATTCCGGCGGTCACCGTGCCGCCAAGGCCCAGCGGATTGCCGATGGCAATCACCCAATCGCCGACACGGGCGGCGTCGGAGGAGCCCCATTCGACCGACGGCAGCTTTTTGGTCGTGTCGACCTTGAGCACGGCAATGTCGGTCTTGGGATCGCGGCCAACCAGCTTGGCGGGCAGCTCTTCACCGTCGGAAAAGATCACCATGATCTCGTCGGCATCATCAATGACGTGATTGTTGGTGATGATCACACCATCTTCATCAATGACAAAGCCTGAGCCGAGCGAGCGCACCTTGCGTTCCTTCTGGCCTTCGCCCTGACGTTCGAAAAAGTCTTTGAAAAAATCCTCAAACGGCGATCCCGGAGGGAATTGCGGCATCTGCATGCCACCCTTGACGTGCGACGTGGTCGAGATATTGACCACGGCGGGCGAAACACGTTCGGCCAGATCGGCAAAACTGCCCGGCATGTCGCGGGCCAGCGCCTGGCTGGCGAGTGCAATCATCAATCCGAGAATGAGCCCCAGCGTGAGCAACGCCCGTACGGGCGCCTCAACCGCTTTGGCTTTTGTTTGAGAACGGGACATAGACACTTCCATTTCTGTCTGGAATTTCCTGTTGGAACTGTTGAACCCTGCAGTGTGCCGGGAAGTTTGTAAAAAATAAGGCAGCGGGGCGTCGCATTGCAGTCTTTTTATGGCTTGGCCCTCACTCTTTCGTGCCCTCACCCTTTGGCCAGCGCGACGATCAACAGCCCAAGCAAGGCTGCGACCAATCCTGTAATGCGCAGCTGGCCTTCAGGCATGGCCAGCACTGACACAATCATCTTGCGCATCGTCTGGGGCATCGCCGCATAAAGGACGCCCTCCATGACAAGGGCGATGCCCAGACCAATCAGGATGACGTCCATGGCGCGCGCTTAATTCCGGCCTTCAATATCACCAAAGAACTTGAAGAAGTCGGATTTGGGATCAAGCAGCATGGACGTTGAACTGCCGCCCAGGGCCCGCTGATAGGCAAGCATGGAGCGATAGAATTCAAAGAACTCCGTGTCCTTGCCGTAAGCTTCAGCGAGGATGCGGTTGCGTTCCCGATCACCTTCACCGCGCAGAATGTCGGCTTGCTTTTCCGCATTGGCCTTGATGACGGCGACCTGACGGTCGGCATCAGCGCGGGTCTCTTGCGCATCCTCCGAGCCTTCGGCGCGCAGCTGATTGGCGTCGCGCTTCCGTTCGGCATTCATCCGATTGTAGATCGAGTTTGAGTTTTCTTCGGGCAGATCAACCCGGCGCAAGCGCACATCGACAATCTCGATACCAAAATCAGCGGCCTTTCGCGTCACATCCTTGGCAATATCGACCATCAACGCGCCCCGCGCACCCGACACAATATCGTCGGATTCGCGCTTGGCGAGGATTTCGCGCACCGAGGCATCCATCAGCGTCTGGATACGGTTGGCGGCCACCCGCTCATCACGCAAGCGCTGGAAGTACAAAAGCGGATTGACAATGCGCCAGCGCGCAAAGGCATCAACCACCAGACGGCGATTGTCGCCGGCGACAATTTCCTGAGCCTTGGCATCAAAGTTCAGGATGCGCTTTTCCATATATTCAACCTGCTGGATGAACGGCAGTTTGAAATTGAGCCCGGGCTCGACAATGGTGCGCTTGGGTTCGTTGAGCTGGAAGACCAGCGCCTGTTCGGTCTGCTTGACGGTGAACATGGAGCTCATCGCCACAAACGCGCCGATCACGAGGATAACGCCAACAATGATGATGGAACGGTTCATTATTTTGCACCTCGCTTGCCAAGTTCATTGAGCGGCAGATACGGCACGACACCCTGTTCGTCGCCATCAATGATGATCTTGTCCATATCGCCCAGAACCTTTTCCATGGTCTCAAGGAAGATGCGTTTGCGGACAACATCCTTGGAATTCTTGTACTCTTCATAGATCGAGATGAAGCGGGCGGCCTCACCTTGCGCGGTGGCAATCGAGCTTTCCTTGTAGCCCTTGGCTTCCTCGATAATCCGCTTGGCGTCACCCCGTGCGCGGGGAACAACGTCGCGCGCATAGGCTTCGGCCTTGTTGCGCTCGGTCTCCGCATCGGCCTGGGCGGCCTGGACGTCGCGGAAGGCGGCAATCACCTCGCTTGGCGGATCAACATTTTGCAGCTGAACTTCCTGGATCAGAACACCTGCGCCATATTCATCAAGCACGTTTTGCATCGCGATCTTGACTTCATCCTCGATCTGGCCGCGGCCCTCGGTCAGGATGAAGTTGATCTTGTTCTGGCCGATCACTTCGCGCATCACCGATTCGGCGACCGCTTTCACAACTTCGACCGGGTCTTTCAGATTGAACAGATAATCGGGCGCATTGCCGATTTTCCACAGAACCGAGAAATCAATATCAACGATGTTTTCATCGCCGGTCAGCATCAGGCTTTCGGTTTTCAGGTCCGACCCGGTCGCCGAAAAACCGACATCAACGCGGTTGACGGTTTCAACCTTGGGCGTCATGTGGCTTTCGATCGGATAAGGCAGGCGGTAGCGCAAGCCCGGATTGGTCTGTTCGGAATATTTGCCGAAGCGCAGCACAATGCCCTGCTCTTCGGGGCCGACCTGATAAAAGCCCGATGCAAGCCACAGGCCGACAATCACTGCCGCTATCAGCGCAAACAGACGGCCGGAATTGCCGCCGCTGCCGCCGAACATCTGGTTGAGCTTGTCCTGGCCCTGGCGGATCAGGTCATCGAGGTCCGGGCCTTGAGGACCTTGGGGGCCACCGCCACCGGGACGCCGCGGTCCGCGCGGACCCCGCGGTCCACCCTGGCCGCCGCCGCCGCCCCAGGGGCCCTGATTGTTCGGGCCACGGCCCCAGGGACCGCCATTTCCGCCTGAATTCTCGCTCTTATTGTCATCCCATGGCATTGGGCAACCATCCTTGCTGTTCATTGTCCGCCTGCGTGAACCGCCTGTGGAAGACGAAAGCCGCACACATTCCTAACAGATAGGGTGCGGGGCTTTCCTTTGAAAGGGCCTCCGTTATATGACAGGCATGAAGGTCTATCAACAAAGGCCTATAGACCAAACGCTTGCCCCGCGCGTCTGGATCAGTGCGGCGCGGATTGTATGAGGACACTATGACCGATGTAACCCGGGACGCCGTGCTAGCCGCGCTCAAAACCATCAAAGACCCCAGAACCGGCAAGGACATTGTCAGCGCCGGCCTGGCCCAGGGCGTGGTCGCCAAAGGCCCCCATGTCGGCTTCACTCTCGAAATCGATCCCGCCCACGCAAAAGTGATGGAGCCGGTGCGCAAACAGGCCGAAGAGGCGGTCAAAGCCGTCCCCGGCGTCCTGTCGGTGACCGGCGTGATGACGGCGCATTCGGATGCGCCTTCGGGCAGCTCGCCCCGGCAGCCCGACGTCAAAGCGGGAACCGCCGCCCTGAACAACGCCCAGGGCATTCCCGGTGTCAGCCACATTGTGGCGGTCGCCTCAGGCAAGGGCGGTGTCGGCAAATCCACCGTGGCCGCCAATCTGGCGCTGGCCCTGTCCGGGCTTGGCCTCAAGGTCGGGCTTCTTGATGCCGATGTTTACGGCCCCTCGGTGCCCCGCCTTCTCAACCTGTCGGGCAAGCCGACCTCGGCCGACGGCAAACGTATCGCTCCCAAGGAGGCCTTCGGCATCAAGGCCATGTCCATGGGCCTGATGGTCGATGAAGACACCGCCATGATCTGGCGGGGCCCCATGGTCATGTCAGCGCTGACCCAGATGCTGATGGATGTCGACTGGGCGCCTTTGGATGTGCTGGTAGTCGATATGCCGCCGGGCACCGGCGATGCCCAGCTTACCATGGCCCAGCGTGTGCCGCTGTCCGGCGCCGTCATTGTTTCAACGCCGCAAGACCTTGCGCTGATTGACGCCAAGAAGGCGATGGCCATGTTCAAAAAGGTCGAGGTGCCAATCCTGGGGCTTGTGGAAAACATGTCGGTTCATGTCTGTTCCAACTGCGGTCATGAAGAACATATTTTCGGCCATGGCGGGGCAGCCCGTGAAGCCGAACGCCAGGGCGCTGACTTACTGGGTGAGCTGCCGCTTGATCTTGAAATCCGCACCGCATCAGACAACGGCACACCCATCGTCGCGCTCAAGCCAGACAGCGCCCACGCCAGCCGTTTCACTGAAATTGCTCAGCAGGTCGCCGCCAAGCTGCAGGGCGCGCAGAAGGCCGCGCCTGCCATCGTGATGGAATGATCAGCCGAACCTGTAACGCACAAAACCCGGCCACAACCAGGGCCGGGACAACACCGCTGTGATAAGCGGGATTTGATCGAAATAGACCCGGCGCAGCTTGACCATGCCGCTTTCCAGATAAAACAGATCGGTCATGGGGATCGCCAGACCCTTGCCGATCGGCAAGCTCAGCGTCCATTCAATCGCCGCTTCCCCCGGCGTACTGATGGAGCGGTGCACCGTCCCCGACAGGCCCGGCATCCATTTAAGCAGCCGCTCAAATTCGGCAATCGCGGCCGTCTTACCCTTGATGGTTGGCAGATGGGGTTGAACAAGGATCACATCGTCGGTCAACAGGCCGGTCAGCCCCGCAACCGTCGGTGTCGCCCAGGCCTGTTCAAAGGCTTGGCAAAAGGCCGCTTCGGCCCCGTAGTGGGTTGCGGTCATACGCCGACCTCATCCTGGACCGCATTCCCTACCGCATTCCCCACCGCATCCTGGGCAGGCGTGCGGCTGAGTTTTTCATTCACGCGCGCCGCATCCAGCCCCTGTTTGCGGCCCTTGCGGCGATAGTAGCTTTTGGCGGCCCAGTTCTGCTGGCTCCAGTACAGCTTGTGGAACAAAGGCAGGTTGGGGATCCAGAAATCATAATCAAGATTGGGGAAGACCGGGTCGGCATCGGCCGAGATGTCGATCTCGGCGGTGACAAAGCCAGCCCCTTCCATCGCATTGCGCGCGGCCAGCACCTTGCCTTTGGCGTCCACAATCTGGGTCTGGCCGACAAAGCGGGTTTGATACTCAAAGCCCCAATCGGCCCCGGCGGTCAGCATGTAGCGGCCCGACAGGGTGCCGGAATGGCTGGCCTGGACCACCGGCACCCCGATGCGGCGGGCAAATTCAACCGGAGCCTGTTCGCTCATATAGCGGTTATATTGCCCGATGGGCCCCAGAAGCGAGGGCGCGCCGGGCCAGTTTTCGGGCATGTCCCACCAGTGAGTGCCAGTCAACACAAGCTTCACCCGGCCTTTCATGCGCGCCAAAGTCTGGGTGCGGATCAGCTCCCAGCACACGGCTGCGCCAATGCCGCCATCGGGCGTTTCAAACACCCCGTCGTCAGACCCGCCGACATAAAAGGCATTCTCCCACATGGTGGGCAAATCCTTGTCATGGGCATGGACCGTGCCGTCAGCCAGCGCGAGATAGTAGCGATTGTAAAGATCATCGCCGTCGGCCACGAGGACCGAACCGCCAATGGTGCCGGAGTAGCGGCGCGCAAGCTCCACCATCATCTCAAGGGCGACATGATCCCTGGGCAGCGCGACCTTGAAGGCATCCTCATTGGGGGCAAGTTTGCCGGAAAAGAATTCGGGCAACGCCACCGTCTTGGCACCGGCGTCAAAGGCTGCGCGGGCAAGCCGTTCGACATGATCCAGATTGTCACTCACCTGCCCTGATCGCGTATCGATCTGAACCGCTGCCACCTTCATTTGCACACCTCATTCCCGGCTGAACACATCACAAGACGGCCATCCTAGCCGCCCGCGCATCCTTGGCAATTACCTCTCAACCAGCTCAACCCGGCGATTTTGTTCGCGCCCTTCATCAGTGCCATTGGAAAAGACCGGATTGAGCGGCCCGACCCCGTGGGGCTCCAGCCGCCCCTTGGCAATGCCATAGTCTGTTTCAAGCGCGGTAACGACAGCCCGCGCCCGGTCGCGCGACAGATTTTGGTTATAGGCAAATGTGCCTTTGGAATCGGTATGGCCGACCACATAGAACTGCGCGTCTTTGTGGGTGCCGAGATAGTCTGCAATGGCTTTGAGCGCATCGGCGCTTTCAGCCTTCAAAACCGCTTTGTCGAACTCAAACAAGATACCGTCGAGCACCACCCGCCCCTTCTCGGTGATGTCTTTGCCGATCGCCTCGGGATCGACGGTGACAAGCCCGGTTTCAGCCGCCTTGACCTCGATAATATCGACCAGCGTACCGAGCAGCTTGGAAGAATGCTGTTCCAGATTGATCACGACATAGACGGTTCCCGCCGCGCGGTCCTTCTTGGCGACCACCGCGCCAGAGCCCCCCGATGACGATGACCCCGACACCAGCGTACCGAGATAATAGTTCTGAACGCTCCATGCATTGGTGGTGAAATTGACATGTTGCCAGCCGCGCGCGCCAACCTCGCCCCGCACATTCGATTCTGGAAACACGCCCTCGACAATGATCTCAAAGCCTTCAGCCTTGAGCGCATCGGAGAAATTTTTCCAGATCTCAGCGACCGTCCGGTCAGTCTTTTCATAGGCATAAAAGGTGCGGGTGACACGGCCTGCGGTTTCGATCCACTCGCCAATGGTGCGATACCCCGTAACCGGGCCGGCCGGCACCTTGTAGGGGCGGAAATTTTCAATCTGCTGCCAGCGGATTTCCTGGCCGGGATAGCGCGAGATCAGCGGATGATCCTCGGTCCCTTCCTCATCGGCGGCCCATGCGGGGACTGCGCTTAAAATCAGCGCCGCCATGCCCGCACATTTCATGATTGTCTTGATGCTCATACCTGCCTTCCCCTGTTTATCCACCCAGAACACTCTAGGGGGGATTGGTGAAGGGGTGAAGACTATTCCGCCGCCTGATCCGCCAGGGGCGGCACATACGGCACCAACCCCTGATTGAGGCCTTTTTCAAGCTGGCCCAGATAGGCATCGACACCCTTGTCAGCGCCCCGGAACACCATCATCAAAATGCGCAGAACCGGCGCCAGGACATGGCCATTGACCAGTGTGATGTCGGTCTTCATCGCGATGTAGGAGCCGCTTTTGGACGGCGCGATCAGAACCTCGGTGACCGCTGTCATCGGCATTTTGAGGTCACGATAGGTGCGCACAACCCGGCCTGGTGATTGCGCCTCAACGGTTTCCACCTCAATTTTCGAGGTGCCGATATCCTCGCGCCAGCGGGTCTCGCTCAGCGGCTCGACCTGTTTGGTCAAATCTGCGCCAACGGGAAAATTTTTCGCGTCCATGACCGCGGCAAAGACCTGCTCTGGCGGATAGACAACACTTTTCTCAGAAGACCCGGTAAGTGTTTGCGGCAGGAAATAACCGACGCAGTAAGCACCGGCCACAAGGACCAGCACACCCAAAATCCAGACCATGGCGCACCCCTTTGCTGTGCGCTTGGCTCAGCCCTTAGCCGTCGGACTGCCCAAGCGTTTCGCTCAACTCCCGCCACTCCCGTGCCGACAAACCCGATGTTTCTTGGGTCACCGTCTCGCCTGCCAGCATGCGTTGCACGATCGACAAACCCTGTGCCGACAGATGAACGCCTCCAAAGCGATAGTCCATAAACGCCTCATGCGCAATCGGCACCCACGCCTTGACCGTGTCGAGCATCACATCGGCATAGACACGAATCTCATACTGCGCATGCGAATCTGCCCGTAAGCTCAAGAAATGAAAGAGATTATGAAGATCGGTCTTCCAGTACCACTGGGTGTAGTAGTTGAGCGTGAGGTTCATCCGCGCCAGCTCACGCGCCAGCCCCTCGCGGCTTTCATCCGCCGCTTCACCATCGGGGCCTTCATTGAGCATATATTCGTAATTGGCGTAGGTGCGTTCCGAATCCTCGATCAGCAGCCGCTTGACCTCAGCGGCCTCATCACCGGTCAGCACTGCGTCCCGGCCCTGCCGGTTTGACTTGGATTGTGCGGCGAGCTGGTCATCAGAGGGGATATAAAATTCCTTGTCGAGGATCGAATAGCGGGCGGAATATTCGTTCACATTGGCCGTGCGGTGGCGGATCCATTGGCGCGCCACAAAGATCGGCAATTTGACGTGATATTTGATCTCGCACATCTCAAAGGGCGTCGAATGGCGATGCCGCATCAGATAGCGGATCAAGCCCCGGTCGTTGGAAATCATCTTGGTGCCCTTGCCGTAGGACACCCGCGCAGCCTGCACAATGGCGGCATCATCGCCCATATAGTCAATCACCCGGACAAAGCCGTGATCAAGAACCGGCAAGGGGTCATAGAGCATCTCTTCAAGCGCAGGCGCGACCGCCCGGCGGGTCGGCGCCGACTGGGCCTTGAGCGCCGCAAGCTCGGCGCGCTCTTCTTCACTGAGCTCCATGATGGGCCTCTTTGTTCGGAAAAAATCTCGAACGCTGATCCTACCCATCCCGCTCCGAGTCGCAACCGGCCATGTGGCCGGAGACAGTTTCGCTCCGCGACGGAAAGTGAGCCGGCGTTAAGCGGGCGAACGCAAGGCCGACTGAGGCCCGCCGCAGGAATTTAGATAAAAGCCTGGGTCAGCACGATCACCGACAGGGCAAAGCCGCCCAGATAGGTGAACACCGCCCCCCATTTGCGGAACGGATGGACTTTGGCGAGCGAGTCGCACCACAAAAAGCCTGCAATCGTCACCAGCCGGGCCACCGTCACCACCACACACAGCGCATCGACCCAATAGGCGCCCGACAAATCCTCGGCAATCAGCATCAGGATGCACAGGATCGGCGCAAACTCGGCCAGATTGCCATGCGCCCGCACCGCCTTGTTGAGGGCTGAGGTCGGATCATCGCTCAATCCGGTGAGCATGAGTGTCCCGCGTCGTTGGAACGACACATGCAAACTCAACGCAAAAAAGCTCATGCCCAGAAGCGCTGTACACACCATTGCGATATTCATTGCTCCGTCTCCCCTTCCACAAGACCATGGACGCGCGCAAACGGGTCCCAGCCTGCATCCTTGTGCCAGTCATATTCGGCAAACAAGGCCGCCTTCTCCGCTTTGTCGAGATCATAATGATGGGCCATGACGGCAAGTGCCATATCCATTCCCGCCGATACTCCCGACGAGGTCCAGATGCGGCCATCTTCGACCCAGCGTGCCTCGGCCACCCACTGGGTTGCAGGACCGGTCTGCACCATCTCCTGAAATACGAGCTTGTTGGTGGTGGCGCGCTTATTGTCGAGCAATCCCGCCCGCGCCAGAAGCGAGGCGCCGGTGCACACCGACATGACACACCCCGCCTTCCCGCCCGCTTCGGTGAGCCAGCCGATCAGCGCCTCATTGTCAATTTCGCTGCGGGTGCCAAACCCGCCCGGCACCAAAATGAAATCATAGTCGGAGCCGTCGGCAAACGTCCGGTCAAGCGCGGCGCGCGGGCCCTGAATGCTCGGCACTGAACCGCCGCCCTGCCCCACAATCAAAAGCTCAACCTCCTCGCCCAGATGTTTGAGCATGCCGAACATCTCAAGCGGCCCATAAAGATCAAGCAGTTCAAAGCCGGGAAAGACGAGCGCTGCGAGGGTTTTACTCACGATTGTTTCTCCCAATAGTCGGCCATGATCTCGCGCGCCCATTCAGGCTCAAAGAAATCGCCGCGCGGGCGAAAGCCTGCCATGACAGGCTTGAGATCAAGCACCGGCGTGCCGTCAATTGCATCAAGCCCGCGCACAAACAGCCTTGTGCCTTCAACCTTCACCACATGGGCAATGGTGACGCCCAGATGATTGGGCCGCGAATGGCCGCGCTGGGCGAAAATGCCGACCTTGGGCCAGTCGGTGCGGCCGCGCGGATGGCGCGCGCCGGTGACAATCTTGGCGGGGTCGGCCTTGTGGAAACAGTAGATCACCTGCACATGGGAAAATTGATCAAGCCCCAGAAGCGCATCGCCGGTGAAGCGGCTTTCATCCAGCGCGATCACCGCCTCAACGGCGTCCCAATCATCATCATCAGGTTCAATCCGTCCGCCTTCAACGGTTCCAATGGGAGTGATATCAGTCATTGCAGGTTTCCTTGCCGGAGGACTATGGGCAGGCGCGATGCGCATAAAAAACCCCGGTCGGTTGACCGGGGTTTTGTGTTGGTCGTTCAAGCGCGCAGCTTAGAGCAACGGAGGCAGAAGCCCGCCGCCACCGCCACCGCCGCCATTGAGGATTTCCTCAACTTCGCGGATGTCTTTGATGATCCGTTCGGTTTCGCGGATGTTGCGAACCAGCAGATTGCCCGGATCATCATAGCGGTCACGATGCTTGACGGTCTTGCCTTCGCCCCACAGTGAAATGCGGATGCCGCCCAAAACCACTTCATCGGTTTCGGTGCCGATCTTGCCGTCCACGAACAGGGTCACACCTTCAAGCAGGCCGAACTCAGCCCCGGCATTGAACTGAAAGTCTTCATTGCCTTCAAAGCCAAGCGCGGTCACACCCAGATTCAGCGCCACATCGTCGGTGGCGTAGAACTTGCCTTCAACACCGGCGAACCAGAAATCATCAGAGATGAAATCGGTCTCGGCCGATTGCCAGCCGATCGTGCCGCCCAGCGTCACATCATCGAAATACCATTCGGTTTCGATGCCCAGCCGCCAGACATCATAGATATTGTCGACATCCATATAAGACGCGACCAGGCCGAACAGGCCGGTTGACGGCGCGCGCCAGAACAGGTGGCCGCCGATACCGTAGGCGAATTCGCCATCCAGCGAACCGGCCATTGCGTCAACCTGCGCGCCAATACCTTCAAGGATCGGAATGGCGACCGAACCGGCACCGCCATACGCTTCCCCTTCGCTCAAAATTCCGCCAAAGCCTTCGCCTTTAATATTAAGCTGTGACACGGCGTTCTTCTCGGCAAATGCCGGAGCCGCCAACATCAAAGCCGTCCCCGCGATGGCCGCTGCCAATCCGTAGCGCATGATCTCTCACCCTCTTTTCACTGGTGGTCTGAAATTAGACGAACAATAGCCGAGCCGCCCCGCGTGTCAAAGAACAGCTTGAGCTTTCGCACTCCTTAACCGCGTTTCACGCCCCCCTGCGGGAAATATGCCACGCCTTGATGACACAAAATGGGGAGCCCGCACGACAAAAGGCGCGCAATTCCGCCCGCGGCTTCCGTCAAGGCAATTTTTTACTTATCCACAGCTTTTCCTCCTTGCGCGTGATTCCGGGTTAAGGCACTATATGTAGCGTTGCGAGGGGGAACGAACCACGCGATCTTGGTTGAAACACCGGATTTTGCGTTTTCCAACACCTCACATACTCTGACCGACGCACCCGTCTGGTGCGGAAATTCTGAACGATAACAGCGAGTTACTTGACTCAACGAGTTATCCACACGGTTTTCCACCGGCTGGCCGGGACAGAGGCGATAGAGAATTCAAGACCACGGACCACCAGATATGGGGGGCTGAGCCGTTTAGGACGGCCCCATACAGGAAACGAGTCTCAAAATCAGCCGCCAAGGACAGAAGGCGGGGGCAGAGGACGAAAAGAGGATAAGGGGCGAATAAGATGAGCAATCGGCAAGACAATACGGCCCATCTGGAACATACTCCGGTCAACGAATCCGAGGCCAAGGCGGCAGTCAATCGCCAGCCTTTGCGCACCGGCCCCTCCACCTCTCCCCGATCATCCGAGGCCCAGTCGCCCGACGCCTTTAACCGTGCACCGATCAAAATGCCCAGTACCAAACCCAAAACATTCGAAGCCGCCGATGATTATGCCATCCGCATTGATCATGCGCGCGACGCCAATCTGACCGACTTTGGCAAAGCCACGCTCACCGACCGTTATTTGCTGCCCGGCGAATCCTATCAGGACCTGTTTGCCCGGGTCGCCCGCGCTTACGCCGATGATCAGGCCCACGCCCAGCGCATCTATGACTACATCTCGAAATTATGGTTCATGCCGGCAACGCCGGTTCTGTCCAATGGCGGCGCGAATCGCGGCCTGCCGATTTCGTGCTTTCTGAATTCGGTCGATGACAATCTCGACGGCATTGTCGGCACCTGGAATGAGAATGTCTGGCTTGCCTCCAATGGCGGCGGCATCGGCACCTATTGGGGCGGTGTCCGTTCGATCGGGGAAAAGGTGGGCAAAGCCGGCCAGACCAGCGGCATCATCCCCTTCATCCGGGTGATGGATTCGCTTACCCTTGCGATCAGCCAGGGCAGCTTGCGGCGCGGCTCGGCAGCCGTCTATCTCGACGTGCATCACCCCGAAGTTGAAGAGTTTCTTGAGATCCGCAAGCCTTCAGGTGATTTCAACCGCAAGAGCCTGAACCTTCATCATGCGATCAACATCACCGATGAATTTATGGAAGCGGTGATTGCCGATGAGGAATTCGGCCTGCGTTCGCCCAAAAATGATGAGGTGATCAAGACCATCAATGCCCGCAAGCTGTGGCAGAAGATTTTGGAAATCCGCCTGCAAACGGGCGAACCTTATCTGATCTTCTCCGACACGGTGAACCGGCAGATGGCCGCCCATCAACGCAAACTGGGCCTTAAAGTTTCGACCTCGAATCTGTGCTCGGAAATCACGCTGCATACCGGGCCTGATCATCTGGGTCACGACCGCACCGCCGTGTGCTGCCTGTCATCGCTCAATGCCGAGAAATGGTTTGAATGGTCGGAAGACGAGCTGTTCCTTGAAGACGTCATGCGCTTTTTGGACAATGTCTTGCAGGACTTTATCGACCGGGCGCCCGAAGCCATGCAATCGGCCGTCTATTCAGCGATCCGCGAACGCTCCGTCGGGTTGGGACTGATGGGCTATCACTCCTTCCTGCAAGGCCAGAACATTCCGTTTGAAAGCGCGATGGCCAAATCATGGAATATGCGGCTGTTCAAACATATCCGCGCCGGTGTTGATAAAGCATCAATCACCCTTGCCGAAGAACGCGGCTCGTGCCTTGACGCTGAAGAGGCGGGCATGGTGGCGCGCTTCTCGCACAAGCTTGCCATTGCGCCCACCGCTTCGATCTCGATCATTTGCGGCGGCACGTCGGCCTGTATTGAGCCGATCCCGGCCAATATCTACACGCACAAAACCCTGTCGGGCTCGTTCACTGTGAAGAACCCGCATCTGATTGCCCTGCTCGATGAAAAAGAGCTCAACACGGCTGAGACCTGGCACTCGATCCTCGAACATGAAGGCTCGGTCCAGCATCTTGAGGGGTTGAGCGAGGATGAAAAGGCGTGCTTCCGCACCGCCTTTGAAATCGACCAGCGTTGGGTGATTGAACATGCCGCCGACCGCGCGCCTTACATCTGTCAGGCCCAATCGATCAATCTGTTCCTGCCCGGCGACATCGACAAATGGGATCTGCACATGCTGCATTGGCAAGCGTGGGAACGCGGCGTGAAGAGCCTTTATTACTGCCGCTCGAAATCGGTGCAGCGCGCAGGCTTTGCCGGTGGCGAAGCCAAGGCTGACTTCGGTGACATGGAGATCGAGCGCACCGACTATGATGAGTGTCTCGCCTGCCAGTAGGTGGCCATCTGGCCACTGAGATTATCGCTCCGTGAAGGAAAGGCGCCGGTCATGCGGCGCCTTTTTCTTGAGAGCAGCGGAACTCGTCAATTGGTTCCCCTTGCCGCATCGTTGAGCCATCATCCGGTACCGAAAAGATTTCATCATCGCGACCGGCCCGAGGGTGGGTGCGGGACGCGCCCGCCCATGGGGGCGGGTCGGGCGCGATCTATCGCTCCGCGATAGATAAAAATCTCAATGATCCACGCTGTCCGAATCTAGCACTTGCCGAATTAGTCCGGACGTAATCCATCCAAGCTGTCCAACATAAATTTGAGCCAACGTCGCGCGTATTCCGCGCGAATCTGTCGTCGCCCTAGTCATCCAGTTTACAATCGGTTTTAGCCCAGGATCAAAGTGTGAACCGACAAGATTGCCTAGCTCTTTCAAAACTTGCCGATTGGTTAAATCGAGCTGGTTCACCTTCCCCCATCTACAATCTAACCATACATCGAGGTCTATCTGAATTGGCCATTTTTCGTGTCTTTCCAGCTCAATCGTTGGAACAGTTATCTGAGAATTAGATTTTTCTTTAACTGTTCCTACCGCGAACTGCTCGCTTAAATGGTGACCGCTATCATATACCAACAAGCGCCTATTCTTGATTGCCGCACATGCTTGAAGAAGTGGAAGAGGACGCCCATCTGCTATCGTGAGCCTCAACCGTGACGCCAGTCCCTTATAGTGATGCAGGCTGCCTGCGCGAAGAAAATCTAACAAATCGTCGATCTGCTGCTGCTCTTCACGCAACGCGCTAAGGAATTCCTCGCTCGTCGCAGCGATCCGACCGGGTGGCGTTTGCCAACCAGCCAAAGTGTCCCTTCTTTTGCGAAAAGCTAGCTCATTCTGCGCAGAAAAATCGCATTCGGCTCCTGATGAAATCGCTTGAACTGTCCAATTTTCCGGTACTGACTGGTCATTATTTGATATCAGCAGTCCTTTCAGAGCCAGATTCCATTCCGAAGGAAACTCCCATGAAAACGCAATTTTTGTTCTTTTGGTGTTGGCAAAATTCAGTTGCGGCGTTCTTGCCTCAATCTTCAAACCATCGATTTTCCGTATAACTTTCAAACATATTTTTCCCTCTCTTGTCGCTGTCGCAACAAAAGTACCTACGTCAAAATCTATTCTCTGTATTTCAAAATTGCGTTTTGGCGGCCATTCCGTGGAGGACAAAAATTCGAAAACATATGTGCCTTGGTCAATATTCTGCAATCTCAAGCTCCGTAACTTGGATTTGGTGCAAGTATTTTCTCAGTCGGAGCGCGAACGCTGCCCGACGCCCCCCTCACCCGCCATTCATTTCGGCCAGCGCATCAGGGTTGGCAAAGGAGAAGATGAAGGCCGGGCGCCCGCGCGTGGGGGAGCGATTAGGCCCAGTGTAATGAGGCGTGGCATAGCCATGAACCGTGGCGCCGCCCGCTTTCAACGGACAGGCGATCTTGGCAGACAGATCAAGATCGCGGTCCGGGTCGGTCATGGCCAGCAAGCGTCCATCATCATCAGGATCACCCGCTGACACAAAATGCTCCGGCATGGGCGCATTGTGCATGCCGGGAATGAATTCCATGCAGCCCATATCGGTATCAACATCATCAAGCGCGAGCCAGAATTGCGCGATGGCATGGTTGGGCAGTTGGGTTCCAGCCGCACTCACCGGCCGGCCGGCATAGGCCATATCCTGATGCCAGGGCGTTTCATGGGGATGCCGGGGCGGCTTGTGAATCGCCATGGAAAAACGCAGCTCCGGTTGGTCCTGCCGGACCAGACGGCTTGCGATGATGCGCGCATTTTCAATTGCTTCATTGTCGGCAAAGGCGGGATGACACAGATGAGGCATCATAATTTGCCGGGTCAGCCCGCCAAGCTGGCGATCAAATTCCCCGCAGGCGACGCGGCCTTCCAACATATCATCATAGGCGGCCTTGAGCTGTTCGACGCACGCGGCAGAGGCAAGGTTTTCGATCACCGCGAAACCATTGTGCTCAAAATCCGACGACAGCTGGTCGAGATCAAACGCTCGCCCCCTGTCCTTTTTCGCCTCGCTGGCCATGGCGCAGCTCTCCCGGTTTCACAGTCAGGTCTTGTGCCTTTTCCTGACTTATACCGGAGCGGCGTCCCCGACGGTAGGGAGATGTCAGGGGCGCGGTTGCCCCTCACACCACCTTCAACTTCCACTTGCCGCGCCGGAACGCCCAGCACAGCAATGCCGTCCGCACGGTGAAGTCGACCAGCAGCACCGACCACAGCCATTCGACATCAAGGCCAAACACATTGGCGATGAAATAGCCTGGCAACAGGCGGAAGCCTGCCAGCGCCACCAGAAGCGCCACCATGGGCGTGCGCGTATCGCCCGCCCCGCGCAGCGCCCCGCCTATGGCAAAGTCGACTGCCAGCATGGGCATGCACAAAGCCAGGATGATGATGAAGCTCTGGAACAGGCCGATTACCTCATCTGAATCGATGAAGAACCGCCCCAAAGGCTCTGACGCCACAAACAAAACGCTGGCCATGCCGATCATGAACACCATCGCCATGCGCGCGGCTTTCCAGCCTTCGCGTTCGGCCTGCTCGGGCCTGCCCGCGCCGAGGTTCTGGCCGACCAGCGCCGAAGCTGCGACCTCAAAGCCATGACCGGGCAGAAAGGCGAGCATGAAGATCTGCACGCCGATCTGATAGGCAACCAGTTCCGCGGTACCATAGCCTGCCATCAGTCCGACAAAGGCGAGCATGACCACATTAAACAGCACGCCTTCGGCCGCACTCGGCGCGCCGATGACGGCAATGCGCCGCCACATGGCAAAGTCGAGCCGCCATCGCCCGCCGGTGATCGGCAGGATCGTCCAGCCCTTGCGCCACCAAAACACCAGCAGCAGCGTGGCAACGACAAGGCTGAGGCTCGAGGCAAGTCCCGCGCCCGCCGCCCCCATGGCAGGGGCGCCCCAATGGCCATAGATGAAAATCCAGTTGAGCCCGACATTGAGCACATTGGCGATGAGGCCAAGCCATAAGGGCGTCATGGCATCCCCGCCCGCCCGCAAGGACGACGCAAGCTGCATCGACACGGCCAAAGGGACAAGTCCGGTCAGCATCCAGAACAGATAGCCCGCGCCCAGCGCGGTCACTTCGGCTTCGGTACCGATCCATACAAAAATCGGTTCAAGCAATAAAAGCCCGACGCCAAAAGTTACGATGGATACCACGACAGACAAGGAAACCGCCTGGCGTGTGGCCTGATCGACCTCGTCAAACCGCCCTGCCCCATAGGCCCGCGCCACAATCGCGGTCAGCCCGACCGACAGGGCAATGACGGCCATCTGAAACAGCCAGGTGGCCTGTCCGCCAACCGTGACGGCAGCCAAAGGCACCTCGCCCAGCACGCCGACCATCTTCATGTCCGCCCACCGGGTTGCGGTGTGCGATGCCATGGCAAGCATGGTGGGCCAGGCGAGCGACCAGACGCTCAGTGACGCAGGCGTACCGCCCGCTGTGGTTTTGATCTCAGACATTGGAATAAGGCCGATGGAACTGTTCGCGTGCACCCCTGATCGCCGGTCGTTCCGTGTCCGGCGGGGTGAATGGAGGCATGGCTCAGCGCCATACGGTCAGACGGCGCTCCATGCGAATGGTCGAAATTAGATCAGTCATCGGCTTGTCCCTTGGTTGGGGACGCGTCTTGTAGGCGACACGAAAGCCCAAGTCCAGCGAAAATGACGGCTTCTCACAAACGTCACACACTGAATGGGTCATCCCGAACGTGATTCGGGATCATAAAAGCGGTTGCCACCCTTCCAAGATTTTGAATGTCGGCTCTGCTGAGCCTCCTTCAGATTGGCGATAAAGGAGGAGGTTTACTCCGCCGGCTCGTGCACCGCATCTGAAGCAGATTGCGGCTCATTGAGATCAATCCGGCCAAACAACAGGGCAGCCGCGCCCACCGCAATCACCGCACCGGCGCATTGGGCGACAATGAAGGCTGGGGCATGGCCGGGGAAGATGCCCGCAAATGTATTGCTGAGCGACCGGGCGATCGTCACCGCCGGGTTGGCAAAACTGGTCGAGGCGGTGAACCAGTAGGCCGCCGTAATATAAAGCCCGACAGCCGACGGCACGAAACTGGCGCGGGTCTTCAAGGTCGCAAGGATGACAAACATCAGCCCGAAGGTTGCCACCAGTTCGGAAAACCATTGGGCGGGACCATCGCGTAGCTTCTGGCTGGCCTGCATGATCTCTTGTTCAAACATCAGATGCGCCGCCCACACGCCAAGCACGCCGCCAATGATCTGCACCCCGACATAGGCGAGCGCGAGCGCCGCGCCGATATTGCGTTTGATGAAGAAGCCCAGCGTTACCGCAGGGTTGAAATGTGCACCTGACACCGGCCCCAGCATGGTGATCAGCACAATCAGGATTGCGCCTGTGGGGATCGTATTGCCCAAAAGCGCAACCGCAACATTCCCGCCCGCCAACGTCTCGGCCATGATGCCAGAGCCGACGACGGTGGCGAGAAGAAAGAAGGTGCCGATCAGCTCGGCACCCAGTTTCCGGGCCGGCGAGATCATTACTCGGCAGCCGAATCGGTGGCCTGCGCCGTACCGATGGCGTCGAGCTTGTCTTGCAGTGACAGCTTGTCGAGCGAGCTGAGCGGCAGATTGACAAAGATCGAAATGCGCTGGTTGAGCATCCGGTAGGCATCGGCAAAAGCGGCGGCGACTTCGGCGTCGGTGCCTTCAACAGCAGCCGGGTCAGGCAGGCCCCAATGGGCGCTCATCGGCTGGCCGGGCCAGATCGGGCAGACTTCGTTCGCGGCATTGTCGCAAACGGTGAAGACGAAATCGAGCTCGGGCGCGCCATCGGCGGCAAACTCATCCCAATTTTTTGACCGCAGATTGCCGGTCTTGTGGTTGAGCTGCTCAAGCAAATGAATGGCCGCGGGATGCACTTCGCCCTTGGGCTGGCTGCCGGCGGAATAGGCGTTGAACTTGCCCATGCCCTCACGCGCCAAAATCGCTTCGGCCATGATGGAACGGGCGGAATTGCCCGTGCACAGGAAAAGAACGTTAAAGACGCGGTCACTCATCGGTGAAGCTCCTGGGAAATCAGGCGGGGTGTCGTTCCGCCTTGTGAGAAGATGGTGTTTCAAGCGGGTTCATCAGATTGCCGCACAATTCAGGCCGGCCATCGCAACAGTCTTCAGCCAGGAAGTTGAGCAAACCCCGCACCACATCCACTTCAACCGCATAGAGGATGAAACGGCCCTGACGGGTCGACCGGACAAGCCCGGCCTGCTCAAGCATGTTGAGGTGGAACGACATGGAAGACGGGCTGTGTTTCACCCGGTCTGCCAGATCGCCGGCGGCAATCCCGTTCGGACCTGCCTTGACCAGCGCGCGGAAGGTTTCCAGACGGGCGGGGTGTGACAGGGCAGACAGGGCGGATATGGCGGCATCAAATTGCATGGCTTTGATCATTTCATATAATGTTGAAGTTTTTAAGACAGCGCCCCACTCGCTTCACCAAGAGTGCGCCGGGAATGTTACAGCTTAATGTGAAGCATTTCGCAATAGTGTTGCGAACGATTTGCAAGAATAAGTGAAAATTTTTTCTTTTCATACGGTCTCAACGGGTTTTGAACGATTGCACGGGTGCGTTCCAGAAAATTTTCTGGTTGCACCCCAGCCAGTTCTCTATGACTTTTTCTTGAACAGCCAGCGCGCGAACGCTGGGTTTGCAAGCCGTCAGTGGGGATTGATGGGCTGCAAAAAACGGGGGAAGTAAGCATGATGATGGTTTCGACCCGCCTGGTCCTGGCGGGATGTTTGGCTTTGAGCTTTATCACAATGGCGCAGGCCCAAGATGCGCCCGGTGCAGAACCATCGGCGGACACAGTTGAAGACAGCGGCCGCCCCAAACTTGAAGAGATCATTGTCACCGCCCAGAAGCGGGCGGAAAATGTTCAGGACGTGCCGATTTCGATGACCGCGATCTCCGGCGAGGTCTTGAAAGACAACAATATCGAAAACCTCAACGATCTGTCGCTTTACACACCCAATGTGAAAATTCAGTCCATCGCGCCATTTGGCCGGATCAATATGCGCGGGCTGGGGTCGGGCTCGAACCGGGGTTTTGAACAATCGGTTGGCCTCATCCTTGACGGGGTGTTCTTTGCGCGGCTGCAATATCTGACCGATGCCATGCTGGATATTGAACGGGTTGAAGCGCTGCGCGGCCCCCAAGGCACCCTGTTTGGCAAGAACACGATTGCCGGCGCCATGAACATTGCATTTGGCACGCCAGAAGAAAGCTTCCGCGCTGAAGCCGATGCCGCCATCGGCCAGTTCAAGCAACGCCGTTTCCGCGGCATGGCCACGGGGCCGATCACGTCCGATGACGCCCTGAAGTTCCGCATTGCCGCAGTTTATGACCAAAAGGACGGCCACACCGACAACACGTTTTTGGGGCGTGACGAGCTCAACACGGACAATCAGGCGCTTCGCGCCAAGCTGGCCTGGGATTCCGATTTCGGGCTGTCGATTGTGGCGGGCGTGACCTATGCACAGTTTGAACAGCGCAGCTGGGGCATCCAGTTTACCAAACTTGATGCCGACACACGCCTGACCTACGGGCTGTTTGATGACGGCCTTGAAGACGATGTCGGCAACTATGAAGGTCAGGCCGACTATCCCGGCCAGAATGAACGCGAAACCTGGACCGCCATCGTACAGGCCGATCAGGATATTGGTGAACTCACACTGACTTCGGTTACGGGCTACTCAACCTTTGAAGAGGTCGGCGGGATTGATGCCGATGGCGGCCCGATGCCGTTCATTACCCTTCTGGGAACTGAAAAATATACCCAGATCAGCCAGGAGGTCCGGCTGGCCAGTGCGCCGGGCGATTTTCAGTGGCAGATCGGCCTGTATTATTTTTATTCCAAAGTGGATGTGCAGACCGGCGTCGACATTCTGCCCATTGCCGACCCCGGTTCGCTGATCGCCACGACGCTTGCTCCCATGGCGCTGGCCGACCTTCTGGGGCCCGCCCTTTCGGGACTTTTGGGACCGCTGGGTCAACCCGACGGGCTTGAAAATGCACGGCTGCGGTTTGACCAGACCCAACATTCCTATGCGGTGTTCGGACAGGCCGATTGGGCGATCACGCCGGAATTGACCCTGATCTGGGGTGGCCGCTTTTCCTACGAAAAAAAGTCGGTTGATCAGGAACAGGTTCTCAATGGTGCGGGCATCATCACCATGGGCGTTGCCGAGTGGGAAGAATATACCAATGTCGATGAACGCACCGAGATCAGCTTTGCACCGAAAGTCTCGCTGACCTATCACTGGACCGATGATGTGATGAGCTATGTCACCCTCGCCCAGGGCTTCAAAGGCGGCGGCTACAACGCCTCGGCCAGCACCAATGCCGAACTTGAATATAATGAAGAGAACGCCGTCACCTATGAGCTTGGCCTCAAGACGACATTTCTCGGCGGTGCCGCACGCGCCAATATTGGCGGCTTTTACACCATCTTCCGCGACTTGCAGGTCTCGGTGTTCTCCACCACCCAGTTCGTGGTGCGCAACGCCGCCGATGCGGTGACGCGGGGAATTGAGTTCGATTTCATGGTTATGCCGCTCGAAGGCTTGTTCGTGATGGCATCCGGCGCATGGACGGACGCCTATTTCACCAGCTTCCCGCAAGGCACCTGCCAAAACGGGGTAGATCAGGATTTCTGTGACTTGTCGGGCAAGCGGCTGCAGCGCGCGCCGGAATGGACGGCCAATGCTTCGGTCAATTACGTTAATCCGCTGTTCAACCTGCCCTTTGATCTGGTGATGGGCGTCGACATTCTGTTTCAGGATGACTTTTTTCTCGCCGTCGATCAGGACCCGCTGGAACAGCAAAAAGCCTATACCCAGTTCAACGCCCGGATCGGGTTCCGCGCCGATGATGACAGCTGGTCAATCATGGTGTTTGGCCGCAATCTGACCGACGAGGTGGTGCTTGTCACCGCAGCCGATGCCCCGCTGGCCGATGGCAGCCATATTGGTGCCGTCGAACCGCCCCGCAGCTTTTCCATCGAAGCAACGGTGCGGTTCTAGACCCGATCACGCAGGCGTGACCGCTATCTGAACCAACAGGCGGTCTGTACGGCATCACCAGCCGTAGAGGCAGGCAGGGAAGTGACACCACCCAACAAGGGAGTTGAACGATGAAATTCTTGCCTGTCGCGGCCATGACCGCAGTGATGAGCCTGTCCACCGCCGCCTGGGTTCAGGCCGGGCACCATGAAACCATGGGCAAAGCCGATAATCCGATGGTTGGCGGCGCGCCGATGTATGCCGACAAAACCATTGTCGCCAATGCCGTCAATTCCGCTGACCATGAAACGCTGGTCGCTGCGGTGAAAGCCGCCGGTCTGGTCGATACGCTGTCGAGCGAAGGCCCGTTCACTGTATTCGCGCCCACCGATGATGCCTTTGCCGCCCTGCCCGCCGGCACGGTCGAAACCCTGCTCAAGCCGGAAAACAAAGCCAGCCTGACCAAAATACTGACCTGCCATGTCGTGTCCGGCAAGGTCATGTCGGCTGCGCTTGCCAAGATGATTGAAGGCTCTGCCAACAAATTGCCGGTGCAAACCGTTGGTGGCTGCACCTTCACCGCCAGCCTTGAAGGCGGCATGGTCAAGATCGAAGATGGCAAAGGTCAGGTTGCTACCGTGACCATCGCCGATGTCCGCCAGTCAAACGGCGTCATCCATGTGATCGACACAGTTTTGTTGCCTGCGTCTTAAGCGAACCACACGGCAACCAACTTGAAGGGCCGCCCCCAACCGGGAGCGGCCCTTTCTCATTGCAATGCGCTCAAGCGGCTAGATATTGGCAACGCTGGTGCGGGTATCCACGCCGAGCGATTCGAGCGTCTTGATGGTCAGGCCGCCGGTCGCCATATTGTTGGCGCGCTGATAGCGGGTCACCGCACCTTGCGTCAGCGGACCATAGACACCGTCAATGGGCCCCGGATTGAAGCCACGCTCTTTCAGCGCAACCTGCAATTTGCGGACCACATTGGTGGTGGTGTTGGTTTCGCACAGGATCTCACGCCAGTTCAGCGCAGCGGCCGTCACAAGCTCGCGGCGTTCCACCGTTTTATATTCAGCGGGAACCGGGATACGGATTTCCTTGGGCTCATTGACAAGCTTGCGCACCTTGACCGTTTTGAATTCGGCGGCATGGGTCACTTTGCGAACCTGGGGTTCTTTGACCATCACCCGGCGCTTGACCGTGTTGTATTTGGCCGGGATGGCGGTTTTGACGGTGCGCTCAGGCGCCACCAGAACCGTTTTTTTGATCGATTTATATTCGGCCGGCACTTCAACCAGACACATGATCTCGCCGGTTGCTTCGTCGATCCGCTCAATCGGGCCACGGCCTTTCTTCCAGGTCGTATAGGCGGGACGAACGAGAACCTGCTCTTCAACCGTTTTGAACTCGGCCGGGACGGTTTTGAGCTCAAAGCTTGCATCTTCGATAAGGACTTTTTCCTCAACCCACTCATATTGGGCCGGGGTCACTTCGACCACTTCTTCCCAGGCTTCCTTGACCTTCACGCGCTCTTCCACCCACTGATAGCGGGCATCTTCAAGCTCGATCCGCTCAGAGGCTTCGCGCACCGTTATGGTGTCGGTCTTCATCTCATATTTCGGCGGGACCAGAACGCGCGCATAGCATTCACCGGGGGCCGCGTTGGGCGGCAGATCAGCAGCGGTCGGGTCGGCCATCACCGGACGCTCGGACCCAGCGCCTGCCAGCGCCTTTTCGGCAGCGGCTTTTTCCTCAAGCGCCTTGGCGCGCTCGAGCCGGGCTTCCAGAAGTTCATCTTCAAGCTGCTGGTTGCGGTCTTCGGCGGCTTTCAGCGCACCGGCATCGGTGCCTTGCTGGGCGCAACCGGCCACCGTGAAAGCGGTGCCAAGCGCGAGCGCACCCGCGCGCAAAACTGTGATCGTCATTGGGTCTTCCTCGTCTAGCCAGAGTGTCAGTCATTCCCCTCGACAGGCGGGTTACACCTCACAAGGCGGTCCCGCCGATCACGTCATCGCACCATAGCTGTGTGACACTCTTTGCCGCCGGACGGCCCAAGAGCGGCTGAGTCCCAAAAAATTCACGCGGCTAGTGGTTTCTCCCTTTCCGAACACAAGATGTTGGGGTATAGTCTGCAAACGGTCCAGATTTGGGGGCCAATCGCATAAAACAGACAGTGACGCGGCCCGCGCCGCCCTTGGGATTTGGCTGCGGGACAGGGTTTTTTGCCCTCACAGCGCCGCGGAAGGGGATAAAAATGGTCGATGCAGAACACGCCAACAAAGAAGCGGACCTGTTTGAGGACAAGCCGGGCCTGATGACCTCGTCACATTCCTACAAGCCCTTCCGCTACCCTTGGGCGTTTGATTTCTGGCAGCGCCAGCAGCAGGTTCACTGGATGCCTGAAGAGGTTCCCCTGGGCGAGGATTGCAAGGACTGGGCCGTCAAGCTCGATGATAATGAGCGCAATCTGCTGACCCAGATTTTCCGCTTCTTCACCCAGTCCGATGTCGAGGTGAACGACAATTATATGGAGCGCTACGCGCGCGTCTTTAAACCCACTGAAATCAAGATGATGCTGGCGGCCTTTTCGAATATCGAGACCGTGCATATCGCCGCTTACGCATTGTTGCTTGAAACCATCGGCATGCCCGACAGCGAGTTCCGCGCCTTCCTCGATTATGAAGAACTCGCCGCAAAGCACGAATATATGCAGGAATTTGGCGTCGAGACCCATGCCGATGTCGCCCGCACGCTGGCCATGTTCGGCGGCTTCACTGAAGGGCTGCAACTGTTTGCAAGCTTCGCCATGCTTTTGAACTTCCCGCGTCACAACAAGATGCGCGGCATGGGCCAGATTGTGACCTGGTCGGTGCGCGATGAGTCGCTGCATTGCGAAGGCATGATGAAACTGTTTCACGCCTTCACCCGTGAAACCGGCTGTCTGACCCAGTCGGTCAAGGACGACATTGTCGATTGCTGCAAAACCGTTGTCGGCCTTGAAGACCGCTTCATCGATCTCGCCTTCGAGATGGGCCCGGTGCAAGGCATGACGCCTGAGGATATCAAGAAATATATCCGCTATATCGCCGACTGGCGGCTCACCCAGCTTGAGTTGCCGACCGTCTACGGCATTTCAGAACACCCCCTGCCCTGGCTGACTGAAATTCTGAACGGGGTGGAACACGCCAACTTCTTTGAACAGCGTGCCACCGAATATTCCAAAGGCGCCACCAAGGGCCAATGGCATGGCGATGAAGGTGTGTGGGCAGCGTTCGACACGATGATGGATGGCCGCAAACAGGTTGATCTGGGCCTTTAGACCCATTCACCGGCTTGATAGCCCTTCCCCGCCGTCCTAGGCTTGGCGGTATGGGAGGGTTCATGAGCCAGATCATCATCAGAAATCCCCAATTCGACTTTCCTGACCGGCCCGATCTTTGCCTGTATGACGGCAATCCCCATGCATCGGCTTTGATGCACGGCTTTTCAATGACCATGCCGCATCTTGAGCCCTATCTGATCCGCACCATGCGCGCGGCTGCGCCTGAAATCCGTTTTGATGATCTGCGCGACGATGTAAGAGCCTTTGCCGGGCAGGAAGGCAATCATTACCGCACCCATGCTGCAATGAATGATGCCATTAAACGCGCAGTGGGGGACCACCACGCTGCGCAACTGGATGCCATCGAGGCACAGATGGAGGCCGATTATCAGAGCTTCACCCGCACCAGGTCGCTCAAATTCAATTCTGCCTATGCTGAAGGTTTTGAGGCGATGACCTTTGCTTTCGCGCGGGCGGCGCACAAGACACAGTCCATCGCCGCGATGAAAGGCTGGGCGCGTGATGTCTGGCTTTGGCACCTCGCAGAAGAAACAGAACACCGGACGGTCGCTTTTGAGGTGTTTGACCATCTTTATGGCGGCTACTATCAGCGCGTCTGGATGGGCCTGCGCGCCCAACAGCATTTCGGAGGCTATTGGCAACGCTTTGCGCAGGTCATTTGTGAGGCCATGACCGGCTCCACGCTGTCGATGAAACAGGCGCGCAAGGTTTTCGGCTTCGCAGGCAGCCGCGCCTATCTTGCAACGCTTCTTCCCACCTATCACCCGCGCAAATACCCGATGCCCGAAGGGCTGGCACAAGCCCTGGGCGGTTTCAAATAGGGAGACGACGGCATGACACTCGACACGGCGCGTGCGCATTCAGTCAAATCAGCGGTTTGGACGATTGAGGGGGATCAGCAAAAGCTCACCCCCTTTGCCATGGATGATGCCTTCTGGCCCAAATTGATGGCCGGTGACATTCCCGGCGAGGCGCTGATCAGTTTTTATTTCATGGACGGCAAATTTCCCCATCGCGAGATGCATCCCAAGGGCGATGAGCTGTTCATCCTGCATGAGGGCGAAATCACCGTCTATCTTGAAGGCCCCGATGGCGACACACCCCACACGCTCAAGGCGCGTGAGACCTTGTTGATCCCCAAAGGAGTGTGGCATTGGGCAGAGCATGTCACGCCGGGCTGGCTGACGGTGATCACCTTCGGCGAAGGCACCGAGCACAAAGCCCTTTAATGTCCCCCCACGGGGCGGCGGCGAAAATTACCTTGAGGGGTTGGCGGGCCGCCACATGGGCCACATAGGCGGGCAATCATCGGGCGTCTCAACCTCTTTCAAGACCTCAAAGCCATGGGCGCGGTAAAAGCCCAGATTGCGTTCTTTTGAGTTTTCCAGATAGCACGGCATGCCCTCGGCATCCGCAAGGGCAAGCCCTGCCCGCATCACCGCCCCGCCAATACCCTGGCCCTGGGCTGCGGCGCGGGCGGCAATCGCAAACAGATAATAGTGCGGCTCATGGGGGTGATGCTTTGCCATAAACGCCCCCATCGCCATGCCGCGCCGGGCACCCGTCAACCCGCCATGCCGGGCATTGATGCCCAGCATGCGCAGCGTAAATCCAAACCCCTGATCATAGGACTGGCCGGGCTTGAGCCACAGGCTCGCCCCCTTGCCTTGGGCCTCAATATGGGCAACGCCCCCGGCCTTGAAATTAAGATCGGCCATGGCTTTCAAAAATGACGGGATGGCCGAAAAACTGTTGAACGCCCAGCCCATGACCGGATCGTCATGGAACCCGTCGGCAAGTATCTCCACAAGCGCGGTCTTGTCCGCGGCGCTTGCTGGTCTGATCTGGGGGGTCATCTGTCTACTCCAGCACTTGCCAGGGTTCATTTTCGGCGGTGCGCGCCTTGGGGATGGCAAGGGTCAGCGTCCGCAGCACCATCACACACCACACCGCCATGATGAAATGGAACAGGACGATATCATATCCCGGTGCCAGGCTCGCCAGAAGCCCTGCCATCATCGCCCCCATGATCAGCACCATCACGACAAATGTCGCAACCATCATCAGCGCAGCAGGCGCATTGCCCCGGCCCGACAGGATGGCACCCGACAATATGCCGGCAATGACCGCCGCTACAAAAAAGACCGGGCGATAGGGCATTGGATCACCAAACATGACGAGGCCAACCCCAATCAGAACCGCCACCGCACACAGCCCGGCACGCAGCCCAGATGCCATGATCATGCCCTTATGCGCCGCTTCAAGCGCACCGGCCCCCATCAGCACGAACCCCGCCGTGCCGCTGAGATTGACCAGCATCTGGTGAAGCCCGGCCCAATGCTCCCATTCCATACCGACGCGAATACCCCCGGCAATGGCCGCCAGCGCGGTCAACACCAGCCCGCCCGCAAAAGCCCAATGGGCGGCGGAGCCGCGCACCATGAATTTGACTGCAATCCAAAGCGCGGTCCCCGCCAGCACCGCTTCTGAAATCACAAACCACAACTGGCCTTGATTGACGATCATTGTGCGTCCCCCGAAATGTTGAATGAAACTAAGCTTTTGTGACGCGCCGCGAAAGCCTCTTTGGGAGCCGGGCGGGCTTTGCTAAGAGGGGGCATCATTTCTTGCGGGGTCCATCATGCTTGAACTGCTGTCGCAACCCGAAGCCTGGCTGTCGCTGCTGACGCTGACATTCCTCGAAATCGTGCTCGGCATCGACAATGTGGTTTTTGTTTCGGTGGCGGCATCGCGCCTGCCCCAGCACCAGCAGCCGCGCGCCCGTACCATCGGCTTGCTACTGGCTTTGCTGATGCGGATCGGGCTGTTGCTGATGATCAGCTGGATTGTCGGGCTGACCCAGCCGGTCTTTGCAGTGGAAGGCTTTGAAGTCAGCTGGCGTGACATCATATTGTTTTCGGGCGGTCTTTTCCTGATCTACAAGGCGACCCATGAAATTCACGCCATGATCGACCCCGACGAGCCCGATGATCTCGAAGCCAAGGACGACAAGCCCGTCAGCTTCACCCGCGTCATTTTCGAAATCGTCCTGCTTGATGCGATTTTCTCGCTCGACAGCGTGATCACCGCTGTCGGCATGGTCGATCATATCGAAATCATGGTGACGGCCGTTGTCATCGCCATGGGCGTCATGCTGGTTGCAACCTCTTATATCGCCGCCTTTATCCACCGGCATCCGACAACCAAGATGCTGGCTTTGTCCTTTCTGCTGCTGATCGGGGTGGCGCTTGTGGGTGACGGGCTGCATTTCCACATTCCGCGCGGCTATATCTACTTTGCTATTGCCTTCTCGATTGCGGTTGAAGCCGCCAATCTGATGGCCGCCGCCCGCCGGCGCAAACGCCGGGCGGCGAAACAAGCGCACTAAGCCGCCTTTAAATCGGCACGATTTGGGCTTATATAGCGAGGTGCCGGAGCAATCCGGCTATGGCGATAAACGGGATTCGTAATAAACGGATCGGACCCGGGGGCAGTACCCGGCGCCTCCACCAAATTCGGTTCCCGGCCTTCCTGCTCCCGCCACACGGCGCCGGCAGGACGGCCGGACCAGCATGGGGGCGAAATAGGCTCGACGAACGTCTAAAGGCTTCCTTTTCGCTCGGTATGGTCCCGCCGATATCGGACCATTACATAGTTGCAAATGACAACGATGTGCAGGCTGTCGCTGCGTAAGCAGTTCAGCCTAACCTAAACTCCTAGGCCTTCACACGCCTAGGCGGGGTTCGGAGGGCACCTGGCAACAGAAGCCCTCCACTCTTTCGGCCCGCTGTCCGCGACGAGCGTGAAGGATCAAAGCCCGATCAGATAGCCCAGCGCCAATATCCCGAAAATCCAGAAATACCAGGGAACGCCAAACAGGGTCGGTCCCAGCGCGCCTTGGAAAATATCGCGCTTGTCTTCAGCCTCGCCGCGCTTGCGCGCCCGGCGGCGGTCTGCAACGCGGTCCTTGAACGTCTCTCGCTTCATATCCTCACTATAAGAAAGGGAGAGCCCGTCCCCAAGCCCTCCCTCGCAGAACAATCATGTCACCGGCCTCTTCACCGGTGGCCGAAGACCTTATCAATCCAGCACTTCTGTTTGTCATCCATCGTCTCGTAAAGCGCGGCAAGCTTGGGCTGAATGGCATCAAGCTGCTCTGCGCCTTTGGCTGACACCACCGCCATCACCGCCATCCGTTCGGGCGCGGTCTGGGCGGGTGTGGTGCATACGGGATCACGCAGCGCCAGGACACCGGCCCGCATTTCATCGCGCAAATCAACCCACAAGACCTGCTGGTCCTCGCGAATATCAAGCCGGTCTTCGGCCCGCTCCAACCAGCGGTCGAGCTTGGCCTCCCCCTTCTCGCCGCACCAGCGGGCATGATGGCGCCCGCCAAACCATGATCTGCGCATGTCTTGATCCTCCTCTGCGGCCTGGGCTGAAAAGCCCGCGCCAAACGGGTCGAGCGCCGCATAAGTGGCGCTCGCGCCCACCACAATGGCGGTTGCCGCCACAATCGACAGGGACAGTTTCCGCAATGCTGAGATATCGGTCTTGGCCATCTTTGCCTCCTCGCGCTTCAATGAGCACAGGATGGCAAGCGCCCGTATCAGGGATATAACCGGGCCTTTAAGAAATGTAACAATGCGTAACTGCGCGTGCGGACCGGGTTACCCTTTGTTGCCAAAAGGTGGGCGATTTCAAGCGCTTTGCCCGGTATAGTCAGCTTCCATGACAGATCAGACACAACAGACCCGCGTGCTGGTGGTCGATGATGACGCAGAAATCCGCGATCTTCTGGGCCGCTATCTCGCCACGCACGGCTTTGAGGTCAGTCTCGCCGCCAGCGCCGGCGAAGCTGAACAGATGTTATCGGGCGCCCCTGAGCTGGTCGTGCTTGATGTCATGATGCCCGGCGAAACCGGAACCGACTTTTTAAGCCGCTTGCGCGCGCAAAAAAACTCGGTGCCGGTGATCTTGCTGACCGCCATGGCCGAAGATACAGACCGGATCGTCGGCCTCGAACTGGGCGCCGATGATTATGTCACCAAGCCGTTTAACCCCCGCGAACTGGTGGCGCGCATCAAGACGGTGCTGCGCCGGGCCGATTCCCAAAACCAGCCCGCCGCGCCATCGGGTGATGGGTACCGCTTTGCCGATTTTGAAGTCATCCCCGAACGCCGCACCGTGACCCGCGCGGGCGAGGCGCTTGAGTTGACAAGCGGCGAGTATGAACTGTTGCTGTGCTTCATCACCCATCCGGGCCGGGTGTTGAGCCGCGATTTTCTGATGGATCACACGCGCGGCCGCGACGCCGATCCGCTTGACCGCACAATCGATGTTGCGCTCAGCCGGCTGCGCCGCAAGATCGAAGCCGATCCAGCCCATCCTGAGTTGATCAAGACCGTGCGCGGCGGCGGGTATGTGCTGTCGGCCAAGGTGGACCGCACCTCATGAGTTGGCATCGCCCCCATGATGCAACGATGACGGTCAAGATCGCCATGACGCTGATCGGGGTCATGCTGCTGGTTGCGGGCGGAGCGGTGTACTACATCGTCAAAGTGACCGGCGAACAGTCGAGCCAGGAGTTTGACCGCCGCCTGAAAAGCCAGCTCACCGCCATTTTAACCCTGATGGACGAAACCCCTGCGGCAGACCGGGCGCGCCTGTTGCCAGCCCTCAACACGCCCTTGTTTTCGGTTGATCTGCAAGACACGCCACGCGGCTTTGTTCCCCCCAGAGGGGAAGCCCGCCGCGTGCTGACTGAAATGACCGACAATATTCTGTCGCCGCTCAAGTCGCGCACCGTGCGCGTCCATGTGCCGGACTGGGATGAAAGCCGCTCACCGGTGGCAGACACGCGCATTGCCGTGGCGCTGAAAGACGGTGGATGGCTGGTCTTTGGCATCCCCTCCTACATCACCCACACAATCTGGAAGACCGGCGAGGTTTTGACCGCTGTGCTGTGGGTCATTGTCTTTATTGTTCTGGTTATCTTTATCGCCAAGCGCCTGTCGCGGCCCTTGCGCCGCTTCACCGAGGCGGCTGAGCGGCTCGGCACCGATCTTGATGCCCCGCCCATGTCCGAGCATGGCGGCCCTGAACTCAAGCGGGCCGCGCGCGCCTTCAACCAGATGCAAACCCGCCTGCAACGCTATCTCGAAGACCGCACCTTGATGCTGGCCGCGATCAGCCATGATCTGCGCTCCTACCTCACGCGGCTTCGGCTGCGAATCGAGTTTCTCGAAGGCGAAGAACGCGACAAGGCTGCGCGCGATGTTGAAGATATGGAGCGGATCTTGAACGACACGCTTGATTTTGCGCGCGACGATGCCGCCAAGGAAGAGCGGGACAGCATTGATCTGGCTGCGTTTGCCAAAGACAGGACAGGCCGCTTTGCTGATGCGGGCGCCGATGTCACCTTCACCGGCGGCCCGGCCCTTACCCTGGTGGCACGGCCGGTTGCCATTGCCCGCGCACTCGACAATCTGATTGAAAATGCGGTGCATCACGCCGGGTCGGCCCGCATCTCGATTGAAGCGGCCCATGACATGGCCGCGCTGGTGGTGCGGGACCCCGGCCCCGGTATCCCCCAGGAGGAATGGGAGGCGGTGTTCCGCCCCTTCTACCGGCTTAATTCGGCGCGCACACTGGGCACCGGCGGGTCGGGCCTGGGGCTGGCGATTGCGCGATCAACCGCGCGCAGTCATGGCGGTGACGTCCGGTTTGTCCAAGACGGCCAAGGCTTTGGCGTCAGGCTCGAATTGCCGGTCAAAAAGTAAGTATCAGGGAAGTTTGGGGCGCCGGTTGAGGCCAAGCGGGGCCTTTCCCGGATCAGGCGCGCCTGCCCGGTCGATCCCGGTTGGCCGCATACCCATACCCATTCCGTTCGAACCATCCTGGGCGGCAAATTCAGATCGCAGCTCGCGATAGGCCGCCCGGTTGCCCGATGCATGGACACCAAGCAGAACCTGATTGTTACGGACACCGCGCACATAAGGCAGGGCGCGGGCAGCCGACAGGCCCGCCCGGCGGTCAGAACTGACTGCCGCCGATGAAATCAGGGCCGCGCGGCTTGGCGCAACATTGGCCGCAGCAACAGCTATGGCCGGGATCTGGCCGCGATTGGCGCGCATGATCTGTTCAAGGGCGTGTTCGGCATCGCCATCGCTTTCACGCCGCATGGCCGACCGGATACGATTGGCGGTCACAGGATCAAGGCGTTCTTCACCACTGCCGGGAAGCCGGACGATCATTGATCCATCGGCACCATAGCGGACATCACCAGCGGCTTGCGCGCTGTCGGCGCTAAGCGCCAGCGCTGAAGGCAGGCCAACACCGCCCGCAAGGGCCAGTGCAAAACCAAGCGCGCCGATGCGCAACGCCTTCATTGCCCGTGTGTGTGTCCTGAAGATCACCGAATCCTCTTTCGCCAATTTTTGAGCCCACACTCAACTTTCCGTTTCCCGAATCTAGCGGTGGGCCTCTTGCTTGCCTAGAAGCTAGGGGCCGATTGTGGCTGAAACGCGGCGTGAACAGCACGGCTTTGCGGCATTTTGGTCACAGATTTGGCCGGAATTGGCGAATTAACCAAGCTGGCGGCTGCCTGCGCCACGCTGGGAGCGCTGCTGCGCGCGATGGGCAAATCGGCCCGCATGAATCAATTGCCACTCCTCAGCGTCGAGAGACAGAACACGTCCGGCCACACAATCGGCAAACAGCTGGCCAAGCAGCGGCGCAGTCACAAATCCGCGGGCGCCAAGCCCGGTTACGCGCCAGCGCGTGCCGTCTTCATCGACCGGCCCCAGCGCGGGGAGCCGGTCGGGCAAGGTGACCCGTACGCCCGCCCAGCGGCCTTCAACCTGAACGCCTTCCGCTCCCAGCCTTTCAGCAGCCGTCATCAAATCGCGCTCAATCGCGTCATCCCATTCAAGCGCTGAATGACCATCATGGGGCGTGAAGCTTGCGCCCACCATGGCGCGTCCCTCTGCCATCGGCACCACAAACTCCCCAGCCACCAGGGGGCGACCAGGCAAGTTCTGCGCCGAAATTTCAATCGTCTGTCCCGCACGATAGCTGACCGGCCAGGCATCGCCGTCGGCCTCCACCTCTGCCCCGATGGCTTCAAGGATGATCCGGGCCGGGTCAAGCTCAGACGTCACGGGTGGCGGTGTCAGCGCCTTGAGCGTGGCGCGCGGTTCAAGCCAGCCGCCGCGCGGATGATGCAAGCATGCGCCATCCCACCGGGCATCACTGTGTTGGGCAAAGCGGGCAAAGCGGTCGTGATCACGGTCTGATTGCGGGTGCTGGTCAACGCCGATTTCCTTCAGCACCCCAAGCCCGGTCCAGTGCGCATGGGCGGTGTCGAAATAACGGCGCAACAGCCGTTCTTCGGCACCCCCGCCGACATGGACGCGCGGCATCATCAATGCGGCTACATTTCCCGATGCGCCTGCCCCCATGCCATTTTTGTCGGAAAGACTGACCGCCTGCCCCGCCTGGGCAAGCGCATGGGCCGCGCACAGGCCCGCAACCCCGCATCCGTGTACCGCGACCGGACCGCCGGGCAGCGCATCGACAAACCACCAGGGACGAGCCTGAAGCGTTGCAAGCACTCCGGTAATGCGGTGACGCTTGCCGCCAAATCCCGGTTCGCGTCTGATTTCAAATCCCGCCGCTTCCAAACCCCGCCGGACATGCCCCGCTGCGGTAAAACTGGCAAGCCGCGCGCCGGGTGCAGATTGTGCAGCCAGTGTTTCAAACAGCTCCGCGCGCCACATATCGGGATTGCGGGAGGGCGCAAAGCCATCAAGAAACCACGCCTCCACCCCGCCCGGCACCACGGCTTTGGCAAGATCGACAGCCTCGCCCACAATCAAAGTCAGACGAACTGCACCCCCGTCGAACAAGAATTGATGCAACCCCGGCGCCAGTTGATCGGGCCAGACGGACTGGAGTTGTGCGGCATAGCCCGCCACCGCCGCGAATGGTTTATGCGACCGGGCCAGTTGCTCCGGCGTCATCGGATAGGCTTCAACCGACACGAAGTCGAGCGTGGGCGGTGTCCCGCCCGCTTCTTTCCACGCCTGCCAGGCCAGCAGAAAGTTCAGCCCTGTGCCAAAGCCGGTTTCGCCGATGCGCGAGGGCCCGCCCGGCACCGCCCAGCGTTCGGGCAGCCCGCACCCTTCGAGAAAGACCAGTCGGCTTTCAGCCACCGGGTCGGGCGCATAATAGCTGTCTTCAAACTGTTCGGCCTTGGGCCGGCCATCGTCTGTCCAGCTGAGCTTGGGGGGCTGTCCAATTTCGGTCGGTGTTCTCATCCCTGTCTTTTAGAAGGGCTCCTTATAAGGGCGCAAATCAAGATCGAGCGTCCAGGTCGTTTTGGGCTGACAATGCAGCATCCAATAGGCCGCCGCCATGTCGGCAAGATTGAGCACCCCATCCTCGCCACGCGCCTCATAAAATTCGGGGAAGCGTTCGCGCACCTTGTCGCCGCCGATAATGCCATCGACAATCACATGGGCGACATGGATGCCAAGCGGGCCGAACTCACGGGCAAAGCCATGCGCCACCGCCCGTTCGGACGCCTTGGCGGCGGCAAATCCGATAAAGGGCGGACGCGAGCGCGTGCTGGCCGTCGCGCCGGTATAGATGATGGAGCCGCCCAGATCATGATCAAGCATGTGGCGCGCGGCTTCCCGTCCGGCAACAAACCCGCCATAGGCGCACAGCCGCCACAATTTTTCGAACTGTTTGCCCTCCATTTCGAGGCTGGGGACGGCCAGATTGTTGCCGGTGTTATAAACCGTGAGCACCACAGGTTTCTTGGCCGCCGTCATCTCTTCGTAAAAAGCGCTGACCTGAGCTTCATCGGTCGAATCACAAATATGGAATTCCGCGCGTCCGCCTTCGGCCTCGATCACATCAACCAGTGTTTGCAGGCTTGCTTCGGTTCGGCCAACGGCGATTGTCTTCAGCCCTTCGGCCGCGAACTTGCGGCAGAGCGCCGCACCCAGCCCCTCCATCGGCCCAACCCCGAACACCACGGCAAAGCGGTCAAGCTGGCCGGAATCAATCTTTCCTGCTGGTGAATTCATCGTCGTCTCCCTGTTTTGTGACGGGCATCTCGCCCCATCTAACACTTTGGTGTGACACCCCCGGGCGCGGGAGCATTTTGAAACCTCTTTGTTTTTTCGTCGCTTTTGGACTGATTCTGCACGCTCAGCGGGCCGCCTGTGAACAAGACACGCCTATAAAGCGATCAGCCGCATCCAACTCCCTGATATTTCTGAAAATATTCGCATCCATGCAGCCCAGGGGTGAATCTGGCGCTCCACACTTTCTCATCAAGGCTCACAACCCGGTCCATGACCCCCAATCCCGGTGTTGGTCCTTTGGTGTTGGTCTTGCCCACCCTTTTTGTCTGGACAGACCCCATTCTTTTAGGCATTATCCGTTTACCGAAGCAGTTGCCACTCCAATCGCGCTTCGGCGTCCCACCGCCAATGGGACACATGATGACCGGACGAACCACCACCACCATGCGTCCGTCATTCTGATTTTCAGGGGAAGTGGTCGCCAACCCACCACCACCGATCCGCCGCTTCCCCTGAAACACTTCTTCAAGCAACACTTCTTCCAGAAACAGTCTCTGCAACACGAGATTTTCTCCATCAGAATCATTCAGGTCACAACAGTGTCTAGACCGGTCTGTCTATTGAAGCACAGTTGGACGCCCCCGTCATGTCAAAGCGCATGAAACGGCAACCCGGTGTCTGTGACTGGCGTGCTTGCCGGCACTTGCTCTACCTGTTTGCAAGCACGCGCTTGCTCTACCTGTTTGCAAGCACGCGCTTGCTGGCGGGTTCCAGATAGATGGGCGAAGACCAGGCCTTTTCAACCTTGGGCGCCATGCACTCATCACTGACATCCCGTTCGGCATGATTGCCCGAGCAAATATCAACCTTGATGCATTGCCCATCGGCGTCACGCTCACAGCGCAAATCACCCCCATTGACCGTTGGCTGCGCCTCTTGCACCACGCGCACATAATAGGTCGCCGGACGGCCCGAGGCGGCATAGCCGGGATCTTCAAAGGTGGCCGAACAGCCCTGATCGGTCGGCAGGGCTGGATCGCATGCGATCGTTTTCCATGGATCGTCGATCAGCCCGGCAACATCTTCGTCAGCCCGGATTTGCGGACGGACCCGCACAATCTCGATCCGCTCGATCCGTTTGCGTGTGTCCGACGGATTGTGACACTCATCCATGCAGATGCGCGATATCTCATCGGTGCCGAGCGCGTCGGCGGCATAATCGGGGCAGCCGGGTTTTTGTTCAAAGCTTCCAAGCGCGCGAACCTGAAACACCGGATTGCGGTCAAGTGTAACCGCCGCGCCCATCGGTGCCTCGCCGGTACCCTCAGCCCCGCCATTGAGCAGATCAAACCACAACAGGATACGCTCCCCGCTGGTGCCGTAGACAGACCGGTTTTTCATCGCCTTCCAGATTGCATCGCGGTTGCGGCCATCGGAATGAACCGCAATCAGACCGCCGGTAAAAAAGAAGCTCGACTGGCGTTCAATTTCGGTCAGGTCGAAATTTTGCAAGCTGTCGGTCAGCGGATCAAAGGGCGCAACCTCTGCCGACTTTTCAACCGGCGGCAGTAAGGGCGTACGAATGCCCGACAAGGACACGCTTTCGGTCATCCCCCGTCGGCCAAATTCCTTATAGCCGGTCCCCGCGCGCGCCTGGTGATTGTCGCTGGACGCCATAAAGCCCCAATGGAAGCGGCGGGGATTGTCAGGGTCATCAAAATTGGTAATCGCCAATCCATATTGCGCCGAATTGCCGGGGCGGTAATTGAACGAGGGCAGCCAGCAATCGGTGCACTGGCCGGCATCGCGCCAGTTGGCAGGGTCAGCGCCGGGCACCACACGGAAGCCGGACACACCCGCCTTGATATAGGCTTGCCGAGCCTCAGCCGCGCGGCTTGCGCACACCGCTTCCGCCTCGCCTGCGGCTTCGCACCGGTCTTTCATAATCTCGCCCGCCCGCCAGCAACTGGGCAGATACCCTTCACTCGGTTCTGGACAGACAAGCGATCCATCGGGCTTGCGCACCACAGCGCGCCAGTCACGATGAACCTCCGAATTGCCGTGGCCTGAGAAGACTTCGATCATCCGGTTATATTTGGAATTGTCCTGCTTGGCGGTGAGCTGCTTGTCGAGCGACACACCGGCAGGCGTGTAAAAGCCCCAGGTCGTACCATGGGGAATGACCAATGTGGGAAAGCCCCACTCGTCGAGTTTTTCATACAGCGTTGCCGGATCAATCGCAGTTTCCAGACAATCAGTCGGCAGCTCATGCACCGACTTGCCCTCTTCACACAAGGGCCGGTTGGCCAGTTCGGCCGCAAAGGCGGCTGCCGTATAATAGGCCTGCCGGTTTCCACCTGGCGCTGCAGCCGCCAAAAACACGCGCTGCCATGCGGCAATGCCATGCTCGGCCCCATATGGCAGCGAGCCTTTGAGAGGCTTGGCCGCAATAGGCCGGCTGGGCACCTTGTCTTCTTCGGTGTCGCGCAGAATGACATTCTTGTGGCCGTAGTGATTTTCCGGCGTCGTTCCGATCTGCGTCCACTCCCAGCCCAGATAGGTGACCATATCGGGATTGTGGCCATCGCCCGCGCGCGCATTGCATTCGCGCACAACGCGTTTGGTTTCGGTCCATTTGCGCGGGGTCATGCCAATGCCGTGATCGGTAATCGACCAGAAATCCAGCGCCGAGCAATAGCGCGCAAAATCACACGCATCGGACACCGGATGCGCGCCCTCGCCCTGCACCATGGGAAGCGAGCCGGCAAAAGCGTCGGGCGAAAAGGTCGAATGCACATGAAGGTCGCCAAACAGGATCTGGTTGGCATCGCGGGCACCAATCCTGGCCGCCCCCATGCTTTGGGCGGTGTCGCGGGTCAGATTGACCGAGGCCGGGCGGGGCCCTGTCTTGACCTCGCCCCCGCTGTGCAACGCACCCCACATGCCTTCGGCCACGGTGTAATAAAATCCCGCGCCCGCAATCAGCAAAAGGCCCAGCCCAATCAAGATGAAGCGTTTCATGAAGTCCCCCCGAACAATTCTTTTATAGGCGAAACTCTAGGGGGTTTGCCCTATGAAGGCCATAGTTTAGCGGCACGGAAACACGGCTTGATAAGCGGGAGAAACAGATGACCACAGCACGCGCAATCCGCATGGCCACCGGGCTTGGCCTTGCCCTCTTGCTGGCCGGGGCTGTATTTCTGCCTTTGATGGAGGTGCGCACCCTTTGGGTGTTTAAAGATGAAGTCACGCTCATCATGGTTGCCTGGACGCTGATGACCGAAAACGACTTTGTGCTGGGATTGCTGATCTTGCTGCTCGGCATCATTGCGCCGTTTGGCAAATGCGCCTTGCTGGCCTTGCACGATCTGGCACCGGGCAGCCACATGCGCCGGGTCTTTCAGGCGCTCAACGTGTTTTCAAGTCTGGATGCATTTTTGATCGCGCTGGCCATCTTCCTGATGAAAATGGCCGAAGTGTCAAAGCCTGAAATTCAGAACGGGATGGGCTTTCTGATCGCCTTCATCGTCGCATCAAAAATTGCGGAAATCGCGCTCCTGCCCGAAAAGGCAGAAGCGCGCTCCTAGCGTTTAGGCAAACGCAAAGTCCGACATGGTGAGATCAGCCGCCGTCAGACCGTCGATGAAAATCACCCCGGTCGACAAGAACGGATCGGCTTCTACATCGGCCTGGGTGGCACCGGCCGTATATTCAACAGCAACCCCCATGACCCCGTTGGGCAGCATGGCATCGAAGATCTCCAGATCGGCAAAATCAAGGCCGACAAACTGGATGCGGTCGACATCATTTTCAAAATTCTGAATACGGTCAAGGCCCTCGCCCACCCCCGCATCGCGGTAGAAAATGAACCAGTCGATCACGCCGTCCAGATCCGAGATCAGATAGTCATGATCAGCCCCGCCGGTGAAATAATCAGTGCCCACACCGCCGCGCAGCAAATCATTGCCCGCCAGGCCCTGAAGCGCATCATTACCGCCCTCACCAGCGATATAGTTTGAACCGGCATCACCGGTCAGCCCGTCATTGAACGCCGAGCCCGAAATATTCTCGACATTCACTTCGCTAGAGCGTTCACCGGTGGTCAGCCCCTGAATGGTGCCCGCATCAAGATCAACCGAAACCCCTTCGGTCAGGTCGGCGAAATCAAGCCGGTCATTGCCGGCACCGCCATCAACCGCATTGGCCCCCGCACCGGGACGAATGACATCATCACCATCCCCGGCATCGATCGTGTCATCACCCGCGCGCGCGCGGATAATGTCATTACCGGCCCCGGCATTGAGCGTGTCATTGTTCGCCAGCCCGTCAAGCAAATCATCGCCATCACCGCTGGTCAGTGTCTGACCCGCACCCCGCGCTACCAGGCGCATATCGGCATCACCGCTATGGGTGAATTCCGACACGTTTGAGCGCACATTGACCGAAATGCCGTCAGGGTCATTCACGATCAGCTCGATCATGTCGGTCAGCACTTCAACCGTGCCTTCAGGCGTATAGGCCGCCTCATTAACGTCAATCACATCGCCATCATTCGCGGCATCGACCGCGTCCTGAATGGTGGCATGATCGGTGGCTTGCGTGGTGTTCGTCACCGGCACCGGCGCTGTGATGGTGAAGGCGGCCGTATCAAACGGCAGATCAGGGTCAGTGCCGTCATTCGATTGATCGCCGCCGCCGCCCTGGGTTTGCCAGTTGGCTGTATTGCTGATGGCCGCGAGCAGATCGGCTTCGGTGCCCGTACGCGTGCCATCATAAATCAGCACATCGTCATCACCATCAATGATGACCGCACCGGCTGACGCGGTGAGGCCAGAATTGGTCAGCACCACGCCATCGGCTTCATTGGCGATCATGCTGACAATGGCGGTGGGGTTGTTCGGCGAGCCGGTAAAGGCCCACAGCGCTTCGTTCGAGGCAGCCAGCGCCATCGATCCGCTGATCGTGCCGGTGCTGACGCTCGCGCCGCTCGACACATTGTTAAAGCTCACAACCGTACCGGCGCTCAGATTGGACGTGGTCGTCCACAACATGGTGCCTTCGCCGGTGTTGAAGGACGAACCGCCCCATTCATTGTCGGTGAAATGCACCTGTTCTCCCGAAGCAATGTCACGCAGCAGCACAATCGCAAAATCATCATTGCCGTCGGCATTGAAGCCGATAAACACAAAATCATTCGTCTGGACAGCCATAAGCCCACCCCTTGAAATACACGCAGAGGCAGCGACGCTAAGGAAAATTCATGACACCCCCAAGTGCGCCCGATGACGAATTCATGGCATGAAAAAAGGGGGCCCGTTGGACGAGCCCCCTTGTGTTTGTCTCAGTGTCATTTCCGCCCGCGGAGCGCTTCGGCCCGGGCGGCTTCGCCCCTATTCAGCGGCAATGGCGTCGTTGCGGAAGTTGATCTTCTTCAGATACTCAATGCCTTCCTCGGCAATCGCATCCCCAACCATTTCGTCGCTTTCGGCGCGCAGCTCATCCATATCGATATAGGTGTTGTACAGCGATTTGGTGCGGTCGGTAATGATGCCGGCTTTGAGCAGCGTCTTGGTCAGCACGCGGAAGATGGAGCTTTGGCGGCTCATGATCTCGCGGCGCTTTTCAACTGTCATGCGGGCGGCAATCAGCTCAAGCGCCTCTTCCCAGTCAATGCCGAATTCCTTGTAGATGACTTTCTTTTCCGCCGGGCTGCCCAGATTGAACAGCAAGGTCTGGAAGCATTCCGCCGCCCAGTCTTCAATCACATTGCGCTCGGCTTCGGTCACTTGCGGGATAGTCTTGTCCGCCCAGATTTTACCGAACTTGTGGTGGAAGGCCTCGTCAGTCATCACAAGCTGGGTCAGCTTGCGCAGAAGCGGGTCGTGGGTGAATTCATAAAGCGAGGCAAACGCGCCCATGGCCAGGCCCTCAACCAGCATCTGCATGCCGACGAGCTTTTTATAGACTTCCGGCGCATTGACCATCTCTTCGAGCAGATTGGCGAGCGATGCGCCGCACTCATAAGGCTCACCCCAGCGGGCTTCGACATAGCGGGAGAAACCGGCGACATGGCGGGCTTCTTCACGCGCCTGGTTGGAGGCATATTCCTGCGCGCCGGGATCTTTCAACACGTGGCACAGCGAGGCCGACAATGACAGCGCGCCCTGTTCGCCATGCAAAATGGCCGACAGCATCCAGCGCACATTGGCGTTGGTGAAGGCGACTTTTTCTTCATACGACATGCGCTCACCGATTTCGGTTTGCAGCTCGCCGACAAAATCGAACGGCAGCAGCGGTTCTTTGGTCATGTCGAAGGGCTCGGTGAAATCGATATAGCGGGGATCAAGCGGGTCCCAGAAATGATCATGGGTCGCCGAGATGATCTTGTCGAACGCGGTCGAACGGTTGTTGTAGCGGTCAACCTCGATCATGGCTTTGAAGTCACCCGGATCAACGGAGTTATAGGCGGGGTCTTTGGTGATATCAGTCATAGCGCTCTCCCTAAGCAGCTGATTGATCAGATTTCGGTTTGGTCAGTTTTTCTTCATCACGGGCAAACCGGTCGAGAATAAGCGGTGCATGGGCGCTGATCTCGGCCAGCAAATCGTCCTTGCGATGGGGCTTGGCGATGGCAAGCAAGGCCATGGCCGCCCCGGTCACGCATTGGGCTTTCAGCACCTGATCCTCGATCCGGCCGATCGACCACAGGCGCAGCATGTTGGAAAAAACGGCGAGAATTTGCTGGCTGGTCAGCCTGGCGGCAAGCCAGTCTTCACACTCGCCCGCATCGATCCCGGCCTGGACGGCATCTTCGGCCAGCTTCCAGATTTTGAGCACGGGTTTAGAGGGTGAGCGGCCATGATCAATCGAATTCAGCCCGCGCAGCAGATTGCGGTAGAACAGGGCATCGTCGGTGAACTGGTCACAGGCGGCCTCGACAATGGCGAGCGTGCGCTTGATCGGATCGCTTTCGGCGACCGAGGCGGCCGAGGCATTGATCGTGTCATAGCTTTGATCAAGCAGAGCAAGCAGGATTTCTTCTTTGGAGCCGACGAGATTGTAGAGCGTTGCCACAGAGGTTTCAGCCGCTTCAGCCAGCGCGCGCATATTGAGACCATCGACACCTTCATCGACGATCAGCCCGCGCGCGGCGAGCAGAATGCGCGCACGGCGCTTGTTTTTATTCCGGTCTCTTAACGACATGTGTTTCCCATCACTCGCCCCATCGCGCAGCGCCGCCTTGTGGCCGGCAGACGTCCGCGTTCAGAACATGTCCTAAATTTAGAACACGTTCTGAGTTTGTCAAGGGTTAGTGACGCCGCGTCACAATGCAGGCGTGGAGCACCCGGACAGCGCACCCTGTTCCGCCTACATGGAAGTCGTCATCCCGGAATGCGGTCCCCATCGGGGCCGCATATCCGGGATCTGAAAACTGCGTAGTCTTTGCCGCTATCAGATTCCGGGTTCGCGCTGGCGCGCTCTCCCGGAATGACGATTATGGGATTACCCCAAAGCCTTGTTGGACGATGCGATCTCTTCCAGCGTTTCGGGCTCGACATAGAGATCGCCCGCCTCTTTATATTTCTCGCTCATCTCGGCCATGCCTGAGGCGGCATAGTCGCGAACCTCCTGGCTGATTTTCATCGAGCAGAATTTGGGTCCGCACATGGAACAGAAATGCGCCACCTTGTGGGCGTCCTTGGGCAGGGTCTGGTCATGGAAATCCCGCGCGCGTTCAGGGTCAAGCGACAGGTTGAACTGGTCTTCCCAGCGGAATTCAAACCGCGCGCGGGACAGCGCATCATCACGCGCCTGCGCACCGGGATGGCCTTTGGCGAGGTCAGCGGCATGGGCGGCGATCTTGTAGGTGATCACCCCTTCCTTGACGTCATTGCGGTCGGGCAGACCCAGATGCTCCTTGGGTGTCACGTAACACAGCATGGCGCAGCCGAACCAACCGATCATGGCCGCGCCGATTCCGGATGTGATGTGATCATAGCCCGGCGCAATATCGGTGGTCAGCGGGCCAAGCGTATAGAACGGGGCCTCGCCGCATTCCTTCAACTGCTTGTCCATATTGACCTTGATCTTGTGCATCGGCACATGGCCGGGCCCTTCAATCATGGTCTGAACATCATGCTTCCACGCAATTTGCGTCAGCTCACCCAGCGTTTCAAGCTCGGCAAACTGGGCCTTGTCATTGGCGTCCGCAATCGATCCGGGGCGCAAGCCATCGCCCAGGGAAAAGCTGACATCATAGGCTTTCATGATTTCGCAAATATCTTCGAAATGGGTGTAAAGGAAGCTTTCCTCATGATGCGCGAGGCACCATTTCGCCATGATTGAACCGCCCCGGCTCACAATGCCGGTGACCCGGTCGGCCGCCAGCGGCACATAAGGCAGACGCACGCCGGCATGGATGGTGAAATAATCCACGCCCTGTTCCGCCTGTTCGATCAGCGTGTCGCGGAAAATGTCCCAGGTGAGGTCCTCGGCCACCCCGCCGACTTTCTCAAGCGCCTGATAGATCGGCACGGTGCCGATTGGCACGGGTGAGTTGCGCAGGATCCATTCGCGGATATTGTGAATATTGCGGCCGGTTGAGAGGTCCATCACCGTGTCGGCACCCCAGCGGGTCGCCCAGACCATCTTTTCCACCTCTTCAGCGACAGAGCTGGTCACCGCCGAGTTGCCGATATTGGCATTGATCTTCACGAGGAAGTTGCGGCCGATGATCATCGGCTCGGCTTCGGGATGGTTAATATTGCTGGGGATGATGGCGCGACCGCGCGCAATTTCATCGCGGACAAATTCGCCGGTGATCACATCAGGAATTTCAGCGCCGAAATCCTCGCCATCACGCACCAGTTCGCCCAATGTCTCGCGCTTCTGGTTTTCGCGGACGGCAATATACTCCATCTCCGCAGTCACAATACCCTGGCGCGCATAGGCCATCTGGGTGACCGCGCCGGACTTGGCCCGGCGGGGCTGTTTGAGATTGGGAAATTCAGGCACCAGCCGCTCGCCGCTGGCAAAGCCATTATCTTCCGGCTGGACGTGCCGACCCTGATAGGCTTCGGTATCGCCGCGCGCGTCAATCCACTGGCTGCGCAATGCCGGCAGGCCCTTGCGAATATCAATCTCGACAGACGGGTCGGAATAAGGCCCGGACGTATCATAAACCGTCACCGGCGGCTCCATCGCAGAGGGATGCAGCTCAATCTCGCGCATCGGCACCTTCACCGAGGCGTTGTGGGGGCTTTCAACATAGATCTTGCGCGACGCGGGCAGCGGGCCGGTTGAAATGGCAATGCCGTCAATGGCAATTGCGGGTGTTTTATTTTCAGCGGTCATCAGGCCCTCCCTCGGGTGCAGCACGCGCGCGGGTCACAATTCGCGGAAGGGCTTTGGGGAAAGACTGTCTCTCACCGCCCGTCCCTCCGCCGGTATGACCCGGATCAGGTAACTAAGGGTTGAGGCGGGATAACCGCCAATCTCAGGCCCCTTGCTCGGAACCACCCCTCGGACCCGCAGACCTTGCGCTTCGCCCGCGGCGGCGTCAAGGGGCGCGCCTTAATTGAAATGAAATTGCCTTAATTAAGTCCGATTGCGGGCCAATCGCGTCCCCAATTGCCCTCCATTTTCTCCCTCACGACACGAGGACGAAACGGAGGATCATCATGTCGGTTACGACCAAAATTAAGAACTCGGCCCGTTCGGGGGCGTTGGCTTTGGCTCTGGCCACCGGCGTTGCGGCCGTTCCTGCCCTCACCGCCACCACCCCGGCGCAAGCGCATAGCGATATTTCGGTGCGCGCCTTTGTGCTGCTGGGCGGCCACAAGCATGTTGATGACCGCGATTATGAGCGTGGCTACCGCCGCGGCTATGACGCGGCCTATCATTCAGACCTGCGCGGCACCGCCGACGCCTATGATCAGGCCTATATTCGCGGCTATGACGATGGCTACGGGGTCTATAAGGACCGCGACGCCAAACAGCGTGCACGCGGCTATGCCCAGGGCTATGCCGATGGTCTTCGCGATTCGGGCTATGACCGTCAGGCGCGCGCCTTTGAAGATGGTTATGAAGACGGCCACACAAAAGGCCGCCGCCATGCCCGCGCCGAGCGTGAATATCACTACAGCTATTCCTATGATCACTATCATGAGTATGGCTACTGGCCCTATCACAGCACCTACTATGACAGCCCGCGCTACACGCGCCACCATCACCATCACCACCACAAGCGTGGCGGTGGCGGCATCAACCTCAAAGCAGGCATCAAACTTGGCCTCTAAACGGTTGATTTAAAATACCAAACCTCACCAGAGCCGGTCGTCCCTTGTCAGGGGCGGCCGGTTTTCTTTGGCGGGTAAAAAGCAGGTCTCACGCTTTAGTGATGGCCGACCTTTGTTTCGCCGCATTGCTGTCCCAGACTGAGCCACATTCAAAGGCCACTCTGTCATTGTCGCAACAAGGCAAAGGAGTTTGTGCGATGAACACGGTAACAAAGACGAAGCCGAGCTGGCTGAAAGGCAGTGTCTTCGCACTGGCAGCTTTATTCGGTATTGCAGGACTTGGCGCCCATAAAGCCCAGGCCGAGGAAATCGGGAATACCGGCATTCACGCCGAGGCGCTGATTGCTGCGGGTGTGGTTGGCCTGGCCGCCGCGCTGATCCTCGCGGCCGATGATGACGATCACAAGAACCACCGTCACCGGCATTACCGCAATGGCTTCTATAACGGCCATTATTACGACAATTACGGTACGCGCTATGTGTATCACGATGGCTATTATCACGGCCCGCACGGCAAATATTACTATGACCGCCGCGGCAAGCGGCACGCCTATAAGCGCGGCTACAATCAAGGCTATCGTGACGCCAACCGCAACAACCACTATCACGGCAACAAGCACTATCACGGCAAAAAGCAGGCCTACAAAAAAGGCTATCGCGATGGCCGCCGCGATGATCGCTATTATGACCGCCGGAACCAAAAACAAGCCTATAAGAAGGGCTACAATCACGGTCGGCACGACGATCACCGCTATGACCGCCACAAGCAAAAGCAAGCCTACAAAAAGGGCTATAATCAAGGCCGCCGCGATGACCGGCACTATGACCGCCGCAACCAGAAGCAAGCCTATAATAAAGGCTACAACAATGGCCGCCGGGATGATCGCCATGGCGGCAACCACCGCTACGGCCGGTAAGACTAAGATCCCTCACCAGGCCTGAGCGACACAGGACCATTCAAGAAAGGCCGTTCCAAAGGGGCGGCCTTTTTTGTGTCACTGCCATCACGCCGTGATCACCGACAGATGATTTGAGGGAACCAAGCCCCGGCCCTATCGTTTCTCATGCAGACAGTGAGACGCGCGCCGATAGCCCCCAACCCCCCGCGTGCCGTCTTGCCCGCTGTCTGCACAATGATTGGCGGAGCCCGGCCCCTGCACAGGCTTTTCCCCCTCGCCTACACCCAAGGCCCGGGTTCCGCCTTTCCTCTTATTCATGACAATCAGGCTGCTTCGCGCGCCTCATGGCGGAGCAGCACAAGCGCCATCTGCTTGGCGCGTTGAACAAGTTCCTCACCATTGGATGAGGGCCCACCCACTTGCGCGGTGGCGAAGGCGCCATCAAGCAGCAAGGCGAGATCAGCGGCCAGACGGTCTGTATCGCGATAGCCGTCTTCGGCCAGCCAGCCCGCAATCTTGCCGCGCAATTCCTGCTTGAAGCTTTGCGCCTTGGCGCGCACGGCACAGCCCTCATTCGTGAATTCAGCCGAAATGTTGAGGAACGGACAGCCGCGCTGCGGCTCCCCCGGTTCGCGCTTTTCCGCCATTGAGGCCGCAAAGGCGTCAAACATGGCTTCAATTTTCGAGCCTGTTTTTTTGGACCGGACCTCAACCTCATCGGTCAGCCATTGCGCTGATTCGTTTCCCAGCTGATCCAGCACCGCCACAATCAGCGCCTCTTTGGAGGGGAAATTATTATACAGCGTCATGCGCGCCACGCCCGATTGCTCAATGATCCGGTCAATCCCGGTGGCTTTGAAGCCCTCAAGGATGAAAAGCCGGGCGGCGGTTTCCAGAATGATGTCGCGTTTTTGTCCCATGGCGGAATTCTATACCAAAAGTCCGAAAAAGTTTTCTCAACTTTGTGACTTGCAAAATAGACAGATCGATCTATCTAATCAAGAGGCGCATGGAGCCGGGTCCCCATCCCCCCGCCCCATCTCACCCCGGGCTCCGGTTCCATGCGTCCAGATTTTGACTGGGATCTATTGAGGAGAGCGAGTTATGAGCCGTATTGCCCCTGTGAACCACAAAAGCGCGAGCCCCGTTCAAGCCGATGAACTGGCCCGCATCGAAGCCCGGATGGGCGGTGTCCCCAATGTTCTGGCGACGCTGGCCCATTCCCCGGCCGCCCTGCACAGCTATTTGAACGCCACCCATGCCCTGTCCCAGGGCAGCCTGGATGCCAAAACCCGCGAGCGGATCGCGCTTGTGACCGCAGCGGCCAACCAGGATGACTATGGCGCATCCGCCCACAGCCAGATTGCACGGCAGGCCGGATTAACCCGGGCTGAAATCGATCAGGCGCTACACGGCAAAGCCGAAAGCGTGAAAGATCAGGCCCTGCTTGATTTTGCCCGTGCCGTTGCCGAGCAGCGCGGACAGATTGATGCCAAGCCGCTCAAAGCCGCACGCAAGGCGGGATGTTCCGATGCCGCGCTTGTCGAGGTGATTGCCCTTGTCGGCATCAACACGCTGACCGGCTATCTGAACCATGTGGCGAAACCTGACTTTGATTTTCCGCTGGTGTTGGCACCCGCCCTCGACCAGGCTGCCTGACAGTTCCACTGTGGGAGGGTTCACCCCCTCCCACGACCGGTTCGGGAGGCCCTTATGTCCGGTCGCGCGCTTGCGAAAATTTTTGAAACCCAGGCGGAATGGTCTGTGAGGCTGGGCTCCCCTTTCTATGCGGTCGTCCTCACTGTGCTGGCTGAGAATCTGACACAGGAAGGCGCGCTTTATGCCTTACTCAAGGACTGGCCCGGCGATCCGGTTGATGATGTTGTTCAGCTGCGCACAACCGGTTTCTTGAACCATCTGGTGCGTCAGGGCCAAGCGCCTGCGCTTGAGCCCTTTTGGAGCGATGCCAACGCCGATCAAACAGCGTTTGGCGCGGCAATTGAAGAAATATTGCGCGCCCGCGCCGGGGAGGCACAAACATTCTTCTCTTATCCCGTCCAGACCAATGAAACCGGGCGCTCGGCCGTCCTGATGCCTGGAATGCTGGAGATCGCGAAAGCCACGGGCCTGCCGCTTGCCTTGCGTGAAATCGGGGCCAGTGCCGGGCTCAACATGATGTGGGACCGGTTTTATTATGACTATGGCGATCATGACTGGGGCGACCCGCAGAGCGCCGTCCAGCTGGACGCGTCATGGGATGGCCCCGACCCCGGCTTGTCGATCACCCCTGCCATTCATGACCGCCGCGGATGTGATATCAACCCGCTCGACATCAATGACCCCGTGCAGGTCGATCGCGCCCTGGCCTATATCTGGCCTGATCAGCCCGAGCGTATTGCGCGGTTTGAAGCCGCCCTTGGTTTGGCCAAACAGGCCGGCGTGCTGATCGAAACCGCATCCGCCGATGCGTGGATTTCCAGAGAGCTCGAGACACGCCCCGATGGCGCGGCCATGGTGCTGTATCACTCCATCATGTGGCAATATATGCCCGCATCGATGCGCGCCGCGATCAACCACACCATGAACGAGCATGGCGCAGCCGCCACGGCTGAAAAACCGCTCGCCTGGCTTGCCTTAGAGCCGCCCGATGCGAAATCGATGCCCGAACTGCGCCTCACCCTGTGGCCGGGCGGCACGACGCGCCGCCTAGCCTATTGCCACCCCCATGGCAAAGACCTCAAATGGACGGATGACCTCTTATGAGCTATCGCAGCGATATCGCCTTTACCGACGCCGTTAAAGCCGAACAGCACAAGCATGGCAGCCGGGACACCTATGAGCGCATGATGCAAAAAGCCGACTGGAACCAGAAAATCACGCCTGAGCTGGCGCAATTCATCGCCGAGCGGGACAGTTTTTACCTCGCCACCGCCAATGGTGAAGGCCAGCCCTATATTCAGCATCGTGGCGGACCGAAGGGCTTTTTGCGGCTGGTGAACGAAACCACGCTGGGCTTTGCTGATTTCACCGGCAACCGGCAGTATATTTCGCTCGGCAACCTGAAGGAGAACAACAAGGTCTCGCTGTTCTTCATGGACTATGCTAATCGCCGGCGCATCAAGCTGTGGGGAACCGCCGAAGCGGTGGAAACCGATCCTGAATTGGCCCGTTCGCTCCATGTGCAGGGTTACCGGGCCGCGGTTGAGCGTGCGATTTTGATCCATGTCGCCGCCTGGGACGTTAATTGTCCCGCCCATATCACCCCGCGATTCGATGAAGAACAGGTGGTAACGCTGACCGAAGGGCTTCGCAGCCGCATCCGCGAGCTTGAAGCAGAGCTCGAAACACTCAAATCACAGGCTTAACCCCTGCAAACGCTTCCATCTTTGGCTGATTTCCGCTACTCAGAAGCAGGGATCAAGACCAAAGATCGGATTGCGAAATGACAGTGACCCGCCACAGTTCACGTTCAGCTCTGCTTGCCTGCGTGTCGACCATCGCCCTCTCACTGGGCGCAACGGTGCCGGTGCTCGCCCAAACCGTCAATGACGGTGACACGCGCGACACCCAAATCAATATGCAGGACAATACCGCCGTCATTGTTGAGGGCGGCGGAACGCTCTCCGTGACCTGCGATGCTGACAGCTCGGATCGGCAAGCCGTCCGGTTTGACGTCAATGACGGTGAAGTCCGAATTGACGAAGGCGGAACCGCCGAGCTGACCGCCGGTGTGGGCTGTGATGATGACCCTGAAGACCTCGCCACGATTCGCGGTGTGGGGTCCGGGGATGCTGACAATCCCACCTCCGGCACGATCGATGTGAACGGCACGCTGAACGGCACAATCGATGGCGACACCAACCGCACCGCCATCTTCATCGGCGATGGCGTCGGCGGTCAGGTGACCGACGATAATGAAACCCCCGAGGATGACACTGACGACACGGTCACCGACCACTTTGTCGAGGTCACGGTGGGCGAAACCGGCGAAATCAATGGCGATGTCTATCTGGGTTCGGGCGGCAACCATACCTTCGTCAATGAAGGCACGGTGAACGGCAAGGTGACGCAAGTGGGCCGCGAAAGCACCGACTATGCCAACTCCGGCACGCACAATGCGGGCGCTGACGGCGTGGCTGTCGAGATGGCCGACAATCCCAATGACACGATCCGCTCAACCGGCATCAACAATGTCGGCACCATCAATGGCGATATTCGCCTGGGCGGCGGGGGCAGCCACACGCTTCAGTCCACCGGCACCATCACCGGCAATATCATCGTTGATCAGGGCGACGGGGTCGGGCTGACCCGCGCCACCATCGGCAATTTCGGCACCTTTACCGGCGACATTACCGTCACAGACGGAACCGGCGGCGAAGAACCCATTGAAGACAGCGATGCGGTGGATCTGTTCCGCACCCAGGTGCAAGCCAGCGCGGGCGGAACATTCACCGGCAATGTCTATCTGGGCGATGGCGCCGACCACACTTTCACCAATGGCGGCACATTTCTGGGCCGGGTGATGGCGGGTGACGGCGACAATGCCTTCACCTTCACCGACGGCACCTTCAATGTGGCAAGCGAAGCCGACTTCGCCGACAATGGCGTGTTGATCTCGGGTGGTGCGGGCAATGACATGTTCACCATCACCGGCGGTTCCATCTCGCCCATCGCCACATCGGATGCTGACGCGCCCCTTGCTGGAACCTTGATTGATCTGGGCTCCGGTGATGACCGGGTGGAACTCGCCTTCGGGTCGATCTTCGGCGCCGATGTCGCCTTTGATCTGGGCAGCGGTGATGACACATTCGCCTTTGTCGCCTCCTCCGCGGCCGACGATTTCACCTTGTCGGGATCGATCCTGGGTGGCGCCGGCAACGATACGTTTGAAACCGCAGGGCGCAACGAAACCACGACATTTCTGGTGGATGGATCGCTTGATCTGATCGGTTTTGAAAGCTTCACGGCGGCGCAGAACACCACCCTGATCGACATTGCCGAAGGCAACACGCTCGACATCTGGGGCGGCATGCTCACCGTCAATTCCGGTGCGGTGCTGACTTTGCGAACCGGCCTTGAAGCCACTACCGAGCAGGCTGATATCGCATCCGATCTTGGGCTCAATGGCACACCGACCAATCTGTTTGATGCGCTCAGCACCGATATTGCCGGCACCTTCACCGTTGAACAGCCAAGCTTCCTGATCGGCGAGACCGGCGTTTACACCGTCTCCGACGGTGGCCAGTCCTTGTTCCGCGTGCAGCATGATGGCACCGATCTGATCAATGGCGCGATCCTGATCAACGACATTATCGAAGATGATGATCCCGACACTGAAAACATGTCCGATGGCACGCCCCGTGTGGTCCTGTCGGAAGGCTCATCGCTTGGCCTTACCATGGATTCCAAGGATGTGATGGGCCGCGACGTGGACGGCAACGCCGTTGAAACCGGCGAGTTTACCGTCGTGGTCGCCACCGACTTCACCGCGCCTGACACGGTTGTCACCGAAGAAACCGACGACAATGGCACGCCCGATGACACCAGCGACGACACCACCACGACCGTCAGCACCGTCACCCAGCAAGAAGTGACCAGCGCTGCGGATCTCGATGAAGTGGGTCTGATCGACGACAATCCGTTTTATGTGTTTGAGTATAATTTCACCGATCTGGGCAATGGCTATAACGCCCTGTCGATCATTGCCACACGGACACCGGGATTTGCTCAAACCATCCTCGACAACACTGCGGGGGATGCGCTGGGCTCCATCGGTTCGGTGCTCGATGCCGAATTCGACCTGTGTTCCGATGGTGACCTTGCCGACCCGTCCAGCTTCTGTGGATCGTTGCGCGCACTGGGCCTGCGGCCCGATGGTGAAATCATCTCCGGCCTGGCCGAAGCAGCCCCCAACCGGATGGCGGGCGGTCATCAATCGATCATGACAACCCAGAACCGGGCCAATGATCTTGTTGCCAACCGCACCAATCTGATCCGGGCAGGGACCGTTGGCCCGCGCACCGTGCGTCATTCCAGCTTTGATGGCGGCCATAGCGGCATGAATGCCGGCAGCTCGGTCTGGGCGGGCAATCACGCCTGGGTGCAAGGCTTTGCAGGCTTTGTCGATCAGGACGCGGTAGGCAACAATCCGGGCTTTGAAGCCAATTTGTACGGCGGCCTTCTGGGCCTTGACCGGCGGCTCAACCGCACCTGGCTGGTCGGCATTTATGGCGGCTATGGCTATACCGACATTGACGGCAAGGACACCTCGGCCGACACGCTGGAAGTCACCTCCTATCTGGGTGGGGCTTATATGAACTGGTTCAACTCCACCACCTCGGCCGAAGTGATCGTGTCGGGCGGCTATGACAAATATGAAGGCGCGCGCGTCGGCTTCCTGCAAAACACGGTGGCCCGCGACTATAGCGGCTATCATCTGGGCTTGCGCGGCTCCGCCGATACAAACATGACCCTGTTTGAACGGCTGCTGCTGACGCCATCGGCCAGCATGCAATACACCTATCTCAATGAAGATGCGTATGACGAGACCGGCGCGGCCGCCTCGATCCTGTCGGTGGACGAACGCACGGGCCATTCCTTCCAGACCCGTCTGGGCGCCAAGCTTCAGGCGCCGGGCCGGATTGGCGACAATTTCCTTCTGCCCTTCTTCTCGCTCGCCTGGACACATGAGTTCATCGATTCAACCTCGGACACGCGTGCGACCTTCACCAACGGCCAGACCGGCGCAAGCTTCACCACGCCTGAACTCGATATTCCCGCCGATGCGCTCAATGCAGGCCTTGGTCTTGATTTCACCACGCTGCGCGGCACCACCGTGTCGATCGGATATGACTTCACCTATCAGGAAGAATCGACGGCCCATATCGGTCAGGCGACCTTCCGGGTGGCGTTCTGATGGTGCGGCTGTTTGCAATCGCTGTTCTCGCGCTTGGCCTTGCGGCGTGTGCGAGCCCGCGCCAGGACCTCGCCTCGCGCCTGTCAAAATCAGGCTTTGAAGGCCGCTGGCACAGCCATGGCGGTGTGACCATGCTGATCGCCGTGCGCGAAGGCCGGGGCGGCACGCCGATCCTCGTTATTGAAGGCGATGGCACCGCCTATGGTCCCGGCGGCGCACCCCATTCAGACCCCACCCCGGTTGAGCCGACCGCGCCCAAAATTGCCCAGGCCCTGGCCCGCGCCTATCCTGACAGCCAGGTGATCTATGCCGCCCGGCCCTGCCAGTTCTTTACCGAGGCCGAGCTTAAAAACTGTCCGCAAAGCCTGTGGACGCAAGGCCGCTTTTCAGCCCCGGTACGGGCGGCCTATCACGCGCTGATCGGCAATGCCAAACCCGTCATTGTCGGCTATTCGGGTGGCGGCGTCATCGCCGCCCATCTAACCGCTGAAGGACGGGCAACCGCGCTTGTGACTGTGGCCGCCCCGCTTGCGCTCAACCAATGGGCGGCAAGCCACGGCATTTCCGGCTTTGCGCTGGAAGATGATCCGCTGCTCAAGCGCAGCAATATTCAGGTGCCGGAACGTCACATTGCCGGCAGCCATGACCGTACCGTTTCGCCATCGGTGATTGACCGGTTTTCGCCCAATGATGTCTGGCTCGTGCAGCGGGGCGAACATGGCTCGGATTATTCGCAAGCCGTTATTCTGGCCATGAAGGACCTCAAGGTCATTCGCCGCGCGCGGTAAGCCTGACCCCGTCCTCAATGGCCGCGCCGGGGTGAATGACGATCACATCACCCTCAGACAGGCCTTGCGTGACAATTGCAGCCTCATCATTCATCGCGCCAACCTCAATGGCGGTCAGCACCGCGCTGCCATTGACATTGCGATAGACTGCCCAATGGCCACGCTCGCGGAACAGGGCGCCAATCGGAACGGTGAGCGCATGATCGGTTTCAAAGCTGACCACGCGCACTTCAACCCGGAAGCCGTGTCCCAGCCGCTGCCATTTCACATAATCATCCGTCAGCCGGATGATCACATTGACGCGTTGTTCTTCCACCCCAAGGGTTGAGATTTTGGTGAAACCGAAAGGTTCAATCCGCTCCACCGCGCCATTGAGCGGATAGTCCCCGCCCCAGCCTTCAATCAGTACACGCGCACCGGGTTCAATCTTCACAGCTTCGGTCGACAACAGATCGGCGACAATTTCGAGGTCACTGGGATCGCCAAGATCGACAAGCGGGGTCCCAGCCTGAATGACCCCCTCCGATTCCTGCATGACACGCAGCACCTGCCCCGAAATTGGGGCGGTCACCTTCAGACAGCAGGCCTCATCCAGCCCCTCGCCGGTCTCGTCATCGGCCTGGTCTGCGGCCCGCTCCGTCCCCGGTGCAATCAGGGCCGACTTCGCCATCTCGACCTCATGGTCGCGGACATCAAGCTGGGCGCGTGCGGTTTTAAGAGCCGCCCGCGCGGTTTTCAGTGTTCGGCTTGCCGCATCAAGACGCGCCTGGGACAGGGTCCCGTTTTTGTGCAGCTTGTAGACACGATTGAAATCAGACTGGGCAAACTCAACCTCGGCCTTAAGGCGCGCCACATCGGCTTCTGCAAAGCGCAAGGCAGCCTGGGCAGCTTTCACACGCGCCTCGGCTTCCATACGCGCGCGCGGGTCAAGAAACGCGCTTTCGGTCTGCTCAATCATCGCAATCACGGTTTTGCGTGCGACCACGGAATCGCCGGCCTCGGCTTCAAGCCGCAACACCCGTCCCGAGATCGGCGCAGAGATGCGATAGACATCGCGAATGCGGGTTTCGCCGTCCTCATCAATGGTCACAAAAAGCGGCTTGATTTCAGCAGTGGCAAAATCCGAGGGAACCGGCGCGGGCCGCACAGCAATGAAGATCACTGCGGCGAACACGGCCAGGCCTGCCGCCAGCCATTTATTTTGTTTAAGCCAATCCATGTTCATTCCCGTGTCTTGAGCACTTCAACCAAATCCAGAGACCCCACCCGGCGGGCCACCAGAACAGACGCCGCCACTGAGGCAACAAAAACAATCAATGCCGATTGCGCGATTGTCGCGGCGCTCAGCGCATGGGGAAAGCGGTAAAGTTCCGTTTCCATGCCGCTCGCCAGAATTCGTGTCATACCCCCGCCCAAAGCAATACCGAGCGGGATAGCCATCAAAGTCAGCAACAAAAGCTCACCCACCAGGATGAAACCCGCCTCGAACCGTGTAAAGCCCAGCACCATCAGGCTTGCCAGCTCCCGCCCCTGTTCACCCAGGGCGATGCGCGCAGAATTATAGACGACGCCCACCGCGATCAGGCTGGCAAAGAAGGTGAACATGGACACCATCACCATCATACTTTCCTGAATGGTATCGCCGAAGCTTTCGAGCGACTGCAGCCGGGTCGCCACGCCAACCACAAACGGCATGTCTTTAAGGGCGGCGATAATTTCGGCTTCCAAAGCCGGGTCGGTCATCAGCTGAATGGAACTGACACGCGGACCTTCGGCCATCAGCCGATCAAGCGCGTCATGATCCATATAAACCGCATTGCCGATATCGACATCGACAATCGCCGTGACAGGCGCAACCAGCGTGTTGCGCTTGCCATCCAGCAATTCGATCTGCAGTTCCTGACCTGTGGTGACGCCCAGCAGATCCGACAGGCCTTCGGACAAGACAAGCCCCCGCTCCGGCATCGCCACCCGCTCGCCATTCATATCAAACAGTTGCGTCAGCCCCGCCCCCTGGCCGATGCCGGTAATCCCGCTGCGTTCAGACCGGGTGCCGTAGCGCAGGCGAACCGGCACGGTGCGTTCACCTTCGGCCCGCATGACCCCGTCAATCTTTGACAAGGCCAGCGCCGCGTCGGGCCCGCGCTCTTCGATAAAGGTCACGGTCACGTCCTGACGCTGCATGCGGTAGAACATATCATCAATCATGCGGTCAAAACTGTCGGTGAAAAATCCCGACATGACCATCACCATGACGCCCATGGCGAGGCCCAGCACGGTCATGCCGGCACGGAACGGCCAGCGCGCAATATGGCGGACAATCATCCGGGCGGGCATGGCTGCGCGGCGAACCACGCCCATGCGCTCCACAATGGTGGGCCGGTAATCCGCAGGGGGCTCAGGCGCCATGGCTTCGGCGGGCTCAAGCGCCAACACCCGGCGCACCGCCCATACGCGCCCAGCGCCGCAGAAAGTGCTGCCACCATCAAGGCAATCGACACGGTGGAAAGTTTGAACTGGATCAGCATGAAGGGGAAGGAAAAGACCTGCTGATAGGCCCCTGTCATAAGCTGTACAAAGCCAATGCCGATCAGACAGCCCAGAACGGTGCCGATCAGCACAACGGCGGAAACAAATTTAAGATAGTGACCCGCGATCACATAAGGCGAATAGCCAAAGGCTTTGAGCAGCCCGATTTCTCCGCGCTCAAGACGAACCAGCCGGCCCATCACCACATTGGCCAGAAAGGCTGCGACACCCAGAAA
>CBDDFN010000004.1:0-4801 GCA_965227065.1 Alphaproteobacteria bacterium
AGGTGCGCAGCTTTGAACCCAAGCCCTTCGCGGCTGAGTTTGAGGCCCTGCGCGCGCAAGCCAAAGCGCTCGCGCCCAAACTGTTTCTCGCCAATATCGGCCCGATTGCCGATCACACCGCCCGCGCCACCTTTGCCAAAAACTTCTTTGAAGCAGGCGGCATTGAAACCCTGACCAGCAAGGGCTTTGACAACGCCGCCGACCTGATTGCCGCGTTCAAGGACAGCGGCGCCGCAATGGCTGTGCTGTGCGGCAGTGATGGCGGTTATGACGCCCATGCCGCCGGGTTTGCGCGCGCGCTGAAAGAGGCGGGCTGCACCATGCTTTATCTTGCAGGCCGTCCCGGCGAGCAGGAAGAGGCCTGGCGCGCCGCCGGTATTGATGAATTCGCCTTTATGGGCGCCAATCTTTTGACCATCCTGACCGACGCGCTTGCGCGCGCCAGCACTCAATCGGGAGCATCGTCATGAGTACTATTCCTGATTTCTCCAAAATCGATCTTGGCACCCCGTCCGGCAGCGCAGAGGGATGGCAGGATGATTTCACCCAAGCCACCGGCCTGTCGAATGGCGGCAGCGAATGGCTGACGCCCGAGGGCATTCCGGTAAAACCGCTTTACACCGCCGCCGATCTTGAAGGCGTGAACACCGGCACACTGCCCGGCATCGCGCCTTTTGTGCGCGGGCCCTATCCCACCATGTATGTCCAGCGCCCCTGGACGATCCGGCAATATGCGGGCTTCTCGACGGCCGAGGAATCAAATGCCTTTTACCGCCGCAATCTGGCGGCGGGTCAAAAGGGCCTGTCTGTGGCGTTCGATCTGGCAACGCACCGGGGCTATGATTCTGATCACCCCCGCGTGCCGGGCGATGTCGGCATGGCGGGCGTGGCAATCGATTCCATCCTGGACATGCAGACCCTGTTTGACGGCATCCCGCTTGATCAAATGTCGGTGTCGATGACCATGAATGGCGCGGTGCTGCCGGTGCTGGCGCTTTATATCGTGGCGGCCGAAGAGCAGGGCGTGTCGCCCGAAAAACTGTCGGGCACCATTCAGAACGACATTCTGAAAGAGTTCATGGTGCGGAACACCTATATCTATCCGCCCCAGCCTTCCATGCGCATCATCTCCGACATTTTTGCGTTTACGTCTGAGAACATGCCGCGTTTCAACTCGATCTCGATTTCGGGCTATCACATGCAGGAGGCAGGCGCGACGGCGGATCTGGAGCTTGCCTACACGCTTGCTGACGGGGTGGAATATATCCGTGCCGGTATCGATGCGGGGCTTGATATTGACAAGTTCGCCCCGCGTCTGAGCTTCTTCTGGGCGATCGGCATGAACTTCTTTATGGAAGTGGCCAAGATGCGGGCGGGCCGTCTGCTGTGGGCAAAGCTGGTCAATCAGTTTGATCCCAAATCAGACAAATCGCTGTCCTTGCGCACCCATTGCCAGACCTCAGGCTGGTCGCTGACCGCGCAGGATGTCTACAACAATGTCGTGCGCACCTGTGTTGAGGCGATGGCGGCCACCCAAGGCCACACCCAGTCGCTGCACACCAATGCGCTGGATGAGGCACTCGCGTTGCCGACTGACTTTTCGGCCCGGATTGCGCGCAACACCCAGCTGTTCATTCAGCAGGAAAGCGGCACCTGCCGGGTGATTGATCCGTGGGGTGGCTCTTACTATGTTGAGCGGCTGACCCATGACATCGCCCAAAAAGCCTGGGCGCATATCTCAGAAGTGGAAGAGCTTGGCGGCATGGCGAAAGCCATTGAAGCGGGCATCCCTAAAATGCGCATCGAAGAGGCAGCAGCCCGCACGCAGGCCCGCATTGATTCAGGCGCGCAGACCGTTGTGGGCGTGAACAAATATCAGCTCGATGAAGCCGAAGATATTGACGTGCTCAAGGTCGATAACACCGCAGTGCGCGAACAGCAGATCGCCAAGCTGAAGCGCCTGCGGGCGGAGCGGGATCAGGCGGCCTGCGATGAGGCGCTTGCCGCTTTGACCCAATCAGCCAAGACCGGAGAGGGTAATCTGCTCGCCCTTGCCGTCGATGCGGCACGCAAACGGGCCACGGTGGGCGAGATTTCATCGGCCCTTGAGACCATCTATGGACGCCACACCGCGACGATCAACACGATCTCAGGCGTTTACAAAAGTGAGGCTGGTGGCATGTCGCCCAAGATTGAAGCCATTCAGAAACGCGTGGACCGGTTTGTCGCCGAAGAGGGCCGCCGTCCGCGCATCCTGATCGCCAAGATGGGCCAGGACGGTCATGACCGGGGCCAGAAGGTGGTCGCGACCGCCTTCGCCGATATGGGCTTTGACGTCGATATCGGCCCCTTGTTCCAGACCCCCGAAGAAGCCGCACAACAGGCCGTTGAAAATGATGTGCATATTGTGGCGGCAAGCTCGCTGGCGGCTGGTCACCTCACCTTGGTGCCCGCGCTCAAGAAAGAGCTGGGAACCCGTGGCCGTCAGGACATTCTGATCGTGGTCGGCGGTGTGATCCCGCCCCAGGACTTTGACGAGCTGCGCACCGCCGGGGCCGAGGCGATCTTCCCGCCGGGTACGGTCATTGCCGATTCGGCGGATGAGCTGCTCGACAAGCTGGATGCGGCCCTTGAGATCGACACCAAAGCCTGACCGGTGAGCCGCTTTCCGCCCACCCAGGAGTTTGCGAAAGCGGTCCGCTCGGGCGACCGGGCGGCGCTGGCGCGCGCCATCACCTTGATTGAATCAGTCAAGCCCGCCCATCAGGCGCTGGCGCAAGCGCTGCTGGTTGAGCTTTTGCCCCAGACCGGAAATGCGCGCCGGGTGGGCATTACCGGCCTGCCCGGTGTCGGCAAATCAACCACCATTGATCAGCTGGGCACCAATCTGACCCAGGCGGGCCACAAGGTGGCGGTGCTGGCGATTGATCCGTCCAGCACGCGGACGGGCGGGTCCATTCTGGGTGACAAAACGCGGATGGAGCGTTTGTCGATCGATGCAAATGCCTTTATCCGGCCATCGCCCTCATCGGGGACGCTGGGCGGGGTGGCGCGCACCACGCGCGAAACCATGATGTTGTGTGAAGCCGCAGGTTTTGACGTCATTCTGGTCGAGACGGTGGGGGTCGGCCAATCCGAGACGATTGTTTCAGAAATGGTCGACTTCTTTTTGGTGCTGATGCTTCCCGGCGGCGGCGACGAGCTGCAGGGCATCAAAAAAGGTGTTTTGGAAATCGCCGACATGATCGCCATCAACAAGGCTGATGGCGACAATGAAACCCGCGCCAAACGGACGGCCGGTGACTACCGGGCAGCCCTGCGCATCATCACGCCGGCCAGTGCCGCGTGGCAGCCGCCGGTTCATATGATTTCGGGGCTCAAAAATATCGGCCTTGATGGCGTGTGGGGCGAAGTTGAGAAGCACCATGCCATGATGGACAAATCCGGCGCACTTGGTGCCAAACGGGCCGACCAGATGGTGCGCTGGATGTGGTCGATGCTCAAAGACCGACTACTGAGCGATTTCGTCAATCATGCAGCAGTTGCGCAAGCCTTGCCCAAACTCGAAAAAGATGTGCGCGCGGAGGCGATCACACCGGCTTTGGCCGTGACCGAGCTGCTCACCCTGTTTGAAAAACACGGTTAACCGATTAGAAAAACCCGCCTTCACATCTTAACCGCGAATTCTTACACGTTTTCGGCGAACACTCTGAATTTTATGCCATTTTGAGGCAATGATCTTGCCGTGTTGCGGTGCATCCCATAGAGTTAACTTTGGGTTGGAACGCGGCGTGTGGTGCGCTGGCGTGCTCTGTTGGGATTGGAGTGTCTCATGCAATCGAAATTGGTTGCGAGCGCCTCTGCGCTTGCATTGATGATGGGTGTCGGCCTGGCCACACCGTCTTTCGCTGGTGGTCTGGAAGATTATCTGGACGACGGCACGGGTTATGATGGGGATGCGCCGGCGGCGACATCGAGCGATTTTGACCCCGCGCCCGAACCGTTGGCCGAGCCTGAAGCAGCGCCCGCGCCGGAGCCTGAGCCGGTGGTCCAGGGCCCCGGTCTTGATGATGTCTCCGATGCGATGTTGAGTGAGGCCCCCAATTCGGGCTGTGCCTTGCCCGGTGAAGAAGACCCTGAAGGGGCCAGCCGCGCCGCGCTTGACCGGATCGACAATGACAGCATGGTCGATCCCTGCCTCGCCACCGCCAATGTCATGATCAATGTCAATGACACCAACAATCCCGGTGGCAATGGCAACAATAATGGCGGCATTGCACAATCGCTTCTGTCGGTTGGTGCGCTGGTTCCCGGTGCGCTGTTTGGCGGGTCCAACGCCAACAATCCGGCGGGTCAGCCGATTGACAGCCTGTTGCAAGTCAATGTTGGTACCGCCGATCGTGTTGGTCCCAATGCTGAAGGCCCCGCGCTGATCGAGGTGAATGTGCTTGATGGCCTGCTGGTGGGTGACAATAACGGCCCCGGCGCGCTGCAGGTGACGGTGCTCGATGCCATCAATGGCGATGGCCAGGCTGCCTGCGCCGGGATCGGTTGACACGGCGGTGATCGCCTCTTCGGCACTGGCGCCGGCCACCATGGCTTTGAGGATTTCCGGCTGCTTGTCGGAGGGGACATAATGGGTGGCAACCCCGGCATAGAGCATGTCGGCAGCCTTGATCCGCGCGCCGGTCAGGCCCAGATAGAAGCCGAAATTATGCGGCAGGCGCGGCAGGAAATGGCTGCCGCCAACATCGGGAAACAGGCCAATGCCGGTTTCGGGCATGGCAAAGACCGAGCGGTC
>CBDDFN010000005.1:0-18615 GCA_965227065.1 Alphaproteobacteria bacterium
GGAAGCGCGGTGGAGCGTTGACCGCATCCCCGCCCGAGGGGCGTTTCTTGCCCCCCGATGATCCCGCGACGGAGCCGCCGCCGCCTTCCAGCAGACGGACCAATGGTGTTTGATACTGCAGGGCAAGTTCTTCTGAATAAACGCTTTTTCGTAATCCGGCGGGGTTGGGGGAGCCGCCTTTGAGGGTGAAATCTTCGCCACCGACAATGACGGCACGTCCCGCAATCGTGCCATGGCCAAGCACATAATTGGGCGGGGTGAAGCCGGTGAGATTGCCGTCGTCATCAAGCTCAGCCTCGCCCGCGCCCTCGCCCAGCTCGGCAAAGCTTTGATCATCAACCAAACCGGCAATACGTTCGCGGATGGTGAGGCGGCCTTTTTGGTGATGTTTGGCAATGGCGGCCTCACCGCCTTGCATCTTTGCCCATTTCCGCCGTTCCCGAATCTCTTGGCTTTCTTTATCCCAACTCATGAGGCCCCTCACTCAATCAAACAGGGGGCCATCCTAGCCCAGTCACGGCAGCAATTGAGACGCAAAAAAACGTCATGATGTTGTGGTAATTGCTAGGGTTTAATGCTATATGCTGTGTATCGCTCAAGATATGGGGTTTTTGCAATGAGCAAAGCAGAATTTATCGATAACGTTGCCAAGAAAGGCAATCTCTCGAAGGCAGAAGCCAAGCGGATGGTCGAACTGGTGTTCGGCGAAATCGAAGCGGGCCTCAAAAAGTCGAAAAAAGAAGGCAAATATACGATCGGCACCTTCGGAACCTTCACCGTGACCAAGCGTCCGGCCCGCAAAGGCCGCAACCCGCGCACGGGTGAAGAAATCAAGATCAAGGCGTCGAAGACTTTGCGCTTCCGCCCTGCGGCTCAACTCAAAACGGCGGCAGGCTGCTAAGCAGTCCCATCGCCCGGGTTGGCAAAGCCCGCTCCGCGTGATGCGCGGGGCGGGTTTTTATTTGAGCATCATCCATACCAGAACCGCGATGCCGGTGATGGCAAGCGCGGGGCCAAAGGGCAGCGTGTCAGACAGTTTGGAGCCGCGTGCCAGCGCAATACCGCCGGCAAGGGTTTGCAAGAGGCTGGCGCCCAACAGGATCCAGACAATAAAGATCGGGCCGACCAGCCCGCCCAGCCCCACCATCAGCTTGATGTCGCCCATGCCGACCCCACGACCCCGGCCGCGCAGCCGGTAAATGAAGTCGACGAGCAACAAAAGCCCGACGCCAAGCCCTGCGCCAATCAACCCCGCGTCCCACGCCATGATCAGGCCCAAACCGCTCGACAATGCGGCCACGACAAACAGGGCCAGCACCAAATGGTTGGGAATGCGTTTGGTCTGATAATCAATCACGCCGCTTGCGAACAGGATGAACACTGCAAGTGCCAGGGCAATGGCGGTGAGCGGGGCCGGGGCAACCAGTCCGGCTGTCACGCCCAGTGCGGCCATCACAGGGACACAGAATGCGAAAGGCCAGCGCGCGCCATAGGCCAGGGCCAGCGGCCGCAAAGCAAAGCCCAGAAGAAGGCCGGCCAGCCCGGTGCCTGCCGTGATGAAATGCGGTTCTATGTCCACGCGCCCGTCACTCTCTTTTCATGTTTTGTCAGTGATGCCTCGGTTAAGATGGCCATAAGGTTAACGCTGCGGGAAAGGCTGCGCCATGACTGTTGAAACTGCGCCCTTGCTCGCCACCCATCTGGTTGATGCGCTGCCCGATGGCAGTGCAAAATTCATCACCGCGCGCGATGGGGCCAGATTGCGCTTTGCCGTGTGGCCCAATGATGGGGCGCGTGAGCGCTGGTGCCTGTTTTTGAACGGCCGCACAGAGTTTATCGAGAAATATTATGAAGTCATTGCCGAGCTGATGGCCCGCGGCTTCGGCGTGGTCACCTGGGACTGGCGCGGCCAGGGCCTGTCCGCCCGCATGCTGAAAAACCCGCAAAAGGGCCATATCGACCGGTTTGAGACCTATCTTGATGATGCCGATGAAATCATGGCCGCTTTGTCGGGAGAGCTGGGGGCTGAGCCGCTGACCATCGTGGCCCATTCCATGGGCGGCCATCTGGCCTTGCGGCTGGCCGAACGGTGGGGGGACCGGGTCGATACGCTGTCTTTGTCTGCGCCGATGACCGGCGTGCGCCTGCCATTCGCCAAAGGGGTGATCAGACGCTATGCGGGTCTATTTGACCGGGTGGGGCTTGGCTCATCCTATGTTGTCGGGCGGGGGGATCTTGATCCGTCTGATTTTGATTTTGAAACCAATCTGGTGACCCGCGATCCGGTCCGGTTTGCGCGCGATACAAGCTTTGTGAAGCAGGAGGCGGCGTTGCGGCTTGGTGCGCCGACAACCGGCTGGCTTGATGCGGCGTTTCATTCGATCGCCCACATTATGACGCCTGCATTTGGACGCGCGCTCAAGGCGCCGGTCCTGCTGGCAAGTGCGCGGGCTGATCAAATTGTAGACCCTGACACCCATGATGATTTCATGGCGCAAGGGGTGCGCGGCCGCCTGCTCAAGATCGGTGAGGCGCAGCATGAAATCCTGCGTGAGCGCGACAATGTCCGCCGCCAGTTCTGGGACGGGTTCGACCGTTTCGCGGTTTAGTCCTGAGCTGTCATTCTGAAGGAGGCTCCTCAGAGCCGACACAGAATCTTGTGGAACATTGGGCCGCCCATCAGATCCCGAATCAAGTTCGGAACGACGGTGCACACTCAAACATTCAACAGCTTCAGCGCCTCGGCGTGCAGCGCCGGGGTTGCGGCGGCAACCACCTGCCCGCCATTGTCGGCGGAACCGCCTTGCCAGTCTGTGATGACACCACCCGCGGCGGTCACAATCGGGATGATCGCCTGTATGTCAAAGGGCTTGAGATTGGCTTCAATTACCAAATCGGCCAGACCGAGAGCGACAAGGCCATAGGAATAACAATCGCCGCCCCAGCGCAGGAGTTTCACCCGCGATGCCACCGCATCAAAGCCTGCACGTTCGTCCGAGGTGACGAATATTTCAGGATGGGTGGCCATCAAGATGGCGTCATCCAGGCTGGTGCAATCGCTGGTTTTTAGCGCGCGTTCGCCCAAAGGGCTGTCAAATCGCCCTCCCTCGGGCCCTGCGACCCAGCGTTCCTTCATATAGGGCTGATCAATAATGCCGACCGCGGGACCTGATCCGGGGTCAAAGGCAATCAGGGTGCCCCAGGTGGGCAAACCGCTCATAAAAGCGCGGGTGCCGTCAATCGGATCAAGCACCCAGCGGCCTTCGCCGGAGCCAGGCTTTTCATCTTCTTCCTCACCCAGAATGCCATGGGCGGGGAAGGTCGCCTCGATCAGCTGGCGCATGGCGCGCTCAGCGGCCTTGTCGGCCTCGGTCACCGGATCAAACCAGCCGTCTGCGCCCTTATCATCAACCTGCGGACGTTCGCGGAAGAAAGGCAGGATGGCGGATGCGGCCGCGTCGGCCAGTTGCTCGGCAAAATTGGTGATATCGCTCAAATCAGTCATGGGTTTGAGGTAGCGCATCGGCGAATAAAAGTCGCCCTGAAAAGGCTGACCCCGCCGGTTGGGGGTCCGGCGGGGTCTGATTGACGCGGGGAACGGAGGATTGGGGGATGTCAGCCCGCGTCGCCCATCGCTTTGGCAAGCTCAAGGAGCCGCCGGCGTTGGGAATCTGGAATATGGTAATAGGCCCGGATTAAATCCGAGGTTTCACGTGCATCAAGCACATCGGCATCAAGCGAATGGCCATTGGTGTGTCCGTTCGCTTGACCATTGGCATGGCCATTGAGTGTGCCATTGGCCATTTCGGTGTCGTGATCGGGTTTGGGGTCCGTGCTGCGCGCCAAGCCTTCGAAGAAATAGGCCACAGGAACATCAAGCGCATTGGCGATATCCCACAGCCGACTTGCGCTGATGCGGTTGGCACCGCTTTCATATTTCTGGATTTGCTGGAACTTGATGCCGACAGAAGACCCAAGCTCTTGCTGGGTCATGCCAAGCAGCCAGCGCCGCTGACGCAGCCTTTGCCCAACATGTGTATCGACGCGGTGCGGCACCACTCAATCCCCATTCGCTCAGGCGGAATCCAGGCGAAAGAAGCAGCATGATTGGGCCGGATTTTTATTGAAGTCCGATCCGCCACTCACTTTGCCGGGTGGGAGCCATCCCATCCGCCATGCGCCCAAAAAACGCTTATCCCTGAGTGAGACATTTCTCCTGCGGAAAATTCATCCTGCTGGAAACGCATTGTTTTTTGAGCAGTCCACCAGAAGGTCCCTGTACCACCATGGACCAACTCAGAATTGTGTAGCATGACACCTGCGCGGCGGCAAGCAAAACATGCAGCGCCGCGCTCCTCGCCAGGCTTTTATTGAACTCAGGCGGCGTTGGCCTTGTTCTTGGCGCGTTTGCGCTCATGCGGATCAAGATGGATTTTGCGCAGCCGGACATTTTCCGGCGTCACCTCGACCAGCTCATCCTCGTCAATATAGGCGATGGCTTCTTCCAGGCTCAGCCGCGTGATGGGGGTGAGCTTGACGGCATCATCCTTGCCTGACGCGCGAATGTTGGTGAGCTTTTTGCCTTTAAGCGGATTAACGATCAAGTCTTCAGCGCGGGCATTTTCGCCCAGGATCATGCCTTCATAGACTTCATCGCCGGGTTCGACAAACAGCTTGCCGCGTTCTTCGAGGTTCCACAGCGCATAGGCGACCGCTTTCCCGTTTTCGGCGGAAATCATCGCACCTTTGCGGCGGCCCTCAATCGGACCGCGATGGGCGTCATATTTGAGGAACACGCGGTTCATAATGCCTGTGCCGCGCGTGTCGGTCAGGAACTCGCCGTGATAGCCGATCAGCCCGCGTGAAGGCGCATGGAATAGGATGCGGGTTTTGCCGCCGCCACTGGCGCGCATATCGACCAGATCGCCTTTGCGGCTGGCCATTTTTTCAACGACAACGCCGGTATATTCCTCATCGACATCAACCATCACCTCTTCGATAGGCTCAACGGTTTTGCCGTTTTCATCCTGGCGCAGCAGCACGCGCGGGCGGCTGATCGACAGCTCAAAGCCTTCGCGGCGCATGGTTTCGATCAGAACACCCAGTTGCAATTCGCCCCGGCCGGCGACCTCAAAAGCGTCCTTGTCTTCGGTTTCTGAAATGCGGATGGCAACATTACCCTCGGCTTCGGCCATCAGGCGGTTGCGGATCACCCGGCTTTGCACCTTGTCGCCATCGCGGCCCGACAGGGGCGAGGTGTTGATGGTGAACGTCATGGCCAGCGTCGGCGGATCAATCGCAGGCGCAGCGATCGCGTCTGTGATTTCGGGCGCGCCGATCGTGTCGGCAACGGTCGCCTGGGTGAGGCCGGCAATGGCGACAATGTCGCCCGAATGGGCTTCATCGAGGGTCACACGTTCCAGACCGCGGAAGGCGAGGATTTTTGAAATCCGGCCCTGTTCAATCACTGTGCCATCGCGCGACAGGGCTTTGACCGCCATATTGGGCGTCAGCGTTCCATGCTCAATCCGGCCGGTCAGAATGCGGCCCATGAAGGGATCGCTTTCCAGCGTGGTGGCGAGCAGCGTGAAGGGCTTGTTGCGGTGTTCGTCATCCGCCACTTTGGGTTCCGGCACATGGCGCAGAATAAGGTCGAACAAAGGCGTCAGGCTTTCGCGCGGGTCTTCAAGGCTTTCCGCCGCCCAGCCTTCGCGGCCCGACGCATACAGCATCGGGAAATCAAGCTGCTCATCATTGGCGTCGAGCGAGGCGAACAGATCAAAGCACTCATCATAGACTTCATCGGCACGGGCGTCGGGCCGGTCGGCCTTGTTCACCACCACAATGGGCTTGAGGCCAAGCTTGAGCGCCTTGCCGGTGACGAATTTGGTTTGCGGCATTGGGCCTTCGGCGGCATCGACCAGCAGGACGACACCGTCCACCATGCTCAAGATGCGCTCCACCTCGCCGCCGAAATCGGCGTGACCGGGCGTGTCGACCACATTGATGCGGGTGTCGCCAAACAGGATCGAGGTGCACTTTGCGAGAATGGTAATGCCGCGTTCACGCTCCAGATCATTGGAATCCATGGCGCGTTCGGCCACTTGCTGATTGGCGCGGAAGGTGCCCGATTGATGCAGCATCTGGTCGACCAGCGTGGTTTTGCCGTGGTCAACGTGGGCGATGATCGCAATATTGCGCAAGGATGGCGTGGCCATAAGGCACCTCTATACTAACAGATGGGGTGCGGCCTATCACACGCGCGCGCGCTTGCTGCTGTGGCAAAGCGCCTCCGGCCCGGCCGGGATTGTGGGAGGAGGGGATTAACGCGCGGCTTTCAGCGCGCCGCGGTCGATCTGGGACAGGTTCTCAAAAACCAGATTGAAGTCCCGCGCGAGCCGCTCCAGCCCCGAATTGGGGGCCAGCGTCTCTTCATTCATATAGATGCCGCGATTGATCTCGATCTGGAGGGTGTGGACCCCGCGATTGGGCGCGCCGTAATGATCGGTGATAAACCCGCCGGCATAAGGCGCGTTGCGGCGGACAATATAGCCTGACTGAATGAAGGCCTTTTCAACGGCGCGGATCACGCCCCGGCGGCACGACCGGCCATAGCGGTCCCCCAGCACGATTTCGGGCGGCGGGCCGCCATCTTCAAGCATGCGCAGGCTGGCAATCGAGGGCATGGAATGGCAGTCGAGCACAATCGCAAAGCCGAATTTGGCGCGTGTTTCGTCGATCAATTCGATCAGGGCGCGGTGATAAGGCCGGTAGAAATTATCAATCCGCCATTCGGCTTCTTCAAAGCTGAGCCGCTCGCGATAGATCGGCTGGCCGTCAGCCACGATACGGGCAATCGAGCCCAGCCCGCCGCGCACCCGCGGGCTCATCGCCTTGACGTAAGACGGCAGCGGGCCATCAAACATGTCGGGGTCAAGCTCATAGGCTTCGCGGTTGGGATCAAGAAAGGCGCGCGGGAAACGGGCGGCCAGTACCGGCGCGCCATGCGCAGGTGCCGAATGGATCATCTGATCGACATAGCAGTCTTCAGAGCGCCGCAAGGTCGCGCCATCAAGGCTGGACGCCTCAACAAAGGCGCGGGGGTAAACGCTGCCCGAATGGGGGGAGCTGACAATCACCGGCAAGGTCTGGCGCAGCGGGCGGATCAGCTCAATCGGCCGTTCGGCCAGCGCGGCGAGTTCGGGGTCATCATGACGGGTATCGTGCGGGCGGGCCGAATGGGCTTTAGGCGCGGTGTGAACCGTGCTGGCCGCCTCCGGCTCGGCTGGCGGTGCTGAGTAGAGTTGTGCGCCGTCATCCACCGCGTCGTCTCCTTCATCCCGAATGGGCCCGAACCGGGAGGTCCGGGCCAAACCCCAATAGAGTGCCACGGGCTGACCCAAGAGGCCAGAGCGGGCCGACATCCCCATGTCTCACAATCACGCTAGCATAACAGACTTGCAAAAACCGACCGGGATCGTCCCCAGCTTGGCGTCAATTTGCACCCGATGCGGCGCTATGGCACGCGCAAGGGGCTGATATTGCTCCAAAAATGGCTGGGAATGGCTATCCGGTGAGGGTTTCGAAGCCTTTCCGGTGTAGCCAGTCGACACATTCGCCCACCGCCTGGGCGACCAGATCGGGCTGCATGGCGTAATAATGTGTCGCGCCTTTGATCTCGACGAATTCCTTGTCGTCATGGGTGATGGCATCGAACAGCCGGGCCGCGTGGCTTGGCGTGCAGGCATCATCGGCGGAATTCTGGATAACCAGAACCGGACAGCTGATCTTGGCGGCATTGCCGGTGCCATTGGCATTGGTCTCATCATAGGACCATTGCGACAGCCACGAGCGCAGCGTGGTGAACCGCGCCAGTCCGACAGGCGAGTTGTTCACCACTTGCGGATCACCCAGATAACACCAGCCCGGCGCCTTGCGGTCATTGGGATCAATGGTGGGATCAAGCCACAGCGGCGCGGCCATGGTGCCATGGACCACAAAGCCGAATTCTTCATTGTCGAGACCGCGCTTTTTGAAGCCGGCCAGCTTGTCCTTGGCAAATTGGGTGATGCGCCGGTTACGCGCAATTTGCGCCTCGGCGTAGCGCGCCTGATACGCTTCTGAATAAGGCGGCTGGTTGGGGTTGTCGGGATTGTAGAGGTCAAGCTCGACATCCCGCCTGGAGGGATCGGCCTCATCCACAATGGACGCATCCATCCATTCGGTCAGGGTCACCGCACGGCTGACATGGGCGGCCAGCAGCATGATGCCGTCGGCGGGCTCCAGCCCCGCCTTGGTCAGATCGGGCGGATCACCGGCCGGGGTTGCCGTCACTGTCGGGTTTTCGGCCTGGTCCTGATAGAACAGCGAAAGCGAGCCGCCACCCGACCAGCCACCCAGAATGATCTTCTCGTAGCCAAAGCGGGTCTTGAGGTCCTTGATCGCCGCGCCGAGGTCCAGAACGCATTTTTCCATGGTGAGCGCGGTGTCATTGCCGCGAAAGCGCGTGTTGCAATAAGCGACATGCAGCCCCGCTTCGGCCAGCGCGCCGCAAATGGGCAGGAAGGCGCCACCGCCGATCGGGTGGGAAAAAACCACCACGGTTTTCGAAGCCCGGTCCTTGGGCCGGATCAACTGACTTTCAAGCACCACAAAGCCGGCTTCGCCGCCATAAGTGTCTTTAAAGCCCTGCTGTTCTTGAAAGATGGTGATGGTGGGATGGCGGGTATATTTGCGCTTCTCGCTCATTGCCCCTGCTCCTTATCGAAGGCGAGGACGCAAGGGGCGGGCTGAAGCGGCTTTGCCGTGTCCCAGGCAATGATTTCCCAGTTCACCCGGTCAATCGCCTCATGCTGGGCGCGTGAAAACTCCCGCGCAATGTGCGGCGCGCCATGGTGGATGCCTTGCGGGGAATGGCTGATCTGGCCCTTGGGCAGCGGCACGCCGAGAAAATCGCCGCCATGGAACAGGGCGATTTCGTCATAATCGATATTGCGGTGATAGCACGGCACGCGTTCAGCGCCCTTTTTGCCTTCGGCGGGGCGGGGCAGGAAGTGGCACATCATAACCCCATCGGCGATCAGGAACTGATGGACGGTCGGTGGCAGATGCACCGTGTCCGACAAGATCACATTCCAGTCGCGCAGATTGAAGCGGAAGGGAAACAGATCACCTTTCCAGCCTTCGACATCACAGGGATTAAACGGATAGAACAACGAGGAATAGCTTTCACCTTCCTCGCCATGTTTGACGAGGACTTCATACTCCCTGCCTTCTTCGCTTTCGAGCACTTGAGGCTCCGGCACGTAGAGCAAGGTGGGATCAAGCGGGGCGTGCCGGCCCATCATGCTGAAATCGGGGATGGTCAGCTCACCCCTGGTTTCCATGATCATGGCGGTGAAATCACCATGGGGCAGAATGCGGTAGGTGGTGGCTTTGGGCAGAACAATATAGTCACCGGTTTCAAACGGAATGGGCCCGAACTCGGTTTCGCACAAACCTTTGCCCTCATGGATGAACCAGGCCTCATCGCCGGTGACATTGCGCCGGTAAAACGGCATCGCGTCCGTACGCCTGGACAGATAAATTGCACAGTCGGAATTAAAGAACAGTTTCAGCGGCTCACCGCGCATATCGGTGGCATCGGCGGGGGTCAATTCACCCGATGGAAACTCCCGCAAGCGTAGCGTGCCGGCGGCGCGATACTGGGTTGGTTCGTTGCGGCGGTAGAGTTGGGCTTGACGGCCATAAAAGCCCTGACGGCCAAACTCATCGTCTTTCAAGCCCTCAGGCAGGTCGACATGGGCCTGCCGGGCGGTACGGCCTTTGTTGAAGTGCACAAAGCTCTTCATGCTCATTGCATATTCCAGTGTGAAAAATTGCGATGGGGGAAGAGTAGCGCGCGGCGTGGGGGATGCAAGCCAAGGCGGTTATGTCGCGTGAACTGACGCGGTGCGTTTCACGTTTCATGATAGGATTTACATCGATAAAGTGAGGAACCATGGTTCTGGCCCGTCTATTTACCCGGCGCGATACCGACGCCGCCCCGCTGCAGCGCTCTGTGCCTGCGGATATGCGGGTTTATGCCATCGGCGATGTGCACGGACGGCTTGATCTGCTGGAACGGTTGATGATCCGCATCAAGCTGGATGCCAAATCAGCCCAGGTCAGCCGCAAAGTTCTGGTGTTTCTTGGCGATTATATTGACCGGGGTTTTCAGTCCCGCGAAGTGCTGGACTACCTGATCAGCCACAATTTTGAAGGTTTTGAAACCCACTTCCTGCTTGGCAACCACGAACAATGGATGCTGCAATTTCTGAACAATGTCGAGATCGGTCCCAACTGGATCGCCTATGGCGGCGAAGCGACATTGCACTCCTATGGTGTGCGAATGGAGCCTTTGGCCCCCCAGGCTGAAGAGCTGCCAATTGCCCAGCGCAATTTACGCGCGGCGGTGCCACGCGAGCATATTGAGTTTATGCGCAATCTGACACTGACCCATCGGGAGGGCGACTATCTGTTCGTCCATGCCGGGATCCGGCCGGGCCTGCCGCTGGAGTTGCAAAAGGAAACCGACCTGATCTGGATCCGGGAGCAGTTTTTGAGAGACACGCGCGATCATGGATTTGTTGTGGTGCATGGCCATACCGTGACCTCCACACCCGATGTGCACGCCAACCGGATCGGCATCGACACCGGCGCGTTTGCCAGCGGCATCCTGACGGCGCTGGTACTTGAAGGGTCCGAGCAGCGTTTTATTCAGACCGACTAGACCGAGGCCCGGTCAAACAGATGTTCAAGACTTGTGCTTTGGCCTTGCAGACCGGCCAACACCGCGCCGCGCACCCAGCCTTCGGTGCCCAGTTTTGAAAAGCGGATGCTGATCCCCTCACGCAGGGATGGCGACACAAAGGCCTGGACCTGTTCGATGAAGCTGTCCTGAAAACTTTGCGGCACGACGCTCATACCGCCTGACATGATGATCATGTCGGGGTCGAACAGATTGGCCAGCCACGCGACGCCGTGGGCCATGTAATAGCCGCCCTGGCCGATCACTTGCGCGGCTTGGCTGTCGCTTTCGCGCGCGGCATCGATCTGATCCCAAACCGATTTGTCATCGCGGCTCAGCCGCGGGAACGCATCCGCGAGCGTGTCAAACAGATGCGGGCTCAAAATAATATCGGCCAGCCGCGCATCGCCCTCGCTGCGCACATCGAATTTATCGACGGTGGGGTTGCCGGGCACCAGACAATCGCCCAGGGCACCGGCCAGTCCGTGCGCGCCATTGACGATACGGCCATTGAGGATGATGGCGGCCGACATTTTGGCGCCGACATCGATCACAATGACATTGCGGTGCTTGCGGGCGAGCCCTTCGACATATTCAGCCACCGCGCCGGCCCGGCCCGCTTCGATCACTTGAACCGGAGTGTCAAGGGCGCGGGACAGGGTTTCGGCCAGCGGAGCCTCATCCCAGTCAAAGCGCAAGATTTCCTGGATATTGCCCGTTTCGGGATCGACGCTGCCTTGAATGGCAACACCGACCGCGTTGAGCGCGGTGAGCGCGACATCATGTTGGGCAAACAGTGAGGTGATCGCTTGCACCAATCCGCTTGTCACCGTCTCGAACGTTCCATCTTCAAAATCAGAAACTGTCCGGCGGGCCTTTTCACGGCCCAGCGCATCGGCGAGCACAATGATGGTGTCGGTGCGTCCCAGCCGGATGCCGACCGAGAAGCTGGAATCGGGAATGAATTCGAGAATGACGGGCGGGCGGCCCCGGCCCTGGCCTTCGCGCGCCAGCTTTTGTTCACGCACCAGCCCATCATCCACCAGTCCGGCGGTGATCGAGGCAATGGCGGGCAATGTCAGCGATGTTGCTTCGGACAGCTCAGCCCGGGTCAGCTTGCCCTTTTCACGCAGCAAGTCGAGCACCAGCCGCTCATTCTGAGTGCGGATCGTTTCGGGTCGAGAGGCCCTGTTTCTTAAGCGCGCTTGTTCTGGCATTTTTTATCGTATCCCTCATCGAATGACGGTTTTTAGGCAAACTGGTGCAAGGTGACAAGCGTGCCGTGTCCCGGCCTTGACTTTTTGGCGCACTGGAAAGCGTGCGGCGGGCGCGATACGCTCCGCCATCTGCTATTGCCTGAGGGGGAAGAGGCATGACACGACAGTCTTTGAGCGATGATGCGCTCGACCAGATTTTTCGCGAAGCACGCACGCATAACGGGTTTACCGACCAGCCTGTGTCCGATGCGATGCTTGAAGAGATTTATGATCTCTACAAATGGGGCGCAACCAGCGCCAATTGTTCGCCGGCGCGCATTTTGTTCTTGCGGACGGTTGAGGCGAAGGAGCGGCTGTTGCCCCATTTGATGGAAGGCAACCGGGCCAAGACGCTGGAAGCGCCGGTGACCGCCATTATCGGTTTCGACACGCTGTTTTATGAAAATCTGCCCCGTCTGTTTCATGATCCCACCGCGCGCGACTGGTTTGCCGGCGAAGAAAAGACCGGCAATGTGACGGCGTTCCGCAACTCAACGTTGCAAGGGGCTTATTTCATGATTGCCGCTCGTGCGCTGGGGCTGGATTGCGGCCCCATGTCGGGCTTCGACAATGCGGCGGTGGATGCCGAGTTCTGGCCCGGTGGGCAGATCAAGTCGAATTTTATCTGCAATATCGGCTATGGCGATCCCTCCAAGCTGTTTGACCGCCACGCCCGGCTTGCCTTCGAAGAAGCCTGCACGCTGCTCTAGGAGCATTCCAAATGCGCATTCCCTTTTTCGGACCGCCGGAGCAACTCACCAAAGAAGAAAGCCAGGTGCTGGTCCTGATCGGGCTTGCCTTCATGCTGATCGCTTACGATCACGGGCTCTATTCCCTTGCGCTGAAACAGATTCAGGCCGATTTGGTGTGGGCTGACGGGGATGTTGGCAAGGCATTAGGCATCATCCGGCTTGGGGCCTTGCCCGGCATTTTGCTGGCGGCCATGGCTGACAAGGTGGGCCGGCGCAAACTGCTGATGGCGACCCTGGTCTGCACCGGAATTTTCACTGGTCTGACCGCCTTTGCGCAGACACCGGCGCAATATGTGGCACTGCAAACCGCCGCCAAGACCTTTGCCTTCACCGAAGAGGCGCTGTCGATTGTGGTGGTGGCTGAAACCATGCGGGCGAGTATGCGCGGATGGGCCCTGGCCATTCTGGGGGTGTTCAACGGGCTGGGGAACGGGCTGGCATCCATCCTGTTCGGCTTTATCGACCATATCGGCATCACGCCGGACTTTGGCGGCTGGCGGACCATGTATCTGGCAGGGACCGCGCCTTTGTTCATTCTGGCCTGGTTGCGCCGGGTTCTGCCCGAAACCGACCGCTTCAAGGATCATAAGAAATCCCGCAATGCCGATGAAGCGAGCGGATTGCTCGGCGGCTTTACGCCTGTCAAACGGCTGGTGTCAGATTATCCGGGGCGGACGGCGGCCTTGTTCGTTGCCATTACACCCTTTGGCTTCTGCATTGTTCCCGCAACCTTGCTGATGTCGAAACATATGCAGGAAGGCCATGGCTTTGATCCCGGCCTCGTCTCGGTCATCTATATTGCCGGCGGTGCGGTGGCCATGATCGGTAATTTGCTGGTCGGCCGGATTTCCGACCGGGTGGGACGCAAACGGGCCATCGCCACGACCTTGATGATTTGTGCCGGCGGCTTTGCGCTGCTGTACGGCACGACGCCGGGGCCGATTATCGCAGTGGCCTGGATGTTTGCCATTTTCGGCTATTTCGCCACCGAAGTGATGTTCAATTCGCTCGGCTCTGAGCTGTTTCCGACGTCTTATCGGTCAACCGCCTCATCCTTCCGGGTGATCACCTATGCGGTGACCGGAACGGCGGGCCTGTTCATGCAAGATGTCCTCTACGACATATTTGGCGGCGACTATGCCATGGCGATTGTTGCGCTGATGGCGGTTGTTCCCATCGGTGCGATTGTGGTCATGGTCTTCCTGCCCGAGCCTGCGAGCAAGGAACTTGAAGACGTGTCACCCGAAGTCTCGGCCAAGGCGATCATTGAGGAAAAAGGTCTGACATGATCTCACACTCCTTTTGTTGACAATTTGTCAGGGACTTCTAGAGTCCCTGCCAACACAATTGTCAATGAAGGGGGAGGCGCATGATCACCTTTGCGCTCAGTGAAGAGCAGGAGATGATCCGCGATACGGCAGGAAGCTTTGCGCGCGATCAATTGACCGACAAGGCCCGCGACGCGGACGAGAATTTTGAATGTCCCGAGGCGGTGCTGGAGGCGAGCTGGGAATTGGGGCTGGTCGCAGCCACCATTCCAGAACGGGTCGGTGGCGCAGGCATGGAGCGTTCGCCCACCACCTCGGCTTTGTTTCTGGAAGAGCTGGGCTCAGGGTGCCCCGCTTTGGGGGCGGCGTGCATGTCGCCCAGCCTGTTCGTCAATCCGCTGATCGATTTCGGGACAGACGCGCAGCAAGACAAATATCTGGCACCATTCACCGGGGCGGCCTTCACCGCCGGTGCGCTGGCGCTTCAGGAAGATGATCTGGGTTTTGATGCCTCAGCGCTGAAAACCAGCGCTAAACAGGTTGGCGATGCGTGGGAAGTGTCGGGCGAAAAACGTCTGGTAGCGATGGCTGACCGGGCTGAGCATGTATTGGTTGTGGCCCGCTCGTCCGATGCGCCTGGCTTTGCCGGGTTAGATGCCTTTATCGTCGCGCGCGATGCTGCCGGGCTCTCCATTTCCAATGATCGCGAACGCACGATTGGCTTTCAGGCGCTGCCGCAATTCACCGTCAAGCTTGACGGGGTGAAGGCTGAGCGGCTTGGCGGTGCCGACGGTATTGATGGTGCCAAGCTGATCAACACAATCCGCATTGGCGGTGCTGCGCTGGCGGTTGGCCTGTCGCGTGCGGTGGTCGACTATTCCATACCCTATGCCAAAGAGCGTCATGCCTTTGGCAAGCCGATTGCGCAAAAGCAAGCAATCGCCTTCATGCTGGCGGACATGCACACCGAAGTGGATTGCATGCGCTGGATGGTGTGGAAGGCCGCTTCACTGGTCGAGCAAAACCATGCCGACGCCATCAAGGCGACCACGCTGATGCAGAACTATGTTCAGCGCAAAGCGATGAAAGTTGCCGATGACGGCATTCAGATTTTCGGCGGTCACGGCTTTATCCGCGACTATCCGGTAGAGATGTGGTTCCGCCATGCGCGCAACCTGACCACCATTGAAGGCCCGGTAGCGGCGTAAGGGAGGCGATCATGGATTTTACATATTCCGCCAAGGACATCGAACTCATCGACGAGATGAAACGCCAGGGCAAGATCGTGCGCGGCCATGCCCGCTATTATGACGATCATGAAGAAGAGCTGCAGCCCGAACAGCTTCCCGATGCTGCAGATAATCCCGATTATCTGATGAAGCTTGCCGGGCGCGGTGAAGAGGACACCACATTTGCGGTCGTGACGATGATGATCGCGCTCTACAACTCCTGGGGCGACAGCCTCAATATGCGGGTTGGCCCCGGCGGCCTCGGCAATGCCGCACTTCATGCTGCGGGAACGCCTGAACAGGTGGAGCGCTGGAAGGGAAACCGGCTTGCCATGTCGATCACTGAACCGGGTTGCGGGTCTGATTCCAAAGCCGTTCAGACCACGGCCGAGCTTGATGGCGATGAATGGGTTTTGAATGGTGACAAGATTTTCGTCACCACCGGCATTCGCGCCGATGGGGTCGTGGTGTGGGCGAGCATTGACAAGTCGGCCGGACGGGCGGGCATCAAAAGCTTCATCGTCATGAAAGGCACGCCGGGTTTTGACGTGGTCCGCAAGGAAAAGAAGCTGGGCATCCGGTCTGATGACACGGCTGCTTTGTCCTTCGACAATTGCCGCATTCCGCGTGATCATTTGCTTGGCGGGGATGAAACCGTTCCCAAGGCTGGGTCGGGCGGCTTTAAAGGCGTGATGAAGACCTTCAACATGACCCGGCCTGCGGTTGGTGCGGGCGGCATCGGCAAGGCGCTCGCCTCGCTTGATTATGTCACCGAACAGCTTGGTGAACGCGGCGTTGAAGTCGATTGGGAAAAAGGCCGGGCGAACCGGTCGGCCACCGAACAGACGCTGATTGAGACCGAAGCCGATATCGAAGCGGCCAAATTGTCGGTCTATCGCGCGGCTTGGCTCAATGGTGAGCGCAAGCCCAACAATCTTGAGGCGTCGGTGGCGAAGTCCAAAGGCGGCGAGGTCGCCCGCACCGCCCCGCAACGCATGATTGAGCTGATGGGCGCGATGGGCATCACCCATGATCATCTGGTTGAGAAATGGCTGCGCGATGGCCGTATCTCCGACATTTACGAAGGCACGGGCCAGATCCAGCGGCTGATCATCGGCCGGGAAATTCTGGAGTATAATTCGTCCGAGCTTGAGTAATCGTCCGAGCGGCTACAAAGACACCTGGATGCCCAGGCCAATGCCGATCACAATCAAGATGCCAAAGGCGACGGGGCGGTAGGCATCACCGCCCCAGCGTTTGAACGCCGCCGACCCGACATAATTGCCTGCCAGAAGCGCGGGCAGCAAAGCAGCCGCCTTGATCAGCGTTTCCACCGTCGCAAGCCCGGTGACGAACATGGCCAGAAGCGTGGCAACATCAATCACGATGAAATACAGGATCATGGTGGCGCGCTGGCGCACCGGCTCCCAATTTGCGCTCATCGTATAGGCGATCACCGGCGGGCCGGGAATGCCGGTCGCTCCGCACAATGCGCCTGACAATCCGCCCGCGCCATATGCGGCAAGGGGGGAGGGGGCGCGGCCCCCGCGCGTGAGAAATGATCCCAGCGCAAACAGGACGACCGTCGAGATCATCACCCCGATCAGCACAAGGCGCATGTCATCGTCGGACAGTTCCCGCAGCAGCCAGATACCCAGCGGCAAGGTGATGACGGCAGGCCAGGAAAAGCGTTTAAGAACCTCTTTGTCCGCAAAAGGAACCGCCCCGCGATAAAGCTGGGCGCCGGTGACGACTTCAAGCGCCAGAACAACCGGCACAATCATTTGCGGCGGCAGGATCAGCGCAAGCGCCGGCACCGCAATCAGGGCAAAGCCGAAACCGGTGAAGGACCGCATAAAGCCTGCCAGCAAGATCGCGACGGCGCTGGCGGCAAATTTCCACAAAGGCGCGCCCATCACATCGATGGTGAGATACTCTGTCATACCCTTCCCCGGAATGGTGGGTGCACACTGGCAGATTCCCAAGGTTTGCGGAAACAAAAACAAAATGCGATAACCCCGCCATCTTGAGACATTTTGAACCGTCCGGGCGCTTTTCACCGGACACGGAGACCTGACAGATGACCGAACCGGCCAATGAGCTTGGCGCGGAATTCCCCATTCCCGCGCTTGAAGATTGGAAGGAAAAGGCCGAAGCCGCCCTCAAAGGCGCGGCCTTCGACAAACTCAAATCCAAAACTTATGACGGCATTACGCTGGAGCCGCTTTACACCAAGGCCGATTTTGATGCGGCAACGGACGGCAATGCTTCTCCAGGCCGGGCGCCCTTCACGCGCGGCACTGATTTTCAGGACGTCCATGCGCCGGGCTGGCAAATGCAAAGCCCGGTCGTGCATCCCGATCCCAAAACCGCCAACACAGAAGCCTTGCGCGACCTTGAACGCGGCATGAGCGCATTGTCGGTGGAATTTGATCTGGCTGCCCAGCTTGGCCTTGCGCCCGGTGATGAGCGGCTCGCCAACTCCGACACGCATTTGGGCGTGGCGATCGACACGCTTGATGATCTCAAAACGGTTCTGAACGGCGTGCATCTTGATTTTGCGCCGGTCAGTCTCAATGCCGGTTCGGGCTTTGCCGGGGCGGCTGCCTTTGTAATGGCCCATGGCGGGGCGGGCACCTATCGCTTCAACGCCGATCCGCTGGGCGCTTTGGCCCGTCAGGGCAGTCTGCCCGGATCGCTCGACAGCGCAATGGCGGCGGCCTCCAAGCTTGCGGTTTATACCCATCAGAATTTGGCTGGCTCACGCGCACTGGCCGCCGATGCCACGCTTTATCTTGATGCGGGGGCAAGCTCTGTGCAGGCGCTGGGTGCGGCACTCGCCACGGCTGTGGCTTATCTGCGCGCGCTGACACAAGCGGGCTTGTCGGTGGATGAGGCGGCGGGCCAGATCAGCTTCCGTCTGGGCGCCGACAGTGATGTGTTCATGGGCATTGCGCAAATCCGCGCCCTGCGCCGGTTGTGGAGCCGTGTGCTTGAAGCGAGCGGGGCCCAACCGCAAGCCGCCGAAATCACGGTCGAGACATCCGCGCGGGCGCAAACAGGCTGCGACCCCTGGGTCAATATTCTGCGCGGCACTGCCGCCAGCTTTGCCAGTGCCGTGGGCGGGGCTGACGGTCTGCTGGTCCGGCCCTTTGATGATGCCGTCCGTACGCCGTCGGATCAGGCCCGCCGGGTTGCCCGCAACACCCAGATCATTCTGGCTGAAGAAAGCCATCTGGCCCGGGTCGCTGATCCCGCCGGGGGGTCGTATCTGTTTGAAAGCCTGACCGACCAAACCGCGCAGGCCGCCTGGGCCGCGTT
>CBDDFN010000006.1:0-47376 GCA_965227065.1 Alphaproteobacteria bacterium
AAATCCCCAACACCGGCATTGGCGAAAACAATATCGAGACCGCCGCGTTCAGACCTGACGGTTTCAAACAGCCGGTCAAGGTCTTCAGGCTTTGTGGTGTCTCCCTGAACGGCACGGGCCTGGGGGCCAAGCTGTGACACAGCATCATCCAGCACATCCTGCCGCCGCCCGAATATGTAGACGAAGGCGCCCTCGGCGATAAAGCGCTTCGCTGTTGCAAGGCCGATGCCGCTGGCACCGCCGGTGATAATCGCGGTCTTTCCATCAAGTTTCGTCATCATCTCATCTCCAGTGTTCGAGGATGAACAGGAGATGGGGCTTAAATTTCCTTTTGATAAGTGTACACCTTTTGGTAAGTATCTATTTATGTCTGAAAAAAGTGCCCACTCCCCCGCCTTTATCTGTGGCCTGGACGCCGCCCTTCGGGTGGTCGGCGGAAAGTGGAAGCCGCTGATCCTTTATTTTCTTGCCAAGGAAACCATGAGATATGGCGCATTGAAGCGGGCGGTGTCCGGGGTAAGCGACAAAGTTCTGATTCAGCAATTAAAAGAGCTGGAAGCCCACGCGATCGTCACACGGACAGACTACAAAGAAATCCCGCCACGGGTGGAATACAGCCTCACACCGCTGGGCTGCTCGCTGGCCGACGCATTTCGTCCCTTGTGTGTTTGGGGAGAAGACAACACAGCAGCGATCACAAAGGCCCTTCGCGCCTGACGCGCGCGGCTTGTCCACCCTCAGCCGGACAGCCACACGGGCCGTTAGGAAACGACCAGAAATTTCTGCCCGGTCGCCTTGGCATTATAGGCGCGGACAGTGTCGAGCTTGAGCATCTCTTCAAGGGTGAGGGTTTCTGAATAGCTGCTTTTGAATGTCGTATGAATTTCATCGACCACACGGGCTTGCAACGCCTGCATGCGCTCGGGCCCCACGCGCTGCATGAAGTGATTGAGCAGATAACCGCCCACCTGCCACGCCATGCCATAACCGCGATTGAGCACGGTGGGCGACAGGTCCAGCCCGCCATAAATATAGACCTGCTTCATGATCGTAGAGCCATACGGGCTCCAAAACTCGGCATTGCGCGAAAAAGCACGCTCCATCGCATTGAGCACCCGGTCAGCCAGCTTTCCCCCACCAATGGCGTCAAAGCACAACGACGCGTTAGTGTCGGCAATGGCATCGGTGAGAGACGGCATGAAATCATCCGCCGATGAATTGACGACACAATCTGCGCCTTGGGATTTCAACAGCGCGGCCTGCTCATCGGTGCGGACGATATTGATCAGCGGCACACTTTCATCGAGGCAAATCCGGTTCAGCATCTGCCCCAGATTGGAGGCAGCCGCCGTATGGATCAGCGCCTTGTGACCATCAAGACGCATCGTGTCGACCATAGACAAGGCCGTGAGCGGGTTCACAAAGCTTGAGGCCCCTTCCTGCGCGGTGATCGGATCGGGCAGTTCCATACAAATGGCGGCCGGCACTTTGGCATGGGTGGCATAAAGATTGCCGCGCAGGCACGATACGCGCTTGCCCATCAGCGATTGGGCAGCGGCTGACTTCCCGGCGGCAACAACCGTTCCCGCCCCTTCATTGCCGCATGGCAAGGGCTTGTCGATCCGCGATTTGAATGCTTTGAGGATGCGCGGGTCAACCGGCGCAACCAGCGTGCCATCTTCGGCATTGTGCGCCTGATCCAGATTGGCGGGGCCAACCAGCACCGCCAGGTCTGAGGGGTTGATCGGTGCGGCCTCAACCGCAATCACCACATCATCATCACCGGGTTCGGGCATGGCCATATCGGCCAGCATGATCTTCAACTCGCCCTCGCTTGTCAGCAAGGACAGGATGCGCCGGGCTTCACTCATTCGCTTTTGGCCTTCTGTTCTTTTTCATACGCCTCAACAGCGCCGAACACCTGGGCATAGAAATGCCGGATCTGGAATTCTTCATCCTGCAGAATGAAGCCATCAACGGCGTTGGTTCCAATTCCGCGCTGGGTGGCTTCAAGCGTGTTGACGTCCTGAAGCGCAGCATCCCGATAGATCGCCAGAAAGGCGTGGTGGCTCAACAGCTCGCGGAAATTTTTCGACGGCGACAGGTAATGGGTGATGCGGAAGCGCATTTCATCATGGGCCACAGGGATGAACTCATAGGTCAGCCACCACATCGGATAGTAAAACTGGATCGCGAAATTGGGGAAGAAGAAGTGGGAGCTGTTGCCCCAGGTTTCGCTGTTGATCGGATTGGCCGCCGGGGGCAGATCAATATCGGACAGATCCGACTTGAAGCAGGGCGCCGCGCCATGGGCCTTCATCTGCTCTTCAAACGGATAGGAATATAGACCGTCGGGCAGCCGGCCGAACATCGACATGCGATGCTTGCCATGGGCTGAAAAATGCTCCGCCCGGGCACTTGCGACGTCAAACTCTTCAGACGCATAAAGCGGGAAAGTCCAGTGGTGTAGGAAGGGCGCGTGATAGCCCTCGGCAAACGCATCCATCAGCGTTTTCCAGTTCGCCCGGCACGAGCCTTCGGTGACATATTTTTCCGAAAATTTTTCAAAACGGAAAGCCGTCAAAACCCGTCCAATAGTAAGGCCCCAGCGCCTCTTCCAGGCTTTCTTTGGGCCCGCCCGGCGTCAGATTGATGAAGATGAACCCGTTCCATGTGGCAAGCGGCACTTCGATCAAACAGCGCGTGTCGATCTGATTGCCGAAGAAATTATCCGCATCTGGCGCGCGCGCCAGGCTGCCATCATGATTGAAGGCAAAGCCGTGATATTTGCAGATGAAGCGGGCGGTCTTGCCCGACACCTCCCGCGCGGGATGGCCTTCCCAAACGAGCTTGTTGCCGCGATGGGGGCAGACATTGTGAAAGGCGCGCACTGCGCCATCCTTGGCACGGGTGACGATGATGGATGTTTTGCACACCTCAACCTCGCGGGTGAAAAACTCACCCGGCTTTTCAACCTGCTCCACCCGGCCCATATAAAGCCAGCTTCTGCGGAAGATCGCTTCGCGCTCGACCTCAAAAAACTCCGCCGACACGGCCCGGTTAAGGTCAATCATGCCGGTGCCGATTTCAGGATATTTCTCGGTCCAGCTTTCCGCGTCGGTCTTCAGCCATTTGTCGCGATTGGCTTCAAGCGAATGGACGGTATCGAGCTTGTTCATGGCGCGCCCCTAAAGCGTGGTTTCGGAGATGACGTTGAACATGGGAAGCGATTCACAGTCGGGAACAATCGGCTGGCGGAAACTCTCAACACCCGGCGCAACCACCGCATAGGCCAGCATGAGCCGCGCCAATACCGTGTCGGCCTCATCAAGCGCGGTCATATCGCGGACTTCAAGATAGCTGACAATCTCTTCAAAACGCGGCGCAATGGCCCCGTGAAAATCGCACAGCGCTTCAAAGCTTGAATTCACCCGCAACGTGTAGCGGCTGTTGGTATCGGGCAAATCCCAGTCGGCGGTGAAACGCTCAAGGTCGGAAAACTGGTCGGGAAGGCTCATCCCACATGCTCCTTGAAAAAGGCAATGGCGGCATTAATCGCGGTTTCCATAGGTTCCCCCGCATACATGTCGTAATGCCCACAATCATATTCCCACAGCTGTTTGGGCTCCCCCGCCGCAGCGTGCAAAGCGCGGTAGCTGTCGGGACTGGCACACGTGTCCTGCGTTGCAATGATCAGCCCCAGAGCGCGCGGCGCAATCTTGTGAACCATATCAATCGGGCGGAAGTCCGCCACACGGCCCAGCGACTCATAAGAGAATTTGGTCCGCCATTTGGGCACCATTTCCCAGCCCATGGGCAGCCAGGCGGCGCTTTGCTCATCGCGGAAAATATCAATCACCCGCCAATCGCGTTCGACATGGTTGCTGAGCACGCGGGTCTGCCGCGCCTGGGCAATCTTTTCAACAATGTCGGCCACCTCTTCAGGCGTCCGGTCATTGGTGATGGCTTCCAGCCCATCGGCAACGCCGACCATGCCGACCGTGGCTTTGACCCGTGTGTCGACCGCAGCCACATAAGGCGCAATCAAACCGCCAAAGCTTGCGCCGAACGCGCACAGCCGCTCACCATCAACAAAGGGCTGGGCTTGCAGAAAGGTCAGCCCGTTGCGGATATCATCAACCTGTTCCAGCGGGGCCAGCCGGCCGCGTTCCCCGCCGCTGTCGCCCCAGCCGCGATAATCAGGCGCCAGGCATACAAAGCCCGCGCCGGTGAAGAAGCGCGCAAAGTCTTCCATCATCATGTCGCGAATGCCTGAAAAACCCTGGCACTGGACCAAAGCGGGATAGCGCTTGGTCTCGTCAAACCCCTCAGGCGTGTAGAGGTCGGCAACAATCACATGGCCTTCGGAATAGTAAGTGACGGTTTTCTTATCCATCGGCTCAGCCCATCAGGTTGGGGTTGAAGAATTCAAGCCAGCGCTTGAGCTTGCCGTCTTCAAAGGTGAAAACGAAAACATAGCGGTTTTGATAGGTGCCGCCCTCGCTGCGCACGCCCAACGCCGTTGCCTCCAGAATGGCGGTGTTCTCACCGGGCGCTTCATAGGCGTCATGCACATTCAGGCTGAATACATCAAACATTTGCTCAAGCGCGCCCAGCACACCCAGCGCGGCCTGTTTGCCCTCAAGCTTTTGCGGGATCGGCTCGGGCGCATAAGGCAGTTCCATCACCAGATCATCGGCCATCACCGCATCAAGCCCGGCAAAATCAAAGGCGCACAATTTGGTCAGGATCGCCTGACCCTGTTCAATCAAGCTCATGCCCCGCCTCCCAAAGCTTCGGCAATCTTGGTTTGAATATTGGCAAGCCTGTCGACAGGGTCGCCCAGCGACATGCCGCCATCAACAATCAAATCATGGCCCGTAATTTGCGCGGCCCGGTCCGACGCCAAAAACATAGCGGCATTGGCAATATCAAGGCCGGTCCCGACGCGTTTCAGCGGCTGGCCATCAATCATTTCAGCATAGGAAATATCTTGCAGTTTCTCGGCAAGCTCGACGGGAATATCATCCATCATCAGCGTCATTTCGGTGCGAGTCGGCCCCGGCGAAACGCAATTAACGCGAATGTTAAAGGGCGCGAGCTGCACCGCCAGCGACCGTGTAGCGCTGACAACCGCTGCTTTGGCTGCCCGGTATGGCACCAGCCCCCAACCCGCCATAAAGGCTGAGTTGGATGCGGTTGAGATGATCGCTCCGCCGCCATGATCGCGCATGTAAGCACCCGCAAAGCGCGCCGCCAGCAGCGGGCCTTTCACGTCAACCGCGAAGGTCTTTTCAAAGCTCGACAGATCATCATCAAGGAATTGCGAGATCGCATCGCCCGGCACACCGGCATTGGCAAAAAAGATGTCCAGTCCGCCAAACTGCTCGGCGGCCTTGTCGACCAGCGCATTGACATCGTCGGCGGATGAGGCATCGGCATGGCAATAGATCGCCGCGTCACCCAACTCGCCGGCGACCGCTTCGCCCCGTTCATCATTCAAATCGGCGATCACGACTTTTGCGCCTTCGGCTACAAACAGACGGGCTGAGGCCGCGCCGATACCGCCCGCCGCTCCGGTGATGATTGCAACCTTGCCGTTCAATTCTCCGGCCATGAGGCCCCCCTTTTAAACAAATTCGACTTCACATTCCTCGCTCACCGGGACAGCCTGACAGCCAAGCGTGTAGCCCAGTGAAATCTCGTCTTCAGACAGCACGTCATTGCGCGCCATCGTCACTTTTCCCTTGCGGATGCGCACCATGCAGGCCGCGCATTCGCCTTTCTCGCAGTTCGACGACAAGGGCGCCCTGGCGCGCCGGGCCGTCTGCAACACTGTTTCGCCGTCGAAATAGGCTTGGCGATAGGGCGTCAAGCCAAGCCAGAATATGATTTCGGCGGGCTTTGTGCTCATGTGCGCGCCTTGAACCGAACCGGCAATTCGCGGGGGCCGCGAAACACGAAAGTGCCCCAGACATTGACCGCGTCATCGGCAACCGTGAGCTTGAGGTCATCCATCCGGTTTATGATTTCACGGAACGCGCATTTCATTTCCATGCGCGCCAGCATCGCCCCGATGCAGCGGTGAATGCCGGCCCCGAATGCAATATGGCGGCCCGCATTCTCGCGCGCATGCTGACAGACATGGGCCTGCTCAAACTTTTCTTCGTCGCGATTGGCCGACAGGAAGCAGATATAGACGGGCGAGCCTGCAGGAATTTTCGTCCCGCCGATTTCACAATCCTTGATGGCAATGCGCGGCAATTGCGGCACCGGGGATTGCACCCGCAGCACCTCTTCAACAAAGCGCATTAGCGCCTTGTTTTGATCGTCGGCCTCGCGCAGCTCGCGGACCATGTCGGGGTTTTGCGCCAGCAGCATGGCGCCCCAGGCGATGCCGTTGCGGGTGGTTTCATTGCCCGCCGCCAGCAAGCCGACGCCGCACGAAATCAGTTCCTTGTCCGACAGTTTTTCGCCGCCTTCGAGTTCCGCAGCCACAAGATCGGCCAGCATATCATCGCGCGCATTGGCGCGGCGGTCTTCAAACTGGCTGTGCAGGAAGTTCTGCATCTCGATCATATCATCGGCGAATTTGTAAGCCGCGTCCTTGGTCAGCCCCCGGCCCAGGGGCGCAACAGCAGCGTCGGACCAGCGTTTAACATCGTCGCGGCGCTCCCGCGGCACACCCAGAAGGTCGGCAATCACATAAATCGCGCCGGGAATGGCATAATCGACCACCAGATCAGTTTTGCCATTGGCGATAAAACCATCCATCAGATCACGGAAAATGCCTTCAATGTGCGGCTCCATCCCCGCCACACGCTGGGCAGTAAACGCCTGATCGACCAGCGCGCGGCGGCGCGAATGTTCAGGCGGATCAACCTGGAAATTGTCCGAAGACAGATGCGGCCCCCAGCCCTTGTCGTCCATATAGGCGTCAAGCTCATCCTGAAACTCGGCCCGGTGGGCCTGTTCAAAGCCAAGCTTGTTGGACAGCGCATCGGTCATGCGCAACGCCTGCTGAACATCGTCATATTTGGTAACGAGGAAGGCCATCGCTTTTTCATCAAAATGCACCGGCTCCTCGGCGCGCATGCGGGCGTAATAGTCGTAAGGCGAAGTCACCACATCGGGATCGACCAGGGAAATTTCGTTCAACGGTTTCATGCGCGTCCTCACTGTGCGGCGGTGGCGTGCGCCATGGCTTGCTCCCGCCATTGCTTGTCATTGGGATGGATCCAGTCGGCAGTGATGACGGGTTCCACCGCCAGGCCGCCGGGAATAATGTCAGCGCCGATGGCCGCATCAAGCGCCTGATGGAAATGATAGATGCGGGCTTCAAGATAGCCGGGACGGATCCCCTCAAAGGCAGGCGATTGCGCACCACGCTGCACAGTCTCGGCAAACTCGACATCCTCGCGAATGACCGCGTTAAAGCCTTCAATCACCCCATCCCAGGCTTGCGGGCGGGGGCCCTCGCCCCAATCGGCACCCATCCAATAGACTTCATAATTGGTGCTGGCGAGGCCATCGGGCCAGAATTGCGGGGCGGTGACGTAAAACTGGTTCATGTCGCCGTAAAGACCGTTGGGGAACGCATTGTAGATCAGGCCGTGATCGCGGGCGATTTCGCCCACCGTCTCGATCTGGGGCAGCGCATCCATCATGCCCGCGTCCTCAAGCGCCTCCCGTTTGCCTTCGCAATAGATCACATCGCGGCTGTGGCCGCCTTCAAACAAGGTGATGGAGCCCTGCTTGGTGTGAATGAAGGGCGGGGTGGTTTTCTGGTGAATGGACGGCGCGTGATAAAACTCGATATTGCCTTCAAGGGCAAGCTTCCAATTGCACGGGATCTTCCATTCATAATGATCGATCAGCCGAAGCTTATCGAGCGCGAACTCCGCCCATTCCGAAACAAGCGGGCCGAGCGCGTCCTTGAGCGGCCAGGCGTCTTCATCGAAATTCACATAGATCAGCTTGCCCAGCATCTCGCAGCGCACGGGCTTCAACCCCAGGCAGGATTTGTCGAGGCCGGGAAAGTCGCGCTCTTCGCGCACGGAGACAAGCGCCCCGTCCCAATCATAAGACCAGCCATGATAAGAACAGGCGAGCAGCCTGGTGCGCCCCCGTTCCTTGCGGGCGACAATGGCACCACGATGACGGCAGACATTGTGAAAGGCTTTCACAGTGCCGTCGGATTGGTGCACCAGCACGATCGGCCAGCCCGCTTTGTCCCAAGTTTTGTAACAGCCCGGTTCAGGCAACTGGTCAAGATGGCCCGCCAAAAGCCAGCTTTTGCCGAACACATGGGTCTGTTCCAGCGCGGCGAAATCTTCAGACAGATAGCGGCCGGCCGGCACAAGTGGAAAGGCGGGAAAGCCCGGCGGCGTGCCGGTGCGATCCCGCTCATACGCCATGCGGCGCTTGAGATATTCCGTCTCGTCCCTATTCATCCCTGTCAGCCTTGCCGGGCTTTATAGTCTTCAACCGATTTGTAGACCTGATGATGAAAGCCACGCACCATCACCTCTTCATCGGTCAACGGCCATTCGTTAAACACCCCTGATTCCAGCCCCCGCTGGGTGGCTTCCAGATTGTTCACATCCTGAAGTGCTGCGTCAAAGAAGGTCGAGATATGCCCGTAATGCGACAGCATTTCTGAGAAATTGCGCGAGGGCAGATGATGCACATCGATCTCGAACCGCATCTTGTTATGCGCCAGCGGCCAATATTGATAGGTCAGATACCAACCCGGATAGTAGAACTGGATCTGTGTGTTGGGGAAAATGAAGTGGCTTGAAACACCCCAGCTGTCGGTGCCCAGCGGATTGGCGGCCGGGGGGATCATGTTCCACAGATCCATCTCCATCGGATAGACGGGGCCGGTGCCTGCCGCCTGGGTGATGCGTTCCAGATCGATCACAAAATGATCCATATGGGGATTGCGCGGGGAGATATAAAAGCCGTGCTTGCCGATCAGCGCGAACAGCTCGTTCTTCATTGACACCAGCATGTCATCTTCAAGCTGAAGCAACAGCGGGAAGGCCTGCTTGTGAACATAGACGCCGTGATAGACCTCGTTAAACGCATCCATCAGCGTCTTCCAGTTTGACCGGCAGGTGCCTTGGGCGGTGAAGCGTTCGGTGAGCTTTTCAAACGGATAATTGCCGAAGCCGTTCCAGTAATAGTCCCCGAGAAATTCGGCGAGTGATTCCTTGGGTCCATCGGGGTCGATATTGATGAAGATGAAGCCGTTCCAGATATCGCAGCCGACCTCTTTGAGCGACAGGCAGGTGCCTTGTTCGCCAAACCAGCTTTCTGAATCGGTCAGCTTTTCAATCTTGCCATCAAGCCCGAACCCCAGCCCGTGATATTTGCACACAAAGCGTTGCGCGCGGCCCTGGGTTTCATCTGCAGGGTGCCCGTCCCAGACAAGCTTGTTGCCCCGGTGCGGACACACATTGTGGAAGGCGCGCACCTGATCATCCTTGCCGCGCACGACAATGATCGAGGCATCGCAGATTTCGATTTCCTTGGTGAAATATTGTCCCGGCGCGGCAATCCATTCCGCGCGCCCGGCATAAAGCCAGTTGCGGCGGAACAGGGCTTCGCGCTCCAGCTCATAAAATTCGGGGGACACGGCGCTGTCGTAGGAGACGCGACCTTTGCCCAGATGGGGATATTTGTCGGTCCACTTTTCGCCCTCGGACAGCGAAAAGATGCCGGGGTCCACGCCGCGGGAGTAAATGTCGTTTTGCTTGTTCATGTCGTGCTCCCTCCTCAGGCCCTGGGGCCCGGCTCCATCGTCACATCAAGCGCGGCGACCGATCCTGAATCGGGAACGGCGGGCTGCTTGTAGACCTGCACCGCCTGCGCCACGAGCGTGAAAGCAAACATGAGCCGCGCCAGCCTGCGTTCGGCATCACCCCATTCGGCAAACGGTTTGCTGTCGAGATAGGTTTTGATCGCTTCGGCATCGGCGACAATCGCGTCATTGAACTGTTGCTGCTCGGCAATCGGCGTGGCCAGCCGCATCGCATAGCGCGCATTGGTGTCGGGCAGGTCCCACTTCTCGACAAATTGTTCGAGGGCGGAAAATTGGTCTGGCAATACTGCCTCAGCCATTCGGGGTCTCCCTGCCCTGTTCGGGCGCCTTGACGTTGTTTTCTCAACAACAGTGTTGATCTTAAATGCTCGCGGTCAAATGGCAAGCATCAGCCCGCTTTTGCGGCGATGAAACGGCCAATGTCCGCCAGCGCGGTCTGGCCTTTGGACAGGACGCTGGCAAAAAGGGGCCAGACATGAACCATGTCGGGTTCAAAATTGAGGTCGGCGTCCACGCCATCGCGCATGGCATGGGATTGGAGCGTGCGGGCATCGCTTTCAAAAATCTCGCACCCGCCAACAAGAATTTGCAGCGGTGGCAAGCCGGACAGGTCCGCCACAAGCGGCGATGCCAGCGGATCGGACGGGTCCCCGCCATAGGCGCCGCCCATGGCCTTCACCATGTCGGGCGTGGCGATCGGATCTTTGGCGGCATTGGCGGTGTAGCTTTCGCCAGCGGCTTCCAGATCAAGCCAGGGCGACAACAGCACCGCGCAGGCGGGCATGGGATCGCCAAGCTCCCGCAGTTTGAGCAGCAGCGATACCGCAAGACCGCCACCGGCAGAATCGCCGGTTATGGCAATCTGGTGCGGCCCAAACCCCTTGGCGAGAAGCCAGTTATAGCCCTTTACTGCGTCTTCGATCTGGGCGGGATAGACATGGTCGGGCACCAGACGATAGCCGAGCGTCAGGACATGAGCTTGGGCGGCCTCACCGATGGCGGTTGCGAGCCCGCGATAGCCAAGCGGGGTTCCCGTCGAATAGCCCCCGCCATGCAGATGCAGAACAGCGCGTGTGTCCGCGCCATCGGGCGTGATCCATTCAGACGCCAAACCATCAACCACGACCGGCTCAACACGGGCGGTGCTGGGCTCGGCAAAGCCGATATAAAGCGCCTCGACATCCGCGCTCATCTGCGCTGCTGTTGTGTCTGGCCCCCAGCCTGCCTGCATGGCGGCAAACCGGGCCATGACGGCCTCAAGCTCTGACATGGGTCAGCCCGCCGCTTTCGCCGGCGCATCCTCTGCAATGCCGCCAAAGCCGGTGGGTGCCGGGACTTTTTTCAGTTCGGGCAGCACCTCTTTGGCGAACAGGCGCATATTCCGCTCAGCCTCGTCATAGGGCATGCCGGCATAGCGGAAACACCCGGTGAAACCTTCACAGCCAATGTGGCTGCGAATATCCATGATCTTTTCAAAGCACTGTTCAGGCGTGCCATAGACGTGGAAATCAAGGAAGGCTTCGGCCAGCTGGTCGGCTTCCATCTGCTCTTGAAGCTTGGCGCCTTCGGCGTAATGCTCATAACCCTTCACGCCTTCAAACACTTTGGGCTTGTTGAACTTGTAGTGATCAAGAACCGTGTTCCAGTAGGCCTTGATATATTTGGACCCAAGCTCCTTGGCGCGGCCCTCATCCTCGTCACAGAACACCCAGCCATTGGCGAGTGTCGGCACGGGCTCTTCCCCGTGATATTTCTTGAACGCAGCGCGGTAGCCTTCCATCTCGGTCGCCACCACATCCCACGGCTTGGAGGGCGTGATCAGCATGCCGACACCGAGTTTGGCCATGATCTCCATGGATTCAGGCGAGACCGCCCCGCAATAGGTGCGGCCCTTGAAGCTTTGATAGGGCTCGGGCCGGATTGAAACTTTGGGTTGCTGGAGATGGGCGCCGTCATATTCGCAGATACCGGTCTCAAGCCCTTCGAGAACCATCTCGGCATATTCGACAAAGATCGGCCGGGTCTCGTTCATATCGACCTTATAGCCTTCAAACTCTTCCTTGCCTGCCCCGCGCGCGATGCCGAGCTTGACCCGGCCTTGGGTGTAATGATCAAGCGCGATGACATTTTCAACCACGCGGACCGGATTGTGCCAGGGCAGAACCACACAGCTGGCACCCAGTTCAATCTTTTCCGACGCGCCGGCCATATAGGTCAGAAACTGGATCGTGTCGGGGTTCATCTGATAGCCCGAAAAATGGTGCTCGACCGTCCAGATAATGTCGAAGCCCAGCGGCTCAGCCAGTTTCGCCTGACGCAGTTCCGCCTGATAGATCTCGTGATCGCTAAGCTCTCCGCCCGGATTTTGGAAAGTTGCCAGATAGCCAACGCGCATGTCCCGTCTCCCTCTTCAGAGCGGTTAGGCCCGCTCACTAATCATCAGTGGTGTTCAGTTAAACAAAATTGAAGCGCCCTGTCACGCCTTTATTTCCGCGGCTAGAACCGTGCTGTCGCTTCGATGCGAATGCCGCGCGGCATGGAGGTATAGCCGTAGAAATCCGGCGGTGTTGTCGGCACCAGCGAGGGCAGTGCCGATTCTTGCGCAAAGGTCACCCGCAGCTCATTGGTGAGGTTGGTGCCGATCACGGCAAGCTCAAACCGGTCATCGGCGGTCAGGAACCGGATGGCGGCATTGAACAGCCAGGCGGCATCCTGACGGGCCACCGGATTGGCCTTGTCATGGGGCTGGTACGAGCCCTTGTAGGACACATCCACACTCAGCAGCGCGAAGACCTCGCCATCAACCAGTTCCTGCGCATAAGACGCGCCGATCGTGGCCGACCAGTCGGGCGCATTGAACATTTGCTGACCGCCGAGATTTTGCAAGGTTGGGTCGGTGCCGGGGATCGCTGCAGGAATGGAAATCGGCAGCAGGTCGATCGAGAAATCACAGCCTTGCGCGGCGGTCTGGCCCTGATAGCAGCCGATCAGGAAATCTTCATAGCGGCCGCGATTATAGTTGAACGCCCCGCGCAGGATGAAGCCGTCGAAAAATTCAGGCCGGTAGTTGAAATCAAACTCCAGTCCGCGCACGGTCGCCGCCTCTGCATTGATCACCGACAGCTCAAGCCCCTGAACGAAACTCGATTGCAGGTCGGTATAGTCATACCAATAACCGTTGAGATTAAGCGCCAACTGGCCATCCAGAAGCCGCGCCTTCACCCCGCCTTCATAGCCCTCAACCGTTTCTTCGCCGAACGCCACATCAGACGCCTGATCGGGATCACCATAAAGCGTCGAGTTGAAGCCGCCGGACTTATAGCCCTGCTTGTAAGAGGCATAGATGTTGAGATCGTCCGTCGGCTGCCAATTCAGCGTCGCCTCAGGCGAGAAGTTTGAAAAGGTCTGATCGTAATTCTGCCCGCCGGTCACAGGACCAAGACCGACAAAGGGAATGTTGAAGGGAACCGCCGCCGGCTCACCCCGCGCGGTCTTCAGATACTCCTTCTTTTCCCAAGTGTAGCGCACGCCAACCGACAAGGTCAGCATCTCGCGCAGAATATCGAAATCACCCTGCACGAATCCTGAATAGGTCAGGCCGTCAATGTCGGCACCCTGTCGGGGCAGCACAACCCCACCCGCCTGATTGGGAATATTGATCGGCCCCAGAATGGGCAGCACCGGAAGGCTCGGCAGCAGGTTCACAAATGGCAAAGCGAGCGGATCCTGACCGAGCAGAAAGGCGATCTTGATACCGGCATATTGTTCGGTCGCGGATTGCTCATCCTGGAAGAAACCGCCCAGCATAAAGTTAAACCGGCCCTCAAACTGGCTTTCAAGCCGCACCTCCTCGGATATCTGGCGATACTCATCGGTCTGGCCAGTTCCCAGCGCGCCGGTGAAGTCGGTGAAGGACGCATCCTGAAAGAACTCATCCTCGCGATCATAAAAGCCGGTCACAGAGGTCAGCTTCATCGCGCCGAAATCATAGGCGGCCTCGGCGCTGATCAACCAGCTTTGCAGCTTTTCAAACTGCGCCCCGTCGGACGGCATGGCCTGGGGGATCAACGCGACGGTGCCGGGATCGGCATTGGGAACCCAGACCCGCTCATCCAATTCGCAATCCTGCCGGCCCTGATCGTACAGGCGGTAAAAACTGCCCGGCGAGCAATAGAAAAGCTGGGCGGTTGAGTTCACGCCGGAATTGTTGGTGCGGAAATGGGTGACGCGCACCGCCAAGGTCAGATCCTGGGACAAGTCAGCCTCAAGCGCGAAGCGGCCCAGATATTGGGTCTCGTCGGGAACATCGGAATAGGCCGAACCGGGAAAAGCGTTGGTCGCCAGTCCACCCAAAGCGCTTGCTTGATATTTATCGGCGGCGGCGTTCACAAACGGCCCCGACAAGGTCTTGCCCCGGAACGAGGCGCGCAGGCGTAGCCAGTCGGTCACCGGGCCAGACACAATGGCGTGACCGCCATATTCTGATGCGCGCACGCCATAACCGAAGGAGGCTTCGGCATAAAATTCCTCAGTGGGAGCAGCTGTCCGTACTGCAATGATCCCGCCCGGGGAATTCTTGCCGAAAAACAAGGCTTGCGGGCCTTTCAAAACCTCGATCTGACCAAGATCAAAAAAGGCCTGGCGGATAATCTTGGCGCGGCTGATCTGCACCCCGTCAATATTGGTCGAAACCGCCTGATCAATCGCGGCGACAAAATTACCGGTGCCGACCCCGCGCAGCGTAACGGTTCCCCCGCTTGCGCCCGAGCCTGAATTGATCACCAACCCCGGCGTCAGCGCGGCGACATCTTCCATACTGTCGGTGTTGTAACGGCGCAGATCTTCTGCGGTGAAAGCCGTCACGGCGACCGGAGCATCAAGGGCTGTTTCACCCCGCCGCCGGGCATAAACAACAACTTCGTCAACCGCCTGATTGGACAGGATCGCAGGTCTGTTTTTCTGCTCAACCGGGGCTTCAGATGTTATCGGCGGCTCGGCTCCCTCTTGCGCCAAGCCCGGCGCAGGCCAGGCGCCAAACGCCACAACCGCAGCCATAACACCACCCCACAAACGCTTTTTCCCGCGCCCCATGCTCAGCCCCCGACATATTTTTATCGTCCCTGCGACAAAGGTACTCAACAACACTGTTGTTCGTCAATAACTTCAATTTGCAAATTCCGCCTCTTGCGCTTGCCCCCGCTTGCAGCAAGGATTTTGGATGATCCTAAACTTCATTTCTGTACAACAGTGTTGATCTTATATAGGCTTCTGAGCCGAAAATAATCCATGGGGGCACTTCACAATGGCCGAGGTCACTCACGGTGGCGCAACCAGCGCACACACGCAAAGCCGGCGCCTGTCTGCTGCACAGATCTGGGCTTTCTGGGGGATCATTCTGCTGATTGCGCAGATTTACACCTGGGTCGGCTTTTTCGGTCATGGCCCGGTTTCCGCAGAACCAGAAGGGCCCTACAAGCCGATGACATTCTGGGCCGCCCGTGTGGTCGAGGTGATGAACTGGTCAGTTCTTTTGTGGGCGCTCAGCTATGTGATCCGCCAGTGCCGGCGCGAACGCCGCTTCACCTTTGATGCCCAGTTCTGCGTCGCCGGCGCGCTGACCTATTGGTGCGATCCGATCGTTGAGTTTTTCCAGCCGATCTTCTTCAACACCGCTTATTATGTGAATGTGCATGACTGGACGGGCTTCATGCCCTTCATCGTCAATCCCGATGCGGGTCAGATCCTTGAACCTTATCTGGCATACTTTCCAATCTATGCGGGAGGCTTCCTGTCGTGTGCCATCACGCTGAATGCCCTGATGGCCCGCGTGAAAGCGCGCAACCCCGATGTCAGCATCTTCACCTTGTTTGCCTTGGGGTTTGTGATCGGCGCTGTGCTCGAAATCATCATGGAACTGGTCTGGCTCAATTTCGAGCTCATCTCCTATCCCGGCGCGCCCGACTTTCTCGCCGTCTATGTCGGCGATCTCAAAATGCCGTTCATCGAATGGGTGACCGCCGGCATTGTGTTTGCGTCATTCAGCCTTGTCCGCTTTTACGTCAACGACAAGGGCGAACGGATTACCGAACGCGGGCTGGAGCATTTTGCCGTGCCGGTGCGCCGGATCATCTCAACGCTTGCCATGATGGCGATCCTGAATTCACTGATGATCACCGTGTCATTGATGGATGCCTTTGTCGGGCTTTATTCGGCACCCTACAGGCCCCAGCCTGCGCATCTGCTCAACCATGCGTGTGATGTGCCCGGCGGCAATAGCGGAACGCGCTACGGTCCTTGCCCCGGAAGCCCCGGCTATAAAATGCCCCTGCCCGGTTCGTTTAATACGCCCAATCCGCACGGGCGGAATTAGCCCGCAAGAAAGAACCCTGCGGTTTTCACAAACCGCAGGGCCAAGGTGCCTGGACGAGGAACTGAATGGGATCAATAGCTCATTGTCGCGCGCAACAGAATGGCGCGCGGCGCTGAGGTAAAGGCGATCAGGTCAGCGGGCGTGCCGGGGGCCAGACCCGGCAAAGGCGATTCCATCGTGAAGGTGGCGCGCAGCTCATTGGTCAAATTGGTGCCGATCACCGACAACAAGAAGCGGTCATCAGCGCTGGCCAGCGACAACGCAGCATTGAAGCGCCAGGCCGACGCCTGACGCGCAATCGGATTGGCCTTGTCATGGCTCTGGAAAGAGCCGGTATAAATCGCATCGGCATTGAGCCCGATCAGATAACGCCCTTTGAGAACCGGCAGGATATAGCTCGCCCCGGCATTGGCCGACCAGTCAGGCGCCTGGAACATTTGCTGGCCCGCAAGATTTTGCACCGCCGGATTGGTGCCGGGGACCGGCACCGGCGGGTTGAACGGCAGCGGCAAGGGAAGATCACAGCCTTGTGCTTCGGTCTGGCCCTGATAGCAGGCCGTCACGAAATCCTCATAGCGCCCGCGATTGCGGTTGAACGCCCCGCGCAACACCAGCCCTTCCAAAAAAGAGGGCGCGTAGGACACGTCAAACTCGACACCGCGCACAGTGGCATCCTCGGCATTGATCACCCGCAGCGTGATACCTTCGAGGAACGACGTTTGGAGATCGGAGTATGTGTACCAATAGGCGTTGAAATTGAGGTTGAGCGCGCCGTTCAACAGGCGCGCCTTCACCCCGCCTTCATAGCCCGCCACGGTTTCTTCATCGAACGCCACATCATTGAGACTGTCAGGGTCGCCAAACAGGCTGGTATTGTAGCCGCCCGATTTATAGCCCTGCTTGTAAGAGCCATAGATCGTCCAGTCATCATTGGGTTGAACCGTCAGCGTGGCTTCCGGCGACAGGTTGGTAAAATCACGCTCACCATTCAGCCCCCCTTCCACCGGCCCAAGCCCCGTCAGCCCATAGACCGGGATGGGCGTCGTGGCCGGACGGTCTTCTGCAGTTTTGAGATAGCCTTTCTCTTCATAGGTGTAGCGCAGCCCGACCGACAGATTGACCATATCGCGCCAGACATCGAAGTCAGCTTGCGCAAAGCCTGAATAGGTCACGCTGTCAACCTCGGCCCCTTGCAGGGGAATGGCCGCCCCGCCCAATTGTCCGGGCAAAACAACCGGCCCAAGCAATGGCAAAGACGGCAACAGACCGATTAAATCGGTGAGCGCGTCGGGCAAGGGCAGATTAAAGCCCGGCAGCCCCAGAAGCGCACTTAAACCAATCGTGCCATTGTTATCAATGTCGGTGAATTCATCCTGATAATAGACACCCACCATGAAATTAAAGCGGCCCTCAAACTCGCTTTGGAAGCGCAGTTCCTGGGAAATGGCGCGATAGGCGTCCACAGACAGCGATCCGAAATTGGACGTAAAGTCGTTATAGGACACATCCTGATAATTGATGGAATCGCGGTCATAAAATCCCGTCACCGAATGGATGGAAAAATCCTCAAGCGCGTATCGAGCCTCAAGCGAAGCAAGATAGGCACGGGTTTTTTCGTACTGACGCCCATCTTGAGGGTTGTCCATCGGCTGAATGGCGGCCACCTCGCGTTCGGTATTGGGAACCCACACCCGCTCATCCAGCTCACAATCAATCACGCCTTGATTGAACAGCCGATAAAAGCTGCCCGACGGACAGGAATAAAGCTGGGCCGTCGAATTGCGGCCCGAATTGCGCGTATCGGTTGCCGAGAATTTCAGCCGGAAACTCAAATCGCTGGTCGCATCATAAGTCAGGGTAAACCGGCCGGTATACTCGGTGGCATCAGGCGTGCGCTCATAGTTTGAGCCTTCAAACTGATTGGTGACCAACCCGCCGGCCAAGCTGGTCTGGCGCTTCGCATGGGCAAGGTTTTCAAACGGCCCTTCGGTGAAGCGCACCTGAAAGGCCGCGCGTGCACCGATCTTATCGCTCACCGGGCCTGACAAAATCGCTTTCAAGTTCTTGTCGCGCGCACGCACGCCATAACCAATCCCGACCTGCGCAAAGAGTTCATCGGTGGGGTCAGCCGTGCGGATCGCAATGATGCCGCCGGGCGAGTTCTTGCCGAAGAAAAGGGCTTGTGGTCCTTTCAAAATTTCGATCTGGGCCATGTCAAACAGGCCTTGGCGGACAATCAGGCCGCGCGAGATCTGCACCCCGTCAATATTGGTCGAAACCGCCTGATCCACGGCCGCTGAAAAATTGCCCGTTCCAACGCCGCGCAAGGTGATGGTGGCACCAGTGGCACCGCCGCCCGAATTGATCACCAGCCCCGGCGTCAGCGATGCGGCATCTTCGATTGAACTCACATCATAGCGTTCAAGGTCTTCGGCCCGGAATGCCGTGATGGCGACCGGGGCATCTTGCAGGGTTTCATCCCGCTTGCGGGCAAAGACGATGATTTCATCCACGGCGGACTTTGCGCCTGCGGCGGGTGCGGGCTGAGCCGCGCCGCCCCCCTCCTGCGCCCAAAGCTGTGTTGCTCCACTTGTCAATGACAGACACGCAGTCAGCGCCGCCAGCCGTGATACTCGCCCCATCCCTGAGCCCCCCCCGAACGATTTTGACCGTCCCATTATTACTCAACAGTGTCGTTGATTTAATATCTTGTCAAGATCGGCTCACAGCTCCACCAACTCCAGGATAACGCCGTCAGGGTCGGTGAAGCAGGCAAAGCGCGGTTTGCGGTCCAGCGTGGAAATGGTCTGTGGAGGGGCGAAAAACTCAACGCCTTCACCCGATAACCGCTCGACCATGGCATCAAGATTATCGACCCGGAGCGCAATACGCGGCACACCGATCGAGGTCATGCCCGGCGCTTCTCCTGTCGCGGGCGGATCAATCCATTCGCTGATATCAAGCACGGTTTCCGGCACACCTTTGCCGAGCCCCAGTTTCATGAAAATCGCCCGCGACTGAGTTGGCTCAGCCCGATTTTCAAAGCCAAGCCCGCGATCAAGATTGGGGCAGCGCTCGGCAAAGCGCGCAACGGTGCGGAAGCCCAGCATGGAGTAGAACGCTTCAGATCGTTCAAGGTCGCGCACCACAATATTGATGTGATAGATGCCCATGATGCGCCCCGGCGCAGTGTCTGTGCCAACCTCACCCATAACGTCCCCGTTTCAATCCCGCATTGCCGATCTTGTCTTTACTCAACAACTCTGTTGATTATTATGCGCGAAGATCAAAACAATGCAAGGCACGACGCGGGAGAGCCCCCATCATGACCGAACACCCATTGTGGCAGCCCAGCGCAGACCAGATTGCGCGCGCCAATCTCACCCGTTTCGCGCGTTTTGCAGGGCTGGACAATCAGGATTACTGGGCGCTTCATCGCTGGTCGGTGCGCGAGCCCGCCGCCTTCTGGTCAGCCCTGTGGGAGTTCTGTGGTGTGGTCGGGGAACGGGGTGCGCGCGATGGAATCGCACTCGACACAATGCCCGGCGCGCAATTTTTTCCTGATGCCCAACTCAATTTTGCCGAAAACTTTCTCGCCAAATTGCCTGAGGGTCCCGCGCTGATTTTTGAAGGTGAGGACGGCACCAGCCGCACCCTGACCGGCCCGCAAATCCGCGAGGCCGTGACCCGCACGGCCAACGGCCTTGCCAAACTCGGCGTGCAATCGGGCGACCGGGTGGCTGCCTGTTTACCGTCCATCCCCGAGGCAGTCATCGCCATGCTCGCCACCGCAAGTCTGGGGGCTGTGTGGTCAAGCTGTTCGCCAGACTTTGGCGATGGCGCCATGCTGGACCGGTTCGGTCAGATTGAACCCAAGGTGCTGTTTGCCGCCGACCGCTATGCTTATGCGGGCAAGGACATTGCGCTGAAAGACAAGATCGACTTGCTGGTCAGCCAGATGCCCAGCGTTGAGACGGTGATTGAAATCTCTTACGACACCGGCGCGTTCAGCCCTGCCCTGCCCTTCGACGATGACACCCCATTGGTGTTTGAACGCTTTGGGTTTAGCCACCCGCTGTACATCCTGTATTCCAGCGGCACGACCGGCCAGCCCAAATGCATCATGCATGGGGCTGGCGGTACATTGCTTCAGCATCTGAAAGAGCATCAGCTTCATTGCGACATCAGACCCGGCGACCGGGTTTATTATTTCACCACACTGGGCTGGACCATGTGGAACTGGCTGGTGTCGGCGCTTGCCAGCGGCGCGGCCGTTGTTCTGTATGACGGATCGCCCTTTCATCCCGGACCGGAACGGCAATTTGCCCTTGCCGAAAAGACAGGGACCACCCTGTTTGGCACATCAGCCAAGTTTATTGATGCGCTGGCGAAATCGGGCCACAGGCCGCGCGATCATTTTGACCTGTCGGCGATGCGCGCCCTGTGTTCAACCGGATCGCCACTTGTCCCCGAAGGGTTTGATTTTGTCTATGACGCGATCAAGCCCGATGTGCATCTGGCGTCGATTTCGGGCGGCACCGACATTGTGTCCGCGTTTGTGTGCGGCGTGCCGACCCTGCCTGTGTGGCGCGGTGAAATTCAGGCGCCGGGCCTGGGCATGGATGTTCAGGTGTTTGACGATGATGCCAAACCGGTGCGCGAACAAAAGGGTGAGCTTGTCTGCACAACCGCCTTTGTGTGTATGCCGGTCGGCTTCTGGAACGATCCTGATGATGCGAAATATCGCGCCGCCTATTTCGAGACCTACGACAATGTCTGGCATCATGGCGATTTTGCGGAAATCACCAGCCATGGCGGCATGATCATCTATGGCCGCTCCGACGCCACACTCAACCCCGGCGGGGTGCGCATCGGCACCTCGGAAATCTACCGGCAGGTCGAAAAGATCGATGCCATTTTGGAATCAGTCTGTGTGGGGCAGGAGCAGGATGGCGACATGAAGGTGCTTCTGTTCGTCGTTCTGCGGCCCGGCGCAACACTCAGTGATGCATTGCTCGCGGATATCAGGACAAAAATCAGGACCGGCGCAAGTCCGCGGCATGTTCCCGCCCGCATCATCGCGGTTCCCGATATTCCGCGCACCAAATCAGGCAAGATCACAGAACTTGCCATCCGTGATGTCCTGCACGGGCGTACCATCAAAAACACCGGCGCGCTCGCCAACCCCGAAGCGCTTGACCATTTCCGCGCCCTGGCCGAGGTTTGATCCATGTTCGACAACAAGATCGTTATTGTCACCGGGGGCGCACAAGGCATCGGGCAAGCCGCGGCCCGGCAGTTCGCCGCCCAGGGCGCCGGAGTTGTCATTGCCGATATCAATGAAGACGCAGGCCGGCAAAGCGCCAGCGACATGGGCGGCTTCTTCATTTCCTGTGATGTATCCCAGCCCGACCAGATCAACGCTATGGTGGATGAAACCATTGCGCGGTTCGGCGGCGTCGATACCCTCATCAACAATGCCGCGGATTTAAGCCTGCTCGCCCATGACGATCACTTGCTGAATTCCGATCTTGATGTCTGGGAAAAGACGTTCCGGGCCGATCAGCTGTCGGTTATGGTCGCCACCAAGGCGGTTTTGCCCTCCATGATCGAACGCGGCGGGGGGTCCATCGTCAATGTCTCGTCCGTCGATGGACTCAAGGGTGATGACACACGTTTTGCCTATGCGATGGCCAAGGCGGGTGTGAACATGCTGACCGAAATGGTTGCCACCCGCTATGGCAAGCAGGGCATTCGCTGCAACGCTGTGGCACCCGGCCTGGTGTTGACCCCGCCTGCCCAGGCCAGCCTGACGGACGATCTGCGCCAGATTTTCCGCGACCATGCCCTTGTCCCCCAAGAAGGCGCAACACCGGAACAGGCCGCCGAACTGATCTGTTTTCTGGCCAGCGACAAGGCCGCCTTCATCACCGGGGAAATCATCCGGCTTGATGGCGGCCTGCTCGCCCATGTGCCGCATCTGGCTGCCATGCGCTCTTTCACTAACTAAACATCGTTGTTGATTACTTTACACCACTTCCCCTAGACTGCCGCCAAACACAAAGCCAATCACAAGGGGAGTTGGGGGCATGATCCGCTATGGTGTGATCGCAGCGTTTTGTCTGTCACTGATGTCGGGAGCGCATGCATCGGACTGGCGTCACTATGGCGCCAATGAGGGGGGCATCAAATATGCCCCGCACGACCGCATCAATCGTGACAATGTCTGGCAACTGCGCGAGGCGTGGCGCTATCAAACCGGTGAAGGCACCCGCCCCCGCGCCTTTCAGGTCACCCCTATTCTGGTTGACGGGCTTTTGGTCGGCTGCACCACCCTGGATCAGGTCTTTGCGCTTGATCCCAAAACCGGTAAGGAAGTCTGGCGGTTTGATCCCGAATATTCACCATCCCAATATGGCGCGGTGAATGCCAAATGCCGGGGCGTGTCGGCCTGGACAGACCCACTTAAAACCGCAACCGATCAGTGCAAGACCCGCATCATCTGGGGCACCGGCGATCTCAGGGTGATGGCGGTCGATGCCAAAACCGGCGACCCCTGCGCGGACTTTGGCGATGCCGGATCGGTCACCGTCGACGCCGGCAAACCCCTGACCGAGCATGACGAGGTCCAGTTTCACAGCCCGCCCAGCATTGTGAACGGCACCGCCATTTTCGGCACCAGCCTGTTTGACCTCTACCGCAAGGATGGACCCAGCGGCAAAGTCCGCGCCTTTGATACCCGCACCGGCGCGCTCAAATGGGAATTCGACCCCGTCCCCCGTGACCCGGCCGATCCGGCCCGTGCAACATGGGGCAAGGGGTCTGCCGATATTTTCGGCTCCTCCAATGTCTGGTCGTTCACCTCCGCCGATCCGGACAATGATCTGGTCTTCCTGCCCACAACAGTGACCAGCGTGGATTGGTACGGCGCTGACCGCCCCGGCGATAACCGCTATTCCAATTCCATCGTTGCGCTCCGCGCCAGCACGGGCGAGATGGTGTGGCACTATCAGATCGTCCATCACGGCATCTGGGATTATGATTTGCCCAGCCAACCCATTCTGGTTGATCTAAAACGTGGGGGCGAAACTGTGCCCGCGCTTGTGCTGCTGACCAAACAAAGCCTGATATTCGTGTTCAACCGGCTGACGGGCGAGCCCTTGTTCGAGATTGAAGAAAGGGCTGTGCCGCAATCCAGCGAAATTGCGGGGGAAGCGCTTTCCCCCACCCAGCCCTTTCCCGCCAAGCCCGCTCCGCTCAATGATCTGACGTTGAGCGAGGATGACATGTGGGGCTTTACCTTCATCGACAAGGCAAGCTGCGTCGACAAGCTCAACTCCGTCAAAAATGAAGGGCTCTACACCCCGCCTTCCCTGTCGGGATCGCTCCTCAACCCCTCCGGCGCGGGCGGCATGAACTGGGGCGGCGGTGCGGTGGACCCGGAAAGCGGAACACTCATTGTGCCGACCTTCAATGGGGCGGCCATCGTTACCCTCATCCCGCGCGAAGAGGCCGGCGCAGGCCAGGCGTCCGATGCGGCGAGCAAGATGCATTTCCCGCTGCTTGGCACACCCTATGTGGGCCAGCTTGAATTCCTCGTCTCCGATTGGGGCGCACCCTGTACCCAGCCGCCCTGGGCGCGGCTGAGTGCGATCGACCTCAACACCGGCGCGCTCAAATGGCAGGTGCCGCTGGGTTCCATCATCAATGAAGCGCCCGTTCCGTTCATGGACTTTGAAATGGGAACGCCGATTGCGGGCGGCCCCATCGTGACCGGCGGGGGACTGGCCTTTATCGGCGCGACCACCGACAACCGCTTCCGCGCCTTTGATCTGGAAACCGGAGATAAACTTTGGGAAACCGACTTGCCGGCAGGCGCGCAAGCCACCCCGATGAGCTATGAGATCGACGGCACCCAATATGTCATCACCGCAGCGGGGGGACATATTTATTATCAGTCCGCCGCGGCCGGAGACTATATCATCGCCTTCACGCTGGATGAGACGGCCAGCAAACCCTTGCCCCGCTGGCTGATCGTGCTGGGTGCCGTGTTGGCGATTGTCGTCCTGATTGCCTTTACCCGGCGGCGCCCAACATAAAGCCCATCTTGTCGTTCATGATGGCGGGATTGAAAATTTCCCGCCACAGAACGATCTGGCCGTCCCGAAAGCCGAACACCATCAGATAGCGATTGGCATATGACCGTTCCGGGTCAGCGGCGAATGTCCCGTCACTGGTCATCTCGAAGACCACGCTGTCCTGATCAGGGCAGTCGTAGATTTTCTGGATGGTGAGTTCAAAGCGTGAAAAGACGGTGGGGACAAATTGCATCCCTGCCATAAACACCGCCTTGCCGCGCTTCATCGGGCCAGTGTGAAACGCCTGATAGGGCGCTTCCATCACAATGTCATCATGGATGTGGGCGGCAAGCTCGTCCCAGGCGAAGGCCGAAACCAACCCGATCACTTTTTCGGTGGTTGCACGATTGGCGCTCATCCGCTCATTCCCGTTTCAAAATGCCTTGCAGCACAACCTGGTCGAAGGCATGGGCAAAACGCCGGGCCGATTTCTCACGTTTGGCCTTCGACATTTTTTCCGCCTTGGTGATAATCGGCCACATGAAAGATGCGGCAAGCCCGATGACGGCCAGAACCTCATCGTCAAAATCGTCGGTGACATTGTCTGACTCATACAGCGCCCGAACGCCGCCCAGCCAGGCGTTCCACAGCTCGTCCTTCTGCACACCATCACCGAACAGCATCTCAGACAGCCAGATGCGCGACAGCTGAACATTGTCATGCAGCGCAAGCGAGATCGCCTCCATAATCGAATCATCATCGGTCTGCCAGGCCGCCAGATTGCTGGTGGCAGTGCTGATGGCTTCGCTCAGCTCTTCTCCGACCGACTGCATGGTCGCCCGCAGCAATTCTTCCCGGTCGCCAAAATGCAGATAGGCCGTGCCGCGATTGACGCCCGCCAGGCGCGCCACACCCGAAACGCTCACCGCTTCGGAGCCTTCCTGCGCAATCAGTTCCTTTGTGGCGTCAAGAATGGCTCGGCGCGTGCGGGCCGGGTCCCGGCCTTCTTCGGTTTTAATGGCTACCATTGTGTTTTTCGGTCCAAGTCTGTCGTCAATGTTTCAATTACCATATTGCGGCGCTGGCGATTTGCAAATCAGCCAGTTGCCGCAAGTTCTGCAAGGATCTGGTCTTTCAGTTTGTATTTTTCGATTTTCATGGTCGGTGTGGTCGGAAGCGCGTCCATCAGCCGGACATGTTTGGGCACCATGAATTTGGGCATGGTTTCACCGGCAAAGGTGATGATATCGGCTTCACTCAGCACAGCCCCGTCATGGACGACCACAAAGGCGGCAATGTCATCTTCGCTGCCCACAGCGGCGGGAATGGCGACAACCGCGCAATAATTGACCTTGGGATGGGCGTTAAGCCCGCTTTCCACCACGCTGGCGGCCACATTCTCCCCGCGCACACGGATAAAGCCCTGTTTGCGGTCGCAGAAATAGAACGCACCATTGCCGTCACGTTTGACAATGTCGGAGGAGAAAAAGCCCTGCGGCCGCTGTACCTCGGCCGTCACTTCGGGCTTGCCGAAATAGTCCTGAAACAGCACCGGACGACGGGGGTTCAGCACCAGCTGGCCCTGTTCGCCCGGCCCCACCTCCTGGTCATCGGCATCAAGCACGCTGGGGGCATACATGCCGGTGGGGGCACCCATGAACCCTTTGGGAACGGGTTTTGAGCCATCGACAATGGAATAGGGTCCCGCCATCGCGGTGATCAGCGCAACAATCTCTTCCCGCGAATAGCCTTTCCACAAATGATCAGGCGTTCCCTGGCCACCCGGAAACTCATCGACCAATCCGGTGAAGCCCAGCCCGATTTCGGTGGAGCCATAGCCCACCGCCACAAAATCAAACCCGAAGCGTTGCGCCATCGCATGATGATGATCGGGCAAGGGCTGCATATGGGCGCGAATAATCGTGTTCTCCCGGTCCGCCGCAGTCTCTGGCTGAGCCATCAGCCAGTCGGACATAACATCAAGCAGCACAACAACGCTGGCACCGCATTTTTCGATCCGGGGCCAGAATTCCTGGGTTGAAAACCGGCTCCACACGCCGATGCTTGCACCCGCCCAGGCCGCACGCGCCACCGAGGAAAACGCCCCGCCAATGTGATACATGGGCAAATCGCAATAAAGCGCATCATCCCGGTGCAACATGCCCGACAGCCCGCAGCACAGGCCATGCAGCCAGCCATGATGGTGCACCACCCCTTTGGGCTGACCCGTCGTGCCTGAGGTGTAGATGATGCTCGACGGCGACCCGGCGGTGAGGCTCAGCGCCCCCTCATAGGGGCTCGATGCCAGCAAATCAGAAAACAGCCCCGCCTCGCCCGCAAAGCCTGTGCCAGCCAGGGCCGGATCATAATCATAGTCGGAAGGCCGGGGCCGGTGCACGACAATCGCGGGCGGCGCTTGCACATCGCCCAGCACGGCCGCAAGCGGCGCCACAAGCCCTTCATCCACCACCAGCAGGGCGGGTGCGGTGTCATTCAGGACATAGGACAGAAGATCGCCGGTGAAGCGGTGATTGATCGGACAATAGATCGCGCCAAGCTTCCAGCAGGCAAACATGGTGCGCACGCACACTTCGCCATTGGCGGACAGGACCGAAACCCGCGTGCCCCCCCCCACGCCGAGCGTGGCAAAAGATGCAGCGAGCCGCGCGGCAGCCTCGTCAAACACCCCATAGCTTTCAGCCTTGTCATCCTCGCCAAACAGGATGAAGGCGCGCGCAGGGTCTGCCGCGATCTGTTCGGCCATGCGGTGCATCAGCGTGGGCGGTTCGGCATCAAACCGCTCAACCAGATAATTGCTCAATTCCACCCGCTCTCTCCCTGCGCTTGGCTTGCGCTCATCCTATGAATGCCCCATTATAAGTCAACAGTGTCGTTTAGTGACCCATCAGGGCCAGGCACATAAAAGGGGGGATCCGCGTGACCGCGCTGATACTGCATCACTATCCAGAATCGTCTTACTCGGAAAAAATCCGCGCGCTGCTCGGCTTCAAAGCGTTGAGCTGGCAATCGGTCATCACCCCTGACGTCATGCCCAAGCCCGTCCTGACCGCCTTGACCGGCGGCTATCGTCTGGTGCCGGTCTTGCAGCGCGGGTCCGACATTTTTTGCGGCTCCGATTGCATCGCAATGGAACTGGACCGGATCGCACCCGACCCCGCACTTGCAGCCGGCCATGCCGCCCAGGAAGCCTTCGGAATGTGGGGCGAGGCGATCTTTTCCCCGCTGGTCACCATTGCCCTGGCGCGCGGCGTGTTCTCCGACGCTTTTGTGGCCGACCGTCAGGTCATGTCAGGCCCCGGCTTTAATCCCCAAAGCGCTGCCAAATATGAACCCTGGCAATTGCACCGGGCTGAACGCCAGCTCGCAGAACTTGATACCCATCTGTCGGATGGGCGCGCATTTCTCAGCGGGGCAATGCCGGGACTGGGCGACTTTGCCGCCTATCATCCGATCTGGTCGCTGCCCGCGCTTGGCTTGTCGGGATTGCTCGACCGCTATCCCCACCTCAAAAGCTGGACTGCGCGCATGGCCGCCATTGGTCATGGCGCACAAACCGTCCTCACCGGGGATGAGGCGCTGGCGGCTGCAATTGCCACAGAGCCGGAGCCGCTGGCGATCAAGGGAGCCCACCCCTTTGTTGGCCAGCCGGTCAAAGCCCGCCACAATGGCTATGATGGCGGCGCGGTCGCCGGGGTGGTTGAGTATTGCGACACCGACCGGATCGCGCTTGGCCGGGATGACGAAACGCTCGGCCATCTGCGGGTGTGGTTTGCGGTGCGCGACTGTATTGTCACCCTCTCCACACCAAAGGCACCAAAAAAAGGACACAGCATGACCGACCGCTACGGCCTATTCGAGACGCTTTTGGTGACACGCAGCGATGACGGGCGGGTTGCGCTCACCCTCAACCGGCCCGACACGCTCAACGCCTTCAGTGATGAAATGGTGGAAGAGCTGATCGACTTCTTCCATGCGCTGGGCAAGGACCGGGGGGTGCGCGTCGTCACCATCACCGGCGCAGGCCCGGCCTTTTCGGTCGGCGGCGATATCGACATGCTGGAAGAATTTCATAGCGACATTGACCAGTCTATCCATTCCAGCCGGCGCTTCGCGGCCGCCATGCGCGCCATGCATGATTGTGAAGTGCCCATCATCGCACTGGTCAATGGTGACATGCTGGGCGGCGGCTTTGCCCTTGCCTTGCTGGCCGATATTCTGCTGATGGCCGACAACGCCCGCATCCTGATCGGCGCGCAATCCAATATCAGCGTTCTGTCGGGTCCCGAAACATGGCTGCTGCCGCTGTTCGCCAGCCCCATGAAGGCCCGCTATCACCTGTTCCGCGCAGGCTTTGTGTCGGCTGAGGCGGCCGACGCCATGGGCCTGGTCTCCAAGGTCTGCCCTGCCGCTCAACTGGCCCGCGAAGGCGATGCGCTCGCCGCCGATATAATTGCACAAGATGCCATGACCATGGCGTGGACCAAGCGCACCGCCAATCACATGATTGAACAGTCCCGGCCCTTGCTTGACCTTTATGTCGCGCTTGAGGGTTTCATGTTTGGCCGCGCGCCGGCCAAAGAGGGCCTTGACCGGATGCGCCAAACGATTGAGGGCAGCCATGACAAGGATTGATCTGACGGGCCAGACCGCCCTTGTGGTCGGTGGCACGGGCGGGCTGGGGCGCGCGATCGCCCAGCGCCTCGCCAAGGATGGGGCCGACGTGCACATCACCGGCACTCGGCCCGGCGCGGACGCCTATGAGGATGCGACCCTGTCTGCATTCACCTATCACAGGCTTGATGTTTGCGACCCCGCGCAGATCGCCGATCTCGCACACGCCGTCCCCTCGCTTCATTGCCTTGTGTGCGCGCAAGGGCATACCGAATGGGGCGGAGCTGAGTATGAGGGCGAAGGCTTTGCCCGCGTACTCGACATCAATTTAACCAGTATCATGCGCATTGCCGGGGCGTTTCAGCCCGCGCTTGCCCGGACAAGCGGAACGATCATCGTGCTCAATTCCATCGCGCACACCAAAGCCACCCTTGGCCTGCCCGCCTATAGCGCGTCAAAAGCCGGTCTTGAAAGCCTGACGCGGTCGCTGGCCGAAAGCTGGGGCGGTGACGGCATCCGGGTCAATGGCATTGCGCCGGGCTTTGTTGAAACCAACATGACCCGCGCGGCCATGGCCGATGAGGCGCGCCGCGCCGCATACCTCAAAACCGTCCCGCTGGGCCGGGTTTTCCACCCCCGATGATGTGGCCGATGTCGCCCTGTTCCTCGCCTCGCCGCTCTCCTCTTATGTCACCGGCACGACGCTTGCTGTCGATGGTGGCAAACTTTTGCGCTAGGAGCATGAAATGGACTGGCCCGACCTCAAGACCATGACGCTTCATCCAGAGGGCGCGGTGCTCACAGTGGTGTTTGATCACCCCCCGCTTAATCTGATCTCGCTTGAGATGACCTTTGAGCTCAAAACCCTGGCCAAAGCCCTCCGCGCGAGCGATATCAAAGTTGTGCTGTTCACAAGCGCGGATCCCGACTTTTTCCTCGCCCATTTCGACCTTCATCCGATCAAGGCCTGGCCGGTGGGGGAGCCTGTCACAACCCCCAGCCTGTTCGCACAAATCGTTGATCTGTTCCCGGGCCTTGCCCGTCATCTCGATCGCCCAGGTTGACGGCATTGCCCGTGGCGGCGGCAGCGAGTTCCTGCTTGCACTTGACATGGTCTTTGCCTCGCCCCGCGCACGCTTCAACCAGCTCGAAGCCGCCATTGGCATCATTCCCGGCGGCGGCGGAACTGCACGCCTGCCACACCGGATGGGCCGCAACCGGGCACTTGAAGTGATCACCAGCGCCCGGGACTTTTCCGCCGGCGAAGCCAGCGCCTATGGCTGGATCAACCGGGTTTTGCCCGCCGAAGAAACTCACCCCGTTTGTTGAAAGCCTAGCGCAGCGGATCGCGGGTTTCCCGAAAGAAACGCTGGCGGCGGCCAAACGCGTTGTCGATACCGCGTTGACAGACCCCGGTCAGGCGCTGATTGACGAAAATGGTGAAAACCACCGCCTTGATCGAGGCTGACATTCCCCAACGTCTGATCGACATTGCATTTGAGAACGGTTGCTCAGACGCGTGAGGGTGAGCTTGATATTGAAGCGATGATCAATGCGCTGAAAAACGCCTGATCAGACGTCCCATTCCAGCGCGAGTTTCGACAGGGAGCGGGTCGCGACGGCGGGGTCATAGACAATGTCCTGGCCGGGCTTGAGCCGAAGGCCCGGCAGACGCCTGGCCAACTCATCCACCGTGACGGCAAGTTCCATCCGCGCCAGCGGTGCCCCAAGGCAGAAATGCTTGCCCTGACTGAAGGTCAGCGACACCGGCTTCTTGCCATGCATGGGACAGAAGCTGGCCGGATCCTCAAACTTGTCTTCATCATGATTGGCCGAACCAAATCCCATCAGCACGAAATCACCCTTCTTCATGTCAAAGCCCTTGAAGGTCACATCCTGCGCCGCCCGGCGATACCAGGTGATGACCGACCCGTCATGACGGATGGCTTCTTCGGCGACCGCCTCGGCGGCGCTGCGGTCGTCAAGAAAGGCTTGCCAGCGCGCGGGGTCGCGCAGCAGCTGATACATCATATTGCCGATCTGGGCCTTGGTGGTTTCATGGCCTGCGCCGATCAGATTGAAGATGAAGATCAAGATCAGTTCATCTTCGGTGATCTCAACCTCGCCTGAATCCATCTGGCGCACCATGGCGCTCATCACATCATCGCGCGGATTGGCCCGCCGGTCATGGATCTTGGCGCGCATATAGTTCTGGAAATCAACCGCGTGGCGCGCACAGACGATCTGCTCATCGGGCTCCATCGGGGTCAGCCACATTTTGAATGTATCATCGCTCCATTGCTGGAGCTTCTTCATATCCTCATCGCTCTCATCAAAGCCGATCAGGCGGAACACCGTCAAAATGGGCAGCGGGTAGCAGAACTCTTCGATGAATTCGCATTCTCCGCGCGCCGCGAACTTATCGATCAGATCGCTTGCCAAACCGCGCACCACAGGTTCCATCTCGCGAAACCGTTTGGGCGACAGAACCTTCTGAATGATCGAACGCAGGCGGGTATGCTCCGCCCCGTCGACAACGGTGACATGTTTGGTTTCGTTCCAGTTCACCCCTTCAGACAGTATGCGGCTTGCCTCATCGGAATAGTTGAAGCCCGACAGAATGTCTTCGACGGTAAAGTTTTCATTGTCGTTCAGCACATCCATAATGTCGTCATAGCGGGTGACGACCCAGCATTGCAGCGGCTCGGAAAAGAAAACCGGCGCCTCGGCCCGCGCGCGTTTCAGCTGGGCATAGACCTCGTCATAGGACGCGCCAACGGGATTGAATTGCTGGGCAATGCTCATTGTCCGGCCTCCTTGCCGATCAGCTCATAATGGTCAAGCTGTGGTTTGCGCGTCATGTGCCAGTAATCGACCAGCCGCCACGGCATGATGCCGATCACCCGGCCATTGTGATTGCGGTAATAGGTGTTGAGATTGGGATGCGCCCAGATCAGCGTGTCATGCTCGGCATCAAGCCGGGCAATATACTCCTCAAGCGCATCCTTGTTGACGTCGAGCGCATCGGCCTCTGCCCGCATCAGCTCAATCAGGCATTCCAGAATATAATGCGCCTGGCATTCAGACTGGAAGATCGCGCTGCCGCCATGGCCCAGCCCGGTATTGGGTCCCAGCATGCGGAAGAAATTGGGAAAGCCCGACGCAGTGATGCCCAGATAGGCCCGCGCATCGGAATGGTTCCACAAATCGCGCAAGTCAGTGCCGTCACGCCCGATGATCTCAATATCACCGCCCTGCTCACCCACCTTGAAGCCGGTGGCAAAGACGATGATGTCAAAGGCCCGGTCCTGCCCGTCCTTGGTGCGCACCCCCGTGGGCGTAATCGCATCAATCGGGTCGGTGACAAGATCGACCGTGGGTTTGAGCAGCGCCTCAAACCAGCCATTGTCGAGCAGGATGCGTTTGCCGTAAGGGGGATAATCCGGCACACATTTGGCCAACAGGGCCTCATCGCCTTTGAGTTCGGCAATCATGTGGTCAAGCATTTGCTGGCGGTGCTTGTCATTCACCTTGTTGACCGAGCGCGCGGCATGGTCCCATTCGGGATCAATCTTGAGATAGGGCAGCAGGCCATCGCCATAGCGCCACATCATGGTGAAGCGGAACCAGGCCGCATAAAACGGGATGGTATCAATCAGCCATTGCTTGCTGGGTGTGATATCATCGTGATAGCGCGGAATGGGCCGCGCCCATTGCGGCGTGCGCTGAAACACGGTGATGTTTTCAACCTGATCGGCCACTGTCGGCACGATCTGCATCGATGATGCGCCGGTGCCGATGATCGCCACCCGCTTGCCGGTCAGATCAAGCCCTTTGGGCCAATGCATGGTGTGAAAGCTTGGTCCCTCAAAGTCATCCTTGCCGGGAATGTTGGCAATCTGCGGAATGCTCAGAATGCCGATGGCGCTGACCAGGGCCAAAGCGCGCATGGTGGTCGCCTCGCCGGTCTTGCGGTCCGTCAACGTCACCTTCCAGCGCCGCGCCGCCTCATCCCAGCGGGCGGCCGTCACATGGGTTTGGAAGCGGATATGATCGCGCACGCCGAACTCATCGGCGCAACGTTCCAGATAGGCTTTGAGGTCAGGCTGCGGTGAAAAATAGCTTTTCCACGGATAGGGCTTGGCAAAGGAGTAGGAATAGGAATGGTTGGGCGTATCGACGCCGCAGCCGGGATAGGTGTTCTGGTGCCAGGTCCCGCCAAGCTCGGTATCGCGTTCGGCAATCACAAAGGGAATGCCGAGCTTGAGCAACATGGCGCCCATGGCCAGACCGCTTTCGCCCGCCCCAGCCACAACAACCGGATCAAGCCCGGAGGGGTCAGAATTTTCCGGCAACTCCAAATCATCGAAGATGGAGGTGAAGCCCATCTGTTCCCGCATCATGGGGGCATATTCAGCCGGAACATCCTCCCCCAGACAGCAACGCATCATCTCAACCATCAGCGCATCGCCGGGATCGGAAATGGCGGGCGCCGTCTCGAGGTCTTGAAAAATTTCGGCAGCCGCGCGCCGGATCGCGCGCTGGGTTTCGGGATCAAAGCCCGCATCTTCATCGGCAATCAGCTTGACGTCACGCCGGGGCCGAAACGGCGCCTCCAGCCAGCGGCGATCCCCGGTGCGGTGAAACAGCGCCATCAACAGAACGCGCAGATCAGCTTCTTCAAGCGCCTCTTCCAGACGCGCCCCACCTGACATGATGCTGGCATCGGCCACCATGCCCGTCTCCCACTTTGTCTTTATCAGTTGAGAAAGTGGTAGCGGCTGCGCCGCATTAAGTCAACACCACTGTTGATTAACGAGCGCCGACGGTCTGCGCATTTGACCAGACCGCCGACAGCGCGGCGACACGTTTGACTGCATCATTGAACTAAACCGAAAATATCAGGAAGTCGTCAGCCGCCAGGTCAGCCGCAGCCACATTCTGGATGAGCACGAGATCCTGACTTGCGGCTGAGACCATGACATTCCCGGAGCCGTCATCAAACAGCGTCAGATCGCCAAAGGACGACGCACCCGGCACCTGCAGGAGCATGATCAAATCCGCCTCACCGGCATGATTGGCGTTAAAATCAGTAATGATGTCGAGACCATCGCCATCGCCGATAACAAAACGGTCCGATCCTGCCCCGCCGGTGAGCCAATCATCCCCGCCGAGCCCTTCAAGCCGGTCATCGCCAGCCCCGCCCGACAGCACATCTGCAAAGTGCGAGCCGATGAAGCTGTCATTGCCAACACCACCCATAAGGTCTTTCGGGGTGAGCTGAGTGCCCAGATCGACCACGCGCTGTTCAATGACTGCATTTTCAGAATCACGCCAGACCACAATCAGCGTCCCGTCGTCTCTGACCGCGAAGGTGGCAGACTGCTGATGCTCAACAGTCGTGTCGGTATCGGAAATGATGAATTCACCGTCGATCTTTGAGCCATCCGCGCCGAAGCGCTGGCCGACAATATAAAGCTGGGGCTCGCCGCCCGCGCCGACCGACTGCCAGGTAATGACAAAACCGCCATCACTTAACCCTTCGACATGGGCAATCTGTTGATGGCCTGCCGTATGGGTGTTGACGCCGAGCTCGCCGCTGCGGGCGGAGCCGTCATCATTGAAGGTCTGCGCCTTAACGCCATATCCGTCCCCATCGCCGAAGTTAACCTCCCAGCTGACGACAAAGCCGCCACCCTCAAGTGCCGCGACCGAGGCATTCTGTTCGGTGTCATTGCCTGTGGAAATCGGCAGATCACCGGTCAGCGCATTACCGGCGGAATCGAAAATCCTGGCATACACATCGTTGAAGGGCGCGGATGAGGCTTTATCCTCCCACACGACAACAAGATTGCCATTGTCGAGCTGCGTCACACTCTGCACGCCTGCAAAGCCTGTCGATTCCTTACCCTGATCGCCGGAATTGGCGGTGGTCTGGCTGCTGCGCGGCGTACCATCGGCATCGAACAGGCGCAGATAGACATCGCCCCGTGTGTTGGGATCATCCGCGAAGACTGTTGCGGTAAAGGCGACCGCGAAGCCGCCATCGGCAAGTCCAATGACGCTGGGGGCCGCGTTCGAAGCATTGATGTTGGAGATGAAGAACTGATCACCCAGCGCCGTGCCATCAGCATCGAATCGCCGCCCGTAAAGCCCTTGGGAGGTGTTGCTGCCTGTATTGACCGGGTGCGGCCCGCCACCATGCCACACGACGATAGTGCCCAGTTCACTGGTGCCGTCCGACAGGGCCGCCACGCTGGCGCCCTGCTGGCCGCTTGTTGTGTGGGTGTTGATCAGGAAGGAATGCGGGCCGATCTTGGTACCGGCCGCATCGTAATATTGCCCGTAAATACCAGAGCCAGACGTGTCGGGATTGCCGGAACCAGAGGCGTTCCACACAACCAGATGCCCGCCATTATGGGTGGCCGCCACATCGGCATAAAAGGCAAGCCCCGATGTTTCATCGACACGCTCATCCACCCCAAGGGCAGTGGGGCCACTGGCCATTGTCGCATCGACCATAATCGTGGCCTGATGATCGACAAACTCGGTGCCGTCCGACACGCGGAAGGTGAAGCTGTCGGCACCCATATAGTCCGCGTGCGGCGTGTAGAGGAAAATACCGTTCGGGTTAAGCGTCAGGCTTCCATGAGAGGGCCCCGCAATTTCAAAAAATGTGAGCTCATCGCCCTGATCAACATCGCGCCCCGCAAGTCGTCCGCTCACCGCCGTGTCTACATTGGTGACGATCAGGCTGTCATTGGAGGCCGGCGCGTCATTCACTCCGGTCACATCGACTGTGACCGTGCCTGTTGTGGTTTCGCCATGCCGGTCGGTCACGTCAATGGCGGTCACGACCGTCTCGGATTCTCCCGCTCCTAGATACTGAAAATCGTTGGTGAGCTGATAGATGAGCAAGCCTTGCGAAATTGAGGCAACACCCAAAGAAGGGGCTGTCCCCACCGCATAGCGCAACGTGTCTGGGTTGTCGTCATCGTCAATATCATCGGCCAGCGTCTTCAGATCGACAATAACAGTGACCTCATCTTCATCAACACTCTCCGCGTAATCGGTAAAAGTAGGCGCGTGGTTCACCGGCTCATCGCGCCCATGCACCACAAAGGTGAAGGTGCTCGTGGTCCGCGCCCCATGGGAATCGGTCGCGCGCAGCGTGGCTGTGACGGTTTCGCTTTCACCCGCATTCAGATGCTGAAAATCATTGCCCGGCTGAAAGATCAGAATGTTCTGTGAGATCGACACCACCCCAAGTGCCGGGGGCGAGGAAATCGTATAGGTCAGGCTTGCCGGATCATCATCCGCATCAATGTCATCGCCAAGGGTTGTCAGATCAACCGAGACCCCGCCTTGATCTTCATCGGTGATGATTGTGTGATCGGGAAGCCGGGGTGGATTGTTGCCCGCCTCGGTGAGGCCATGAACCTCGAACGAAACAGTCGTGCTTGTCGTTGCACCGTGGCTGTCAGTTGCGCTGACGGTCGCAGTGACGGTTTCAGATTCGCCATCCAGCAAATACTGGAAATCGTCAACAAGCTGGAACACAAGGGTGGTGCCCGACACCGATGTCACGCCGCGTGATGTCCCCTCTTCAAGCGCATAGCTCAGCGTTGTGGCATCGTCATCGCTGTCGGCATCATCGGCCAGTGTGGTGAGATTAATGTAAAGCGCGATCTCATCTTCATCCGTCACGACCGTTTGGCTGTCGAAGGTGGGCGGTGTGTTAACCGCCGCCCCTTCAACGGTGACTGATACGGTCGCCGTATCGGTTGCGCCATGCCGGTCTGTTACGGTGACTTCGCCAAAAACCGTGCGTGTGGCACCGATGGGCAAATCGTCAAAATCGTCATTCACCCAGAAGAACAAATGCCCGGACTCACTGACTTCAAACTCGCCATGGGTCGCCTGGCGCGTGACAGCAAGGCCAAGCGTGGAGGCATCATCGTCATTATCGACATCGTCCATATAGGCCCGGATATTCAGTTCCACGCCCGAAAACTGTCCCGGCAGAGTGGTAAAATAATCGTCCACCGTCGGCGCATCGTTGCGGCCATGAACCAGCACTGTGACGGTTTCACGGGCTTCGGCCCCATGGCTGTCGATCGCCGTCATCTGGATATAGCCGGTATAGGTGAAGCCTTCCGCGACGTGATCAAGCTCGCCATTGGGTGAATAATGCAGCGTGTTCCCAATCAAGCTTGCCGTTCCGAACAAGGGCTGGCCGCGGATCTGATAGTTCAGGGTCGAACCGTCATCATCACTGTCGACATCATCGCCCAGCGTCTCCAAATCAATGTAAGTCGTGGTCTCTTCATTGGTCACAATGGTTGCTGGTGCCAGCGTCGGCGCATCATTGCTGCCCAGCACAGTGAAGGTGACATAACCCGTGCCGGTCGCACCGTGGCGGTCGGTCGCCGTTACCGCGACCAGCGTTGACTGGGTTTCGCCGTCCACCAAACTCTGATGCGAGGCATCGGGTTCGAATACCAGCAGCGGTGTGCCATCGGCGGCATAGCCGACAAAAGGCGTGCCGGCGCCAAGCTGGCCGGTGACTGCATAAGACAGGTTTGTGGCGTTGTTGTCGCCATCCACATCGTCACCCAACAACGTCAGATCGGCATAATTGGTGGCATCTTCAAACACTTCAATCGTCGTATTGCCTGCCGTCGGCGCGTCATTTGTGCCGAAAATGCGGATCGTCCAGACCGCATCGGTGCTGGCGCCATGACTGTCGGTGACGCGCAGCGTCAACTCGTCATAAGCAATTTCGCCCGCCGCAAGCGCGTTGTAGGACGGGTCGGGAGTGTATTGGAGCGTCGGATACTCCATCTGATCGGTGAACGAAGCGAGCCCCCGATAGGCGGAACGACAATGTCGGCCTTCAGCGTGGTCGTGTCATCGTCACTGTCGGGATCGTCATACGGGTTCAGAATGATGAGGGGATCGCCTTCCCAGTCCTCAAAGAAATCGACAGTGCGAGCGCGCACTTCGGGCGCGTCGTTCTCGCCAATCACCGTATAGGTGATAGAGCCAATCGCCGATGTGATGTGGCTGTCGGTGACGGCGTATCGGACAGTGCTGGTGCGGATTTCGCCTTCGGCGAGATCGTGAAAGTCCTCGCCTGGCTCAAAGGTCAGCAACATGCCAAGCGATCCGCCATCAACAATGGCAGCCGAGCCGCCGCCATCCTGTCCGGCATAGGTATAAGTGAGTGTTGCGGCACTGTCGTCGCTGTCAGGGTCAGAGGCGAGCGGCCACAATTGTGTTTCGACCGTACCGAAGTTTTCAAGGACTGTGATAGCCAGATCGCTTGCGACCGGGGCGTCGTTCCTGCCTTCAATGCTCAGGTGGATAGTCGCGGTATCCCAGCTTCCCCAGCCATTGCGGAACGTATATTCGATTTCGGCCTCTGCCGTCTCTCCAACGGCAAGATAGTCATAGGCCGCGCCCGGCGTGATCAGAAGCTGATTGTAGCGCGGATCGTCACCGACAATCTCAACCGTGCCGAGAAAGTCGCCCAAATCGACATTCGTGATCTGTTTCCAGTATCGATAAAACGGATGATTGGACGCATCATTGGATGTGGGATCAAAGACTGTGCTGTCATCTTCGCCCATTGTGTAGTGATCATCCCTGCCCAATGGACGGCTTCCGCGACCAGTCGCCAAATTTCTTATCCAGCCCATGTCTTTGCCTCCGTGCGCGATGAATTAGGTTAGTGTGCTTTGCGGCCCCAGGCGGCGACGACAAGCGGGCTCATCGCCGTAATCTGCCCGGTGTCCAAACCTGAAATCAGGCTTTCGATTTCGTTTTGAGAGACGTGGCCGTTTGCGATTAAAGGGTGCTTCAATCGCGAGAACACCAAGGACAAGGCTGGTGTCAGCGGGCGGTGACCGCCGAGCTCATAACTCATGGCGGCGCAGTCAACGGCCTCAAGCCCGGCGCCGCGCAAGTGATGAGCGGCGTAACGGCCATACTCGGCATCAAACCCTGACGGCTTCAACAGCTCCAACATGCCTGACACAGCGCGCGCAAATAAAAGGGAGTCGGCGCCGTCAACCAGTTTGAGAGTGCTGAAATCATGACTTTCGATGACGAGCCACCCGCCGGGCTTAAGCGCCCCGATCAGTTTTTGCACCACAGCGTCACGTTCCCGAACATGTTCCAAGACCGCGCGGCAGTGGATAAGGTCAAAGCCGCCCTCAGGAACCGGATCTGTCACAATGTCATGCTGCAAGACGGTCAGCGCAGGCAGGTTGAGCGCTTCCAAAAACCCGGTTTCCAGATCGGTCGCAACGACCCGGCCCTGTTCTCCCACTTGATCGACAAGCCACGCGGCAATGGAACCGGCGCCCCCGCCAACCTCCAGGCAATGAAAGCCAGGTCCGACACCCAGCGCGAGAAGATGCCGCTTTGTTGCCGGATCAAGCCCGCTTTCAAGTCGCATCAGCCGCGCCCGCTCGCCGTCCCAATCGTGTCCAAGTTCGTATGACATGACCAAACCTTCCCTCAACAAGTTTTCGTAACTACGTAACGTAACAACGTTTCGATTTACCGTAACACTGTTGCGTTAAGAGTCAACCCCCTGCTAAAAGTCAAATGTGGGACGCAGAAAAATCCATACCGACGCCACGAGCGCGCAACTGCTCAACGCCGCAGAAGCCCTGCTTGAACAAAAGGGCCCTGATGCGGTGACTGTGCGCGCGGTCGCACTCCAAGCGCGCGTATCAACCCGCGCAGTCTATGCATTGTTCGGGGAAAAAGACGGGTTGCTCGCAGGCCTTTCGGCCCGCGGTTATGAGTATCTGGGCAAGAGCCTTGATGCGGTCAAACGCTCCGGCGATCCCCACAAAGATCTGGTCAATGCCGCCGTGATCGGATTTCGCGGTTTTGCGCTGGGTCACCCGCATCTGTTCAGGCTGACCTTCGTGTCCGTCCACCCCACCGCCATGCAATATGAGACCACAGCGATGGCGGCACGGGGAGCCTATATGGTGTTGCGTGGTTACATTACCGCCGGGCAGGATGCCGGCATCGGCACCAAAATTTCACGAAGCGAGTTCTCGGTCGCTTATCACGCGCTGTGCCAGGGCTTGTCGGAAATTGAGTTGTCCCATCAACCCCCGCCGGTCGGCGGAAATTTTTGGCCACAGATCACCGGAAAAGATCACGCCAAAATGTGGACAAACGCGATGACCGCCTATCTCGACGGGCTGGACGATCGCTAGAGGCAAAGCGCGATCGAGCGCAGGGGTTTCGGCAAACGCCCGCCCGTCTCGGCGCAAAGCGCCTCGTCTGACGAACTGTTCGAAGTTCAACTTACATCCAAAAACCAAAACAGGCCCGAACCGACAATGCTTGTGATGATCCCGGCGTGAACGTCGCCAGCATCGATACGGATCGGGTCACCTCCGCACTTTTCTGAAACGGTGTCCTCAATTTCTTGACCGTAAATGCGAATGCCCGGACAATTGGCCATTCCTGAGAAAAAATCCAGAAATTGGCAAACTTGTTTTTGCTTTGTTCGATAGAGTGGGGCCGGGCATCATGATATGCAGAAATGGGTTGTGCATAAGATGGTGATTCCTCTCACCTTCGCGTGTGGTCTATAACTAACCTTGTACAGATCATGGCGCCGGACAAATTTGTACAGGATGTGCGGTGGGGGTGTATGGATACCGAGATTTCCAAGGACGGCCGGATCAGGCTTGGCGGGGCCGAAATCGATTTCAATGCGTCCCGCATCAGAACCGATGAAGGGGAGCGGAATGTCGAGCCCAAGATTCTGGAAGTTCTGCGTGTTTTAGCCGACCGCAGGGGCGATGTCGTATCGCGCGACGAACTGATCAGCATAGTCTGGGGCGTCAAAGCCGGAGGGGATGAGCGGCTGACCCGCTCGATTTCCCTGCTGCGCAAGGCGCTGGGCGGCAAAGAGCATATCAAAACTATCCCCAAGCGCGGCTATTGCCTGGTTACCCCGGTCGAAACCGATCAGGCTGCAAGGACCAATGGCACAATCGTTTCAGAACGCCCCGCCCTTGCGGCCGCCCGCTCCATCGCGGTGCTACCGTTCACCAATCTCAGCGATCACCAGGACGGCCCATTTTTGGCCGAAGGGTTGAGTGAGGACCTGCTCAACGCGCTCAACCAGATTGATGCTGTGCAAGTGACCGGGCGGAATTCAGCCTTTGCCTTTGAGCAAGACATTTCGGACATCACCCAAAATCGCCGCCATACTGGATGTGGCCTATGTTCTGACGGGTTCGCTCGACTTGAGCGGCGGGCAAATCCGTATCACCGTTCAGTTGATGCCAGGCGACACGGGTCAACAGCTATGGTCCGCACAATATGACCGTGTCCTCACCGATATTTTCGAGATTCAGGAAGAAATTGTTCAGGCGGTGCGCGAACAGATCGGTTCATTGTTTAATGCTGATCCTGCCAACCGGCTCGCCAACCGTCTCACGGACAGCCCTGAAGCCTACGCCCTGTTCAATCAGGGCCGGCGTCTGGTTCATCAATTGAACGGACAGCGCACCATCCCCACCGGCATTGAACTTTTGACACAAGCCGTCGCGCTTGACCCCGAATTTGCCGAGGCCTGGGCCTGGCTTGGCCTGGCCCATTACATTCTGCCGGAATTCTCGCTCACCCCCGATTGGGTTCACCATCGCGATTTGAGCCGGAAGGCCGCCGGCCGGGCGCTTGAAAATGATCCGAATTCGGGCATGGCCTTATTGACCCATGCGATGAACATTCTGGGTGAGTTGCGCTTTGATGAGGCCGCGCTTGCCTTTGAACGCGCCCCTTGATGCCGACCCCAACAATGTCGAGACGCTGGCGGGCTACAGCCTGATCATGATGGGCATCGGATTGCCCGAGATTGCCGCCCCCTATATCCAGCAGGCCATCCGCCAGGATCCTTTATGCGGAATTTGGCACATCACATATGGCGGCATTCATTTGATGCGCGGTGATCTGGAAGCGGCGGAAGCCTGTTTCATCAAATCCTATGATCTCGGGTTTGGCTCCGGGGCCCTGGCCGCGGCCGAATGTATGGCCCGGCGCGGCGCGGCTGACCAGGCCGTCGCATTTCTGACCGCCAATATTGATGGTCTGGCCCCCGTTGAACAGCAAAGCTTTAACTCACGGATTTCTCGGTTTTTTGCGCTCAACGCTTTTTTGCGTCACACGCCGGTTTCAAGCAAATTGGTCGATCTGGTGCTGCGGCGGCGGCTGAACAAACCGCTCGCACAGCCGACTTCGGGCATTGTGCTCGGCTTTTTGTTTCTTGATGACGCTGAAGGGTTCATCCGGCACATCCTCGAAAAGCCCAACCCCTATGTGGCCTACTCCTTTGCCCGCGTGTGGGAGCCGACCGAGACATCAGCCCATGTCCGCAACCATCCTGATTTTCCCGCATTGATTGACCGGCTGGGACTGGAGCGCGCCTGGGCGCTTTACGGCACACCCAAAAACGTCTGAGGATCAGCATTCGGGGGCCCCGTTAGAACGAGCTTGAAGCGGCTGCTGCCCAAACACTTTGATCATTTGTGATTCCATCCCGGCAATTGAACGGCCCGCCAATAGGCCGACATGAATGAAAAATCACAAGCGGCGAACAATCTGTCAGGGCTCCGGATTGAGCCCCCGCCCGCAACGCCGCCTTCAATGCGCATCGCAGAGCCGCGGAACCGAAGCGCTTAGAAGCACCAGCACGGACCATTCCAAACCGTGAGAAGCCTCCTGTGCGCACGTCACGCGAGAAGCGTAATATCCTCAATCCCAATAGAGTTAACGCCCGTGGTCGTGTTAATATCAACAATGCCGAAGCCCAATGTCGTCACCCCTGTCACCGGCGTCGGCAGATCGAATGTCAGGTCAAAGAAACCATCATCTTGGGGTTGCCTGATAGAAACAATTTCATCGTTGATCACAAAAAATGGCAGGTCCCCTTCCCTGATTGACTGAACAAAGTCGATCTGGATGCGCGTATAGGTGTCTTCAAGATCAAGCTGTTTCACGATACCTGATCCTTGGGTCGCATCGGCCCCAAGCGCTGCATCAAGCGCTCCGCTGGCAAGCCCGAAAAACGTTTCAAGCTGCCCCTCTGGAACCGATCCCCCCGCGGTGTCCAGTTGAATCCAGCCACTTGTGGTGTTTGTCGCGCCAATCTCAGAAAAGCCATTGTCTGATCCGCGGAAATTAAAGAAGGGCCGCTCATCCACCACCTCAACCGTGATGGCGTGGTCCTCAGCCGCAAGGCCGTCACCGGTATGGATCAGCAGCTCATAAATATTGTCGTCATCGGCATCTTGCGGGTTTTCAAAATCCGGCGCTGTGGCGAACACAAGATTGCCCGCCAAATCAATGTTGAACCGCCCTGCATCCGGCCCGCCGCCAAACAGGAGTGCGGAAATGGCATCCCCTTCCGGATCGGAAATGTGGGACAAAAGATCAATCGTGTCTGTCCCTTCGGTGACAATGAAATGGGTCTGCTCAACTGCGGCGCATCATTCACCCCCGCCACATCAACCGTCACGGTGGCCGTATCGGAAAACTCCCCATCGGTGATCGTATAGGTGAATGTGTCGGTCAGACTGTCACCGGCGCCCAATGCCTGAATGGCGGCCACATTGGTCGGGTCATAGGTCACGCTGCCATCGGGATTGAGCGTCACGGCCGCCCCATTGGTGCTGTTCGTCACGCCTGTGATGGTCAGCGCATCATTGTTTGGATCGGTATCGTTCAACAGAAGATTGGCCGCGGTGAATGTATGGGCCGTGTCCTCATCGGCCAGCGGGCCGTATTCCAGCTTTATGGCCATATCTACTCCGGAATTTGGAGCGAAATTCCCGGCGAACATGTCACTGCGATCCGCAGTTACGGGTCCGTTATAGGAGGCCTGGTATAAATTGTGACCCGGTATTGGGTCTGTCTCGCCCACTATGATATTGCCATACCCGGCCAGGCCATCGAAAGCCGAGACGTATTCGACCACAATAGCATAATCCTGACCCGCCTGAAGGTGAAGGCCACCGGTTTCGATCCGGTTGTGAACGAAGCCATCGCCCGGGCCGCTTCCGGTAATCGGACCGCTGTCGAACAAAACCTCATCAGGACGGAAGTTTGCCCCGCTGCCCGTGAAGGTCGTGACCAGAACGTTAAATACCATGGCGTCAGGGCCGCCTGAATGTTCCGAGCCAACCGTGAGCGCATTCAAAAGACTGCCATCCGCAGTGAACGTCTGCGCGACGATGTTCCGCGGATTGGCATTTGTCGTACCGTCAAACGGCCCCTCTCCAAATGAACCGAATGTATTGTTCTGGCCCGCGACTGCGTCGAGCGTAGCGAAGTTGGACGAAAACACATCATCATTCGCCACGGGTGGGGCGTTATTGTCTGACACATCATCAGTCAGCTGAACCAGCAATGTTGCAGGATCAGAGGCTGCCCCTTCAGCGTCGCGCACGATCAGGTCGATCTCATAGACGCCGTCCTGATCGGCATCGCCGAACGCTTCATAATCCTGCGGATTGGTGAAGCGGATCAGGCCGCCGGCGCTGATTGTGAACAGGCCCGCATCGGCGCCGCCAGAAATCTCATACAAGCCCGCCGGGGCATCCACATCCGTGACCGTGCCGGGAATGACATGGGAAAGGGTTGAATTCTCGGCCATTTCGAGCGGTGCGGCAAAGGAAAGCTCAGGCGCATCATTAACGCCGATAACCGTAAAGGACACGGTCGCCGTATCGGTCAGATCGCCGTCCGACACCGTATAGGTGAAACTGTCGATGGCGGTTTCGCCTTCGGCCAGATAGTCGAGCACCCCGGCCGGGTCATAGACCACATCGCCGTCGCCATTGATCGAGAGCGAGGCACCAAGCGTGCTGGTGCTCACCGCCACAATCGAGATCGTGTCACCGGCGTCCACATCGCTGTCATTGGCGAGCAGATCATCGGCCAGAATGGTGATCGCACTATCCTCGTCGGTCAGCGGACCGCCGCCAATCATGTCGTCCTGCGCAACCGGCGCATCATTAACGCCCGCCACAGTGAAGGTCACGGTCACGGGGTCGGAATTGTCCGTACCGTCAAACGCGGTATAGGTGAAGCTATCCTCGGCCGTCTCACCGGCCGCGAGCGCTTGCAGCGTGGCCGAGCCCGTCGGGTCATAGACCACATTGCCGCTGCCATCGATGTTGATGGCGGCGCCAAGCGCACTGGTGCCGCTGACCGAGCCGATGGTGAGATCAGCATGGTCATTGTCCACATCTGTATCATTGGCGAGAAGCTCGGACGCCTGAATGGTGACCGCCGTATCCTCATCGGTCAGCGCGGGCGCGAACAGCCGGACAAAGACTTCCTCTGGGCCCGTCGTGCCTGACCAGCCCGAGACGATCGTGCCATCGTCCAGCACCGCCGTGGCCGTGCCACCATAGTAGAGCTCCGATGCCTGATCGCCCGCAGTGATGGAATTCAGGCGGAACTCGCCGCCAACCGCGGTTCCCGACGCATCGTATCGCTGGGCGTAAATGCCATAGCCCGAGCCGTCCTGATTCAGGCTTTGCCAGGTAACAATAAAGCCCCCGTCCTCAAACGCCGCGACATTCGAAATGAGTTGCTGGCTGTTCGTGGTGGTATTGATCGCAAACTCGGACCCCACCTTTGCGCCGGATGCATCATATCGCTGGCCGTAAACGCCAAAGCCCGATCCGTCTTGAGAATCGCTCGACCAGGTGACGACAAAGCCCCCGCCCTCAAGCGCCGCGACGGTGGAATAGATTTGGTAGTTGCTGGTTTCAGTATTGATCAGAAATTCGCCCCCTTGGGCGGCGCCCGACGCATCGTAAAGCTGGCCGTAAATACCATAGCCCGATCCGTCTTGATCACGGCTCGACCAGGTAACGACAAAGCCCCCGCCCTCAAGCGCTGCAACGCTCGAATACAATTGGAAGCTGTTTGTAGTTGTGTTGACCCGAAACTCGGGGCCCACCTGTGCGCCGGACGCATCGTAGCGCTGGCCGTAAATGCCCCAGCCCGAACCGTCCTGCCCCGAACTCGACCAGGTGACGACAAAGCCGCCACCGTCAAGCGCCGCAACGCTCGGCAGGGATTGGGCGCTGTATGTGGTGGTATTGATCAGGAACTCGGTGCCCACTTTGGTGCCGCCGGCATCGTAACGCTGAGCGTATATGCCGTAGTGAAAGGCATCATCCTGATTGTAGCTCGCCCAGGTGACGACAAAGCCGCCATCTTCCAGCGCCGCAACGCTTGGAAGGCGCTGGCTGTCGGTTGTGTGGGTATTGATCCGGAACTCACTGCCCACTGCCATGCCGGACGCATCGTAAAGCTGGCCGTAAACGCCCCAGTCCGAGCCGTCCTGACCCTCGCTCTGCCAGGTGACGACAAAGCCGCCCTCCGTCAGCGCCGCGACGTTCGCATTGATCTGCCTGCCGGCCGTCTCGGTGTTGACCTGAATGTCGCCGCCAAGCGGAATGAAGGTCTCGCCGCCAATCGCGTCATCCATGCCGACCGGCGCGTCATTCTGACCCGCAATGGTCACCGTCACCGTTGCGGTGCTGGTGCCGCCATTGCCGTCATCAACCGTATAGCTGAAGCTGTCGGTGGCACTCTCGCCAACCGCCAGGCTTTCAAACTGGCCATTGGGGTCATAGCTGAACCCGCCAACCCCATCCGAGATCACAGAGCCAACCGTGCCGGTCGTATCAATCGTGACACTGTGCGTGTCTGAGGTGTCCACATCGGTGAAGTCCGCCGCCAACGCAAGCGCCGGGCCATCTTCCTGCACCGTGCCGGTGACCGCGTTCGCCACCGGATCATCATTCTGACCATTGATGGTCACCGTCACCGTCGCGGTGCTGGTGCCACCATTGCCGTCATCGACCGTGTAGCTAAATGTATCGGTGGCTGTCTCGCCCGCCGCCAGGCTCTCAAACGCGCCATTGGGGTCATAGGTGAAGCCGCCCATCCCATCATCGGTCACAATGCCGGTGGTCAGGCTGTCATCACTGGTGATCGTGTGGGTGTCGGTCGCATCAAGGTCGGTAAAAGACGCCGTCAGGGCGATAGCCGGGCCATCTTCGCTGACTGTCCCTGTGAGGGCCTGCACCACCGGCGCATCATTGGCACCTGTAATGGTAACGGTGACAATGGCGGTGTCGGGGCCGCCTTGTCCGTCATCAATGGTGATGGTGAAGCTTTCGGTGCGCGTCTCGCCCTCGGCGAGATATTCAACGGCTGCATCGGCGACCGAATAGGTCCATTCGACGTCACCAATGCCGGTGCCCGGCGTTTCGGACACGGTAAGGGACAGCGATCCCAGCGCCACCCCATTGGCAACCCAGCTTGCGCTGTGGCTGTCACCCAGATCAGGATCGGTAAAATTGATCACGCCCGAGGTGGTGATGGTCGAGACCGTCTCGCCCGGTGCG
>CBDDFN010000007.1:0-72108 GCA_965227065.1 Alphaproteobacteria bacterium
GTGTCATGCATCTGCCGGGCGGGATGCTCGGGCGGGATGTTCAACGCGGAGAAATTATGGAAGTCATCCTCAATATCGGGACCGTCTTTGACCTCAAAGCCCATGCCCGCAAAGATGGTGATGACCTCATCCATGACCTGGCTGATGGGGTGGATCGTGCCGCGCTCTTCAGGGCGCACGGGCAGGCTGACATCGACGCGTTCGGTTTCAAGCCGCTCGGCCAGCGCTGCGGCGGCAAAGCCGTCCTTGGCCGCCACAATCGCATCCATCACCGCAGTGCGCAGTTCATTCAGTGCGGGGCCGGCGGTCTTGCGCTCTTCAGGCGACATTTGCCAGCTCTTTCAGCTTGAGCGAAATTTCACCCTTCTTGCCCAGATAGGCGACGCGGACCTCTTCAAGTCCGGCTTCGTCCCCTGCTTTGCTGACCGCTTCAAGCGCACGCGCGCGCAATTGTTCAATTTCAGACATGACATTCTTCATTCGTGAAAATGGTGCCGGAAAAGGCCCTGAATGTCAGTGTCTGACATGAAAACGGGCCCGGCTGTGAAGGCCCGGTTTCGATGCACACAATTTGTCCGGGCCCAGTGGCCCCTGAAGCCGGTTAGGCGCTCGGCAAAGCCGATTGCGCCTGGTCGACCAGGGCCTTGAAGGCCTCAGGCTCACGGACGGCGAGATCGGCAAGAACCTTGCGATCAACCTCAATGCCCGCAAGCTTGAGGCCGTTCATAAATCGGGCATAGGTCAGACCGTGTTCGCGCGCACCCGCATTGATCCGCTGGATCCACAGCGAACGGAAGTTCCGCTTGCGGACCTTGCGGTCGCGATACTGGTACTGCATCGACATCTCGACCGCCTGATTGGCAGCGCGGAAGGTGTTTTTACGACGCCCCTGAAAGCCTTTGGCGTTCTTGATCACCTTGCGGTGACGGGCGTGGGTGGTTGTCCCTCTTTTGACACGTGACATGGGCTTTAGCTCCTCTTAACCACCGCTTAGCGGTAGGGCATCCATTTTTTGACGGTTTTTTCGTCCGCCTTGCACAACACATCAGTACCGCGCTGATTGCGGATCTGCTTGTTGGTGCGTTTGATCATGCCGTGGCGTTTGCCGGGCTGGGCCGCTTTGACCCGGCCTTTGGCGGTGAGCTTAAAGCGCTTTTTCGTGCCGCTTTTCGTCTTCATCTTGGGCATTTGCGTCATCCTTTATTGATCTGGGACGGGGCAAGCCGCCCGATACGCTTTTGAACCGGCATGGCAGCCCTTTCGCCAGCCGGTTCGATGTGGAAGGCGCGCTTCTACAAAAACGCGCCGTCAAAATCAAGGGTCAGATTAGCGCGGCCCTAGCGGGGGGCGATCACCATGATCATCTGGCGGCCTTCCATTTTGGGCACCGCTTCGACCTTGGCGATTTCCTCGGTCTCGCTTTCAACCTTCTTAAGCAGATCCATGCCCAATTCCTGGTGCGCCAGTTCCCGGCCGCGGGAAGCGGATGGTCAGCTTGACCTTGTCGCCATCCTCTATAAAGCGGCGCAGATTGCGCATCTTGGTGTCATAATCATGGGTGTCGATGTTGGGACGCATCTTGATCTCTTTCACATCGACGGTTTTCCTGCTTTTTGCGCGCTTCAGCGGCTTTTTTCTGCGCTTGATACTTATATTTGCCGTAATCAAGCACTTTGCAGACGGGCGGTTTGGCACCCGGTGAGATCTCCACGAGATCAAGCCCGGCTCTGCGGCGATCTCCATGGCATCTCCAATCGATACAACACCGCGATTTTCGCCCTCAGCGTCAATCAGCCGGACTTCGCGGTCATTGATATCGTCATTAACCCGCGGCCCGTCCTTCTTGGGCGGGCGGCGGCAAATGGTCTACGTGCGATGGCGGTCTCTCCTCTCAGTTTCGCCATTAAGGTTCAGGCCCGGTACTATACACCAAAGCCTGAAAAATTTGGTAAGGAAGCTTATGCGGCCTTTTCTTTCAGATCAGGCGGCAAAATCTCGGCTTTGAGCGCTTCAAGCGCCTCATCGAGGCCGATAAAGCTCTGTTCCTTAACGCCCAGTCGGCGCATGGCAACGGTGCGCTCTTCGGCTTCGCGCTTTCCGACGACCAAAAGGACGGGAACCTTGCCGACCGAATGTTCGCGGACCTTATAATTGATCTTTTCGTTTCTGAGATCGGTTTCAACCCGAACACCGGAGGCGCGCAACTGGGCGGCGACCTCAAGCGCATACTCATCGGCATCCGACACGATGGTCGCCACCACCACTTGGGTGGGCGCAAGCCACAAAGGCAGACGACCGGCAAAGTTTTCGATCAGGATCGCAATGAAGCGTTCCATCGATCCAACAATCGCCCGGTGCAGCATGACGGGACGGTGCTTTTCGCCATCTTCGCCGACATAGGACATCTCAAAGCGCTCGGGCAGGACAAAGTCGAGCTGCAGCGTGCCGCACTGCCAGCTCCGCCCGATGGCATCGCGCAGATGAAACTCGATTTTGGGACCATAAAAGGCGCCTTCGCCGGGCGCCCATTCAAAATCGAGCCCGACCTGATTGAGCGCGTCTTCAAGGCCCTTTTCAGCGCGATCCCAAACTTCATCTTCGCCCGCGCGGACATCGGGCCGGGTGGCGAGCTTTACAAACCAGTCGTCAAAGCCGATATCGGCATAAACGGTTTTCAAAAGCTCGATAAACAGGATCGATTCTTCAAGAAACTGATCTTCGCGGCAAAAAATATGCGCATCATCCTGCACGAACTGGCGCACCCGCATCAGCCCGTGAAGCGCGCCGTGCGGTTCGTTGCGGTGACAACACCCAAATTCAGCCATGCGGATCGGCAGATCGCGATAGCTTTTCATGCCCTGCTCAAATATCTGGATATGGGCGGGACAGTTCATCGGCTTGAGCGCCATAAAGATGGCGTCCTGACTGATCAGCGCGCTGTCTTCTTCGGTCGAGGGCCGCTCATCGGGAACCACAAACATATTCTCGCGGAACTTGCCCCAATGGCCCGAGGTGACCCAGAAATCATTACGGTACACCAAAGGCGTGCGCACCTCTTCATAGCCCGCTTCCAGCAGGCGGCGGCGCATATATTGCTCAAGCGCCTGATAAAGCGTCCAGGCCCTTGGAATGCCAGAAGGCCTGACCGGCGGCTTCTTCCTGGAAATGGAACAGGTCCATATCCTTGCCCAGTTTGCGGTGGTCACGCAGCGCGGCTTCTTCCAGACGCACCAGATGCGCCTTGAGCTGTTTCTTGTCGAGCCAGCCAGTGCCGTAAATGCGCGAGAGCTGGGGGTTGCGCTGATCACCCCGCCAATAGGCGCCCGACACACGCGTCAGCTTGAAGGCTTGCGGGTCAAGCTGGCCGGTTGAGGCCAGATGGGGGCCCTTGCACATATCCATCCAGTCATCGCCGGACCAGTAGACGGTGATCTCTTCATTATCGGGCAGCTCAGCCGCCCATTCGGCCTTGAACGCCTCGCCGTCTTTGGCCCAGCATTCGATCAGCGCATCACGCTCCCACACCTCACGGCGCAACGGCTTGTCGGCCTTGATGATCCGGCGCATTTCCTCTTCGATGGCGGGCAGGTCATCTTCCATGAAAGGCCGCTCAGCCGGGGCGAAATCATAATAAAAAGCCGTCTTCGGTGGCAGGCCCGAAGGTAATCTGGGTGCCGGGGAAGAGATTTTGCACGGCTTCGGCCAGCACATGGGCAAAGTCATGGCGCACAAGCTCAAGCGCCTCGGCCTCATCCTTCCGGGTGATCAAGCGAAGTTCAACATCCTGGGTGATTTCGCGATTAAGATCGATGATCTCATCGCCGATGGCCCCGGCCAAGGCGGCCTTGGCAAGGCCCGGACCAATATCGGTTGCGACCTGGAGCGGGGTGGTAGTCCCGGCAAACTCCCGCACTGATCCATCAGGCAGAGAAATTTTGACCGGTTTTGGGGCGTCCACGCTCGTCTCCATCGTTAAAAAGTGGGTCTGGATGCCGGGATATGGCGGGGCGGGCGGGCGAAGTCAAGCAGACCTCAGCCCGCACCCAGTATTTCTTCATAGACATGAAGCGTGCGGGACACCATCAGACGGGCATCATATTCGGTGTGAACCCGGCTGGAAGCGACACTGGACAGCCGCTCCCTTGTTTCAAGATCGATGGTGAGCGCAGCCTGCAACGCTTTGGCCAGTGAGGCCGCATCGCCGGGCGTGAACAAAAAGCCGGTTTCACCCTCAATTACGGTTTCAGCCAGCCCGCCATGCCCGGCGGCGACCACCATGGCACCCATGGCTTGCGCCTCGACCGGCACCCGGCCAAACGCTTCGGGGGATGTGCTGGGGACAACCACAATGTCGGCCAGCTTGTATGCGGCTGCCATATCATCGCAGTGCGGCGCCATCCGCATGACGTTCCACAAATCACGCTTTTCGATCTCTTTTTCGAGGCTGGCGCGGTAGCCGCTATTGCCCTGATCATCACCGACAATCACGACGACAAATTTCCAGTCGCCGATTTCGGCCCGAATCCGGTCGACAGCGTCAATAAGAACGCGATGTCCTTTCAGTTCGGTCAACCGGCCGGGCATCAACACAACCGGAACACCATCAGGAACTTTCCACTGTTCGCTGAGCTTGATGATCCGCCCGCCGGCAACATTTTCAGGCCGGTACCTGGACAGATCGACACCACGGGGGATGACCCTGAGCCGATCCTCGCCCACCCCGTAGGTTTCGGCGATATGACGGCCCGTAAAGTGTGAGACGGCAATCACACGCTCACCCAGAATAAGGCTTTTATTGTAACGCTGCTTGAGCGCGCCGCCATGATGGATGCCGTGCCAGGTAGCGAGATAAGGAATTCCCGAAATCTGCGAAGCCTTGTTGGCGACCCATGCGGGGATGCGGGAGCGGGCATGAAGCAAATCAGCCTTTTCCTGCACCGCAATCGCTGCAACCTTTTTGGCATTCGCGCGCACCGCCAAAGGCGACTTCTTGCCGACCTCAAGGGGGATGTGGCGTGCGCCCGCGTTTTCAAGCTCAGCAATCATCCGTCCGCCGGGCGCTGAGATCACAAGCGCTGTTCCACCCGCCTCGACAATGCCTGCAGCAACCTCAACCGTACCGCGTTCGGCCCCGCCCGATTGCATGGACGGGATAAGCTGGATCACCGTGCGTCCCGACAGATCGGGAAAGCCCAATGTCCCATCACCGGGTTTACCCTCCCCGGGCTTGCCATCACTTTGAGGGCTTTTATAGTCAAGTGTCATTGTGATCCCCGCGCATCGAAAGTGACCTATCATGCCCCAACCGTCCGAGCCTTGCACCCTGGTCCGCCCCGATGGGGAGACCATCGCCTATCACGCCACGGCGGGCAATGGCGCGGGCGCCGCAACGGTCGTTTTTCTAGGCGGCTTTATGTCCGATTTGGGCGGCACCAAAGCCATCGCCTTACAAGATTGGGCCGACCAGGCCGGGCGGGGTTTTGTCCGCTTTGACTATTACGGGCATGGGCAAAGCTCGGGAGACTTTCCCAAAGGCACCATTTCGCGATGGGCCGAAGACGCGATTGCCGTCATCGATGAAGTGACAACAGGCCCGCTGGTGCTGGTCGGCTCCTCCATGGGCGGCTGGGTCGGGCTCAAGGCCGCTTTGGGCCCGGCCTGATCGTGTACAGGCCTTTGTCGGTATCGCACCCGCGCCTGATTTCACCGAGAAACTGATGTGGGCAGGGTTCCCCCGATCACATCCGGGAAAAGATCATGACCGAGGGGGCGTTTGCCAAGCCGTCCGATTATGATGATGAGCCCTACATCATTTCCAAAGCCTTGATTGAAGATGGACGCGAAAACCAGCTTCTTGACGCGCCCATCGCGCTCAATTGCCCGGTGCGCATCCTGCAAGGCATGCAAGACCCCCGATGTGCCGTGGAAGCACGCCTTTAAACTGATTGACGCCATCGACAGCGATGATCTGGAATTCACCCTGATCAAATCAGGCGATCACCGATTGTCCGAGACCGCCGATCTCGCCCGGCTGATCAGGACGATTGAAGCGCTGCTGTAAGACCATCGCGATAGTTGGAACAGGCCATCTCCATCGCAAACCGGCCTTTGATTTTCGCATTCGAAACAAGCCGGTTGTCGGCATAAAAGCTGCGCGCCATATCCGACAGTTCCGCACTGTCAAAGGCAATCGCAGGCGGCGGCTCCACCCCCAGCAGCCCGGCGGCATAGGCGATGACATCTTGCGGTGGAGCGGCTTCATCATCGCACAGATTGTAGATCGCGCCTGTGGGATCGGGGTCGAGCATGGACGCCAGAGTGAACCGGGCAATGTCGGCTACATGAATGCGCGAGAACACCTGGCCCGGCTTGATGATCCGCCGCGCCCGGCCTGCTTTCAGCTGCTCAAGCGCTGAGCGGCCCGGCCCGTAAATGCCAGCAAGCCGAAAGATATGAACCGGCCCAAGCGCAGCCCAGGCGGCCTCATCCCGCACCCGGCGGTGGGAGCGTTCCGATGAGGGGTTGAGCGGCGAGGTCTCGTCCACCACCGCCCCGTCTGTGTTGCCGTAAACCCCGGTGGTCGACAAATAGCCCAGCCAGCTTGGTTTGGCTTCCACAATGGCCCGGCCATAGCGCGCAATGACGGGATCAATGGTGGTTTCAGGCGGCACCGAAGACAGAATGTGGCTGGCGCTGTTCAGCGCGGCACGAACGGCTTCGTCATCTTCAAAATCAAGACCGCCCCGGCTTGATGTGCCGGTGACCTCAAAACCTTTGGTCCGGGCCAGATCGGCAATGAAACGCGCCGAATAGCCCAGGCCGAAAATGAACAGGGTGTTTTGCACAGCTACTCCGCTTTGGGCGCGAGGGCCTCCAGAACCACAGTGGCGCGCATGGTAATATGCTCAGTGACTGCAATGCCACCGCCCATCGGCGCAGGCGCAGCTTCGGCCATGTCAGCCGCCATGGAATAGGCTTTCGCGGCGCGAACCACCGGGCGCACCGGGGCATGTTCCCCAAAATCAACAAAGGCGATGCGGTAGCCGCGCCCTTCAAAGGCGTCATTGGCGGCCTTCAGTTCAGCTTTGGCTTCGGCATAAAGCTTTTTGCGCATCTCACGCTTGGCGGCTTCGCGTTCCGCCAGCGTGGGATGCCACTGAACCGCGCCGACGGAGACATTGAAGCCGGGCTTGGACTGACTGCGGGTTTTGGTATCGAGACCCGACAGGTCGGCTTCAGACAAACGCGCCTCGGCATTCACATACCAGCGTTCCAGGCCCGACTTGTCTTGATTGCGGTTGATGCGCGTGATTTTCCAATCCGCCTTGGGGGCCAGTGCCTTGAGGCTTTTGTTGATGTCGGCGCGGGCGGTGCCGGTGTCCGAGCCTTTAAAGCTGGCATTGATGTCGATGCGCACGAGCGGCTTTTCGGCCTCAACATAATCTTCCATCGAAAGGCCCAGAATGATCTGGTCGCCCACAAGCGCATCATCATCGGCGCGGGCAGGTGAAAAGGCAAAGACCAGCAGGGTCAGAACCACCATGGCGGCGGTCATGAGCTGATGAGGGGCGGGTTTTGTCATGGGGTCGCTCTCCGTTTTATTTGATGACGGCACCATCGGGGGAGAATGTGACCAGGAACGCGGCCCCATTGCGGCCCAATTCCGGTGCGAAGGGAAGTCTTGCCAGCCTGTGACCCAGACCCTACACCAGAGCCATGATCCGATATCTTGTTTTAAGCCTGCTTTTATTGCCCCTCACCGCCCAGGCGGTTGAGCCGCTTGATGGCGAGCGCATCGCGGCCAATCAATATCTGCATTGCCTGCGCCAGATCGAAATCAATCCCGATAAGGCCTATGATCTTGCCGTTGAATGGCGCGATCTGGGTGGTGGAATGCCCGCCAAACATTGCGCGGCCATGGCGCTTGTGGCGCTCAAGCTCTATCCCGAAGCAGCTGTGAAGTTCGAAGAACTGGCGCGCGGTCAGGGCCTTGCCGGGGCTAAAATCCGGGCTGAAATTCTGGCCCAGGGCGGCAATGCCTGGACGCTCGCCAAACGCCCGCACAAGGCCATCGATGCCTTTAATGAGGCGCTCAATGTGCTTGAACAGGCGCCGGAGCGTCATGCCACCATTGAAGCGCAAATCAGGCTCGACCGGGCGCGGCTTCTGGTGCTGGGGGAAGAGGTGGAAGCCGCCCGCCCCGATGTTGAGACCGTGCTGCGTATCGAAGGGGTCAAGCCCTCAACCAAGGCCGAAGCCCTGGCATTGCGGTCTGATCTGTGGCGCGTAGCCGGGCAATATGACAAAGCCGAAAGTGATGCGACCGACGCCATCGCACTCGACCCCGATGCCGGCACCGCCTATCTGGCACGCGGCCGGGTGCGGGCCTTGACCGGCAATACCGCAGGCGCGCGGTCTGATTTTCTGGTCATTCTGCAAGGGGCCAGCCGGCCTGATCTGGCCGAAGCGGCGCGCACCGCTTTGCAGGAGCTTGACATTAACTGAGCTCGCCCAACGCCCATTCGGCTGCATCCCGCACCAGATCACAATCATCAAGCCGGTCCTGAACCAGCGGGATCAGGCTTTGATCACCTGAATTGCCAATCGCGATCAGAACATTGTGGACAAACCGGTCGCGGCCGATCCGCTTGATCGGGCTGGCCCGGAACACGGTACGGAAATCCGCATCCGACAAGGTGACCAGATCTTTCAACAAGGGCGCGGACAACTCAACGCGGGCATGGAACTTCGCCTCATTGGCGGCCTCGGCAAATTTGTTCCACGGACAAACGGCCAGACAATCGTCGCAGCCATAGATGCGATTGCCCATCGCCTTGCGGAACTCATGCGGGATCGGTCCCTTATGCTCGATGGTGAGATAGGAGATGCAGCGCCGTGCATCGAGCCGGTAGGGCGCGGGGAACGCATCGGTCGGGCAAATATCCTGACACGCCTGGCATGAGCCGCAGTGATCCACCTCGGCACTGTCGGGTTTCAACTCAAGACTGGTCAGGATGGCGCCCAGAAAGAACCAGCTTCCCAGATCGCGCGAGACAAGATTCGTGTGCTTGCCCTGCCAGCCCAGTCCGGCGAGCTGGCTGAGCGGCTTTTCCATCACCGGGGCGGTATCGACAAAGACTTTGACGTCGCCGCCGACATGGCCCACCAGTTCGCGCGCCAGCTGTTTGAGCCGCTTTTTGATCACGTCATGATAATCAGCCCCGCGGGCATAAACCGAAATTGAGCCGCGTTCAGGCCGCTCAAGCAAGCCGAGCGGGTCTGACTTTGGTCCATAATTCATCGCCAGCATGATCATGGAATGTGCGCCGGGCCACAGCGCAACCGGATGGCTGCGTTCGGCCGCGCGGGCCTTCATCCACTCCATCGTGCCGTGATGATCAAGCGCTAAAAATTCGTTCAGATGATTGGAGAGGTCCGGCACCTCGTCGGTGCGCGCCAGCCCCACCGCATCAAAGCCAAGCGTCCGCGCACGGCGCTTGATCCAGCCCTCAACGGGTTCAGAAGTCCGGGTTGGCATAATGGCGGGGCGGCGGCAGGCCGGAAATGTGATCAGCCAGAATGGGCCGGAAGCTCTTGCGCGATTTCACCCGCATATACCAGTCGCGCGCCGTGGCATGCTTGTCCCAGGGCACATCACCAATATAGTCGATGCAGGAAATATGGGCAGCCGCCATCACATCGGCGGCGGAAAACTCCGCACCTGCAATCCAGCGGCGGCGTTCAGCCAGCCAGCCAATATAATCGAGATGATAGCCGATATTGGCGAGGCCCACCCGCAACGCATCAGTGTCGGGCATGCCGTTGCGCGACAGCCGCTTGATCACCTTTTCGCCCACAATCAGGTCGGTCACTTCAGCGTTGAATTTGACATCGAACCAGTCAATCAACCGCCGGCATTCAGCCCGGTCCACAGCGGTTTCACCCAATACTGTGGGGCCCTCATAGGCTTCTTCAATATATTCAATGATGGCACGGGCGCCGACAACAGTGACTGGCTCGCGCGGGCCGGTCTCTTCCATGCCGTCAAAATGATCGGCTCCGGCTTCAAGATCAATTTCCTGCTGACCGGCGGCGCGCGCGGCACTGCGTTCATCAATCAGGACGGGAACGTCACCCGCCGGGTTGAGGGCGAGAAATTCGCGCCGCCGTTCCCACGGCTTTTCCGGCACAAGCTCAACATCCAGCCCGCGTTCGGTCAGCAAAAAGCGGATCGCGCGCGACCCGGCAGACAGTGTGTGGTGAAACAGCCTCCGCATGGCGGTGACTTTAACTCAACATATCCAAAGAACAAGGCGCGAGCCCGCGCCTTGTTCAATTTGTTCACCCGAAATCAAGCCGTTTTGGCGGGATCGGCGTCAGGCTCATCCGACAGGGGATGGGCGATCCGGTTGATCATCTCTTTGGGGCAGATCTGCAGGAACTTGCCCCGCTCCTGCGTCCAATGGGCGAGGATCTCTTCGGCAAAGATCGAATGGGTCTCCGCCGCATGCTCCTCAATCAGACCCTTCAGCACACGTTCCCAATAGGCGGATTTAAGCGGCTGATAGATGATCGATTCATCATTGACGTGATCGGCGAACGAGCCGTCAGCATCATAGATGAAGGCCATGCCGCCGGTCATGCCGGCCCCGAAATTATCACCCACCGGGCCCAGAATGACCGCTGTCCCGTTGGTCATATACTCACACCCGTTTGCGCCGCAGCCTTCGACCACAACAGTTGCGCCCGAGTTCCGAACCGCAAAACGTTCGCCCGCCTGACCGGCCGCAAACAGCTTGCCGGCGGTTGCGCCGTACAAAACCGTGTTGCCGATGATCGAGTTTTCATTCGACTTGAGCGGCGAGTTGGGCGCAGGCCGCACCACAATCGTGCCGCCCGACAGGCCCTTGCCGACATAGTCATTGGCATCGCCAAAGACTTCAAGCTTGAGACCCTGCACCGCAAAGGCCCCCAGCGATTGACCTGCCGAGCCGCGCAGACGCACGGTCAGATGGTTGGGCTGCAACCCTTTGAGGCCATATTTCTTGACGATATGCGAGCTGGTCCGCGTGCCGATGGCGCGCTGAACATTACGCACCGAATAGGTGAGCTGCATTTTCTCGCGATCTTCCAGCAACGGACGCGCATCCTTGATGATTTGTGCATCAAGCGTCTCGTCAACCTCGTTGCGCGCCTCACGGTCGGACACGCGCGGATTGCCGCCTGAGTCCGCCTGAACCAGCAGCGGGTTGAGATCAAGATCATCAAGATGGGCCGCGCCGCGGCTGACCTGGAGCAGAAGGTCGGTCCGCCCGATAATTTCATCAAGCGACCGCACGCCAAGCTCGGCCAGGATCTCCCGCACTTCTTCGGCAATGAAGGAGAACATATTGACCACTTTTTCAGGCGATCCGGTGAACTTCTTGCGCAAGCTTTCAGACTGGGTGCACACGCCCACAGGGCATGTGTTGGAATGGCACTGACGCACCATGATGCAGCCCATCGCAATCAGCGAACTGGTCCCAATGCCATATTCTTCGGCGCCCATCATGGCGGCCATGACAATGTCGCGGCCGGTTTTAAGCGACCCGTCGGTTCTGAGCGTCACCGAATGACGCAGATTGTTGAGCGTCAGAACCTGATTGGCCTCGGTCAGCCCCATCTCCCACGGAATGCCGCAGAATTTGATGGAAGTCTGGGGCGACGCGCCCGTTCCGCCATTGTGACCGGCAATCAAGATGACATCGGCTTTCGCCTTGGCGACACCGGCTGCAATGGTGCCGATCCCGGTTGAGGCCACAAGCTTCACGCACACCCGGGCAATCGGATTGATCTGCTTGAGGTCATAGATCAGCTGCGCCAGATCCTCGATCGAATAGATGTCGTGGTGCGGCGGCGGCGAAATGAGCGTCACGCCCGGCGTCGAATGGCGCAGGGTGGCAATCATCTCGGTCACTTTAAAGCCGGGCAGCTGTCCGCCTTCGCCGGGCTTGGCACCCTGGGCAACCTTGATTTCGATCTCGCGGCAATGGTTGAGATATTCCGCCGTCACGCCAAACCGGCCCGACGCGATCTGCTTGACCGCCGAATTCGGATTATCGCCATTGGGCTTGGGCTTGAAACGGGCAGGGTCTTCACCGCCCTCACCCGACACGGACTTCGCGCCGATCCGGTTCATGGCGATGTTAAGCGTCTCATGCGCTTCAGGCGACAGGGCACCCAAAGACATGCCCGGCGTCACAAAGCGTTTGCGGATCTCATTGATCGATTCGACCTCATCAAGCGGCACGGGTGCGCCAACCTGTTTGAAGTCCATCAGATCGCGAATATGGATCGGGGCAAGTTGCTGAAGCCCGCGCGAATAGCTTTTATAGGCTTCATAATCATCATGGGTGACGGCGTGTTGCAGCAAATGCATCAGCTGGCCGTCATAAGCATGCGCCTCGCCATCCTTGCGGTAGCGGTAAAAGCCGCCAATCGGCAGCGACACCACATCGGTGCGATAGGCGCGGGCATGGGCTTCCTGCACTTTCTTTTGCAGACCATTGAGACCGATGCCTGAAATCCGGCTCGGCATGCCGGGGAAGAATTCCGCCACCAGCGCGCGCGACAAGCCCAGCGCTTCGAAATTGTAACCGCCGCGATAAGACGACAGGACCGAGATGCCCATCTTGGACATGATCTTGAGCAGCCCCTGATTGACCGCCTCGCGGTAGTTTTCAACGATCTGTTCAAGCGGCAGATCGCCAAACAGGCCACGTTCGCGCCGGTCGGCCAGACATTCCTGGGCCATATAGGCGTTGACCGTGGTTGCGCCCACGCCAATCAGCACGGCGAAATAATGCGTATCGAAGGCTTCCGAGGCCCGCACATTGACCGAGGTGAAGGTCCGCAAACCTTTCGAGACGAGATGCGAATGCACCCCGCCGGTCGCCAGGATCATCGGGATCGCGGCGCGCTCGGCCGAGACTTTCTCGTCCGACAACATCAGATGCTGATAGCCCTGCGCCACCGCGGTTTCAGCTTCATCGCGGACGCGCTTAAGCTCTTCACGCAGCGCATCGTCGCCGCCATCGGCGGGGAAGGTGCAATCGATCACAAAGGCGCGCTCGCCCAGATGGTCGATCATCGCCGTCCATTCACCATTGGTGATGACGGGGCTTTCAAGCAACAAAACATTGTCCTGCGGGCTTTCTGCATCCAGCACATTGCCCAGATTGCCGAACCGCGTGCGCAGCGACATCACCCGATGCTCGCGCAGCGGATCAATCGGCGGGTTGGTCACCTGGCTGAAATTCTGCCGGAAGAAGTGGCTCAAAGGCCGGTATTTGTCCGAGATCACCGCAGGCGGCGTGTCATCGCCCATGGAGCCGATCGGCTCCTTGGCGTCTTCAGCCATCGGGTGAATGATCAACTCGGTATCTTCAAGCGACATGCCCGCCGCCAACTGACGCTGGCGCAGTTCGGTCTTGTCAAACAGGCGCGGCTCGCCCGCTTTGGGCGTGATGATGGCATCAAGCGCCGTCACCTTTTCGATCAGTTGTTTGAAGGGTTTGGCGGCCGCCAATTTATCCTTCAATTCAATGTCGTGATAAAATTGCGCTTCTTCGAGATCGACGCCGATCATCTGGCCGGGCCCGATGCGGCCCTTTTCAATCACATGGGCTTCGTCAAGCTGAACCATGCCGGTTTCCGAGCCGACGACCAAAAGCTGATCATCGGTGATCGTGTAGCGCATGGGCCGCAAACCGTTCCGGTCAAGACCCGCCACAACCCAGCGGCCATCGGTGGCCGTGATGGCGGCGGGACCATCCCATGGTTCCATGATCGAATTTGAATAAGAATACATGTCCCGATGGGCATCAGGCATCAGCGTCGCCCGTTTGGCCCAGGCTTCGGGGATCAGCAGTGTCTTCGCCATGGGGGCGGTGCGGCCCGCGCGCACCAGCACTTCAAAGGCGGCATCCAGCGAAGCTGAGTCCGAGCTGCCGGGCTGGACAATCGGCTTGATGTCATCGCCGAACTGGCCAAAGGCTTCGGACGCCATGCGGATCTGATGGCTCTTCATCCAGTTGGTGTTGCCTTTGACAGTGTTGATTTCACCATTGTGGGCCAACATGCGGAAGGGCTGGGCCAGCGACCAGGCGGGGAATGTGTTGGTCGAATAACGCTGGTGATAAATCGCAAAGGTCGACTGGAAGCGCGTGTCGGTCAGATCGGGATAGAAGACCGACAGCTCTTCAGCCAGGAACATGCCTTTATAGATGACCGAGCGGCACGATAGCGAACAGACATAAAATCCGTTCACGGACGCGGCCTGCACGCGCTTTTCAATGCGCCGGCGCACCAGATAAAGCTCACGCTCAAACGCCTCATCGTCCATGTCGCGGCTGGAGGTAAACATGATCTGTTCAATTTCGGGGCGGCTGGCATTGGCTTTCGAGCCGATGACCGAAACATCGACCGGCACTTGCCGCCAGCCGAAAATGTAGTAGCCGAAATTGAGCAATTCGGTTTCAACAATGGTCCGGCACACTTCCTGCGCGCCATAATCGGTGCGCGGCAGGAACATCATGCCGACCGCAATGCGCTGATCACCGGTTGCATGGCCGGTACGCTCCACCTGCTCGCGGAAGAAATCCTGCGGGATCTGGACATGAATGCCCGCGCCATCGCCGGTCTTGCCGTCGGCATCGACCGCACCCCGGTGCCACACGGCTTTGAGCGCATCAATGCCAAGCTCGACCACGCGGCGCGAGGGCTTGCCGTCAATGGCCGCAATCATGCCGACGCCGCAGGCATCGCGCGGGGTCAGATCAAGATGGGCTTCATTTTCAAGCCGCGCCTGGTTCGACAGATAGTTTTTAACGTAGTTTTTCATTGGGCAGACCTCCTAGCTCGCAGCGCGCATCGCATCGGACGCGGACTGGCTGCTTGCATTGAGATAGGTTTCAATTGATTGGGCGGCGTCGCGGCCATCGCGGATCGCCCAGACAACAAGCGAAGCGCCCCGGACAATGTCACCGGCGGCGAACACGCCGTCGACCGAGGTCATCTGGGTGCGCAAATCCGCCTTGATCGTCCCCCAGCGCGACACTTCAAGGTCAGGCTCGCCAAACAGGCCGGGAATATCTTCAGGGTCAAAGCCCAGCGCCTTGATCACCAGATCGGCGGGCAAATCATAATCGGAGCCTTCAAGCTCTTCAGGCTTGCGGCGGCCAGAACTGTCAGGCAGGCCCAATTGCATCTTGATGGCGCGGACCTTGGTGACGTTCTCGTCGCCCAAAAAGGCTTTCGGCGCGGCGAGCCATTCAAAATGAACGCCCTCTTCTTCGGCGTTCGCAACCTCGCGCATCGAACCCGGCATATTTTCCTTGTCCCGGCGATAGAGGCATTTGACCGATTTGGCACCCTGGCGAATGGCGGTTCGCACACAGTCCATCGCCGTGTCTCCCCCGCCGATGACGACAACATTCTTGCCTTCGGCGTTGAGCGAGCCGTCCTCATAGGCGGCAACTTTGTCGCCCAGCCCAACCCGGTTCGACGTGATGAGATAATCAAGCGCGGGAACCACATTGCCCAAGCCAACACCCGGCACCTGAATATCGCGTGCCTTGTAAACGCCCGTCGCAATCAGGATCGCGTCATGCTTGTCGCGCAGCTCAGTGAGGGTTGCATCCTTGCCGACCTCGAAATTGAGATGGAAGGTAACCCCTGAATCCTCATAGAGCTTGTGGCGGCGGGCGACGATTTCTTTTTCAAGTTTAAAGCCGGGAATGCCGTACACCAGCAATCCGCCAACCCGGTCATAGCGGTCATAGACATGGACCTGAATGCCCTTGCGGCGCAGCTGTTCAGCGGCGGCCAGCCCGCCGGGGCCCGCGCCGATAATGCCGACCGATTCGGGCCGTTCCTGGCCCGGCTCAATCGGCTTGACCCAGCCCATCTCGAAGGCGGTGTCGGTGATGTATTTTTCGACAGAGCCGATGGTGACCGTGCCGTGACCCGATTGCTCAATCACGCAATTGCCTTCACACAGCCGGTCTTGCGGGCAAATCCGGCCGCAAATCTCGGGCATGGAGTTGGTCGAGGCCGACACTGCATAGGCTTCTTCCAGCCGGTCTTCGGCGGTCAGCTTCAGCCAGTCGGGAATATTGTTTTGCAGCGGGCAATGGACCTGACAGAACGGCACACCGCACTGGCTGCACCGGCTGGCCTGTTCTTCAGCTTTGGCTTTGACATATTCGGAATAGATTTCATTGAAATCTTCCCGGCGCTGTTCGGCCTTGCGCTTCTCAGGAAACGCCTGATCGACCGAAATGAACTTCAGCATGCGTTGCGGCATCGCTTCACACTCCCTCACTGGCGCGACCCCCTGAACTCAGACAGGCTGAACGGACATTCAGGCGGCGCGAAGCGCGGTGCGCACCAGCCCGTTCTGGGAAACCCGGAACGGGGATGATCGCATCCGCGCTGTTGAAATCCTCTCTTCCGCAGCGGGGTGTCCCGCCCGGTTTTGCCGCGCCTTTATACTGGCCCGGCGCGCAGGGTTAAAGCATAAATGTCCCATTAGGTCAATCATACTGACCTTTTAACCGCGCCCCAAATCCACTTTTCCCGCGCGTCAAATCGACATCCCGGATTTTAGTACATTATCGGTCCTAATATGCCTTTTTCTTGCGCATTCCGCGCTTTAACCGCAGAACAGGGAAAGCGGACGGTGCGGAGCGTAGCATGGAACTTTTACCAATCATCATTCTGGCCCTCATTCAGGGCATTACAGAGTTTTTGCCGATCTCAAGCTCGGGCCATCTGGTGCTGGTTCCCTTTGTCACCGGGGCGGAAGATCAGGGCTTGCTGATGGATGTCGCCGTACATGTTGGCACTCTGGTGGCCGTCATTGCCTATTTTTTCCGCGATTGCCTGACTGCGGCCTGGGGCGGATTTGAACTGGTGCAAGGCAAGCAGACACCGGGCGCCAAGCTTGCCTTGGGGCTGGTGATCGGCACCATTCCGGCCGTCATTGCCGGTTTTGCCCTGCATCAGCTTGGCGTGATGGACAGTTTGCGCGCTTTGGTGGTGATCGGCTGGACCACCCTGGTGTTCGGCATTGTGCTTTATCTCGCCGACCGGTTTGGCCCGCGCGTGCGGGAGCTTGACCAGTTGAGCCCCGTCCACGCGGTACTGGTCGGGCTGGCCCAATGTCTTGCGCTGGTTCCCGGCACCAGCCGGTCGGGCATCACCATCACGGCGGGCCGTGCGCTGGGCTACACACGCACCGAAGCCGCGCGCTTTGCCATGCTGTTGTCGATCCCCACCATTCTAGGCGCCGGCACGCTGGCGGGCCTTGATCTGATAGAGATGGGCGAAGCGCAGCTCACACGGGACGCGCTGCTTGCGGCGTGCCTGTCGGCGCTTGCCGCCTTTGGCGCCATTGCGCTGTTCATGCAATGGCTCAAGCGCGCCAGCATGACACCCTTTGCGGTCTACCGCGTCGTGCTCGGCATCATCTTGTTGGGATGGGGCTACGGGGTCGTTTAAAACGCCCGAAGAGTGGCTATGACGAGGGCAACTCAGCGTCGAACTGGCCCAGGCGGCGATAACGCCACAAATAAGTCGGGATGACGGATTCTGCGGTGGTGAGGTCGGTCACCCCCAGACGGCTGAGCCCCTTGGCCTCATCGGCGACCACATTATCGCTTTCCAACATCACGACCTGCTCGCGCGTCAAAGGCGCATTGGGCAGAAGACCCAGCATGGAGCCCTGCAAACGCGCAATCGCCCACGGCACAGTGACGATCGGGCGGGGCCGTTCAACCACCTCAAGGACAAGCTCGTAGATTTCTTTCAGCGTGTAGATTTTCGGCCCACCAATCTCGAACGTCTCGCCGCGCGCCGCGGGATCAAGCAGTGCATTGGCAATGCCGCGCGCCAGATCCATCACATAGACCGGCTGGAAGCGGGTGGTGCCGCCGCCAAAGGCGGGCATGACCGGCAACAGGGTCGACAGGAAAGCAAAGCGGTTGAAGAACTCATCTTCGGTGCCGAAGACGAGCGAGGGCCGGATGATGGTGGCTTGCGGCATGATCGAGCGCACCGCCTCTTCCCCCGCCGCCTTGGTCTGCATATAGACCGCCTCGCTGTCGGCATCCGCGCCAATCGCTGAAATCTGGATGAACTGGCTGGCCAGCGCGCGTTCCGCAGCCTGGGCCACCCACAAGGCGCCCTGATGCTGGATGGTCTGGAACGACTGCCGGCCGGTTTCCTTCAAAATGCCGACCATATTGATCACCGCATCGGCACCGTCACAGGCGCGCACGATCGATTCGGCATCGCGCAAATTGGCCTGAACGATCTGGACCTGTCCGACATCACCAATGGTTTTGAGGAAATAGGCCTGGGTGGGCTTGCGCACCGCAACCCGGACCCGCCAGCCATCGCGCGCCAGTTCCCGAACGACATAGCGGCCGACAAAGCCCGATCCGCCAAACACGGTGACCAGACGGCCTGCTCCCTTGGTGCGCGACAAGCTCATGACAAATCCCTCAGATCAAAATCCTTCCCGCAGTCTTTACCGCGCGGCGGGCCGGATTCCTAGCCGCCCGCGTCCCGCCAAGGATACATTTTTGCCGCATGGGGCCGATTTTGGATTGCCGTGATTGACTTTGCCCGCGCGGGGCGCTACTGCAAGCGCCCACTCGACGCGGAAGATTGTTTCGCGCGAGGCCGCGACATGCCCAGGTGGCGGAATTGGTAGACGCGCTAGCTTCAGGTGCTAGTTCCCGTAAGGGAGTGGAAGTTCGAGTCTTCTCCTGGGCACCATCTTCGGACGAGCCAGGCTGTGCTGCCTCCAGAAGACCGCCGGGGGACCAAGATGAGCAAATCTTTATCCCTGCTTCTCGCCCTTACCGATTTGGGATTTATCCTCTATTGGACGGTGCCGGCCTTGATGGCGCTGGACCTGGTCCATATCCCCGCCGATGTTATGTATGCGGATGCCTCAAACCCCCGCGTGATTGCCTGGAACTGGTCGTTCTTTCCGCTCGATATCGCCTTTTCCATCATGGGGCTGATGGCGGTGCGGGCCGCGCGCGCGGGTGATCCGCGCTGGCGCGCCTATGCGCTGATCTCGCTTGTCCTGACCATGACGGCCGGCGGGATGGCGGTCTCTTACTGGGTGCTTCTGGGTGAGATTGACCCCTTCTGGGTCGGCACCAATCTGGCGCTGGTGATCTGGCCGCTCTTCTTCCTGCCCGGATTGGTGCGCAGCCTGCGTTAGGGTCAGGCCCGCAGGATCTTGTCCATCGCCTTGCCTTTGGCCAGTTCATCCACCAGCTTGTCGAGATAGCGGATTTCTTGCATCAGCGCCTCTTCGATCTCTTCCACCCGCACCCCGCACACCACGCCCTTGATCAGGCTGCGATTGGGGTTCAGCGCCGGAGCCTTGGCAAAGAACGTCTCAAAGTCGGTCTGCTTCCTGATCTGCCCCTCAAGCGCCTTCTGGGTATAGCCGGTCAACCAGCGGATGATCTCATCCACCTCGGCCCTGGTGCGCCCCTTGCGTTCGGCCTTGGCAACATAGTGGGGATAAACGCTCGCAAAGCTCATCGTGTAGATCCGGTGTTTCGTCATCTTCCCTCCTGCCCTCATCGGTCCAGCTCCTCAAGCGGCTCAAACCGGTAATGGCCGGTCAGCTCATAGGCAAAAAGCTTGTCTTCAAGCTTGGGGCCCCAGCCGACATTGTGCACCACTTTGGGGCGGCCCGCCCGTGTCGTGCGGCTTGAGACAATGCCGATATGGGGCCGGCCGTTCGCAAGCCGCCAAGTCACCAGATCGCCGGGCCGGTAGGCAGCCGGGTCATCGGTCACAGCCAAGCTTTGGCCATGACGCGCAAAAAACACCCGCAGGTTCGGCACGCGGCGATGATCAATATTGGGGTCGGGCTTGGTGAGCCCCCAGATGCGCTGTGAGGGATAGGCGGCGAAATCAGCGCGCATGTCTTCATGCACAAGCTTTTGCAGATCAATGCCGAGCCGCCGGTAACTGCGGATCACCACATCGGTGCACACGCCTTTAAACGGCGAGACATCGCCATTGGGATAAGGAATTGTCTGATAAGCGCCGTCATACAGGACCGCATGGCCGGTCCGCTCCAGCGCGGCGGCGGCAAGCTTGCCTGCAAAGCCTTCCGCATGCGGGGCCGTGTTAGCCCCAACCAACAGGCCCAAAGCAAGCCCCACCCCGATCAATCGGGGCCACAGCGCAAGGCGATGTAGGCGGGCAAGCTCCATACGCCGGAACAAGCCGCACAAATGGGGCGCGGGCATGACACAGATGCGCTAAACTCAGGCAGGTTGGATCGAAAGGTGGCGGATCATGGCAAGCCCATCTATTTCAGCAGGCGTTGTGCATAAGCTGCCCAAAGATTTGCGGGCGGTTCTGGTCGAAGCGCCCGCCATGCTGGCGGCCTGGGAGGACATCACCCCGCTTGCCCGCAATGAATGGATTTGCTGGATCGAAGACGCCAAACAGGCCGCGACGCGGGACCGGCGGATCATCCGCGCCCGCGAAGACCTTGAGGCAGGCAAACGCCGCCCCTGCTGCTGGCCCGGCTGCAAGCACCGCGAACGCACAGGGCGTTAACCCCCATAGGTCTCCTCCAGATAGGCCATGATATCGGCGCTTTCGAACAGGGCCGCGCCAGTATTGGGGTCAACCAGATACGGCACCTGCATCTGGCCCGTGTCGGCCAGAAAGGCCGCGCGCTTGCCATTGGGCACCGGCGTATAAGGCTTGAGGGTCGGGCGCAGATTGGGCGGCCCCCAGTCTTCGCGCTGTTCCTTGCCCAGATTGTGCAGCACGTAAGGCAGTTCCATCTCGCACAACAGCTCCCGCACCGGCCGCGAAAAGGGCGAGCTTTCAAAGCTCCACAATTCAAGCAGCTGTTCAGGCTGTCTGGAGGGCTTGGCAAAGGTTCCCCGGCGGCCCCGCCAGGCGCTGGCGAGCCCGCTGGACGCCACCTGCAAAGCCCGCGGCGCTTTCAAACCGCCTTCCGCACCTGAGCCATAATGGCTGATCAGATAGGCGATAATGTCGGCGCTTTCGAGCATTTCGACCCCGGTATTGGGGTCGATCAACAGGGGAAACTGCGCCTTGCCGGTCTTTTCCGCCACCACGGGACGGAAGCGCGTGCCGTTTTTGGGACAGGGATAGATTTCGGCATCAAGGTGAAGCTCGGTCAGCACCTCGCGCACCAGCCTGCAGTAAGGGCAGTTCTCAAATTCATAGAGCTGCAGCATCTTTTCCGGCGTCTTGGCCTTGATGTCGGCGCCGGTGCCGCGCCAGCCGCGCGCGGTGGAGGCAAAGACATTGCGCGCCAGATCAAGCGTGTTTGAAGCCATGACAAAATCTCCCCGACTGCTCCATCCCTTCAGAAATAGAGGCTCATGGGGACAAATTAAAGACTTGCAGTGCAGCCCCCCGCGGAGGCATCACATGACAAACAAAGGAGCCGGTCTATGAGCATCACACTTCATGAAGAGGATCTGCCCCCGGGGCTCGACCTTGGGCCTGTTGTGGCGATTGATTCAGAAACCATGGGGCTTAACCCCCATCGCGATAGGCTGTGCGTCGTGCAGCTTTCAAGCGGGGATGGCACCGCCCATCTGGTGCGCTTCAAAGCAGGTTCATCCTATGACGCGCCCAATCTGAAAGCGCTGCTGACCGATCCCGACCGGCTCAAACTGTTTCACTTCGCCCGCTTTGATGTCGCCGTCATGCGCCATGCGCTCGGTGTCGAAACAAGCCCGGTCTATTGCACCAAGATCGCTTCGAAACTGGTGCGCACCTATACCGACCGGCATGGTCTGAAAGATCTGTGCCGTGAATTGCTCGACGTCGATCTGTCCAAACAGCAGCAAAGCTCCGACTGGGGCGCGGACACGCTGACTGAGGCGCAAATGGCCTATGCGGCGTCCGACGTGCTTTATCTGCACCGGCTCAAAGACCGGCTTGATGCCATGCTGGCGCGCGAGGGCCGCACCCATCTGGCCGACGCCTGCTTCCGCTTTTTGCCCGCCCGGGCCGAGCTTGATCTCGGCGGCTGGCCCGATTTGGACATATTCGCGCATTAATGTCGCTTACGGCCGGTTGAGCGGGCAGCGACACTGCACCGCCGCCAAGAGCGTCACGGGTCGAAGTGGCACACAGGCTTGTTATGGCTCGACAATTGCGGGCCAAGCTAATTTCGTGCCAAGTTGCTGAACGACTTTGTTAAGGATTGCACCATGACCAGCACCGCCGCCAAGCCGCATCTTGGCCGCGCGACCGATCTTGAGGTTGCGCGCCACACTCTTGGGCTGGGCGCGCAGGGGTTAAGCGCCCTGGCCGACGCGCTGGGGACCGAGTTCACCCAGGCGCTGGACGTGATTGAACGCGCCAAGGGCCGGGTGATCGTCACCGGCATGGGCAAATCGGGCCATATTGCGCGCAAGATCGCCGCCACCATGGCCTCGACCGGCACCCCTGCCCATTTTGTGCATCCCGGTGAAGCCAGCCATGGCGATCTGGGCATGATCACACGGGATGATGTTCTGCTTGTCATGTCGAATTCAGGAGAAACCGCTGAGCTTGGCGACATCATTGCGCACGCCAAACGCTTCTCGATCCCGATGATCGGCATTGCGTCGAAACCCCAAAGCCGCCTGCTCAACGCATCGGACATCAAACTGTTACTGCCGCCGGTTGAGGAAGCCTGCCGCAACGGGCTGGCGCCGACCACTTCCACCACCATGACACTGGCGCTGGGCGATGCGCTCGCCATGGCCTTGATGGAGCGGCACGATTTTACCGCTGAACAGTTCAAGACTTTTCATCCCGGCGGCAAGCTTGGCACCCAATTGATGGTGGTGGCTGAACTGATGCATGCCGCAAGCGAATTGCCGCTGATCCCAGCAGGCGCGCCGATGCATGATGTGCTGCTGACCATGACGTCGAAAAGCTTTGGCGCGGCCGGCGTGGTCGATGAGCAAGGCGGATTGCTGGGCATCATCACCGATGGGGATTTGCGCCGGCATTTGGAACCAAAGGATGGCCGCACGCTGATTGATCACAACGCCACCGAGGTGATGACACCGGGGCCGAAAACAATCCGCCAAGGCGCGCTGGTCGCCGAGGCATTGGGTTTCATGAATGACCGCAACATCACCTGTCTGTTTGTCGTGGCCGACGGGGATGAGACCAAGCCTGCCCCCAAGCCTGTCGGCATTCTGCATATTCATGATTGTTTGAGGGCCGGCTTTGTCTGATCACTCACAATCCGCCGAGATCATCACACCCAAGCGTGCGGGCGGCGCTTATACAGCCGCCGTACGGCGCTGGCGCATCCTGTTGCCTTTGCTCGCACTTGGCATTATCGGCGCCATCCTTGCCTGGCCGCAGCTTGATACCACCCCGGTTGAGGTGACCGTCTCGGATGTCGAGGTGGAATCAAATACCATCAACATGATCAATCCGCGCTATCGCGGCCAGACCGAAAAGGGTGAACCCTTTCTGGTGCAGGCCGATGCGGCACGCCAGACCATGCAGGACCCCGCCTTGGTGGAACTTGACCGCATCCGCGCCGAACTTGAAACCAAGGATGGCGCGCTCACTCTGTCGGCCCCCACCGGGCGCTATCACACCACCGACAAGCAGCTCGCGCTTGATGGCCCCGTCGCGCTCAATTCCGCCATGGGCTATACGCTGGCGGCCGGCAATCTGCGCTATGATGTGGCGATGGGTGCGGGCGGGTCCGACCAGCCCCTCACCGCCGATGGCCCCATGGGGTCGATCCGCGCGGACCGGTTTGAAGTCACCGAAGAAGGCAATCGCATCATCTTTTCGGGACATGTGAAATTGATATATCGCGGTGAGGCCCTGCCATGATGCGCGCTGTTGGATTGGCAATTTGCCTGTGTCTCACCATGCCTCCGGCACGCTCGGCGCTTGCGCAGGAAGGCCTGTCCTTTGAAAGCTTCAAGGCCAGCCGCAGCGACCCCATTGAGGTCAATTCCGACAAGCTTGAATTGGTCCAGTCCGAGCAAAAGGCGATATTCCGCGGTCAGGTCGTGGCCACGCAAGGCCAGCTCACCATGCGCGCGCAAGCCCTGGCGCTGAGCTACAATCCCGAACCTGACAAGCAAAGAGGCCAGGGCCCGATCAGCCGGGTGGAAGCCAATGGCCGGGTCACGCTGACCAGCCAAACCGAAAGTGCTGAGGCCAACCATATGATCTATCTGGTGGATCGCGGCCTCATCAAACTCACCGGCAATGTCCAGCTTGTCTATTCGGGCAACACGCTGGAAGGCGAAACACTGGTGATTGATCTGGTGTCGGGCTTGAGCCGGATTGAAGGCGGCCCGCGCAATCAAGGCCGGGTGCGGGCGGTGTTCAATCCCCAAAGCCTTGACAAAAATGGCGAGGCACCGTGATGGATAAACGTCTCGCCCAGGCCGATGGCCCCACCCTTGCCTACACCAATCGCGGCCTGATGGTGCGCGGCGTGATGAAGAGCTTTGCCAAACGGCCTGTTGTGCGCGGCGTGTCGCTGACCCTGCAACGCGGCGAGGTGCTGGGGTTGCTGGGCCCCAATGGCGCGGGCAAGACGACAACCTTTTATATGGTGATCGGCCTTGTGGACCCTGATGAGGGTCAAATCCTGCTTGATGGTGCCGATGTTACCCATCTGCCCATGTATCGCCGCGCAAGGCTCGGCATCGGCTATCTGCCGCAAGAGGCATCGATCTTTCGCGGACTGACGGTTGAGCAGAATATTCGCGCGGTGCTTGAGGTGATTGAGCCCAGCCGCTCCACCCGCGAGGCCATGCTTGATGATCTGCTGGCAGAGTTTTCGATCACCCATTTACGCAAGACCCCGGCGCGCGCTTTGTCGGGCGGTGAACGCCGGCGGGTCGAGATTGCCCGGGCGCTCGCCTCCAAACCCTCTTTCGTTTTGCTGGATGAGCCCTTTGCCGGAATTGACCCGATTGCGATCGGCGATATTCGCGAGCTGGTCGCCCATCTGAAAGACCGCGACATTGGCGTGTTGATCACCGACCATAATGTGCGTGAGACGCTGGAGATCATTGACCGGGCGGCCATCATTCATGATGGCCGGGTGCTGATTGAAGGCACGCCTGAAGAAATTGTCTCCAATGCTGAGGTTCGCCGCGTCTATCTGGGCGACCGGTTCAGCCTGTAGGCCGATCATGGCGCTCGGGGCACGGCTTCATCTCAAACAGACCCAGTCGCTCAAGCTGACGCCCGAGCTCAAGCAGGCGATTGAAATTCTGCAAATGGCCGGCCCTGAACTTGACGCCTTTGTTGAAAAAGCGCTGGAGCAAAACCCCCTGCTGGAGCGGGCTGAAACTTCAAGCCGGGCCGAACGCGAATCCGACATCACCGCCACCGACGAAACCGGCGAAGCCGCCTTTGAGATCGCCGCAGAAGCGCTCGATACGCCTTCTGACGCGCTCTATCCCGAAGCCAGCACGGGCGGCGGCGAGGATTTCGACTTCGAGCGGCTCGGCGCATCGGACCCGTCTTTGCATGAATTTCTGGAAGCCGGTCTTTCAGACCTCAGCCTGTCATCGACCGACCGGGCTGCCGCCCATGAGCTGATCGGCGCGCTGTCCGATGCCGGTTATCTCGGCGAGGCGCTTGAGGATATGGCGATGCGCCTGGCGATCCCTGCCGACCGGCTGGACAGCGTGCGCCTCAGGCTGGCGCGGCACTTTGAACCTGCGGGCCTGTTTGCGCTTTCGGTGCGTGATTGTCTGGGCTTGCAACTGGAAGCGCGCGACCGGCTTGATCCGGCCATGCAAGCCGCCCTCAACCGGCTCGACCTGGTGGCGGCGCGGGACTTTGCGGGCCTTAAAAAAGCCACCGGCCTTGATGATGACGACATCGCCGATCTGATCCGCGAGATTTTGAGCCTTGATCCCAAGCCGGGTCTTGTGTTTGCGCCGCGCACAGATACCGAGCTTGCCGCCCCCGACATTCTGGTCAGCGAAAATGCCGATGGCAGTTTCGGTATTGAGCTGAACCCCGACGTGCTGCCCAAAGTGCTGGTGTCCGAACGCACCTACCGCATGGCCAAGGCGGCCACGCGCTCGGCTGAGGAACGGGCCTATCTGACCGAAACATATGCGGCGGCCTCGTGGCTCAAACGCAGCCTCAACCAGCGGGCCGAAACGCTGCTGTCGGTGGCTGGTGCCCTGGTTGCCAAGCAGGAAAGCTATTTCCGCGAAGGGATCACCGCGCTCAAGCCACTCACGCTCCAGATGATCGCCGAGGAGATCGGCTTGCATGAATCCACCGTCTCCCGCGCGGCAATGAACAAGACGCTGGTGTCCAAACGCGGGGTCCAGCCGCTTAAATTCTTTTTCTCCGCCAAGCTTCAGGCGGCCGGGGACGAAGGCGAAGCGCACGCCGCCAACGCCATCCGCCACCGCATTAAGGCCCTGATCGATAAGGAAGATCCCCAAAAAGTCCTGTCCGATGACAAGATCACCGCCCTGCTCAAAGCCGACGGCATCGTGATTGCGCGACGGACTGTCGCAAAATACAGGGAATCTTTGGAAATTCCGCCCTCATCGGTGCGCCGGCGGCATAAAAAAGTGGCGCTCTAGGCTTTCCCAAGCCGCAAAATAGGCTCATACTTTTGATGTTGACGGGTGCCATATCTCGGCATCCGCCCCAAAGAGCGGCGAGACACCAAAGGTGCCACCGCATGCGTAATTGCCGGGCAAGCGCACGGCTTGTCTGGCCCAACAAAGGGGACGGACCTATGCAAATTCAAGTGACAGGCAAGCATATCGATCTTGGCGACGCGCTCACGCAGCATGTCAATGACCGGCTTGAAACAGGTATCACCAAATATTTTGAACGCACGGTTGATGCCCATGTCACATTCACCCATGAAGGGTCCATGTTTCGCGCCGACTGTTCGGTGCATCTCGCCTCGGGCATGACGCTGCAGGCCCATGCCGAAGGCGGTGATGTCTATGGTGCGTTTGATGAAGCCGCTGAAAAGCTTGAAAAGCGCGTTCGCCGCTACAAGCGCCGGCTGAAAAACCATCATGATCATCACAGTTCAGCACCACTGCCGGCCGAAGACTCGCCCTATTTCATCTTGAAGGGTGAAGAAGCCAGCGTCGAAGAACCCGAAACCCTTGATCCGATCATCGTGGCTGAAACCACCAAGGCCATCCGCACCATGACGGTGGGCGAAGCGGTGATGCAGCTTGATCTGGGCGAGGCGCCTGCGCTTGTGTTCTCAAACGCCGCCCATGGCGGGATCAATGTGGTCTATCGCCGGGCCGATGGCCATGTCGGCTGGATCGATCCGGCCAATCAAAGCCTGGCCAAAGCCTCCTAAGGCGGCTTGCACACGCAAAAGGGCGCACTGGACGCGCCCTTTTGCCCATGCTACAGGGCGCCCCAATTGATCAACCAGCCGCGCATTTAAAGCCTCGGACCGCACGCCCCATCGGGCGCGGGCTTGGTTTTGAGGAAGGGGAGCCCCTCCATCATGGAGCTCAGCGAACTTATCACCGCGCGCGGTATCCAGCCGCGTTTGAAAGCGACCAGCAAGAAGCAGGCCCTGCAGGCGCTTGCCGATCTGGCCGCCGATGTTACCGGGCTTCAACCGCGTCTTGTGTTTGAAACCCTGCTTGAACGCGAGCGGCTGGGCTCAACCGGCGTTGGCCATGGCACCGCCGTGCCGCACGGCAAATTTGCTGATCTCGACAAGCTTCACGTGCTGTTTGCCAAGCTTGACCAGGGTATTGATTTTGAATCGATTGATGACCAGCCCGTCGACATTATGGTCGCGCTGCTCGCGCCCGAAGGGGCCGGAGCGGATCATTTAAAGGCGCTGGCGCGCGTGTCACGGCTGCTGCGTGACACACGCTTTGTCGAAAAGCTGCGCGGCTGTGAAACCGCCGAAGCGATCCTTGCGCTGATTACCGAACACGACACCGCACAATAGGTCCCGCCTCAGTGAACTGAATAGGGCTCCATGTCATATTGGCGGGCACCCGCAAAGGCGGCATCCCGGCTGTCGACAATCGCCACCCGGCGGCCATCATTGGTGTGAACCGCATAAAGCACCTGATCGGCGGGCGCATGGGCCAACCGGTCACCCAGTTCGGGATCTTCGGCCAGCTCCGCCACCGACACCGGTTTGACATAGACCGCCTTGTCGTCGGCCATCATCAGGGCTTGTGCATCCGTCAGGCGGGTGTTGGTTTCATTGATATTGGGGGCATCCATGGTCGGCCTGCCTTTCAATCACTCACAAAAATTATTCCGCCGCGTCGTCAAGCGCGACGCGGGCGGCGGGGCGTGATGCGCCAATGGCAATCTCGCGCACTTGCGTGTTGGGCTGGGGCCGCTGCAGACGGATCGACAACAAACCATTGTCGAGATCAGCCCCAACGACTTCGATGCCGTCTGCCAGCACAAAACTTTTCTGGAACTGGCGCGCGGCGATCCCGCGATGCAGGAACACCCGTGTGGGGTCATCTTCCTGGCGGCCGCGAATGACCAGCTTGTTGCCGTCTTCGGTGACGCTCAATTCCTCGCGGGAAAAACCGGCCACCGCGATGGTGATGCCAAGCTCATTCTCGCCAATCTGTTCGATATTATAGGGCGGATAGCCGTCATTGGCTGATTTCGCGATCTGGTCGAGCATACGCTCAACTTCGTCGAAACCCAGCAAAAGCGGGCTATTCAAGGGTGACATGCGGGCCATGCCGGACCTCCTTTAACAAGCGAGGGTGCGTGGGCCTTCCTCAGAAGCGCTCACACCAGTCAGGCCGAAGCCCCCAAACGGGCCGCTTCGGTCTTTCTCATATGGGGCCGAATAGGGGTCGGTTCAAGACCGGCTTGCGTGTCAGGGCGACAGGATCTCAAAGACCAGCACACCCAAAAAGGACGCCCCCGCATAGCCCAGCGTCGCAACCAGAATAGCCGGGGTCACCAACGCCCGCCAGCCCATGGCCCCGGCTTGCGCAGCCGCCGTCGCTGCGCCCAAAACACAGGCGTTGGACGCAATCACCATTTCTGAAATCTCAAGTTTGAAGAGCTTGCCGCCCGCCAGAAGTACGGCAAAATGCACAGCGATGATCACGCTGGCGAAGATGAACAGGTCCACGCCCTTATTGAGCATCGCCCCGACATCGGCGCCCGCGCCAATGGCAAAGAAAAACAGATACATGACCAGCAGGCCAAAATCATAGGCGCCTGCCCGCTTGCCCATGGGGCCGGGCAGCAGCGTGGCAAGCCCCACCGTGATCGCGGTGACAAACAGGATCGACAAATAGCCGATGCCGAGCGCCCCGGCGATCCAGTCCGACGCAAAGACAATGCCGAACGCGAGCGCCAGGCTGATCGGCAGATCAAGGATTGTGTGGGCGGGCGGATGTGCTTCGGCCTCGGCCTCCTCGCCTTTGACTGTATCGCTTGCAACCACAAAATAGCGCCTGGCGATGGCCCAGGCGGGCAGGCTGGCCAGCACGATCAAAAACAGGGTGCCCGCAATATTGTCGGCCGCAACAGCCGCTGACATCGCACTTTCATTGCCCGCAAATTGCGTGGCATCGGCGACGGCGGCAAAATTGACCGACCCGCCAATATAGGTGCCGGTGAACATGCCCGCGAGCGCAGGGGCATCCGCGCCCAGATCAACCAACTGAAGCCCGGCAAACACGCCCAGCACCGTGCCGGTCGCGCCGATCACAAAGGCGATCAGCAAGCGGCCGGACTCCCCCAGAATGCGCAGCAGATTGGCGTGAAACAAAAGCAGCGACACAGCCAGCGGTATTCCCAGATCCCAGATCAGATCGTACAAAGGGGCGGCCATCGGCACGACCCCCAGATTGCTGAGCGCCATGGCGCCGAAAATCACCCAGATGACCCCCGACAGGCTCTTGCCCAGGGGGGTCTTGTCAATGAAATGACCCAGCGCAATCAGGGCAAACATCACCCCCAGCAGCGCCACAGTGTCACCCGCTTCAATCACCATGCTTTTTTCCCCCGCATCAAAGCCTTATGGTAGCCGCCATGAGCCGACTGTCCATGCCCCCGACCGATCCGCAAACATTGGCGCGCCGTGACGAGATTGTGCGCGCGCTGCGCGGCTGTGTCGCCGATCCCCAGGCGGTCATTGATGACCGGGCGGGGTTGAGCGCCTTCGAATCAGACGGCCTTTCCGCCTATCGTACGCTGCCGCTGGTGGCGGTCCTACCCTCGACCACGGCCGAGGTGGCCGCAATCCTGTCTTATGCCAACGCCCACGCGATCAAGGTGGTGCCGCGCGGGGCGGGAACCTCGCTGTCGGGCGGTGCCCTGCCCCTTGAAGACGGCATTTTGCTCGTCATGGCGCGGTTCAACCAGATCACTGACATTGACTATGACAATCGCACCATCACCGCAGGCCCCGGCGTCACCAATCTGGCCATGACCGAGGCGGTCAAGCATCGCGGCTTTTACTACGCACCCGATCCCTCCAGCCAGATTGCCTGCACCATTGGCGGGAACGTGGCGGAGAATTCAGGCGGGGTCCACTGCCTTAAATATGGGCTGACGACGCACAATCTTCTGGGCCTCGAACTCGTTTTGATGGACGGCACGGTTTTGCGGCTGGGCGGCAAGCAGCTTGATCCGGCGGGCTACGATTTGCTCGGCATATTAACCGGCTCGGAAGGACTGCTCGGCGTTGTCACCGAAGTGACCGTGCGCATGCTGCCCAGCCCGCCTTCGGCGCGCGCGGTTCTGCTCGGCTTTGACAAAAGCGTCGATGCGGGCAGGACGGTCGGTGCAATTATCGGGGCGGGCATCATTCCCGCCGGGCTTGAGATGATGGACACGCTGGCCATCGAGGCGGCGGATGATTTCGTCCATGCAGGCTACCCCCGCGGGCTGGAAGCGCTGCTGATCGTTGAACTGGATGGCCCCGAAGCCGAAGTCGATGAACGGGTCGAACAAGTCATCACCCTTGCCCGCCGGACCGGCGCAAGCTTTGAACGCGCCTCAACCGACGAGGCTGAACGGAACCTGTTCTGGGCGGGACGCAAAGCAGCCTTCCCCGCCGTGGGCCGTATCTCACCCGATTATTACTGCATGGACGGCACCATTCCGCGCGCGCAATTGCCCGCCATGCTGGAAGAAATGGCGCGGCTGTCGGCCCATTACGGCCTGCGCGTCGCCAATGTCTTTCACGCCGGAGACGGCAATCTGCACCCGCTGATCCTGTATGATGCCAACAAGGATGATGAGCTTGAACGCGCAGAAGCCTTCGGCGCCGACATTCTCAAACTGTGTGTCAAGATGGGCGGGGTGCTGACGGGCGAGCATGGCGTCGGCGTTGAAAAGCGTGATCTGATGCACACCATGTTCACCGAGGCAGAGCTTGAACAGCAGCAGCGCATCAAATGCGCGTTTGATCCGGCCCATGCGCTCAATCCCGGCAAAGTGTTCCCCAAGCTGCATCGCTGCGCCGAACTGGGCCAGGTGCATGTGCATGGCGGCAAGCTGCGCTTCCCGGAGCTTGAGCGGCTGTGATCGAAACCCCCATAGACGAGGCAGAGCTGGTCGGCCTGATGGGCGATGCGGTGAGGAACAAATGGCGCGTGGGCGTTGAGGGTCATGGCACCAAGCGTGCCTTTGGTCCCGGGGTCGATGCCGACCGGGTCATTTCCCTGTCGGCCCTGTCGGGCGTAACGCTTTATGAACCAGAAGAGCTTGTGCTGTCAGCCAGGGCGGGAACGCCGCTGCCCCTCATTCAGGAGACGCTGGCTGAACAGGGCCAGCAGCTTGCCTTTGATCCGCCCAACTGGTGTCATCTGTGGCACAGCGATGGCACAGCCCAGACGATTGGTGGTGTGATGGCGTGTGGCCTGTCGGGCCCCAACCGGATTTCGGCAGGCGCGGCACGCGACTTTTTGCTCGGCTGTCACTGGGTCAATGGCCGGGCGGAGCTGATGCGGTCTGGCGGGCGGGTGATGAAGAATGTCACCGGCTATGACATCCCCAAATTGATGGCGGGCAGCTTCGGCACACTCGGCATCATGACCGATGTCACGCTCAAGGTTTTGCCCAAACCCGATCATGAAGCAACGCTTTACGCCGAGGTTGAATCCCCTGGTGATGCCAGTACGGTCATGACGGCTGCCTTGTCGAGCGCGCAGGCGGTGTCGGCGGCGCTGTATGATCCTGAATTCTCCTTGGTCTATCTCCGGCTGGAAGGCACCCCGCTGTCGGTTGAAGACCGGCTCAAGAAATTGCGCGATCTGCGCAATGGCACTGTGGTGGAGGGGGCAGCCTCGAGCGAGCTATGGGCGCGGTTGCGCGATCTCACTGCCTTTCATGATGAACTTTTGGTGTGGCTGATCGCTTTGCCGCCGACCGCCATGCCCGCCTTTGTCGCGCAAGTGAGCGGGGGGCGGTTGCTGGCCGACTGGGGCGGCGGCCGAATTGTCTTTGCCGGCGCTGATCCGCTTGCGCAGGTCGCAGCTTTGGGCGGGCATCGCAAGCTGTTGCGCGGCTCAAAACAACAGCGGCAGGACATCGCTTTTTCAGGCCCCATCAGCACGGCCGAACGCATCCTGTCGCACCGGCTGCGCGAAAGTTTTGATCCGCTGGGCCTGTTCAACCCCGGCCGATTGAGCTTTGCGGAGGGCTGATGGAAACCCGCTTCACTCCCGCCCAACTGGCCGAGCCCGACATCAAAGCCGCTGATGCCATCTTGCGCGCCTGCGTGCATTGCGGCTTTTGCACGGCGACCTGTCCGACCTATCTGGCAACCGGGGATGAGCGCGACTCGCCCCGCGGGCGCATCTGGCTGATCCGCGATTTTTTAGAAAAAGGCGATGAGGCGCAGGCGAGCGCGCAGCATCATCTCGACCGCTGCCTGACCTGCCGCAATTGTGAGACGACCTGTCCGTCGGGCGTGCAATATGGTCATCTGGCCGACATTGCCCGGGCGCGGCTTGAACCGGCGCGGCCCGCCGCCAGCCGGGTGACGCGGCGTGCCTTGACTGGGCTTTTGATGCGCCCCCGCCTGTTCCGCCTTGCGCTGATGTTTGCCCCGCTTGCTGCACCCATTCGCCGTCTTCTGCCTGCCGTGATGCGGCAGGGCCTGGCCCATGCGCCGCAATCGCTGCCCCGTGGCGAAATTTTTGATCGCGCTGCACGCTTTACGCCGTCTGCCGCCAAAGGATTGCGTGTTGTGCTGCTGACCGGCTGCGCCCAACAGGCGATTGCGCCCGGCATCAATGAAGCCACCATGCGGCTTTTGACCCGTCTGGGCGTCGAGGTGATTGTGAAGCGGGACGCGGGATGCTGCGGGGCGCTCGCCCATCATCTGGGCGACACAAAAACAAGCCTCAAGGCGGCGCGCAAAACACTCGACGCCTTCGCATCCGAGATTGATCACGGTGTGGATGCGATTGTGGTCAACACATCTGGCTGCGGGCCGATGATTGCCGATTACCCGACGCTCTTCCCCGGTGACGCGCGCGCCAGACGGGTGGCCGCCCGGCTGATGGATATCTCAACATTCCTCAACCGGCATCAGCTGATTGAAGGGGCGGGCCTGCCGCAAGAGGCGCCCAAACAGATCGCCCTTCACCTGCCGTGTACCCTGCAGCATGGCATGGGGGAGCGTGACGCGCCGGCCGCCCTTCTGCGCCGCATCGGGGTTGAGCCCGTTATTCCAGCACAGCCGCATCTGTGCTGCGGGGCGGCGGGCACCTATGCGCTGCTTGAGCCCGAGCTGTCAGCCACCATTGGCGCACGCAAGTCCCAAAGCCTTGCCCGCACGGGCGCGGTCGTGACGGTATCCAGCAATGTCGGCTGTATCACCCAGCTCAACGCCCATGATGCGCCTAAGACGGTGCATCTGGTGGAACTGCTCGATTGGGCGACCGGCGGGCCAAAACCCGCAAGCCTCAATTATATCCATAAAATTCCAGCAGTGGCAGAACCGGAAGCAGGGGCTGAAAAAGATAATCAGGCGTGACATTGCCTTGCTGGGAAAACGACATGACTTTCGCTGCCCCGAGTTCACCCGCAAGGCTCATTCCCGCCGCAGCAGGCGCTTCAACCGCCCGCAACTGGGTGGGATCGACCAAGGAAAAGTCCGGCTCGAGCGGCAAGCTCCCCGGCGCACCATCATCTGCCTGGATCGGCGGCAAGATCTGATCAAGCAGCGAGGGGTCTTGCGCCATCACAGGGCTGGCCAGCGAAATCAGGCCTGCAATCATCAAAGTGGAAATTTTCATAGCAACCACGCGACATTGGAAAAAGGCGCCACACCCAATGACCAGATCACTATAAGGCAAGCCCGAAAACTTCGGTACCCAAAAAGAGAAGAGGCGGTGTCCCCCTCGGCCACCGCCTCTTCCGCCGTTCCCCGAACTCCCCCGAGTGCGGAATAGGTAGATTTAGTTTTGCACACCCAGATCCAGGATCGGCTTGAGCGGGGCCAGAAGCGTCGTCTGACCAGCCAGCGCGTCGGCCAGCGGTGCAAAGGTGCTGCCCAGCGTCAGCTGAACCAGATTGTTATTGTTGCCAAGCATGGAGTCGCCGCCCAGATCAACACCGACCAGGCTTTCAATGCCGCTATCGAGACCATCGGCCACCGTCGCGTTGACCAACGCCGCCTGATCACCGGCCGGGGCCAGCACACCGACATCAACCAGCGAGTCGAGATTGGACGGATCGCCAACAGTGATCAATTGCGACAGGTCAGGGCTGACGCCCAGACCGATCAACGGATCGCCGGCATCCGCCGCCGAGATGATGATCAGGCCATTGTTGGCAGCCGAGGACACAGCGGATGAATTGTCATCATTGCCGTCATCGTCAGCAGCGATTTCGAGCGAATCGTCCACGCCGGGATCTTCAGCGTCGCCGCCGACCGAACCGGCCGCCAGATTGGGATCGGTCAGATCGCCATCACTGCCACTCGTGCTGCCGTCATCAGCACCGGCAAGAATATTGGTGTCTTCTTCGATGGGATCGTCAGACGCGGTGTCGGTGCCGTCGCCTTCCAGCCCCTCTTCACCCGCTGCAGCGGTGTCACCATCGGTGAAGCCATCGCCAAACAGCGCATCAAGTTCAGCATCCGAGGTGCCTGCGGCAGTTTCGGTGCCATCACCATCAGTACCGTTCATCGCGCCATCGGTGGCATCACCATCGGCGCCGGCAAGAATATTAGTGTCTTCTTCAATGGGATCGTCCGACGCGGTTTCGGTGCCTTCGCCTTCAAGGCCCGCATCGCCCTCGCCGCTCGCGGCTGCAGTTTCGCCGTCGGTCATCTCATCGGACATGCCATCGGTCGCGCCATCACCTTCCGCGCTGGTGATCAGGCTTTCATCTTCAAGCGTGGGGTCTTCGCCCGCGGCGCTTTCTTCTTCAACCGGCTCTTCTGCGGGCTCTTCCGACGCAGCCATGCTGTCATCGGTGGCAGGCTCTTCTTCGGATACACCGAAATCAAGTTCTTCAGTGCTGCCGCTATCATCCAAATCGCTCAGGAAATCAGGCTCGGTGCCCGCGCAATCGGAATTGGCATCCTCAAGGAAGCTCAGCCCGTCGCCCGCACACGGATCATCCGTGGCTTCCTGTGCCGCCACAGGGGCTGCAAGGCCCAGCATCAGACCAAAGGCAATGCCGCTCACCCCGTTCAAGATCGCAGTCCGCGTTGTCATGGTTTCTCTCCGGTTAATCGTTGGCCCCTACTTTAATCAACAACCGCCGGTGGTGAAGCACAGATTGCGTCATATTGGAGAAATCCATACGCTGTTGCATTCATGCCGCGACAGTTCGGCTTCGCAGCAAAAAAGGGCGATTGCGACTTGATTTAGCCGGTTCGGTGCGGTTCAGTGCGTTCAAATGAAGAGCGGCTGGGAAAAGGGATGTCTCGATGCGCCTGAACTCGTTTAACACGTTTACCACTGCGCTGCGTACGCGCACGGCAATTGCCGGGATTCTGGCAGTATTTGCCGTGGGTTCCGCTGCGCCGGCCTTTGCGCAAAGCGCCGAAATGACCGCCGATCAACGGGCTGAGAAAGAAGCTCAGCTTGAACGCCTGAGGGCCGCTGCTCTGGCCAACCCGGATGATGACCGGATTGCCTTTACACGCGCAATGACTGCCGCTGAACTTGGTTACACGTCAGAGGCGATCCGCGCGCTGGAAAAACTCACTGCTTCCAAATCGGGGCTTTATCGCGCCGAACTCGAACTGGCGGTGCTTTATTTCAAGACCGGCGACTTCGAAAAAGCCAAGCCGTTGTTTGAATCGGTCGGCAGCGCGCCGTCAGCCTCGCCTGAGCTGAAAGGCCGGATCGATGAGTATGTGACGGTGATCGACCGCCGCATGATGACCGAGCTGACCACCGGTACGATTGCGCTGGGTATCGCCTATCAGACCAACGCCAATGGCGGTATTGAAGATTTTGCGGATGTCGGCCTTGATCCCTCGGCTGACGAGCAAGACGACTTTAACGTCTTCGCCTCGGCGGCGTTGAGCCATGTCCGCCGCATCGGCGACTGGCAGCGCGCCATCTGGGAAACCAATGCCCAGCTTTATGGTGCCTATCAGTTCGACGTTGATGAAGTGAACGCGATCTATGCCGAAACCCGCTCGGGCGTGAAATTCGGCCTTGGTGACGAGCAGCTCGACAGCGTGACGCTGAAGCCGTACGTCAAAGTCGATTATCTGTTCCTCGGCGAGAAGAGCTACAATCTGGGTGCCGGCGGCGGCCTGCTCGGCAATGTCCGGGTGACCGACGATCTGACGCTTGGTCTGGGCTACCAGTACACGCTTGAGACCTATTTCAACTCAGACGACCGCCCGATTGCCGAAGAGCGTGAAGCTGATGAGCATCAGTTCACTGCCCAGGCCGGTTTCAAACTGTCGGACGAAACCACCATCACCGCCAAAGCCGATTACATCATGACCAATGCTGATGCGATTGTGGCCGCCGGTGGCGGCGAGATCTGGTCGTCGGATGCGTGGGACTTCTCGGTTCGCGCAACCCACATTGTTGGCGGCTCGCCCCTGCCGGGCACCCTGCCCATGTCGTTCAGCGTCGGTGCGGCCTACCGCATTTCCGAGCATGACGCCGGTGACATGCGCTTCCCGGTTGGCGAACAGGAAGCCCGCGATGATGATCGTTACATTCTCGACGCCAATGTGGTTGTCCCCTTCACCGAAACCATCGGTGTGACGGCAGCCGTGTCCTACACCAATCAGGACTCGAATGTGACCTTCTACGATTATGACAATCTGCGCGCAGCCATTGCCGCAGTGATGGCCTTCTAAGCCAGATCAACAGATCAAAGAAAAGGCCGCTGAGGGAACTCAGCGGCCTTTTTTGTTGGACCGTCTTTGTTGACCGTCATTCCGGGGCGCGCGCGGCGCGAACCCGGAATCTGAAACCGGCACGCATTCTCCGCCATCAGATCCCGGATATGCGATGTGAAGATCGCATTCCGGGATGACGGCCTGGCCAGGCCGTCACTTCATGGTGGGAATGACAAAGCTTGCGCCGTCGCGCACGCCGTGATTGGGCCAGCGCGAGGTCACCGTCTTGATCTTGGTGAAGAACTTCACGCCCTCAGGGCCATGCTGGTTGGTGTCGCCAAAGGCGGACCGCTTCCAGCCGCCGAACGTGTGATAGGCGAGCGGCACGGGGATCGGCACATTGATGCCCACCATGCCGACCTGCACCCGGGCGGCAAAGTCGCGGGCGGCATCGCCGTCACGGGTGAAGATCGCAACGCCATTGCCATATTGGTGTTTGGTCGGCAGTTCGGCGGCCTCTTCAAAGCTGCCCGCGCGGATGATTTGCAGCACGGGGCCGAAAATCTCTTCCTTATAGCTTTCCATGTCGGGCGTGACTTTGTCGAACAGGCAGCCCCCCATGAAGAAGCCATCTTCATAGCCTTGCAGCGAGAAATCGCGGCCATCGACCACAAGCTCGCCGCCTTCCTGCACGCACGTATCAACCCAGCCCTTGACCTTATTGAGATGATCACGCGTCACCAGCGGGCCGAAATCCACATCGGGGTCGTTGGAGGGACCCACTTTGAGGCTTTCCACACGCGGTTTGAGTTTTTCAATGAGGCGATCGGCAGTGTCATCACCAACGGGAACCGCAACCGGCAGGGCCATGCAGCGCTCACCCGCCGAGCCGTAAGAGGCGCCAATCAGCGCATCGGTCACCTGATCAAGATCGGCGTCGGGCATGATGATGGCGTGGTTCTTCGCCCCGCCCATCGCCTGGATGCGTTTGCCGTGGGCGGCACCGGTGGCATAGATATATTCTGCAATGGCCGAACTGCCGACAAACGACACGGCCTGAACACGCGGGTCGGTCAGGATGGTGTCGACCGCGAGCTTGTCGCCATGGACGACATTGAGCACACCTTCGGGTGCACCGGCTTCCATCATCAGCTCAGCCAGGCGGATCGGCACGGCAGGATCTTTCTCAGACGGCTTGCAGACAAAGGTATTGCCGCACGCAATCGCCACGCCGAACATCCACATGGGGATCATGGCGGGGAAGTTGAACGGCGTGATGCCGGCCACCACACCCAAAGGCTGGCGCATGGAATAAACATCGATGCCGGGACCGGCCCCTTCAGTATATTCACCCTTCATCAGATGGGGGATGCCGCAGGCAAATTCGATCACCTCAAGACCGCGCTGAACATCACCGCGCGCATCCGCGAGCACCTTGCCATGCTCCGCCGACAGCATGGCGGCAAGCTCATCCATATGGGCTTCGACAAGTTCCTTGAACTTGAACATGACGCGGGCGCGTTTTTGCGGGTTGGTTGCCGCCCAGCCGGGGAAGGCGGCTTGCGCCGCTGCGATGGCTGCGCGCACCTCATCTTCGGTGCCAAGCGGGGTTTGGGCCTGAACCTCACCCGTGGTCGGATTGTAAACATCGCCGAACCGGCCCGACTGGCCGGATACAGCCTGACCGTTGATGAAATGCATATGCTCGCGTGCCATGAAAGTCCCTTATGTCTCGATATGTGTCTTGAGATTTTGTGCGATTTGGCGGGCAGTATAGTGACCGGTGTCGCAGCGGCAAGTCCGGAAAACTGAATCCAAATTCAAATGTTTACGCTTGCGCCCCCCGTCAAAAGCCGGTCTCATAAACCACAAGGTGGGATATGCGGAAAACCACTCTTGTTGGGGGACATGATGCGGGAATTTTGGGGGCGAATTGCGCTTGGGGGCGCGTTCGCATTGATTGCATTGTCATCAGCTGCGCAAGAGGCTGAACCGGCTGCGGCACCGGCAGCCGCCGAAGAACGGCGCGCCAAGCTGGATGAGATCATCGTTACCGCGAACAAGCGGGCGGAGAATGTTCAGGATGTGCCTTTGTCGATCTCGGCCATCGGGGCCGATGAGATCAAGGAAAAGAACATTGCCGATCTGAATGACCTCGCGCTGTACGCACCCAATCTCGACATTGTCGCCTCACCCACCTTCAACTTCATCTCGATGCGCGGGATTGTGTCGGGCTTCAACAAGGGCTTTGAACAATCGGTCGCGACCGTGATTGACGAGGTTTATTACGGCCGCGCGTCCTATCTGTCGAATGGCCTGCTTGATCTTGCCGGGGTTGAGATTTTGCGCGGCCCGCAAGGGACTTTGTTTGGCAAGAACTCGGTGGCCGGCGCGCTGCACATCAAGACCGGCGATCCGGAATTTGAATGGGGTGCCGATGGCGCGGCCCTGGTGGGCCATTATAATGAGCGGCGCTATCAGGCGATGGTCACAGGCCCCATCTGGGGCGAAAAGCTCGCCTTCCGGGTGGCGGCCCAGCACCATACGCGCGACGGCACCATCACCAATACGAGCATTGGCCAGAAGGAAGCCAATCTCGACCGGCAAAATGCGCGGGCGAAATTGTTGTTTGAGCCCACCGGCTGGCTGTCGGTACTGGCAACCGTCAACTGGTCGAAAGTGGATGAGGATGGCCCCGGCATCGAAATCACCGGCGCGCCGCCTGAGTTTCTCACCGTCTTCCGGCTGTTTGACCCTCAGACCACCGGCGATCCGTTCGACGGCAAGAACCATTCCAATCAGGCCGGATTTGCGGAGCGTGACAATCTCGATATCGTGCTCAAGATCGAAGCCGACCTGATCGGCCACACCTTCACCTCGATCACCGCTTTTGGCCGGTTCGATGAAGAGTTTCTGTTCGACGTTGATTTCACCCCTGTGCCTTATCTGATTATCGAGCTGCGCGAGGAATATGAGCTGTTCAGCCAGGAATTCCGCGTCACCTCGGAACCCGGCACATTCGAATATGTCGCCGGGCTGCACTATTTCGCCACCGACATGTTCGCGCAGAACGAAGTTCCGCTGTTGCTGGTCAATGACGCGGGCGGTCTGCTGGCCTCCATCCTGCCCGGAGCGCTGGGCGGGCTGGTGGGCGGGTTGCCGATCAACGCACCACCGGTAGAAGCCGAACGCCGCTTCCAGACGCTGGATCAGCAAACCTGGTCGTTTGCCGCCTTCGGTCAGGCAACCTGGAACATGTCTGATCAATGGGCGCTGACGGTAGGCGCACGCTGGCAGATCGAAGTGAAAGAAGTGCTCGCCAGTTCGCAATTTTCCGGCACCGGGCTTTTGTTCCCCGCCATCATTCAAGGTTCTGAAGCCTATAATGAGGACCGCAAGCGCGAGGAGATCAACTTCTCACCCAAAGTGTCGCTGCGCTACTATCCGTTTGAAGACGTCATGACCTATGCCACGCTCGCCAAGGGCTTCAAGGGCGGCGGCTTTTCCGATGCGGCGGTCAATGCCGCCGAGCTTGAATTTGAAGGCGAGGACTCGATCACCTATGAGGCCGGCATCAAGGCGACCTTCCTTGACGGGGCCGCACGCGCCAACATTTCAGGCTTCCGCACCGATTTTAACGATCTGCAACTCTCAAGCTTTAACGGCCAGCGCAACATTGTCCGCAACGCCGCCAATGCGGTGAGCCAGGGTGTTGAATTTGAACTCAGCTATGTGCCGTTTCTCGGTGCCATCCTGTCGGCCTCGGGCTCCTATATCGACGCCACCTTCAAGGACTTCCCCAACGGGGTGTGCATCTCAGAACCCTTGGGCGATCAGGCCGGCGACCCCGCCGAGCTTTTGTTGGGGCTTCCCAACACCACCAACCCCCAGCCTTGCGATCTGTCGGGCGGCACGCTGCCTTATGCGCCGACCTTTTCCACCACCATCAATGCCGGGATCGGCATCCCGCTGGGCAATTGGCCCGTCGTGATCGCCACCTCGGCAAGCTTTACCTACACAACAACGAGCTTCTTCTCCACCGACCAGGACCCGGTCGATTCCAACCCGCCCGCCTGGTATATACGCGGCCAGGTTGGGCTGGCTGATATTGAAGGGCTGTGGTCGCTGACCTTGTTTGTGGAGAATCTCACCGACAAGGGCCTGTTGCTCATCTCCAATGACATTCCGACATTCACCGGCAGCCATTTTGGAATTCCGCGCGAAAGCCGTAGGCTGTCGGTGGAACTGAGAATTTCACTATAAAACCAACAGGGACACTCCATGGCTATCGACTTTTCACTGGCGCCCGAGCTCGAAGCGCTGCGCCTTAAAGTGCGCGACTTTATTGAAACGGTGGTCAAGCCGACCGAAGCCGCCATTGATGAAAATGATCGCAAAAGCCTGATCGACGGCGTCATCAAAATGCGCACCGAAGCGCAAACCCGCGGGCTGTGGCTGCCCCATATGCCCCAGGAATGGGGCGGCATGGGATTGGGGCATGTCGAGCTTGCCATGGTGCAGGCCGAGGCCGCCCGCTCCCGCTTCGGACCCTTTGCGATCAACGCCCAGGCCCCTGATGAGGGCAATATGCACACGCTGGAAAAATGGGGCACGGACGAGCAGAAGGAAAAATATTTGAAGCCGCTTCTATCAGGCATGGCGCGGTCGTGCTTTGCCATGACCGAACCTGAAGTCGCAGGCTCTGACCCCACCTTGATCCAGACGCGCGGTATCAAGGACGGTGATGAGTGGGTGATCAATGGCCATAAATGGTTCATCTCCGGTGCGCGCCGGGCCAAGTTTGCCATCCTGATTGCCCGCACCGAGGATACGCCCGACATCCCCCAGGCCGCCAACACAGCGTTCATTGTCGATATTCCCTCTCAGGGCTGGAACGATGTCCGCGAGGTTGAGACCATGCATGGCTCAACCGGCCATTCCGAAATTGTCATCGAGAATTTACGTGTCCCTGACAGCGCCATTCTGGGCGGACGCGGCATGGGCCACAAACTGGGCCAGTCGCGGCTGGGGCCCGCGCGCCTCGCCCATTGCATGCGCTGGCTCGGCCAGGCCGAAACCGCATTGGAGATGATGGTTGACCGGTCCACCAAACGCTTCACCCATGGCTCCATGCTGGCGGAAAAGCAGGGCATCCAGTGGATGATTGCCGACAGCGCGGTGGAGCTTTATCAGGCCAAGCTGATGGTGCTGCACGCCGCCTACAAGATCGACAAGGGCGAGGATTTCCGCTCAGAGGTCTCCATGGCCAAGCACTTTGTGGCCAACATGCTGGGCCGGGTCATTGACCGGGCCATTCAGGTCCATGGCGCGCTGGGCTACTCCACCGACACGCCGCTTGCCCACATGGCCCAGCAGGCGCGCTGGGCGCGCTTCGCCGATGGAGCGGACGAAGTGCATCAATGGCGCATTGCCGAGCGCACCATCAAGGCGTGGACCGAGACCGGATCGCTGGCGTCTGCCATCGGTGAGCTGCCGCTCTGACGGGATGCCCCGTCGGGCCTTTTGCCTCCGGCAAGGAGGACACCGCGCCCATATCCCCACCCCGTCATTCCGGGGCCGTCCGAAGCCGTGGCGAAGGATGGGACCCGGAATCCAGATACCGGCACGGCCTCGCTCCGTGGAAACATATCGCCTTCAGATTCCGGTCTTGCGCCCATCAAATAGATTAGGCGGGCGCAAACCGGAATGACAGGTTGTGTTGATCCCCAAACGATCATGACCATCCCTCAATGAAATGGGGGATCAGGTGCGCAAGAGAAACGCGCTTGTGATAGGGTGAAATCTGCTGGGGGTCGAAAAGGACGAACCGATGAGATCGAAGTTCCTTATAGGGCTTGCCGTTTTGCTCGCGGCACCTGTGGCGCAGGCACAGGATCTGTGTCAGGTCCCCCAGGATCAGATTGACGCCATCCGCGCGCGCCTGTGCCAGACTGAAGACATGGCACCGGGGTGTGCCGAACGCACTGCAATCTCGGGCCTTGCGCCCATCGCCAGAAACATCCAAATCCTGAAATTGTGCGGCGATGAGGCGGCCGCCGCAGAGGCCCGCACCGTCTATCTCAAGCCCGGCGAGACATATGAGACGCTGCTGCCTTGTCTGGGCGAAACATTCTCCTATGCCGGCACCTTGGCGGCGCTCGAACAGGAAACCCGGGAAAAGTTTAACCGCGACGGCACAGCTCGGTGCGATCCCGCCCATGCCGGGCTGGCCCGCTCGTTCAAAGACAAGCTCGCGGCCGACGCGCTGTCCCTCACCTTTCCCGGTGCGGGCGAACAGATTTATTATCAGCTTGGCGTGACGGTGACCGATGAGGGCGCCATCATCGAACGGCCCGAAGGCTGGCAGCGCAAGCCCAACAAGGGTTCGGCGACAAAAGGCACGCAGGAACAGCGCCCACAGAACTAACTCAAGCTAGCCCCGTCAACATCGGCGCGTGGGATGGCGCTGACATCGGTATCCTCGAGGCAACCAGTGTTAAAGCCCATCAGTGTGGGATCGGTGCGCCGTCCATGATGGGTGTAGATCCCGCAGCGGGAGCAGAAATAATGCTCCGCCACTTCGGTGTTCCATTGATAGAGGCTCAGCACCTCGGCCCCGCTGACCAGCCGGAATGCGGTCTTGGGCGCAGAGCCCATCAGCGCGCCCTTGCGTTTGCACAGCGAGCAATTGCACCGATAGGTGAAGGCACGGTCCCACTCAACCTCGAAGCGGACCGCACCGCAATGGCACGCACCGTGATGGATCACCACATGCCCCGATTGCCGTCTTGATCATAATCATTGATGTCGGGCGCATCATCCTGGCCAAACAGCCGCCGGGCAATGACGCTCAACACAATTCCGATCACCCCATAAAGGATCAGCAGAACCTGCCAGCCCAGCAGCCCCGGCGCGATCAGGACCAGAGCCGCAATCGCAAGCCCTGTCACCCCGAAGGCGAGCAGCACATAGGTGCCGGTCACCACCTCGGCAATCCCCAGCACAATCCCCAGGATTGCCCAGAATTCCCAACTCACAAGCCAGTCAGTCCACATGGTTCGGCCTCCTTACACTTGCGGAACCTGCGCGGGGTGATCGTCGTCGGGCTGCTCTGCGGGTTTCGAGCGGAAGCTTTCAAGACTATCAAGCGTGGCTGCCAGCGAGCCGATCGTATTGGCAATATCGGTCGGCATGATCACGGTTTTTGAATTGCGCGAGGCTGCCACCTCGCCCATGGCGCCGACCTGGCGTTTGGCAATATCAAAGCGCACGGCTGAGTCACCATGCACGCGGATTGATTCAGCCACCTGGGCAATCGCATGGGCATCAGCTTCGGCCGCCACCCGCACCGCGTTGGCATTGGCTTCGGCAATCGCAAGAATAGCCTGGGCTTCCTTCTGCTTTTCATACAGATCGGCATCGGCGTTGAGCTCGACGGCGCGTTTGCGGCCCTCAGCCTCAATCACCTGGGCGCGGCGCGAGCGTTCGGCATTCAATTGCTGCTGCATCGCCCGTCGGGTTGCTTCATCCACCTTCACATCACGGATTTCAACGCCGGTGACCTCAATGCCCCATTCGTCCGCCGAGGGCGTGATGACATCAAAGATGCGCTGATTGATATCGGCCCGGTTGGCCTGGATTTCATCAAGCTCCATCTTGCCGCCAACGGCGCGCAGATTGCCAACCAGCAGCGTGTTGATGCCTGCTGACAGATCAGCGATGCGATATTGCGATTTGGCCGTATCGACAATGCGGAAAAAGATCGACACATCCATTTCAATCTCAACATTGTCACGGGTGATGACGCTCGCACCGGCAAACCGTTCCTCGCGAATGAGGATCGAAACCCGGTGGCTGACACTGTCAACAAACGGCACGATGAAGTGCACCCCCGGCGTCAGCGTCTTGGTGTAGCGGCCAAAGCGCTCCACCGTATATTCCTCGGATTGCGGGACAATCTTGACGCCCTGATAAATCAGCACAAGCGCCAGCACGAGCAGGACAATCGGCACCATTTCAGCAATAGACATCGCTCACTCCCAGATCAGTTTCTTCTCAAATTGCCCACCGTCTTACCCCTCTAATGTGGCGATTGATGCAGCCCAAAACAAGAAAAACCCCGGCGCTTTCGGCACCGGGGTTTCGCTTTTTAAAAGTTAAAAGCGCTAGCCGACCTTGCGTTCGACCATCATTTTCTTGATTTCGCCAATCGCCTTGGCGGGGTTCAACCCCTTGGGGCAGGTTTTGGCGCAGTTCATAATGGTGTGGCAGCGATAAAGTCGGAAAGGGTCTTCCAGATTATCGAGCCGCTCGCCGGTCGCCTCGTCGCGGCTGTCGATCAGCCAGCGATAGGCTTGCAGCAGCACCGCGGGGCCCAGATAGCGGTCCTGGTTCCACCAGTAAGACGGGCAGCTTGTCGAGCAGCAGGCGCACAGAATGCACTCATAAAGCCCGTCAAGCTTCTGGCGGTCTTCCTTGGTTTGCAGCCGCTCCCCACCAGAGGGCGTCGGGGTCTTGGTCTGCATCCAGGGTTCAACCGAGGCGTATTGCGCATAGAAATTGGTGAGGTCCGGCACCAGATCCTTCACCACCTCCATATGGGGCAGCGGATAGACCTTCACCTCACCCTTCACCTCATCAATGCCTTTGGTGCAGGCGAGCGTGTTGGTGCCATCAATATTCATCGCGCATGAGCCGCAAATCCCTTCCCGGCACGACCGGCGGAAGGTGAGCGTCGGGTCGATCTCGTTCTTGATCTTGATCAGCGCGTCGAGAACCATCGGCCCACATTCGTCGAGATCAACTTCATACGTATCGACGCGGGGGTTATTCCCGTCATCAGGGTTCCAGCGATAGACCTTGAAGGTCTTCACATTGGTTGCGCCCGACGCTTTGTGGGTTTGGCCCTCTTGGACGCGCGAATTGGGGGGCAGTCGAAATTCAGCCATGTTCGTCTCCGTCCTTAATAGACCCGCTCTTTGGGCTCAATATAGCTGATATCATTGCTCAGCGTGTAGGTGTGCACCGGCCGGTAGTCGAGCGATGCGACGCCCGAGCCATCCACATCATGATAAGCCAGCGTGTGTTTCATCCAGTTTTCATCATCCCGTGACGAAAAATCCTCACGGGCATGGGCGCCGCGGCTTTCTTCGCGCGCGACCGCGCCTTCCATGGTGACCACTGCCTGACGGATAAGGTTATCAAGCTCAAGCGTCTCGATAAGGTCGGAGTTCCAGACCAGCGAGCGGTCCGACACGGCAATGTCGGACATGCCTTGCCAGACATCCTGGATGAGCTTCTTGCCCTCTTCCATCACCTCGCCGGTACGGAACACAGCGGCGTTGTTTTGCATCACGCGCTGCATGTCGAGGCGCAGTTTTGCGGTCGGCGTGCCGCCCTTGGCATTGCGGAAGTGATCAAGCCGGCCCAGCGCCTTGTCGGTAATACCGGCAGCCAGTTCGGGTTGATTGGCGCCCGGCGTGAAGGTCTCAGCCGCATGCAACGCAGCGGCCCGGCCAAACACCACCAGATCGGTCAGCGAGTTTGAACCCAGCCGGTTCGCGCCATGGACCGACACGCAGGCGGCTTCACCCACAGCCATCAGGCCCGGCACGATGGCATCGGGATCGCCGTTTTTCGGCGCGATAACCTCGCCCTTATAGTTGGTCGGAATGCCGCCCATATTGTAATGCACGGTCGGCAGAACCGGGATCGGCTCCTTGGTGACATCGACACCGGCAAAGATGCGCGCGCTTTCGGCAATGCCGGGCAGACGCTCACCAATCACATCGGCATCAAGGTGATCGAGATGCAGATAGATATGGTCTTTGTTCTTGCCAACGCCGCGGCCTTCGCGGATTTCAATGGTCATGGAACGGGAAACGACATCGCGGCTCGCCAGATCTTTGGCCGAGGGCGCATAGCGTTCCATAAAGCGTTCACCTTCGGAATTGACGAGATAACCGCCTTCACCCCGCACCCCTTCGGTGATCAAACAGCCCGCGCCGTAAATGCCGGTGGGGTGGAACTGGACAAATTCCATATCCTGCATGGGAAGACCCGCGCGCAGAACCATGCCGCCGCCATCGCCGGTGCAGGTATGCGCCGAGGTACACGAGAAATAGGCCCGGCCATAACCGCCGGTGGCAAGCACAGTGACTTGCGCGCGGATGCGGTGGATCGTGCCATCATCCATGTTGAGTGCGAGCACGCCGCGGCAGACGCCTTCCTCATCGATCAGAAGATCAAGCACGAACCATTCGATCATGAAATCGGCATCGGCCGACAGGGACTGACCATAAAGCGTGTGCAGGATCGCATGACCCGTCCGGTCGGCGGCTGCACAGGTGCGCTGGGCGGTGCCTTCGCCGAAATTTGTGGTCATGCCGCCGAAAGCGCGCTGATAGATCTTACCCTCTTCGGTGCGCGAGAACGGCACACCGAAATGCTCAAGTTCAAGCACGGCCGCCGGTGCTTCCCGGCACAGATATTCAATCGCGTCCTGGTCACCCAGCCAGTCTGAGCCCTTGACGGTGTCATACATATGCCAGCGCCAGTCATCGGGCCCCATATTGCCAAGCGCTGCTGAGATGCCGCCTTGCGCGGCAACCGTGTGCGAGCGGGTCGGGAAGACCTTGGTGATACAAGCGGTTTTAAGACCTGCCTGCGCCATGCCCAGCGTGGCGCGCAGACCTGCGCCGCCCGCGCCAACGACAATGGCGTCGTAAGTGTGATCAATCAAATCGTAAGCAGCCATAGAGCGTCAGCCTCCGAAACCAATTTTGAGAACCGCATAAACGCAAGCGAGGCCAAGCGCGGTGCAGGCAAATGTGTTGAGCAGCAGGGCGGTGAATTTCATCGCGGGGCTCGGGATATAATCCTCGATCACCACCTGAAGCCCAAGCTTGAGATGATAAAAGCCGGTGATCAGCAGCAGCAGCATGGGAATGGCAACCAGCGGCTTCTTCAGTTGAAGAATGGCGGTGGCATATTCCTGCCCCGTCGTGCTGACCAGAAAATAAATGAACCACAGGACGAGCGGCACAAGCGCCACGGCGGTTACGCGCTGCATCCAGAAATGTTCGGTTCCGTCCTTGGCTGACCCCAGCCCCCGGACTTTGCCCAAAGGTGTACGCAAGCTCATGACTTAGCTCCCCATCATCGCATAGGCCGCAACCCAGATGAGTACGGTCAGACCGGCGGCACCGAACACAACCAGCCAGCCGGTGCGGGTCATGGTGTCGAGCTCATAGCCCTTGCCAATGTCCCAGAACAGGTGACGGATGCCGTTCAGCAAGTGATAACAAAGCGCAGCCGTGAAACCGAACAGCACCAGCCGGCCCACAATCGAACCGATAAAGCCCTGAACGCACTGATAGGCGTCAGGCCCCATGGCAGCGGATACAAGCCATGCGGTCAGCAAAACCGTGCCAAGCCCCAACCCCACGCCGGTGACGCGGTGCAGGATCGACAGAGTCGAACTGATTTGCGGTTTATATACGCTCAGATGCGGCGAAACCGGACGGTTCGCCTTGGGTTTTGCGGCGTCGGACATGCGCCTCTCCCTCCAGCAGAAATCTGGCCTTTACCTGCCCGATTGGCACGATTTTGGCAAGGCCCACACAAACAGTCGATACGCTTCACCGCACCCTCCGGATTAACGGGGGATGGCGGCCCACAGATCAAAATCCAAAATCACCGTGCCGGGATCGTCCGCCGTTCTGTTTTTGTGCGCAACAAGCTTGAGCCGCAAGGCCCCAACCTGGTCGTTGAGAACCGCCCCGCCCATCACTTCGGTCTTGGCCGAGACCGTGTCCTCGGCAAACAAGGGCGCAGTGTGGGCGCCTGCATTGATGGCAAGGATCGCATAGGCGTTTTCCAGCCCGTTGAAGCTGAGCGCGCGGGCAATCGACAGAACATGACCGCCATAAATCAGCCGCTTGCCGAAGCGATTTGTCTTGGCGAGCTCACCATCAAAATGAACCCGTGCGGTGTTTTGATAAAGCCGGGTCGCCAATTGATGCTCGGCCTCTTCGACCGTGACCCCGTCATGATGATCGATCACGAGCCCTTCCGCGTAATCATCAAAGCGCTTGGCCGACCCGGACTGGGCAAAATCGAACATCCCGCAGGGCGGCGGGGTCAGCGTCGCGGGGTCAACATAGGCGGGAAGATCAGGCGCCACCGGCTCAGGCGCGGGACTTTTGGGGTCGCGCTTGTGAACCATCACCCAGCGAATATAACTCAGCACCAGTTCGTCCCGCTCATTCCGGCCCTGGGTGCGAACCGTGACAATACCGGTCTTGCCGTTGGAATTTTCTTTCAGCCCGATCACCGTGGACGACGCGCTGAGCGTATCACCGGCATAGACCGGCACGCCGAAGCGGCAATCGGCATAGCCCAGATTGGCCACCGCATTCAAAGAAATGTCCGGCACTGTTTTGCCGAACACGGTGTGAAAAACCAGAAGATCATCCAGCGGTTTGCCTGCATAGCCCAGCGCCCGGGCAAATGGCGCGCTTGAATGATGGGCAAAGCGCGACCCGTAAAGCGCCACATAGAGGCTGGCGTCGCCCTCGATCAGGGTGCGCGGCGTGGCATGGACAATGTCCTCGCCGATTGTGAAATCTTCAAAAAATCGCCCGCGCATCATTCAGCCCGGGCCGCGATCGCATCGGCCATTGCCACCGTGCGCAGCGCCTGATCGCGGTGGAGCAGCTCGACCATTTTGCCATCAACCTTGAGCACACCCTTGCCGGAATTTTCCGGCGCTTCAAAGGCTGTGATGATCGCCTTGGCAAAAGCGACTTCCTCATCGGTGGGCGCAAAGATGCGGTTGGCGGGTTCAAGCTGGCTGGGATGAATGAGCGTCTTGCCGTCAAATCCAAACTGCAAGCCCTGCTCGCATTCAGCGGCAAAGCCCTCCTCGTTTTTAATGTCATTATAGACACCATCGAGCAGGACAAGCCCGCCCATCCGGCCCGCCAGAACTGCCATGGACAGCGCGGTCTGCAAAGGCGCGCGGCCCGGCACATGCGCCCCGCGGGTTTCCTTGACGAGATCATTGGTTCCCATCACCCAGACTTTCTGGCGGGGATGGGCAAGCGCAATGTCACCGGCATTCAAAAAGGCGCGCGGTGTTTCGATCATCGACCAGATGGCAATCTCGGAGCCCTCCAGCCGGTTGGCGATCTTCACCACTTCCTCAACGCTCGACACTTTGGGGACCAGCACCGCATCGGGGTCTGCCGCGATGATGGCCTCAAGGTCATCGGCCCCCCATTCGGTCTCAAGCCCGTTCATGCGGATGATAATCTCGCGCGCGCCATAGCCGCCTGCCTTGACCGCCGCACAGACCTGGGCGCGGGCCTCTTGCTTGGCGTCGGGCGCAACCGCATCCTCAAGGTCCAAAATCAGCGCATCGGCGGCAAGGCTTTTGGCTTTTTCAAGCGCACGGGCGTTCGAGCCGGGCATATAAAGAACGGAACGGCGGGGGCGCATTTCACCAGACATGGACATTAAGCTCCTGAAACTGCTTGATTGTGGGCCTTGGACAGGCCTATGGCTTTGCGTCTATATAGCGGGTTGAGGCCACCCCGATAAAGACGAACAAGGGAAAAAAGCTCATGGCAGTCCTGTCGATCCAAAGCCTTGTGGTGCGCGGACATGTGGGAAACTCCGCCGCGCAATTTGCGCTGCAGCGTCTGGGCCATGATGTCTGGGCGGTTCCCACCGTGTTGTTTTCCAACCATCCCGGCCATGGCAGCCATCGCGGCCATGATCTGAACGAATATCAGATCAATGAGCTGATGCAGGGCCTGGCCGACCATGAAGGCTGGATTGAAAAGATCCAGGCCGTGCTGACCGGATATCTCGGCAATGATGATCAGATCGAAGCCATTGGCGATGTGATTGACGCGGTGAAGGAAAAAAATCCCTCCGCGCTTTATGTCTGTGATCCGGTGGTTGGCGATGCCGAAGGGCTTTACGCGGATGAAAATATCCGCGAGGGGCTGATGGAAGATCTGCTGCCGCGCGCCGACATTGCCACGCCCAACCGGTTTGAACTGCAAGCCCTGCTCGAACAGCCCGAACCGATTGTGACCGTGAATGATGCGATCGAGGCCGCCCGGCAATTGCCCACCCCCATCGTCATTGTCTCATCGGTGGAAGACACCGCCCGCTTTGCCGGTCAGATCCAGACGGTTCTTGTGAAAGAAAACGAAGCCTATGTGGTGTCGGTCGCCAAGCTTGATTTCAACCCCAAGGGTGCGGGTGATCTGTTGACCGCGCTGACCCTGTCGGGGCTGTTGAAACGCCGCCCGCTAGAGCCCGCACTCGCCCACGCGCATGGTTCACTCTATGACATTCTGGCGGCAACTTACCGCGCCGGGGCGCCTGAAATGCTGTTGATCGGCGAGCAGGAGCGGCTAGTCTCACCCTTTACCACGGTGACCATCGGACGAGCCTGACATGTCCAAGACCCTTGCCCCGATTGCAGCCCTATTGATCTCGGCGGCAATCTATCTGGCGGGCAATGGGCTTCAAACGGTTCTGATCCCGCTCGCCGCAGGTCTTCACGGCATTTCTGATTCTGAAATCGGTCTGCTCGGTTCCATCTATTTTCTCGGCTTTGCGCTCGGCTGCTGGCAGGGACCGCGTCTGCTCAAACGCGTCGGCCATATCCGCGCCTTCACCGCCATGACCGCGATTGCCGCAGCCAGTGCGGCCGCCTACGCGCTGGCGCCTTATTTCTTGAGCTGGGCGGTTCTGCGGTTTTTAACCGGCATTGCCTTTGCCGCGCTTTATCTCGTGATTGAAAGCTGGCTCAATGAACGGGCGACCAATCAAAATCGCGGCACGGTGTTCGGGCTCTACACCTTCATCAACCTCACCGTTGTCACCGCAGGTCAGATGATGGTGACGCTTTATCCCCCCGACCGGGTCGAGCTGTTCTTGCTCAACACCATCTTGATCGCCGCGGCGGCCGTCCCGATTGCCCTGTCGGTCGCACTGGCGCCCGCGCCGGTTGAAGCGCCCACCATCCGCATCGCGCATCTGTTCCGTACAGCCCCCGCCGCACTTCTGGGCGGGCTGTTTGTCGGGCTCGCCAATGGGGCCTTCTGGATGTTGATGCCGCGCTACGGCATCGGCATTGGAATGAGCATCGACAATATTGCAACCTTCATGGCTGCGGCCGTGCTGACCGGGGCTGCGCTGCAATTGCCTTTGGGCCGCCTGTCCGACGGGCGTGACCGGCGCCACATCATGCTGCTGACCGCGGTACTGGCGGCCGGGGCAGCCTTGTTGCTGGGCATGTTGGGGGAAATGGGGCGGTCGGGCTGGATGGTCTTGCTGGCAGGCGGGGCCTTTGGCGGCTTTGCCCTGCCCCTTTATGCCATCTCGGTGGCCCATCTCAATGACTGGGTTGGCGAGGGCGAATTTGTCGAGGCCGCCGGCGGCATGTTGCTGACCTATGCCGCCGGGGCGGTGGTCGGCCCGATCATTGCCAGCCAGGCCATGGCCGTACTGGGGCCATCGGCCCTGTTCTTTTATATTGGATCAACCTTTGTGGCGCTGGCCTTGTTGCTGATCATGCGCATCATTCAGAAGAGCCATACGGTCGAGCCCGAAGATCAGGCGGATTTTGTTGCCGTATCACGCACCTCTGTGGCGGCGGGAGCGCTTGACCCAAGGGCGGAAGAGGACGCGCACCCTTGATCGTCATTCCGGACGCGCTGCAGCATGAAATGATGCTGCGCAGATCCGGAATCTGGAGACGATGTGTTTCCACAGAGCGAGGCCGTGCAAAATCAAGCTCAGGGCCGCAAGATTCCGGGCAAGACCTGTCGGTCTTCCCGGAATGACGGCGTCTAGGCGGCCGCTTTCAGCAATCCGCGATTGAGCAGCAGCTCGGCAATCTGCACGGCATTGAGCGCGGCACCCTTGCGCAGATTGTCGGACACGCACCAGAAGGCAAGGCCAAAATCAACGGTCGGGTCACGGCGGATGCGGCTGATATAGGTCGCATAATCCCCGACACATTCGACCGGGGTCATATAGCCGCCATCCTCGCGCTTATCGACCACCATCAGCCCGGGGCTTTCACGCAGAAGATCGCGCACCTCGTCTTCATCGAAGTCCGAGGCAAGCTCAACCGAAATGGCTTCGGAATGGCCGACAAAGACCGGCACCCGCACGCAGGTCGGGAAGACCTCGATCTTGGGGTCGATCATCTTGCGGGTCTCAACCACCATCTTCCATTCTTCCTTGGTGGCGCCATCGGCCATGAATTTGTCGATATGGGGGATGACGTTGAAAGCGATCTGCTTGGTGAAATGTTCCGGGGTGGGCTCATCACTGACAAAAATGCCCTTGGTCTGGCGGAACAGCTCATCCATACCTTCCGAGCCTGCGCCCGAGGCTGACTGATAGGTCGACACCACCACGCGCTTGACGCCATAGCGGTCATGAAGCGGCTTCAAAGCCACGACCATTTGCGCGGTCGAGCAATTGGGATTGGCGATGATGTTTTTCTTGGTGTAGCCCGCCACCGCATCAGGGTTCACCTCCGGCACGATCAACGGCACGTCGGGGTCCATGCGGAAATGGCTCGAATTGTCGATGACGATGGCACCGGCCTTGGCCGCCTTGGGGGCAAACTCGGCCGCCACATCACCACCGGCGGCGAACAGCGCAACGTCCACCCCGGTAAAGTCGAAATTCGCAATGTCCTGACATTTGATGGTCTGATCGCCAAACGACACTTCGCGGCCGATCGACCGGCTTGAGGCAAGCGCAATGGCTTCCGACACGGGAAAACCCCGTTCGGCCAGAATGTTGAGCATTTCACCGCCAACCACTCCCGTGGCACCGGCGACAGCAACGCGATAGGACATTGTCGTCTCCTTTGATGGCGTCCAGTCTAACATGGAAGCCGGCATCGTCTCAGTCCGTCATCCCGGAGGAGGGGTCTCAGACCCGACATCCGGGATCCAGATGCCATGCGAGGGTCTGGATCCCGGGTCTCCCATTGGGTCGCCCGGGATGACGTGAAATGGTGTCAGTTCAAACCTTTATCAAGGGCCGCGAGGATCGCGCTGCCCATCTCGGCAGTACCCGCCTTGGTGGCGCCCTCGCTCATAATGTCGCCGGTGCGCAGGCCCGAGGCGAGCACATCCTTGATCGCAGTTTCGATGCGGTCGGCGACATCGCCGCGGTCGAAGGAATAGCGCAGCGCCATGGCAAAGCTCATGATCGTCGCAATCGGGTTGGCGATGCCCTGGCCTGCAATGTCGGGGGCCGAGCCATGCACCGGCTCATACATGGCTTTCGACTTGCCCGTTGCGGGGTCCTTGGCGCCAAGCGCGGCCGAGGGCAACATGCCGAGCGAGCCGGTCAGCATAGCCGCCGCATCCGACAGAATATCGCCGAACAGATTGTCGGTGACCATGACGTCAAACTGCTTGGGCGCCCGAACCAATTGCATGGCGGCATTGTCGGCATACATGTGCGATAGCTCAATGGCGGGGAATTCCGCATCATGAACCTTCTGCACTTCTTCACGCCACAGGATGCCCGCTTCCATGACATTGGCTTTTTCGCAAGACGTGACGCGTCCATCGCGTTTTTCGGCAAGCTCAAAGGCCACCCGCGCAACACGCTGAATTTCGCTTGTCGTATAAACCTGTGTGTTGATGCCCCGGCGTTCTCCGTTGGGCAGCTCTTCAATGCCGCGCGGCTCTCCAAAATAAATGCCGCCGGTCAATTCGCGCACGATCAGAATATCAAGGCCCGACACGATTTCAGGCTTAAGCGTTGAGGCATCAACCAAGGCTTCAAAGCAGATGGCGGGCCGCAGATTGGCGAACAGCTCCATCTCTTTCCTCAGACGCAGCAGGCCCCGTTCGGGCTTGATCGAGAAATCCAGATCATCCCATTTCGGACCACCAACCGCGCCGAGCAGAACCGCATCGGACGCATGCGCCTTGGCCATCGTGTCGTCATGCAGCGGCACACCATGGGCGTCGATGGCGGCACCGCCGACCAGATCTTCTTCCACATCAAGGGTGAGGCTCAGACGGTCGCCCATCCAGCCGATGATGCGTTTGACTTCGCCCATCGCTTCGGGGCCGATGCCATCACCGGCAACGATCAGCAGGCTGCCAAGATTTTCACTCATCACTTGTCGTCCTTAGTTTGAGGCAAGCCACGGCGTGGCGGATTTCTGATTGGCTTCATAGGCGTCGATGGCCGCGCCCTTTTCAAGGGTCAGCGCAATGTCATCAAGCCCGTTCATCAGGCAATGTTTGCGCCACGGGTCGAGATCAAAGCTGATCGTGCCGCCGTCGGGACCCTTGATGGTCTGGCTTTCCAGATCCACCGTCAGCGTGGCATTAGCGCCGCGTTCGGCGTCATCCATCAGCTTGGCGACATCCTCCTTGGGCAGGATGATCGGCAAGATGCCGTTCTTGAAGCAGTTATTGTAGAAAATGTCGGCAAAGCTGGTGGAGATCACGCAGCGAATGCCGAAATCGGCCAGCGCCCAGGGGGCATGTTCGCGGCTTGAGCCGCAGCCGAAATTATCGCCCGCCACAATGATCTGCGCGTCGCGATAGCCTTGCTTGTTCAAGACAAAATCAGGGTTTTCCGAGCCGTCATCGAGATAGCGCATCTCGTCAAACAGATTGACCCCCAGCCCCGTCCGCTTGATCGTCTTCAGGAACTGTTTGGGGATGATCATATCGGTGTCGATATTGGTGATCGGCATGGGCGCAGCCACGCCCGTCAGATTGGTGAATTTATCCATTGTCCGATCTCCTATTCGTAATCACGCACGTCAGCCAGCGTCCCGGCGATGGCAGCGGCTGCGGCCATAGCGGGCGACAACAGATGCGTGCGGCCGCCCTTGCCCTGACGGCCTTCAAAGTTGCGGTTCGAGGTCGAGGCGCAGCGCTCGCCCGGCGCCAGCTTGTCGGCATTCATGGCCAGGCACATGGAACAGCCCGGCTCCCGCCATTCAAAGCCTGCCTCGACAAAGATTTTGTCCAAGCCTTCGGCTTCGGCCTGCTCTTTCACAAGGCCTGAGCCCGGCACGACCATCGCGTTGACGCTCGCCGCAACCTTGCGGCCCTTGGCGATGGCCGCGGCGGCGCGCAAATCCTCAATCCGGCCATTGGTGCAGGAGCCGATAAAGACCCGGTCAATCGCCACCTCGGTCATTTTGGTGTTGGGTGCCAGGCCCATATAGGTGAGCGAGCGTTCAATCTTCGCCTTGCGGGCGGGATCGCTTTCATTGGCCGGGTCGGGCGTCACGCCGGTGATTTCGACCACATCCTCAGGGCTCGTCCCCCAGGTCACTTCGGGAACAATGTCGGCAGCGTTGAGTTCGACCACTTCGTCGAAATGCGCGCCTTCGTCGGATTTGAGCGTCTGCCAATAGCTGACCGCCATGTCCCATTCGGCCGCTTTGGGCGCCTTGGGACGGCCTTTGAGATATTCAAAAGTTTTCTCATCGGGCGCGATCAGACCCGCGCGCGCGCCCGCCTCAATCGTCATATTGCAAACCGTCATGCGGCCTTCCATCGACAGGGCTTCGATAGCCGAACCGGCATATTCCACCACATAGCCGGTGCCGCCGGCGGTGCCGATCTTGCCGATGATGGCGAGCACAATGTCTTTCGCCGTGCAGCCCTTGGAGAGTTCGCCATCAACCTTGATCAGCATGTTCTTGGCGCGCGCCTGGATCAGCGTCTGGGTGGCGAGCACATGCTCAACCTCCGAAGTGCCGATGCCGAAGGCGAGCGCACCGAACGCGCCATGGGTGGCGGTGTGGCTGTCGCCGCAAACAATCGTCATGCCCGGCTGGGTGAAGCCCTGTTCGGGACCGACAATATGCACGATGCCCTGGCGGATATCGTCCATCTTGTAGATCTCGATGCCGAACTCATCAGCGTTTTGTTCAAGCGTCTCGACTTGCAATTTCGATTCAGGATCGGCAATGCCTTTCGAGCGGTCGGTCGTCGGCACATTATGGTCGGGCACCGCCAGCGTATTGCCCGGACGGCGCACCGAACGGCCGGCCATGCGCAGCCCTTCAAAGGCTTGCGGGCTTGTCACCTCATGCACGAGGTGGCGGTCGATATACAGGATTGCCGAGCCGTCGGCCTCGCTGACCAGATGGCTTTCAAAGATTTTGTCGTAAAGCGTTTTGGGTGCGGACATCACCATACTCCAAAGAAAAGGCCGCGAAGGAGGTTTTCCCGCGCGGCCTCAATTTCAATTCATGCGAAAAGAGACAGCCGCTTAGCCGCGGGTGGTTTTCTTCTCGGTAATGCGGGCGGATTTACCCGTCCGGCCGCGCAGATAGTAAAGCTTGGCGCGGCGGACACGGCCACGGCGCAGCACTTTGATCTCGGCGACATTGGGCGAGTAAAGCGGGAAGACGCGCTCGACGCCTTCGCCATAGGAAATCTTGCGAACGGTGAAGTTCGAATTGATACCGTCATTCTTGCGCGCGATGCACACGCCTTCAAAGGCCTGGAGGCGTTCACGCTCGCCTTCCTTCACGCGCACATCAATCCGCAGCGTGTCGCCGGGACCGAATTCGGGAATGTCTTTGCCTTCAATGACACGCGCCATTTCTTCGCGGTCGAGTTCTTCGATGATATTGGCCATATCTGCCCTCATATAGCGGAAGGACTTAGTCGCGCGCTTTGGCTTCTTGATAGCGGCGCCAGAGGTCCGGCCGTCTTTCCTTCGTTATCCGTTCACGTTCGGCCTGACGCCATTCGGCGATCTTGCCATGATGCCCCGAACGCAAAACGTCCGGGACGGGGTGGCCCTCCCACAGGTCAGGCCGTGTGTAATGCGGGTACTCTAAGAGCCCGTCTTCAAAACTTTCTTCCGCGAGCGTCTCAGGCTCACCCAGCACACCCGGCAACAGCCGGATCACTGCATCCATCAGGACGATGGCGGCAGGCTCTCCGCCCGAGAGCACATAGTCGCCGATCGACACTTCCTCGATCCCGCGCGCATCCAGAACGCGCTGATCGACACCTTCGAACCGTCCACACAGGAGAATGACACCCGGACCATCCGCAAGCGCTTTCACGCGGGCCTGGTCAAGGGGCCGTCCGCGCGGCGACAGATACAGAACTGGCCGCGCTTCTTCTGTGTCGCCTTTCGCCGCAGGGGATGCATGACCGGGCTGCACGGAATCAAGTGCATCCGCCACAATCGGGGCCTGCAGGACAAGGCCATGGCCGCCGCCAAAGGGCGCATCGTCCACGGAGCGGTGCTTATCGCGCGAAAAATCACGCATGTCCACCACTTCAAGGCCCCAAATCCCGTTTTTGAGCGCGGTTCCGGCCAGTGAAAGCCCTAACGGGCCAGGGAACATCCCCGGATAGAGCGTCAAGACGCTTGCTTTCCAGCCTTCACTCATCATCGAGCAGTCCTTGCGGCGGCAAAACGGTCACAAACCCCTCGCCGATTTTAACCTCCGGTACGCAGTCCCGGGTGAACGGAACCAATACGGTCTTGCGCCCGCCCGCCAGCTTGATGTCGAGCAGATCGCCCGCCCCAAAATCAGGCACCGCGATCACCGAACCGAGCACCTCACCATCAACCAGCCGGGCCTCAAGCCCGATCAGGTCGCGTGTGTAGAACTCGTCTTCATCTTCGGGCTCAGGCAGCGCAGCACGCGGTACAAAGAGCTTTTGACCCTTGAGCGCCTCAACCGCCTCGCGGCTGAGGTCCGCTTGCAGATCAGCGATCAGAACCCCTTGTTTGACCTCATGGCTGAGCCTGAGGTCAAATTCGGTGCCGTCTTCACAGCGCACCGGTCCGTAGTCGCCAATAGCGAAAGGATCGGCTGTGAAGCTTTTGATCCGCGTCAGGCCCTTGACCCCGAACGCGCCCGCCAGCGCACCGACACAGATCATCTCGTCTGGTTGTGCGCCCGGACGCGTCATCGGGCTTAGCCTTCGGCTTTTTCTTCTTCAGCAGCCTCTTCGGCAGGCGCTTCTTCAGCCGGAGCCTCTTCAGCGGGAGCCTCTTCAGCAGGGGCTTCAGCTTCAGCCTTGGCAGCCTCTTCAGCAGCTTTGGCCGCCTCTTTGGCCTCTTCTTCCTTCTGCTTGCGCATTTCTTCACGCTCTTGCGCTTTGGCTTTGGGCTTGGCTTTTTCCGGGTTCATCCGGGCGGGCCGTTCCATCATGCCTTCATTGGCCAGAAAGCGCAGAACGCGGTCGGTGGGACGCGCGCCCTGGTCAAGCCAGTGCTGGATCCGCTCTTTATTCAGGATCACGCGCTCTTCGCTGTCCTTGGGCAGAAGCGGATTATAGGTGCCGACCTTTTCTTTAAAGCTGCCATCGCGGGGATTGCGTGAGTCGGCAATAACGATCCGGTAGAAGGGCCGGTTTTTGGCGCCGCCACGGGCGAGCCGGATTTTGAGGGCCATGTGTGTTCTCCTTTGATCCTCGAAACTTTATTTCTTCTTGGCGGGAATGCCGGGCAAGCCAGGCAGGCCGCCAGGGGCGCCCGGCGCCCCCAGATTGCTCAAATCAGGCAAGGGAGCGGCACCGCCGCTCTTCTTGCCCGCCATTTTTTCTTGCAGGGCTGCAAGCTCTTCAGGGTTGGGACCGGCTGCCATATTGGGCATGCCCATGGCTGCCCCCATCGCGCCCATCAGGCCTTTGCCTTTGCTCATCTGCTTCATCATGTCGGCCATTTGCCGGTGCATTTTCAGAAGCTTGTTGACCTCTTGCACCGAAGTGCCCGAACCCGCCGCGATGCGTTTCTTACGGCTGGCCTGCAACAGTTTGGGGTGCTTGCGCTCTTTTTTGGTCATCGACTGGATGATGGCTTCCTGGCGTTTGAACACGCTGTCATCCATGTTCATCTGATCGAGCTGCTTCTTGGCTTTTTTGACGCCTGGCAACATGCCCATAATGCCTTGCATGCCGCCCATTTTCTGGATCTGGCCAAGCTGTTCGCGCATATCATCAAGATCAAACTGGCCCTTGGCGAATTTGCGCGCCATGCGCTCGGCCTGCTCGGCCTCCATCACCTCACCGGCTTTTTCAACCAGCGAAACAATATCGCCCATACCCAGAATGCGGCCGGCAATCCGTGTGGCGTGGAAATCCTCCAACGCATCGAACTTCTCGCCAACACCCAAAAGCTTGATCGGACAACCCGTCACCGCGCGCATGCTGAGCGCAGCCCCACCCCGGCCATCACCGTCCACCCGTGTGAGGGCAATGCCGGTCACGCCGACGCGTTCATTAAACGATTGCGCGACCTTGACTGCGTCCTGTCCGGTCAGCGCATCGGCGACCAGAATCGTTTCCTTGGGTTTGGCGACATCGCGGACGGCTTCGATTTCAGCCATCAGGCTTTCTTCGACATGCATCCGGCCCGCCGTATCGAGCAGCACCACATCATAGCCCGACAGTTTGGCGGCCTGTAGCGCACGTTTGGCAATATCAACCGGCTGTTGGCCCTCAATGATCGGCAGCGTATCGACGCCGGTCTGCTCGCCCAGCACTTTGAGCTGTTCCATCGCAGCCGGGCGGCGGGTGTCGAGCGAGGCCATCAGAACCTTTTTGCGGTCCTTTTCCTTGAGCCGGTAAGCAATCTTGGCTGTCGTGGTGGTTTTACCCGAGCCTTGCAGACCCACCATCAAAACCGGCACCGGCGGGACGGCGGCGAGATCAAGCCCGGCGGCCTGTGCCAAAGCGGGGTCTTGGTCAGCCTTGATGTCGGGATCACCACCCAGCGTGCGCACAAGCTCGTCATGGACGATCTTGATGACCATTTGGCCCGGCGTGACCGATTTAAGGACACCCTGGCCGACCGCGGTTTCACGCACTTGTTTGATAAAGGCCTTGGCGACGGGAAGCGCCACATCAGCCTCAAGCAAGGCGACGCGCACTTCGCGCAGGGCAGCATCGACGTCGGCTTCCGACAGCGCACCGCGCTTGGTTAGCCCGTCAAGGACACCGCCTAATCGATCCTGCAATGACTCAAACATGCGAGCCCTTTCTAAAGGTGGTCAGACAACGCAAAACGCGCCGGTGGGCGAAAACTCGCTGACCGGCGGAGATGGGGGACCGCGTCCCACACCCGGTTGCTGACAACCGTGAGATTTAAGGGCCGCGACCCTAGCCATTTTGCAGACAGAGTCAATCAAAACCCTCCCGCACGCGTCAAATCGCCATGCGGGCCTGTCGTAATCGGCCTGTTTCGGACTATATAGCAGCCATGACAGAGCGCGCTTTCATCAAAATGCACGGGCTGGGCAATGATTTTGCCATTTTTGACGCCCGTGACGGCCAGCCACCGCTCAAAGGCTCCGACGCTGCGATCATTGCTGATCGCCGGCGCGGGGTGGGCTGTGACCAGGTGATTGTGATGGAGCCTTCCGAAAACGGCGCCGACACATTCATGCGTATCTACAATCCCGATGGGTCCGAAGCGGGCGCGTGCGGCAATGCCACCCGCTGTGTCGCCCATCTGATCGGCAAGCCCCAAAGCGTGATCGAAACCCGCTTTGATCACCTTAAAGCCACGCTCAATGCCGATGGCACCGTCACCGTTGATATGGGCGTGCCTGCGCTTGACTGGCAGGACGTGCCGCTGGCGCGCGAAATGGACACCAAGGCGCTCGATTTCACATTCGGCGTTCCCGGCCATCCCTCTTTGAGCGGCCCGGCCGCCGTGTCGATGGGCAATCCCCATGTCGTGTTCTTTGTGGAGGATGCCGGGTCCTATCCGCTCGACACTTTTGGTGCCGAGATTGAATGTGACCCGCTCTTTCCTGAGCGCACCAATGTTGAGCTTGCCACGGTCCGTCCCGATGGTTCAATCCGGTTGCGCGTCTTTGAGCGCGGGGCAGGCATCACCCAGGCCTGCGGCTCAGGCGCGTGTGCCACTTTGGTGGCCGCCGCCCGGCTGGGGCTGACCGGGCGCAAGGCCGACATTGAACTTGATGGCGGGGTCCTCACCATTGAATGGACCGAACAGGACCGGGTCCTGATGACCGGGCCGGTCGCGCACGCATTTACAGGCACGGTCGGGTTATGAGCGCTGAGATCGTCACCTTTGGCTGCCGCCTCAATGCCTATGACAGTGAGATCATCAAGGACGAGGCTGACAAGGCCGGACTGGATCACAACACGGTCATTTTCAACACCTGTGCGGTCACCGGCGAGGCCGAACGCCAGGCGCGTCAAGCGATCCGCAAACATGCCCGCGAGCATCCCGGCGCGCGCATCATCGTCACCGGCTGCTCCGCCCAGATCCATCCCGAAACTTACGCAGAGATGGATGAGGTCGCCCAGGTACTCGGCAATGAGGAAAAGTTCAAACTGTCCGCCCATGTCGGTCCTGATTTCGGCATCAGTGACGCCGAGAAAGTCACCGTCAATGACATTATGACGGTGCGCGAAACCGCCCAGCATCTGATTGACGGTTTTGGCGACCGCGCCCGGGCCTATGTGCAGGTTCAAACCGGCTGTGATCACCGCTGCACCTTCTGCATCATCCCGTTTGGACGCGGCAATGCCCGGTCGGTCCCCCAAGGGGTGATTGTCGATCAGATCAAGCGTCTTGTGGATCAAGGCTATCGCGAGGTGGTGCTGACCGGCGTGGACCTCACCTCTTACGGCCCTGACCTTCCCCGAACCCCGACGCTTGGCACGCTGGTGCAAAAAATTCTGGCCGGCGTTCCTGCCCTGCCGCGCCTCAGGCTCAGCTCCATCGATTCCATCGAGGTGGATGCCCCTTTGATGGAGGCGATCACCGGCGATGCCCGTCTCATGCCGCATCTGCATCTCAGCCTTCAGGCGGGCGACGACATGATCCTTAAACGGATGAAGCGGCGGCATTTGCGCGACCAGGCGATCAGCTTTTGCCAGACCGTCAAGACCGCCCGGCCCGATATGGCGTTCGGCGCGGATCTGATTGCGGGCTTTCCCACCGAAACCGAGGCGATGTTTGAAAACTCGCTCAAGCTCGTGGATGAGTGCGGCCTGTCGTTTTTGCATGTCTTTCCCTATTCACCGCGCGAAGGCACCCCGGCGGCGAAAATGCCCCAGCTTGAGCGGTCGGTGATCAAGGACCGCGCCGCCCGGCTGCGCGCCAAGGGCGATGCGGCGCTCACCCATCATCTGCAAAGCCAGATCGGCCGGAGCCTGTCGGTTCTGATTGAGCGCAAAGGGCTGGCGCGGGCGGAAGATTTCTGCGAAGTCCAGGTGCCGGATCATCTTGCGCCCGGCACACTCCATACCGTTTCTGTGACGGCCCGGCGGGGCCAAAAATTGGTGGCGTCTTTATGAGTGACACACAAGACAGCGGCTTCTTTGGCCGTCTTTCAAGCGGGCTGAAAAAAAGCTCGGAAAATCTCGGTACCGGCGTGGGCGGCATCTTTGCCAAACGCGTGCTTGATGACGAGACGCTTGAGCGGCTTGAAGACATGCTGATCGCCGCCGATCTTGGCGCGGAAACCGCGCTTGAAGTCACTGATATTTTGCGCGAAGAGCAGTTTTCAAAAAACGTCACGGCCAAACATGTCCGCGAGGCGCTGGCCAAAGCGGCCCTGCCGCCGCTGCAATCGGTTGAGGCCCCCCTTGAGATCACAGGCGCCAAGCCCTTTGTGATCTTAATGGTCGGCGTCAATGGCACCGGCAAAACCACCACCATCGGCAAGCTTGCGTCCAAATTTGTGCGCGACAAAAAGAAAGTCATGCTGGCCGCGGGCGACACATTCCGGGCCGCCGCTATCGAACAATTGACCGTGTGGGGCAATCGCGCGGGTGTGCCGGTGATCACCCGCCCCCAAGGCGCAGACGCGGCCGGGCTTGCCTTTGATGCCCTTCATGAGGCCAAGCGCGAAGGTGCCGACATTCTGATGATCGACACGGCCGGCCGGCTGCAAAACAAGGCTGATTTGATGGAGGAGTTGTCCAAGATCATCCGCGTGATCAAGAAGCTCGACCCGACCGCGCCGCATGCGGTTCTGCAAGTGCTCGACGCCACCACGGGCCAGAACGCGATCAGCCAGGTTGAAGCCTTTCGCGGCACTGCCGATGTCACCGGCCTAGTCATGACCAAACTCGACGGCACGGCCAAGGGCGGCATTCTGGTACCGCTGGCGCGCAAGTTCAGCCTGCCGGTGCATTATATCGGCGTGGGTGAAGGCGAAGCCGATCTTCAGCCCTTCTCCGCGCGCGATTATGCCCGCGCGCTGACCGGTGCGGCGTCATTGAAGTGAGCGAGGCCACCCTCGCCATTGCGCTGATCGTCGGCTCAGCGTTCCTCCATGCCGTGGTCAATGCGCTGCACAAGCAGGCCGATGACAAGCTTGTCTTTCGCGGCATGATCGGGGGGACGGCAACCCTCACTCTTTGGCCCTTGCTGTTTTTCATTCCCGTTCCCACCGGCGCGACAATACAATGGCTGGCCTTGTCGGTGCTGGTCCATCTTGTCTATCAAGCCTTGCTGGCAAGCTCGTACCGTCTGGCTGATTTGAGCGCAGCGCATCCTTTGGCACGCGGGCTGGGATCACTGTTGACCGGCGCGGGCGCGGTCCTGTTTCTGGCCGAGCCCTTGTCAGCCCTGCAATGGATGGGCCTGCTCCTTGCGGCCGCTGGAATGCTCGCCTTTGCGCTTGAGGGCCGGGCAGGTCTATCCAACCCGGCCGGACTGGCTTACGCGGCTGCAACCGGGCTGATGATTTCCGGCTATACGCTGATTGATGCGGTCGGCGTGCGCTCATCGGCTGATCCGCTCACCTTCATTGTCTGGTTTCTGGTTCTTGACGGCATCGCCGTCACGGCGGTGTTTGGCAGTTGGCGGCGGGGCCGGTATCTCACGCTCATCAAGGCGGAATGGAAGCTGGGGCTGATGGCCGGACTGCTCGCCATCATCACCTATGGCGCGGTGCTCTATGCCTTCCGCATCGGGCCGACTGCGCCACTGGCGGCCTTGCGCGAAACCGGCATCCTCTTTACAGCACTTCTGGGAACGCTTTTTCTCAAGGAAAGCTTCGGCGCCCGCCGCATTGCAGCCGCCTTTGTGCTGACATGCGGCCTGTTGGTGCTGCAAATCATGGGATAGGGTCACCGCCATGGAACAGACAAAAGACAAACCGCCTTTGAGCCAGGGCCTCAAGCTCGGCATCGATCTTGGCCCGCTGCTGATCTTTTTTATCGCCAATTCGCTTTACGGGCTGATCCCTGCAACCGCCGCGCTGATGGGCGCCACACTTGTCGCGCTTGGCATATCCTGGACGGTGGCGCGCCACATCCCGACCATGCCGCTGGTGGCGGGTGGATTGCTGATGGTGTTTGGCGGGCTGACGGTGATTTTCGACGATGATATTTTCATCAAGCTCAAGCCGACCATCGTCAATCTGATGATGGCGGGCGGTCTGGCGGCCGGGCTGGCGCTGGGGCGGAATTTTCTTAAAAATATTCTCGGCACCGCCTTCCTGCTTGACGATGAAGGCTGGCGTATTTTGACGATCCGGTGGATCGGCTTTTTCATCTTTCTGGCCGCTCTGAATGAAGTGGTGTGGCGCTCGGTCGATACCGACACATGGGTCAGCTTCAAGGTTTTCGGCATGTTGCCGATCACGGTGATTTTCGCCGCCGCCCAGGCGCGTCTGCTGATGAAGCATTCTTTGGAAGAGCAGGACTAATCGCGTTTCATCGTCCATTTGCCCGGCTCCAGCACCGGGTTGGAAAAGGGCGTGAAATCAGGCTTGTCCCGCACGCTCAAATATTGGTTGAGCGCCCAGTCAACCGAGGGAAAGGCAAGCTCATCCCAGGGGATATCCGCCCAATCAACCAATTTGACCTCAAGGCTTTCTTCACCAACGTCAAATTTCGGCTCATCCAGCCGGGCCTTGAACATGATCTGGATCTGGCTGATATGGGTGATCGAATAAACCGCCAGCAGCTTTTCGATCACAATGTCGGCGCACGCCTCTTCGCGCGCTTCCCGCGCGGCGCCGTCTTCAACCGTTTCATGCTCTTCCAGAAATCCCGCAGGCAGGGTCCAGAACCCCCGGCGCGGTTCGATTGAGCGGCGGCACATTAAAAGCTTGTCTTCAAAGGTGACGACGGAACCGACCACCACTTTGGGGTTTTGATAATTGATGAAGCCGCAATCGCGGCACACCAGCCGCTCGCGATTGTCGCCCTCGGGGATGGCTTTTTCAAAACTTTTGGGATTGTGCGGCAGGTCTGTCGGTTTGGTCATTCCTCAGCCTCGCTTTGGGGCAATGGCAAGTCAATCCCCCGCTCCTGAAGCGCGGCCCGCATGGCGGGCGGCGGCAGGAAGCGCTGCGGAAGGGGCCGCTCAAGCGCCACTGCAGCCTTCCACAACTCCGCCAGAACCGCGAAGCGCTTGGGATCATCGCGTGTGAAATCATCGGCGAGATGACGGGCAAAACTGAACGCCTTTTGATGCTCCTCCCGTTCATTATAGGCGCGGGCCATATAAAAGCGCGCGGCCTGATTGCGCGGATCAAGATACAGCACCGCCTGCAAGGCCTGCAGCGCTTCCTCATTGACCGCGCCGTTCTGCGAGAAAATCAGACTTTCGGCAAAGGACATGCGGTAGGCCACCGCATCAGGCTGGCGCTGTACGGCCTCAGCCAGAACCGTTGAGGCCGCCGCAAAACGGCCAAGCTGCATGTAAGCCCCGCCCAGTGCCGCCCAGGCTTCGGCCGGAGCGTCGGGATTGCCCAGCACGTTCTCGCGCAGCATCTCGGCCAGGGCGGCAAGCTCGGCCCGCTTACGGCTTTCCTCATCAGGGCTTTGCGCATAAGGCTGGCCGGGTTGATCGGGCGTGCCGATCAGTTGATAGACAGCCACTCCGCCAAAGCCGATCAACGCAATCAGCCCCATCATCACAGGGCGGACGACCGTATCAGGCAAGGGCTTGGCGGTCCGGGCGGCCTTGCGGCTGGCATTCAGAAGCCAGCGTTCAAGCTCAGCCCGGTCTTCGGCAATGTCGGATTGGGGGCGCACACCCTCTCGCTCCTCCTCATCCAGAACCGCCAAAGCCTCGCGATAGCCGAGCAACGGATCGGCCTTGTCGACGGCGCGCGCCTCACGCAGCAAAGGCCGGGCAATCGCAGCCACGCACAGGCCAAACAGGACCGCCAGTCCGAACCAGATCATGACTTGTCCTTCAGCAGTTTGGCGATCTCGGCGCGCTCCTCAGCGGTGAGGTCCGCCATCAGCGGCGCGGCCTTGCGCTTGCGCATGGCTACAAAAAGCCCCGCCCCGCCGATCAGCAGGATCAAGGCGGGACCAAACCACAGCACCATGGTGGTCTGCTTGACCGGTGGTTCCAACAGCACCCAGTCGCCATAGCGATCCACCAGATAGCTGCGGATCTGATCATCACTATCCCCGGCGGTCATGCGTTCACGAACAATCTCGCGCAAGTCCCGGGCGAGATCGGCATCGGAATCGGCAATCGACTGGTTCTGGCACACAAGACAGCGCAAGGTGAGAAAGACCTGCTGAGCGCGCGCCTCCTGCGCGGGGTCGTCAAACCGATGCTCATCCACGCCAATCGCCAGAACCGGCGTGGCAAGCAGCATCAGCATGAGGACAAGCCGCTTCATTTCAGCCCCAGAAGCGGTTTGATGTCAGTGTCAATTTCGTGGCGGGTGAGCGGCCCGGCATGTTTGTAAAGAATGCGGCCCTCAGCGGAAATCACATAGGTTTCCGGCACGCCATAGACGCCGAAATCGATTGCCACGCGGCCGGTGTCATCCATACCGACGCGCTGATACGGATCGCCCAACTGGGTCAGAAACTTCGCGGCCGCTTCGGGCTTGTCCTTGTAATTGATTGCATGGATCACCGCGCCCTGTTCGGCGAGGGCCATCAATTCGGGATGCTCCACCCGGCAGGGCGCGCACCAACTCGCAAAGACATTGAGCAAAACCGGACCATCGCCTGTGAGGTCGGTATCCGACAGGCCGCTACCGACCGCCCGGCTTGGCAGGGGGGCGAGGGTGAAGACCGGCACGGGCTTGTCAATCAGCGCGGAAGGAATGTCGCGCGGGTTAAGCGACAGCCCGCCCCACAAGAACACAGCCAGTGCGGCAAAGCCCACAACCGGTATGATCAACAACCAGCGCATCATGCCTTGGCCCTCATCCTTTGTGGCAGCCGGACCGGCCGGGCCAGCGCGAGCAATCCGCCCAGTGCCAGAAGCCCCGCACCCATCCATAACAGCCCGATCATCGGCTTGACATAAAGCCGCAAACTATAGCCGCCATCGCCGTTGCGATCGCCCAGCGCGACAAACAAATCGCCCAGCCGGACCGGAACGATGGCAGCTTCGGTCGTCTGCTGGGGCGGGTTTTGATAAGACCGCACCTCAGGTGTCAGAACACGCTGCTTGCCGTCGGCCGAAACCACCGACAAGGTCGCCTGCCGCGAGACATAATTGGGGCCGGGCAGCAGGCGCACGCCGTCCAATGTGAAAGTGTAACCGCCAAGCTTTGTGGTTTGCCCCGGCTGCATCACCGCCTGCTTTTCGATCATGAAGGCGCCGTGTCCGGCAATGCCGATCACCACCAGCGCCATGCCGAAATGAGCGAGGCTCATCCCCTGGCTGCGCACCGGCGCGGTGACATGCCCCCGCCGCGCCCAGTCAATCAGAACCGCAACAGCCATGAACACACCGATGCCAAGGCCCGCATGGGGAAACAGGCCCGCATCCGACACAAACAGAACGCCGAACACACCAAGGCCCGCCACCCCGGCGAGCAGCAGCGGCAGCCGCGCAAGCCTGAGCGAATTGCGCCGCCACGCCAAAGCCGGGCCCACCCCCATCAGCAAAAACAGAAGGGCCGCAATCGGCAGAACCGTCATCTCAAAAAAGGGCGGGCCGACCGAAATTTTCTCGCCCGTCGTGGCATCGAGCAATAGCGGATAAAGCGTCCCCAGCAGCACGGTAGCCGCGAGCGAGGCCAGCAGCCAATTGTTGAGGATGAGCGCGCCTTCCCGGCTGGCGGGTTCATAGGACCCACCGGCCACCAGATGATGCGCGCGGGCGGCAAACAGGCTGAGCGCCCCGCCGATGACGAGCACCAGAAAACCCAGAATGAACAGGCCCCGTTCAGGGTCGGTCGCGAAGGCATGAACCGAGGTCAGCACGCCTGAGCGCACCAGAAATGTGCCGAGCAGCGACAGCGAGAAGGTCAGGATGGCCAGCAGCACGCACCAGCTTTTCAGCACTTCGCGCCGTTCGACCACAATCACCGAATGAAGCAGCGCGGTGCCCATCAGCCAGGGCATGAAGCTTGCATTCTCAACCGGGTCCCAGAACCAGAAACCGCCCCAGCCCAATTCGTAATAGGCCCACCAGGACCCAAGCGCGATGCCGATGGTCAAAAACACCCATGCCGATAAAACCCAGGGCCGGACAAGCCGCGCCCAGCTTGCGGTAACCCGGCCTTCAATCAGCCCGGCAATCGCAAAGGCAAAGGCAATCGAAAAGCCGACATAGCCGAGATACAGAAAGGGCGGATGGAAGGCCAGACCGGGGTCCTGCAACAAGGGATTAAGCCCATTGCCCTCGACCGGGACGGGATTGAGCCGCTCAAACGGGTTTGACGTGAACAGTGTGAAGCTCAAAAAGCCAAAGGCGATCATCGCCTGAACCGCCAGGACACGTGCGCGGGCCACATCGCTGATTGAACGGCCAAACAGGGCAACCGCGGCGCCAAACCAGCTCAAAATCAGCACCCACAAAAGCAGGCTGCCTTCATGATTGCCCCATGTACCGGCAATTTTATAGAGCATGGGTTTGAGCGTGTGGGAGTTCGCCGCCACCGTGCGCACTGAAAAATCAGACACCACAAAGGCGTGCATCAGCACACAAAAGGCGAGCGTGGTCAGCGCCATCAATATAACGGCGGCGGGAACCGCCACCCCGACCAGCCGGGAATCCCCGCGCGCAGCCCCGTAAAGCGGCACAAGGGCCTGCACGAGGGCAATGATCAGCGCAAAGCTGAGCGCGCCGGTTCCGATTTCAGGCAGAAAAGACGTCATTCCTCATGCACCAGCGTGTCATCGGGCTTCCACACGCCTTGCTCCTTCAGCGCGTCGGCCACCTCTTTAGGCATGTAATTTTCATCATGCTTGGCCAGCACACGCTCGGCCATCAACGTGCCTTCGGAGCTGAGCACCCCTTCCACCACCACGCCCTGGCCTTCACGGAACAGATCAGGCAGCAGCCCAGAATAGGCAACCCTCACCGTTTCATTCATATCGGTGATCACAAAGGTGAGGTCCGAGCCGTTGGTGCCTTGCAGTGAGCTTTCTTCGACCAGTCCGCCAACACGCACCGACTGGCCCTGGGGGATCGTCTTTTCCGTCAGCTCTGTGGGTGAATAGAAATAAACGAGCTTGTCGGACAGGGCGCTCAGGATCAGCGCGGTGACAATGCCGAGCACCGACAGACCGCCGATCAAAAACCAGATGCGCTGCTTGCGGCGTGTCATTGCGTGTCCTCTTTGTCTTCCAGCGCTTTGTGGCTCTTTACGCTTTGAGCATATAGGGCGATCACGCCCACTAGGCTCAATCCGACCACCGGCCAGATATAGGCGCCATAGCCGCCCATGTCGAAAAAGGCGCTCATGACGCCTCCACCAGCCTCATCGCCCGCATATGGGCCTTGAGACGGAAGATTTCAGTGCGCGTGCGGATCAGCGCGACGGTGATAAAAAACAATCCAAAGGCCAGCCACATGACGCCCAACGGCCACAGCATGGAAGCATGGATCGAGGGGCCATCAAGCTTCATCAGGCTCGCAGGCTGGTGCAACGTCGTCCACCAATCGACCGAGAATTTGATGATCGGCAGATTGACCGCGCCGACAAGGGCGACGATGCGGGCGGCTTTGGCTGCACGCGCGGGATCATCCATCATGTCCCAGACCGCGATATAGCCGAGATACAGAAAAAACAGCACCGTCTCAGACGTGATCCGCGCGTCCCACACCCACCAGGTGCCCCACATGGGCTTGCCCCAAAAGGCGCCGGAAAAAAGCGCAAGGCCGGTATAGAGCAATCCGATGGGCGCAGCCGCCTTGGCAAACAGGTCCGCCACCCGGTGTCCCCAGATCCACGCCACGAGGCTTGCGCCCGCCATGGACGCATAAATCGCCATCGACAGCGAGGCGACCGGCACATGAAAGAACATGATGCGCACCGTGTCGCCCTGCTGATAATCGGCCGGGGCCACCACCAGGCTCAAATAAAGTCCGGCCAGAAAAGCGATCAGCGTTGCAGGCTTGAGCCAGGGCAAAACCGCCCCGGACATGGAAAGGAACAGCCGTGGATTGGCAAAACGCTGCATCGGACCTCCCTTCTTTTTCTCTAAGCTGTTCTCAGCCCAGATAAAGCCGCACGGATGCGGCCGCTGCAAATGGTGCGAGCACTAGCGCGCCCGCGCTGATCAGAGCCAGCAACAGCAAAGCTGCCGCACTGTCTGCGCCGCCGGTGACCGCAACGGTGCCGAAAATCAGCACCGGAACATAAAGCGGCAGGACCAGAAGGCTGACCAAAAGGCCGGCCCGCCTGACCCCCACGGTCAAACCGGCCCCGATCAGACCAATGAAACTGAGCGCTGGTGTGCCAAGCAGGACCGACACAATCAAGCGTTCAAAGCTCTCGGCGGGTAAATTAAGCATCACACCGACCAGCGGCGCTGCGACACAGA
>CBDDFN010000008.1:0-63737 GCA_965227065.1 Alphaproteobacteria bacterium
AGCCATGCGGGGTTTTTTGTTTGGCTCTGCGCGGTAAAATATCAGCGTTTCATGGATCTTCCGTTCATAAGAAGACCCTGGCACCTCAATGGCCTAAATTCCGGGGGCAAGGTCAGTGTGATGATTGCGGTCCGTGGTTGTCGTCATGCGGCTTGGGTCAATAGCGATATCTTGCTAGCTTTTTTTTCGAAAACGGGCAGGCGGGGGAGATGACGATATGACCAAATTGATTATAGGGTTTGTGGCCTTGTGTTTCCTGATGGGTTGTGATGAACAGCCGCAGAATGTAGGGGACGAGAGTGCGCTATCTGCTCATCAATCGAAACATAATGTCCTGTCTCTCAACATAGATGGCTGGTCCTTTGTGGGGCCGTCAGAAGTTTCGTCGGGTTGGACCACAGTTCGGGTCAACAACGATTCGGGCATGATCCACCATGCCGTTGTCTATCGTCTGCCGGACGGAGTTACCGACGGGATGATGGCTGATTTGGTTATCGAGCCCATTCAGAAAAGCCTCACAGCACGGCTTGCTGGTGATTTGGACAAGGCAAACCAGATTCTGGGGACTATCCCGGAATGGGTGAGCAATATTGTCTATTTTGGTGGTCCGGGCATGATGTCAGACGGCGTTGTCGGCGAAGCGACCATGTATCTTGAGCCGGGCAGATATATTGTTGAATGCTACGTGAAAACCAATGGGACGCAGCACAATTACAATCCGGACCCCGGCGTGCATGGCATGGTTTTGCCGTTTGAGGTTACATCAGATGACGGAGGCATGGCCGAGCCCGATGCCAATGTTACGGTGGCGATTTCCAACACCGGGTTTGAAATCATCGATGGAGCTTTCAAGACAGGCACAAACTCTGTTCGCGTAAAATTCATTGAGCAGAACCGATATAATGGTCTGGTGGGTCACGACGCTCATATCTTTAGAATTGGGCCCGATACCAATATCGCTGAGGCTGTTCGATGGATGAACCCGTTTTCGAATGACGGTCAGGAAACACCCGGGCCCGCTTATTTTGTGGGGGGCATTCATGACATGCCTGAGGGCACGACTGGCTATTTCAAACTGGATCTTGAAGCTGGCACTTATGGCCTTGTCGCAGAAATTCCCGATGCGCAGGAGACCGGTTTGTTCCAGACCTTTTCTGTGACGGCAGATTAAGCGCTTACGCCAATGTATCAATCAAGCCGATCAGCTGATCATCGAGCGGTTGGGTGCCTGACCAGATCTTGTCAAATTCAACCATGCTCAACGCCCCGTTGACGCGGGCGACCACACAGTGTGACTTGCCGTCTATCACGGCTTGAGCCGCCCCGGCGCCCAACTGGCTGGCGAGCACACGATCGAATGCACTTGGATTGCCGCCGCGCTGAATATGGCCCAGCGTGGTGAGCCGAACGCGGTGATTGGACTGGGTTTCAATGGACCGGGCAAAACTTTCAGCGCCCTTGGAACAGGCCCCTTCGGCGAGCACGAGAATGCAACCCTGCTTGCCCGCCTCAAGATCGGATTTGATCCGGGCCACCGCTTTTTGTTCATCGAACGGAATTTCGGGCAATGCAATGGCTTCGGCTCCGCCGCCGACGCCCACCACCAGGCCGATCCAGCCGCTGCTGCGGCCCATGACCTGGACGATATGGATGATATTGTGCGTGGTGGCGGTGTCGCGAATGCGGTCAATGGCGTCAATGGCGGTGTTGGCGGCGGTATCAAAACCAATGGTGGCGCCGACATGGGGCATGTCCCGGTCAATCGTCGCCGGTACGCCGACAACCTGAATAGAGCCGGTTTCAGCCAGCGCCGCCGCGCCGCGCATCGACCCGTCCCCGCCTATGATCACCATGGCATCAATACCATGGGCGGCCAGATTGGTGCGGGCCTGGTCGCGGAAGTTGCGGTCAAGAAACCGGTCCGAGCGGGACGTGTAAAGAATGGAGCCGCCACGCTGAATGATATTGCCGACATCGCGCACCCCCATGGGGGCGATGTCATTATCGATCATGCCTTCATAGCCATGCGAGATGCCGGAGATTTTTGCGCCCAAATGCGTGCCGTATCGAACCACGGCGCGGATGGCTGCGTTCATGCCCGGCGCATCGCCGCCGCTGGTCATGACGCCGATATGTTTGTGTGAAGAAGACATGGACCCTGACGGTTGGAGAAAGACACCGTCCTGAATCTGAAGGCAATTCTTCGCCAAGTCCAGACTGTGCTGCGTTGCTTATGCGGTTTGTGCGCGCCCCGACCGGTGCGGCCGCACGGACTGCGCCATACCAAGCGCGCCACAGACAAGCAGAACCAAGATCAAGCCATCAATCAAAGATAGGCCTGCCCCCGACACTGCCGGTCCCGTGCCAAGCGCGACCAGTAGCAAGATCATGGCCCCGCAAAGCTGAAGGCGCAGCGCCATCCCGGGCGCGCGGGCAACGAAACCTGTCATGACGCATAGGGCCCATGCCGTAAGGGCGGTCAGGGTCAAGGCCGATACGCTGAGCTGAAAATCAGTGGCGGCAGTGACCGCAAACACGGCACAGGCCGCGACGCCGGCACCGGAAAACAAACCGGCATTGAGCCGCCGCAAAATCGCATGGCCGCCGGGGGATGTACCCTCGGCCGTTCGGCGGGCGAGATTGCGGTCAACAAAGATCGATGCGCCGGTGGCCGCCATCAAAGCCCCCACCAGTCCCAGAAGGCAATAAAGCCCGCGCAGCCACGTCCCGCCATAAGACCCGAAATGAAGCGGGGTGATGGCTCCCAAAACGCGTTGACCCGGGGTTCCGCCCAAGGCAAGACCGGCCCGGTCAAACGCACCGCTGGTGCCGCCATAGCGAACCTGTTCGAGATAGACGAGGCGGCCTTGCGTGTCGCCTGCAACAGCCAGGCCCGCACCGGCATCGCCGGGATAGATCGCAAAGATATAGCGCGGGGTGAAATCGTTGAGATGCCGGGAGGCATCGGCAATCAAGGGATCAAGATCGGCCAAGGGGGCTTTCACATGCTGTTCCACCGCTTGCGGCCCCAGGACCGCTTCGATGGCGGCGTCAACATCCCCGCCAAAGGCGGCAAAGGCAATGGCGGTCAGGAAAATGCCGGTCAGCCCCAGCATGGTACCGGTCAAGCCGACAACCAGATGAAAGGGCAGGCCGACAATACCGATCAGCTTGTGCGCATCCGACCAGAACAGCCGCATCGACCGTCCGGTACGCCACACCATCATGTCGCGCAGGGCATGGCCGTGAATGAGAACCCCGCTGACGGCAAGCGCCAAAAAGGCAATGCCGATCAGCCCGACGAGATACCGGCCCCAGGGGGCGGGGATCCACAAATCGGTATGAAGCTCAACAAGGAAGGTGGCCAGTGGTGACAAATGTTCGACTTCTTCGACCGACCCGTCATGACGTACGGCATAGAATATATTCTGATCGGGCCCTTCGATTTCGGTGCCGTCGGGGGCCGTTTCATGGCTGTGGCCGTGCAGAAAGATATCAATCCAGGGGTGATCGGGCTGCGGGATGGAGATGGAGAAAAATTCCACCTCTATGCCATGGCTTTCATCCGACAGGGCGCGGGCGGTGTCGTAGGCCTCGGTCAGCGGGATGGCGGCCGAGGGGCGGGGGTCGGCGCGTTCCCAGCTTTGAATGTCGGGCGACAGGACAGACAAAGCCCCAGTCAGCATGATGACAAACAAGACCAGCGACAGGACAAGGCCGGTCCAACCATGGAGTGCAAACAAAAGCGAGTGGCGGCGTTGATCCATGATGCGTCCCTTTAAAGATAGACCGGCGCGAAGGCGGCGCCTGCGCCAATCACGGTGATGGCACCAAAGCTCAGCCAGCCGCGAGCCACGGACCGGGTGGTTGCGGCCCATAGAATAAAGCCGGTCCAGACGATCGGCCCCAGAATATAGGCAAACACCATGGCATCGCCTGCGCGCATCGGGGCGTGAACCGAAAAACTCAGGGACACCGCAACAGCGGCCAGCATGGCACCGATGGTGGCCAGAAGGCCCCGCCCCCAGCTCCAGCGGCGGGCTGCGTCGAGCCTGGCTTTGTCGGTCATGAGAGGCCCCAAACAGCAAAGCCCGTAAGCAGGGGGGCCGCCACCAGCAGGCTGGCCGCTCGGGCGCCGGGCCATAGGCTGATGGTCAGCGCAAACAGCAGCGCCGACAACAGGATGACCACACACCAAAGTGGGATTGCGGTCTCAAGCGGTAGATGCGTGTTCAGCATCACCAGCGCGCATCCGCTTGACAGGAGGGCTGCCACTTTAAGCGGTCCGCGCACGGTGCGAGTCCATTGATCGAGCGACCCTAAAGACGCCCGCCGGTCAACCGACAAGACCCACAAAACCGATGCGATATAACTGGTTAGGATGGCAATGATCATGAAGCCTTGCCCGGCCCCGCCGCCATCAACGCGCGTCCCATGTCCAAACCCCCGTTTGATGCCCCGTTTCATGCACTGATTACGACGCATTAACAGGGGGGGCGTTGTTTAACAATCTTTTATGATAATGACTCGCAATAACGCTTCGATTTGACGCGTCCCCGCGAACCGCGCTGTTCGGAGCTGCCGTGAAACCCGAACAGTTTTCGTTCCCGGCCATCGGGCCGGGCGGCGATGACACCGCCACCACAGAAAAACCGTGGCCGCAGTGGGGCCAGCCGATCCGAATTGAAGCTGAACAGCGTCGCCGGATATCGATGGGAGGAGCCGCTAGGCGGCTCACTTCCAGCGACGGCCGCCGCACGACACCGTCAGTCAGCCCCGGCGCGCCGTTTCGATTGCGGAAAAACCCCGCCTTGTGGGGCCCCATCCGCAATCCCCCTCACCGCCCGTCCGCACGATCACGCGGGCGGGCGCTTTTTTTCCGAACAAAACTGTGAACAGGGGTCGGATAAAGTGAATAACGCAATATTTATCAATGTTTTGCATCCGAATTGAATCTGAACAGGCGGGCTTGTATCTTCCTTACCAAATTGTATGTAAGCCCGTTCTCACAGTGGGAGGCCCCAAATGAGCGAGACTGCTGATCATCAAGGCAAAGGTGCGATTGTGCCGCGCAATATCGATTTCGAACTCGGTGAAGATGTGTCCTATGACTGGCACGACAAAGGACCGGGCGTGTCGAACTTCTTCAACGTCCTGTCGCTGCTGTTCCCTGAGGGGGAAAAATTCTTCGTCATTTCCGCACGCCATTATGCAAGCCGGGTGACCGATGAGACCGAACGCAAGGATTTGCGCGGGTTCATGACCCAGGAGATGCTGCACACGCGTGAGCATGTTGAATATAATAATATGCTGACGCGCTATGGCGTGAAGACCGACGCCATGAATGAAGAGCTCAAGCGCATTCTGGTCGGCTTCAAAAAAATTCTGCCGCCGAGCTTCGCACTCGCCGCGACGGCCAGCCTGGAACATTGGACGGCCATTCAGGCTGAACATGTGCTCGATGACAAACGCGTTGTCGGCAATGCCCATCCCAAAATGACCGCGCTTTGGAGCTGGCATGCGATTGAGGAAAGCGAGCACAAGGCGGTGTGCTTTGATCTGCTGAAAAAAGTGACCGGGGGCGGGCTGTGGTTCTACACGCTGCGCAATCTGGTGCACATTTTCACCATCCCGCCGCTGTTTGCGATCATTGTGCTGTGGTATCTGCGCGTGTCGAACCAGACCGGCCAATTGTGGAATGTGAAAGAACATTTGCGGCTGGTGTGGAACCTGTTCGTGACGCCGGGCATTGCCAGCCGGATTGCGCTGCCGTGGTTGCGTTATTTCAAGCCGGGCTTCCATCCCTGGGACAATGACAACAGCCATCATATCCGCCAGTGGGATGAAGAAGCGCCGGACCGCTCGCACCCGCCCGCGCGGTTTAATCCGGCGTGATCAAACATCTTTGAGATGAAGCAATTGACTTCTGCTGAGGAACCCCTCAGCAGAGGGGTCAGACAAGACGGGGATAGGGCCCTAAGGCCCAGGCCCGCATAGTGGCAATTCTGGGAGGCGGCGCGCAGGGGTGCGCAACGCGTCTGATGTGAGGGGTAAGACATGGACCGCAAGCTGATGGCTTGCGCGCTCGCCGCCATGCTGGTGTCGGGGATTGCGCAGGGACAAGACAGTAACGGGCAGGACGGTGATAGTGCGGCAACGCCCGCACAAGAGGGTGCACAGGCCGGAGCGGCCGAAGAGGCGAAACCCGTGCGCCGCCGCATGCCCGCCCGCCTTGATGAAGTGATTGTGACCGCCCAGAAGCGCGAGCAGGACATTCAGGAAGTGCCGATCTCAGTGTCGTCGATTTCGGGTGAGCAGATTGACGCGTCGAACATGATCGATCTGAACGACCTGTCGCGCTACACGCCCAATCTCAAGGTTCAGGCCACCGGCGTCGCAAACTTCATCTATATTCGCGGGCTTGGTTCAGGCTTCAATGAAGGCTTTGACCAGTCTGTCGGCTTTTTCATCGACGACATTTTTTATGGCCGGGTGCATTACATCATTGCCGGTTTGCTTGATGTCGAGCGGGTGGAGGTTCTGCGCGGACCGCAAGGGACACTGTTTGGCAAAAACACGGTGGCAGGGGCCGTGTCGATCCATTCGGGGGTTCCCTCTGATGAATGGGAAGCCAAGGCTGATTTGAGCTACGGCCAGCGCAATGTTCATTTCCATGATGCCTATTTTAACATACCGCTGTGGGAAGACCGGGTGTCGTTTCGCGGGTCAATCCTGTTCACCGACCGCGAAGGCTATCTGTTCAACACCACCGTGGATGAAGAGGATGGCCGGGTGCGCCTGATTACGGGCCGCGGCAAGTTGAGGATCGCCGTCACCGAAGACCTCACCGTGACGCTGAGCCATCTGCGCAATCGCGGCCGCATCTTTAACGGCATTCGCGCGCAGCTGTCGTCGATCTCGCAGCAGGCCAATGTTCTGTCGCGGCAGTTCGATCCCGATGTTGAAGCCAATTATGATTTTGAAACCACCGCGCTTGATAATCCCACCCAAGGCCTGCAGGACAGCAAGGACTATATCGCCCATGTGGACTATGAAGCGCTCAACCACAATTTTCAGCTCATCCTGGGAACCAGTTCCTATGACCGCACCGGCACCTCGGACCTTGATGGTCTGCCGATCCCGATTTTCAATGCCGAGCTGGTCCAGGATTACACCCAGTACACCGCAGAGCTTCGGGTCGCATCCCCGCCGGGCAAATTTGAGTATGTCGCCGGGCTTTATTATTTCTGGAGCGATATTTCCGACTTCACCGATGTGAAGGTGTTTGCGCAGAACAATGTTTTTGACACGCTGCTCAATCTGACCGCGGTTGAAAACACGTTCGGGCTGGTTAACGGCATCTTGAATGGCACGGTCGGCCAGCTTGTCCAGCTGCTGGGCGTCCCCGCCGCGCAGGCGCAAAATCTGCTCAACCTGCAACAGCTGATCAGCAATCTGACCCCAAATGTCGGCCAGTTTCTGGAACGCCGCAAAGCCTTGTTTGAGCAGACCTCGCAATCAGGGTCGGTCTTTGGTCAGGCGACCTGGAATGTGTCTGACGAAATTGCCGTGATCGCCGGCGCGCGCTTTGGCTTTGACACCAAGGATGTGAGCTTTGATCACCGGATTGGAAATTTTGCGACCTTCCCGGGGCCGACCGTCATTTTGGGCCCTGTGCTTGATCTGCAAACCTTCCAGGCCGATGCCGATATTCGCGAGTTTGATTTTGCGCCCAAAGTGTCGGTGCTGTGGCGCGCCTTTGAATGGGGCAATATCTACGCAACCTACGCCCAGGGCGGCAAATCAGGCGGCTTTAACGCGCTGGCCCTCAGGCCCGATGAAACCCAGTTCCGGCCTGAGAAAGCGCACACATTCGAGGCAGGCCTCAAAACCGAATTCTGGGACAATCGCGTGCGCCTCAATGTCGGGGTCTTCCGTACCCATTTCACCGATCTGCAAACCACCATTTTCAACGGCATCGATATCATCGTCGTCAACGCCCCCAAGGCGCTGACCCAGGGGGTGGAGCTTGACCTTAATGCGATCTTTGATTTTGGCCTGACATTGATCGGTTCGGCTGCGCTGCTGGATGGCCGGTACAAGGATTTCAAGGACGGCCCCTGTCTCAGCCAGGATATTGTGCTGGTGGTGCTGCAAACCGAACGGCCCACATGTGATATGACCGACCGGCGGATCGCCAATGCCCCGCGCATGCAAGCCAGCCTGTCGGCCAATTACACCACGCCGATTTTCAACTGGCCCTATGATTTCTTCATTGGCGGGGATCTGATTTTTCAAGGCGATACCGATCTGCAGACCGATCTGGATGAAAAGGACCGCCAGGACGCCTATCTGTTTTTAAACGGAAGGGCAGGCATCAACACGGCTGATGGGCGCTTGTCCTTTTCGGTGAATGTCCGCAACATCACCAACAAACCGGTCAAAATCCTGTCGATCGACGCGCCCTTGTTTGCCAACACCCATGTGGCGGGCGGGGACATGCCGCGCACGATCACAGGCCATGTGACGATTAAATATTAGGGGCAGGATGAAGGGAGTGACGCGATGAACTGGATGATGCGGATTGCCGGCCTGGTGGTGCTGTTGATGGCAAGTCCGGGCCACGCTGTCGATATCTGGTGGCCCAAGCAGGGCGACGAGGCGCTGTATGACCTTTATGCCCAGGGCACCAAGGTCGGGACCGCCAAGCTGAGTTTTACGGAGAAAGACGGGCAGGTGGTCGCGATCCTCGATAACCGGGTCAAGTTTGATCTCGGCTCGCTCGCCATGGTCGGCCGCGTCGTCTTTCGCGAATATTGGGACGGCGAAAGCCTGATGAAAATGACAAGCCACGGTCAGGCCAAAATCGCCACCGAATCGCGACGCTATTCCTTGAGTGCCGAGCGGCAAGCCGACAACAGTTTCAAATTCAACTCAAGCTATTTTGGCGAGCGGACCGGCGGGGAATATTATATGCCCGCCACTTTCTGGCATCTGACCCATATTCTCTCGCCTGACATTTTTGATCCTTTTGTCGGTGGTTTCGCCAATCTGGAATTTGAAAATCTGGGGCCGCAAAAGATCAAGGTTGATGGCGGGGAGGGTGAATGTCTCGCCTTCACACTCAAAACCACGTTCAAGGACCGGGACAATATTGGCGAGCTGCCGCCGGGGGTGAACCGCGAGGACATTCCGCTCAGCCATACCGGCAAAGCCTGGTTTGATCCCGATGGCCTCATGTGCGCGCTGCTGACCCAGACGCCGTTCGGCACGCTGGCGATGGAACGGCGCTACCGCAAGACCGACTGACGAGCCATCCTTCCTGGCGGCGGTGGTTCGCGGATCAAGCGCAGCAGCGCGGGTATGATGGCTTGCTGGCCAAGACGGTGCGAATTAAGCTTGATCTGAACTAGGCAGCAGGCATGCAACGCTGTTTGGATAGGGGCTTTCCGCTGGCAATTACCAATGATCAATCCACGAACTTTGCGTATTGTTTTGACTGTCGCGGCGTTTTTCTTGCCGTGGTTGGTGGCGCTCGCCGCGCTGCTTGGGCTTCCCCCTGAGTGGGCGGATACGATCAAAAAATCGCTTTCCATTCCCGAATTTTACTACACGGCAAGCTTGTCCTTTGTGGTGATTGTCATATTCGGTGTCTTGATCTTCATCTTGAACGAAAAAATTCATGACAAGGTGAGCGAACTAGAGACGCTGCGCAAAGAGCATCAAGCCAGGCTTGCGGAACTCGATCAAAAACACGCTGATGAGATCAGCGCAGCAGAACACAACCATGCAGCCCAAACACGACAATTGATTGAACGGGCCGACGCGCAGAGCAAAAGTCTCGTCGAACGATATGAAGACGAAATCCGAACGCTCAACGCCGAACATGACCTTGAGGTCAAAACGCTGATTGAAGAGAAAAATCGCGCGGAACTGAGGGTTGCTGAAGAAGATGCCGCGCACCGATATGATATCGTGACCAAGATCCCGAACATGCAATCATGGGCGGTTGATGTCCCGAACTACTGTTCGCTCATGGTTCAAAAAAAATATCAAGTTCCAGATCATCATGCTGGATCTCGTCAAATTTGGTGAGCTCAACAAAAAGGTCGGTCACTATGTTGCAGACAAGGTGATCGAGGCCATCGGCCAGTATCTGACCGGCACCATCAGACGATCTGAGCGTGTGTACAAAGAAGGCGTGGTTGACGTCTATCGGAGCTATAATCGCGGCGACGAGTTTTTGTTTATCGTGGAAGGGGAGCAATGGGATGCGGTCGGCTTGCTCAATCGCCTCCAAACCACAAAGTCTGAGATACAAGATCAAATTCGGCGCAAATGCGCGCAAATCGATCCCAAACTTGATGTTTCTTATCCCTTTGAATTCCGCGCCGGCATTGTACCGCTGGAGCGCAGCGATAGCGCGGAACGCGCCTTCGAGAACGCCGCCGGTGCGTTGCAGAAGGCGGTCGAAGCGGACAAGGCCATTGGTATGCGGCTTTACTGGTACCCAGAAACCGACATTGATACGATTGAGGAACACTGGAAACGAGCGATTTATGCGAACGCCCTGGATCGCTTCTCAAGCAAGCGCGCCCCTGCTTGATCGTCTAACCGCGAAACCGGCTGACTAGCCGTCTTTCTTGGCGGCGGCGACGGTGCCCTCGACCTGATACACCACCATGTCGGCAAGGCCATTGGCGAGCTCTTCAAAGGTGATGGGCGGGTTTTCTTCGGCCAGATGCTGGATCACCGTGTAGGTGCCGCCGAAAATGAAGATGTAGAGCATGGTGGGGATATTGGGGACGAGGGCGATTTCGGGCCGCCGGACCAATATTTGCGTTCCAAGTTCGATCAGCACCCGTTGCAGCTTGCGGAAGTCGGGCCGCATTTCAACCGAGAAGCTGTTGCGGATAAAGTTCAGATAGCGCCCGTCCTTTTCCATCAAAAGCTCGCGCAGCTTCATCAGCAGCGTGAAGACCGCATCGCGGATATCGAGCTGGACCAGTTCCGGCATCGCCTCGCGCACAATCCGAACAGCATCGTCAATCAGGCGGTCGATGGCCTGCTTGTGAATGACTTCCTTGTTCTCAAAATACTCATAGAGCGAGCCAACGGAAATCCCTGCCCGATCGGCAATTTTCCTTGTTGTTAAAGCCTTTGCGCCATCCTTGGCGATCAGTTCAGTGGCCGCTTCGACAATGGCATCAACGGTGGCCTTGGCGCGGGACTGGGTTGGTTTGCGTACCATGATTGATCCGAATTGAACCTGAACAATAGTTCGGATTAGCATGACAGTCATTGAGGAATTGTGCAACCCGTCAGGATCAGGCCATGGCCAAACCGACATCTTACACACGCAAGGCCCGGGCTGTGGTGACCGGCGCCGGTAGCGGTATTGGCGCGGCCATCGCACTGGAACTGGCCGCGCGGGGCAGTGCGGTGGTCTGCGCCGACATCAATCTGGCGGGCGCGCAACAGACGGCTGGCCAGATTGGTGAGCAAGGCGGTGATGCGCTGGCTGTTGCCTGTGATGTCCGCAAGCGCGAAGAGATCGAGGCGCTGGCCGGTGAAGCGCAGGATTATTTCGCTGCCCGCCCGACATTGATCGTCAACAATGCCGGGATTGGCGTGGGCGGCCTGGCGGCTGATCAACTCTCGCTCGAAGACTGGCAACAGACCATTGATACCAATCTGTGGAGCGTCATTCATGGCTGCCACATCTTCGTGCCGCTGCTGCGCGCCGAAAAAAATGCCGGGGTGCTGAACATCGCCTCGGCGGCGAGCTTTTCGGCCGCCCCCACCATGGCGAGCTATAATGTTTCCAAGGCCGGCGTTCTGGCGTTGACCGAAACGCTTCATGCCGAGCTTAAAGGGGCGGGCATGCACGTCACTGCGGTTTGTCCGACCTTTGTGAAGACCGCCATTGTCGAACAGGGCCGCATTTCCAACAGCTCAAAAGATCTCGCCACCCGCGCCATGCGCGTCACCGGCGTGTCGGCCCAAAGCGTTGCCCGCAAGGCATTGAGCGGGCTCGAACGCAACGAGCTTTATGTTCTGCCGCAACTGGATGCCCGTCTGATCTGGCATTTCAAACGTCACCTGCCGCGCAGCTACAGCCGGGTCACCGCCCTGCTGGGCGCCCGTTGATCCCTCACCAAAGGAGCGAGACATGCAATCAGATCTCCCCACCATGCTGGACCGCATCAAGGCCGGCCAATGGGCCCTGGCCGATATTGACTGGGATGCGCCCGGCGCGGAGCTTGTGACCCAAAACGAAGAGCTTTATCCCAAGCTCAAAGCCTTCATGGCCGACCTCACCTGGATTGAGCATATCGGAGCGCGCGGCTTTGCAGCCATGGCGCTCAAAGCCGAAGACCCGGTTTTGAAGGAGATCTACACTTATTTTCACGCTGAAGAGCAGCGCCACGCCAATGCCGAGCTGGCCCTGATGAAACGCTGGGGCATGCTGGAGGGCGATGAGCTGCCGATCCCCAATACCAATATCCGGCTCGCCGTTGAATGGCTCGACCGCTATGCCGATTATCAGCCTTTGGTCGTTCTGGGCTCGGTCATTCCCTTGCTTGAAGTCGCGCTGGATGGCGCCTTGTGCAAGTTCCTGCTTGAGACAGTGGATGACCCGCTGTGTCATGAGGTCTTTGCCAAGATCAATGCTGATGAGGCGCGGCACCTGTCGGTTGATTTTCATGTGCTCGACCAGCTCGGCTATGGCTCGGTCCCGCGCATGACAGTTGAGCTGATCGGGCGCGCGGTTCGCCCCAGCCTGATCATCGGTTCGCTGGTCGGCATCCCGCTGTTTAACAAGATGCGGGACAATATTGTCGAGATGGGCGTGAAGGAAGAGCGCCTGCAATATGCCATCAAGCGCTATATCCATATGGGCCGTCAGGGCATGGGTCACCGCAATCCGCTGTTCAAGGTTCTGTCGGGCTTTGGCATGACGCTGATGGATCGTTCCAAAACCCATTATCACAAGCCTGCCGATTTTCTGGTCAAGGTCTCTGACCGTATTCCTGAAAGAATGCTGCCGGGCTTGCCCAGCTGGTTCAAGGAACTGACCTGGAAGACGGAGGTCTGATCATGCTCGATGCTGTGATTATCGGCGCAGGCTTTGCCGGGCTTGGCGCGGCCATCAAGCTTAAACGCGCGGGCTTTGACAAGATTGCCGTGCTTGAAAAATCCGACGCGCCAGGCGGAACCTGGCGCGACAATCAATATCCCGGTGCGGCGTGTGATATTCCCTCGCTGCTCTATTCCTATTCCTTCGCGCCCAACCCCGACTGGAGCCGCGCTTACTCCCCCGCGCCTGAAATCAACGCCTATATCGGCACGATGATTGAGCGCTACGGCTTGAATGATGTGATCCACTATGGCGCGGGCGTTGAAGCCTTGTCCTATCAGGACAAAACCGGCAGCTGGCAGGTGCGCCAGTCTGACGGCACGACGCTGGCTGCGCGTGCGGTGATCAGCTCGGCAGGGCCGTTTGTCGGCGGCAAGTTTCCTGCCATTGAGGGGCTCGACACCTATCAGGGCCACACGATCCACAGCGCGGAATGGGATCATGGCTATGATTTCAACGGCAAGCGGGTGGCGGTGATCGGCACGGGCGCCAGTGCAGTGCAAATCGTGCCCGAGCTGGTGAAGCAGGCAAGCCTGGTGAAGGTTTTCCAGCGCACGCCGGGCTGGGTTTTACCCCGGCTTGATATGGAAAACCCCGACTGGATCAAGACGGCGTTCCGCCGTTCGCCCGCCCTTCAAAAAGCGGCGCGGGAGGCATTGTTCTGGGTGCATGAAACCATGGCGCTCGGCATTGTGTGGACAACCCCGATGACGCGGCTTTTGGAAACCGTGGCGCGCGCCTATCTGCGCCAGACGGTCAAGGACAAGTGGCTGCGCCGCCAGTTGACCCCGCGCTACAGGATCGGCTGCAAACGCGTGTTGATGACGTCGGATTTCTACCCAGCGCTCCAGAAAGACAACTGCCAGCTCATCACCTGGCCGATTGTGAAGCTGACCGAAAAAGGCATTCGCTGCGCAGAAGGGATCGAGCACACATTCGATTGCATCGTGTTTGCGACGGGCTTTGATACGCCAATGACCCGGCTTCCCTTTGCGGTGGAGGGTCAACATGGCCGCACATTGTCGCAAGACTGGGCGGGCGGCGCACAGGCCTATCGCTCGGTCGCGGTGGCAGGCTATCCCAATCTGTTTTTCACGCTGGGCCCCAATTCGGGGCCGGGGCATAATTCCGCGCTTTATTATATGGAGGCGCAGCTCTCATATATTGTGAATGCGCTCAAAGCCATGCGCGATGCGGATGTGACGGCAATCACCGTCCGCCATGAGGCGCAAGAGGCGTTCAACGAAAAGCTGCGGATGCGGCTTTCGAACACCAATTGGGCATCGGGCTGTTCAAGCTGGTATCTCGCGCCCGATGGCTCGAACCCCTCCATGTTCCCCGGTTTTGCCACCCAGTTCCGCAATCAGCTTAAAGAGTTTCGCTGGGATGATTATGAGCGGCTGGGCACCGCGGCCTAAGGCGAGGGCGGCACAAGGGTGATCACCGCAATTTCGGGCGGGGTTAAAAAGCGCACCGGGATGATCGCGGTGCCGATGCCTGAGGTCACGAACAGCCGCCGGCCCCCTTCATCATACAGCCCGCAGGCATAGCGCTTGCAGTCCTTCAACGGCCAGCGTCTGGCTGTTGATCGACAGGGAGCGCGGCTCAAACCAGAAAATCCAGCTGATAAAGGCGAGGTAGACAATCAACAAAAAGGTGGCGAAGCGCGGGATGCGCCAAAACAGGCCCACAATGGCCAGGCCGGTCAGGGCGAGCAGGCCGAGAAACAAAGTGATCATGGGTGAAATCCGGTATGCAGCATGAGGCGCAGCGTGCTGCCTGATCGGGGCGCCGGTGTGGTGGTATTACGGCCCAAATTGGGGGGTTGCGCGCGGGTGCGCCTTTCGGCTTGGTAGCGCATCACGTCATTGAAGGAGAGTTTGGCATGAGCAAGGTGAGCGTCGCGGAGGTCAACGCCTTTTACGCCGATCAGTTTTCGGGCCGGGGCGCCCAGGAGGCGGTGGTGTCTCTCGAAGACGGTTTTGCCCGGCTGCGCCGCACGATCAGCGAGGCTGAACGTCGGCCCGGCGGTTATGTGTCGGGCCCGACCCAGATGGGGCTGGCCGACAGCGCCGCCTATGCCGCGATCTTCACCCGCATCGGCATTGTCCCGATGGCGGTGACGAGCAATCTTAATATCAATTTTCTGCGCCCGTGCATTGGCGAGGCGGTGATTGCCGACGCCACATTGATCAAATGCGGCAAGACACTGGCGGTGATCGAGGTGGAAATCCGCGCCGAGGGCTCCGACAAAGTGTCCTCCCACGCAGTGATCAACTATTCGATCCCTCTTGGCTAAAGCGTCACTTCAACGGCCAGCGCTTCGGCGTCATCGGCATGGGCCGCTGCCGTGAACTGGTAGCGGCCGTTTTCAATAACGAAATCGTCTGCGGCTTCGTCGAAATAAGCAAGCTTGGCGACCGGCACGGTGAGCGTCACGGTTTTGGTTTCACCCGGCGCCAGACTGACACGGGTGAAGGCTTTAAGCTCTTTCTCCGCGCGTTCAACTGCTTCACCGGGGGCGGACATATAAAGCTGGACGATTTCGTCACCGGCCACAGGCCCTGCATTGGTCACCTCTAGCGCGAAGGACAGGGTCTCGCCTGATTGTGCGGCCGTCAGATTGGCGTAGGTAAAGCGGGTGTAGCTGAGCCCGAAACCGAAGGGATAGGCGGCCTTGTTTCCATCGCGGTCGAGCTTGCGATAGCCGTGCCACAGATCATAGGTGATTTGGGTGGCGTCCTTGTCAAAAAATGGCAGGTGGGCTTCGTCGGCGGGAACCGCAAAGGGTAGTTTGGCCGAGAAATTTCGATCCCCGCTCAAGAGATCAGCCAGCCCATGGCCGCCTTCCATGCCCGGATACCACAGCATCAGGATGGCGGCGGGGTTACCGTCCCATTCATCCATCATCACCGCACTGCCGCCCATGACGGCCACAATCACCCGGTCATGCAGGGCGCAGGCCTGCCCGATCAGATCGACATGGGCTTGCGGCAGACGCAAGCTGGTGCGGTCACCGCCGCGGCCGAAATCGGCATTATTGTCATCGTCGGGAACGAATGCTGCGACGGCACGATCAATCAGCCCAGCGGGTACAAGCCGCCAGACCAGCTTGCTCACCCCGTTGAGGATCGGGTTCTTGAAGGGCGGCGCCGGCGCACGCTTGATAAACTCGCCCAGGCCCTGAGGGACGATAAACTCGCCTTCCTCCCGGAATGTGTAGCCGACCACCACGACAACAGCATCGGCCCCTTTGATTGTTGCACTATCGGTGATGTCGGTATGAACCACCTGGTCCCAGCGGGCGCAAAGACCATCAAGCGGGGTGACAACGGTTTCGGGCCGCCCGTCGGACGAGCCATGATCGCCCAGATTGGGTTTGGCGGCGAGGTCGCCCAGAACCGCAATCGATGCATCGCCCGCAAGCGGCAGGGCGGCCTTGTCATTCTTCAAAAGAACGATCGATTGAACCGCGGCCTCACGCGCGAGCGCTTTGTGCGCATCCGCTCCGATCAACTCGGCGCCATAGTCTTGGGCCGGTGGCAAAATGAGTTGCGGGCTGATCATACGCACCAGCGCCTGGTCCAGAAGCGCTTCATCCACCGCGCCGGTGTCGAGCAGCCTGGCCAGCTTGTCGCCCCACACAATGGGGAAGGGCATTTCAAGATCAAGGCCCGCTTCAATGGCTTTGTGGCCATCGCGCACACCCATGATGAAGTCGGTCAGCACAAAGCCTTCAAAGCCCCAGCGCGTGCGCAGAATGTCGGTAAGCAACACCTTGTCCTGGCCCGCCCATTCGCCATTGACGGAGTTATACGCGCTCATCACCACGCTGGCACCATGATCGATACACTCCTTGAAATGGGGCAGATACAGCTCATGAAGCGGACGGGGCGCAATCGACACATCAATCTGAAAGCGGGCATTTTCCATGGAGTTGAGCGCATAATGCTTGATGCAGGCCATGCCGTGCTGTTCAACACCGCGCGTCAGGGCCGCCCCCATGGCCCCCAGATGCACCGGGTCCTCGCCATAGGTTTCCTGCGCCCGGCCCCAGGCGGGATGGCGCAGAAGATTGATGCACACGCCGCCATAAAGATTGCCGCCCATGGCGCGCAATTCCTTGCCGATGGCATCGCCGATCTGTTGTTCAAGGGCAGGGTTGAAACTTGCGCCGCGGGCCATCGAGACGGGATAGGTCGTCGCCCCGCCTTCCAGCACAATGCCGCGCGGTCCATCGATGAAATGGATGCCCGCGATGCCCAGCCGTTCACACACGCCCGCTGGAAAGGGGTGTTTGTGATAATAATCGTGCTGGCCGAGGGCTGTGACGCCTTTCCAGAATTCCAGCCCCCCCGACATCATGGCAACTTTTTCCGTCCGGCTGAGTTCACGCATCAGCCGTTCGGCGTCCCCCCTGTTTGTGGTCATTCTTCCCCCCTAGAAGTTCACCCGCCCCTCGATCAGAAATGTGCGCGGCGGTTCAACAAAGGCAACATGGGCGCCCGCCAGTACCGGCACGTCGGCGGCAAACATGCGCACCACCTGATCAGACAGATTGCGCACCGATGCCGTCACGCTCCAGCCATCGTCAATGTCGCGTAAGCCCCCGCCCAGATCAAAACGCCAATAGGATGATTGTCTGTCATTCGCATCCTGATCTTCCTGATAGACGACCGAGCCTTGATAGATGGCCGAGCCGTTAAGTCCGATCATGATCGGCCAGTTGAACAATTGCTTTTCATAGCTGACCGCAATGGTGCCCTGCCATTTGGGGGCATAGGGCAGCCGCTCCCCGGTGAGATCACAGGCCCGCGTATTGCCCGACAGCGTCATGAAATAGGTGATCGGATCGGCGCCGGGGTCAGTGTCGGGGCATGGCCCGTTTTGCCGATCTTTATAGGTGGCGTCGAGATAGGCGGCCGAGGTGATGATGAACAGCCCCTCAACAGGCGAGATCATGCCGTCAAGCTCAATGCCTTGCGATATGGCTGAGGCGGCATTGTTCACCACAAAGGAAATGCCTGAGAAGGTCGAGACCTGAAGGTCGGTAAAGCGGGTATGAAAGACCGATAGATTAAGCAGTGCCTGACCATCAAGCCATGTGGTTTTGAGGCCCGCTTCAAAGGTGGTGGATTGTTCCGGCCCGAAATCCAGATCATCGGCCTGGAAGGTCTGGGCGTTGAAACCGCCCGCCTTGAAGCCGCGCGCAATCACGCTGTAGGCCATAATGTCGTCGGTAAAGGCATAGGCGAGCGCGACCTTGGGCGACAGGTCATGCTCGGTCTGGCTTTTTTGTTCATTGATGGCCTCGGCACCAATGAACAGGCGCACCAAAGCGGTGGAGTCCTGATAGCCGAAAAAGTCGAGCTTTTTGCGTTCCCACGAATAGCGCAGACCGAACGTAAGGGTCAGCTTGTCGGTTATGTGCCAATTGGCCTGACCGTAAGCCGCGAAAGACAGGGAATCGACTTTCACATTAGCATCGAAACTGTCGATGTAATTGTCCCCGCCAATCGGCAGAAGCGACAGCAGCGAGCCCAGATTGAGCCCGGCCAGGATCGGGTCGAGGAAGCTGATCAGCTGGGGCGTGAAATCGCCCACCGAGTCGAACGGAAACAAGCTGCCGAAGGAGCGCAGGCGCATATGATTGCGCACCCCGTAAAGGCCGAGCACATAGTCAAAATCACCGGGGCCGGAGGTTGCGCGCAGCTCAAGGCTTTGCTGGTTGAAATCTTCAAGCCCGCGATAAAGCAGAATGGGGGCGGCGGAATTGTCGATATCATCCTTGAACTCATCTTCGTAGGCCGCGTGCGACAGGATCATGGTCACGCTGTGCTGGCCGATATCGAGCGTGGCGGTGCCGTTCAGCGTTGCGGTCCAGCGGTCCGTACCACCCGGCGAGTTGGTCGAGGCGGTGTAGTCATCGCCGCTATAGTCGGTGGTGGGATCATAGCTTTCAATGATCGGGCGGAACAGGTCGGGCATGGCGGTCAACTGGCCGCCCCAGCCCTTGCTGTCATAGGTTTCATAAGAACCGCCGATGATGATTTCGAGCGTGTCGGTCGGCCGGCTCAACAGTTTGGCACGCACGCCCTGACGGTCGGAATCGGCTTCGTCAGTATCGCGGAACGTGTTGTTGATATGACCTTCCATGTCGGATTTTTGCAGCACAAGCCGCAAATTGAGCTTGTCGTCTTTGAGCACCGGCGCATTGACGATGGCTTCAAAATGCCGGTTTTCGCGATTGCCGAAGCGGGCGGCCAATCGCGCTTCCCACTCTTCATGGGGTTTGTTGGTGAACACATTGATTGCGCCGGCAATCGTGTTTTTGCCGAACAATGTTCCCTGGGGCCCGCGCAGCACTTCCACCCGGTCAATATCGGTTAACCCAAATGACAGGAACAGGGTGCGGCCGAAATGGATGCCGTCGACAAACACGCCGACCGATTGTTCAAAGCCGCGATTGCCGGTCGAGCCCAGCCCGCGCATATAGACATATTCGATGCCCGCGGTGGTGTTGATCTTGGTGTTGGGGGCAAATTTCGACAGATCCTGCAGATCGGCCATTTGCTGGACCTCGATGGCATCGCCGTCAATCGCGGTCACCGACAGTGGCACATCCTGAATATTTTCATCGCGCTTCTGGGCGCTGACAATGATTTCATCAAGCCGCGCGCGCTTGGTGACGGGTTCTGACGCAGGCTCGGTCGCGGTTTCCTGCGCCAAGGCTGACACAGAGCAGACTGAAATACACAAGGCGAGCCCCAGGCCCGCCATGCCGCATCCGCGCACAAGTGAAAATGCACCCATCAATTGTCCCCCTCGCCTGACCATAGTGGATCAGGCGAAAGGGCTGGGCGCAAGTCCTCACAAAAGGAGTTATTCGGCGGCAACCTGTTCAGGCAGCGGCACCACGTTGGAGCGTGAGCGGGTGAATTCAAGATTGCCGTCCTCAACCGGCCATTCGGTCAGCATCACCTTGTCGAACTTGTAGTCATGGGTGACGCGCCACGGGGCTTCCATACCTTGCTTGGGCATCTTGCCTTGCGCGCGGGCGACGTAGCCCGAAGACAGATGGCCGAACACATTGCCTTGGTCGAGCGCAACATTGTTGGCGCGCGGTACGGCAATGTCGGTGCCATTGGCCTGCATGGTGTTCATCAGCTTGATCAGATAATCGAGCGCGATGTCGACCTTGAGCGTCCAGCTGGCATTCACATAGCCCATGATGAAGGCGAGGTTTGGCACGTCTTCGAGCATCAGCGACTTGTAGGTGAGTCGCTCGCCGGGCTTTTTCTCTTCGCCATCGACGAAAATATCCATGCCCGAGAACAGCTCCATATTCAGACCCGTGGCTGAAATGATGATGTCGGCATCAAGATGCTGGCCCGATTTGAGCTGGATGCCGGTTTTGGTGAACCGGTCAACATGATCGGTGACAATAGAGGCGTCGCCTTCGCGCAGCACCTTGAACAGATCTTCATCAGGAATAGCGCACAGGCGCTGTTCCCACGGATTGTAGGCGGGTTCGAAATGCTTCATGTCAACCTTGCCCTGCAGCGCTTTTTGCGCCTTGTCGAGCAAGAGCTTGCGCATTTTAAGCGGCTTGTTCATCGACCGTGTATAAGTCAGCCGCTGGATCCAGATGTGATGCAGCCGGGTCAGTTGGAAAGCGAGCTTGTCAGGCAGGATCGCGCTTAAAAATTTCGACAGTTTGTCCACCGAGCTGACCGGCCCGTAAAAGGTCGGGGAACGCTGCAGCATGGTGACGTGGCCGGCCTTGTCGGCCATGGCCGGAACCAGCGTGGCCGCCGTGGCGCCAGAGCCGATCACCACAACGCGCTTGCCGGAATAATCGAGATTTTCAGGCCAGTGCTGGGGGTGGATGATCGTCCCTTCAAAACTGTCCATGTCCGGGAAGTCGGGCGTGTAGCCCTGATCATACTTGTAATAGCCCGTGCACATCAGCGCGAATTTGGCTTTGACCGCGCCGGTCTCGCCGGTTTTTTCATTCAGCGTGTGGAAGGTCCACAAGCCCCGGCTGGTGTCAAACTCCGACCGGGTGATTTTCACGCCAAAGCGGATCTTGTCGAACACACCATACTCGGTGGCGGTTTCGTGCAGATATTCCTTGATCGAGGGGCCGTCGGCGAGGGTCTGGTGCTTCATCCACGGTTTGAAATCATAGCCCAGCGTGTACATGTCAGAATCTGAGCGGATGCCGGGATATTTGAACAAATCCCAGGTGCCGCCGATCTGGTCGCGGCGCTCCAAAATCGCGTAATTGGTGCCCGGCCGGTCCATTTCAAAGTGGCACGCGGCACCCACGCCGCTAATGCCTGCCCCGACAATCACTACATCAAGAATTTCTTCGCTCGCCATCGGTCTTCCCTTGTTGATTAGAGTGGATTGCTTTGTCCTGAGGGCGCGTTTTCCGCCCCTTGCCCAATTTCTCTTGTCGAAGTCTGCCATAGATTGAAAAAGGCGCGATTGCAGTTTGGGTCATTTTCTTGATAATTTAGGACATGAACGCACAAAAGAGACAAGGCCCGGAGGTCGGGGCTGACCCGCATGGTGAAGGCCATGTGCTGGCGGTTGGCTCACTCAGCACCGCGACCCGGACGGTCGCGGGTGCGCTGGTGCAATCAGAATGGTTCGGCTGCGATCAGCGGACCTTGCATTCCATTTTGCGGCGCTGCGGCCTGCCCGACCGTGCTGTTCAGGAGCCTGACTTTCTGATTTCGATGGATCAGGAATTGACCTTCTGCCTGTCGCTTCTGGAGGTCAGGCGGGATCCAAGCTCGGTCATGCGGTTCATTATTGAGCGCGCGTCGGCCCTCGACATCACGGTGTTCGGGGTTCCCGCCTCACCATGCTGCACGCGCCCAGCTTTCTGGAGGCACAGCAGGTCTATTTTGATTTTCCTCAGCTTTTTTGGGGACACAGCCGGATGATGGTCATGGCGGGCGAGGAGGCCACCCTGGTACGCATGTCGTTCAAGCCGCCGCCGCGCTTAAGTGCACCGGCCGACAAGCTCGCAGACCTCGCGCTTTATTGCCTGTTGCTCGATCTGTGCTCGATCGCGGCGATCAATGATCAGATCATGGGGGCTGATGCGCAGGTCGCGGCGCTGCACGTGCCGTTCGACCCGCCCAAGGATGAGCTTCAAATCCGCAACGCCATCCCCTGGCCGATCCGGTTTGGCACCGAATTTGCCCAGTTCGTGTTGCCGCCCGAAGCTGTCGATGCGGTGCCGGTGCGCGCCCAGCCGCTCTTTTATCGCGGCAATCTGGCGGTCTGCCGGGAACTGGCGCGATTGCGGCCGGTTGAAAGCCCGGTTGCCGATCAGGCGATGCGCTGGTTATGGGCGCATGAGCCGCCATTGTCGCGCGGGGAGCTTGCCACGCGTCTGGGATTGAGTGAGCGCAGCCTTGCCCGGCGGCTTAAATCCGATGGCACATCCTACAATCAGCTTTACGCCAAGGTGCAGTCGGAACGGGCGGCCAATCTGTTGCGCAATCCGGGCCTGTCGATTGCCGAGATCGGCTACCGGCTGGGCTATGCCGACCCGGCCGCCTTCACGCGCGCCTTTCAGGGCTGGACGGGGCAAACCCCGTCGGCCTGGCGGGCGGGGCATGGTCGATAGGGAGCGATCAAGGGGCGCTAAAGTCCGACCATGCTCATATTGAAGGCGTTATAACGGGCCCCGGCGGTCTGTCCGGCCGGGGCGGCTTTGTCCAGCCGGTCCATCTGATCATCGCTCAATGACACAAAGGCCGCCTGGATATTTTCTTCCACCCGGTCACGCCGTTTGGTGCCGGGAATGGCGATAGTCGGTTTTGTCCAACGCTGATGAAGCGGGAACCTGCCCTGTCAAAAACCCCCGGCCAAGGGGGGAGTAGGCGACAAAGGCGATGTCGTGGGCCGCGCACAGGGGCAGAATGTCGGCTTCGACCCCGCGTTCCCACAAGGAATATTCGGTCTGGACCGCATCGACGGGGCCTTCTGCGATGGCCCGCGTCAAGGTCTCGGGGCCCAGTTCGGACAGGCCGGCAAAGCCGATTTTGCCTTCCTCGCGCAAAGCACCCAGCGTGCCGACGACCTCTTCAATCGGAACCGAGGGATCAACCCGGTGCTGATAAAACAGATCGATCCGCTCGACGCCCAGCCTCTTCAGGCTGCCCTCACAGGCCGCCCGGATGCTGCCGGGCCGTGAATCGACTGCAACCGGCAGGCTGCCTTCATAGCGGAATCCGAATTTGGTGGCGATGAATGGCAGGCTGGAGCGTCCCGCCAGCACCGATCCGATCAGCTCTTCATTGTGAAAGGGCCCATAGGCTTCGGCGGTATCAAGCAAGGTCACGCCGCAATCCAGCGCATGATCGATGGTGCGGCGCGCTTCGTTGAGATCAACCGCACCATAAACCTCGGTCATACCCGCAATGCCGGACATGGAAAAACACCCCAGGCCTATGGCGGACACCGAAGCGCTGCCAATCCGCCGCTTAGGCAGACGTTTGGAAGTCACACCGCTTCCTTGTCCTGGGCTTCAAGCTTGTCGGCGGTTTTGGTTTCAAAATCCGACGCATCGTGCCGCTCGGGCAGGCGCTGTTCAGGCGGGCCGAACACACCGTTCACCATGCGCCCGCGCTGAACGGCGGGACGTTCGCCAATCTCATCGGCCCAGCGATGCACATTGGTGTAAGTGTGCGCTTCGATAAACTCGCCGCCGCCATAAAGAAGGCCCTTGGCCAAAGCGCCATACCACGGCCAGATCGCCATATCGGCAATGGAGTACTCATCGCCTGCCATATAGCGGGCGTCGGCGAGATGACGGTCGAGCACGTCGAGCTGGCGTTTGACCTCCATGGTGAAGCGGTCAATGGCATATTCGATCTTGAACGGCGCATAGGCGTAGAAATGCCCAAAGCCGCCGCCCAGATAGGGCGTTGCCCCCATCTGCCACATCAGCCAGTTTATGCATTCGGTGCGTCCGCGCAAATCCTTGGGAATGAACGCCCCGAATTTTTCGGCGAGATAGACAAGGATCGCCCCGCTTTCAAACACCCGGGTTTCGGGATCGGTCGAGGTGTCGAGCAAAGCGGGAATTTTCGAGTTGGGATTGATGCCGACAAAGCCCGAGCTGAACTGATCGCCTTCCAGAATATTGATCAGCCAGGCGTCATATTCAGCACCCTCATGGCCAAGGGCGAGCAGCTCTTCGAGCAGGATGGTGACCTTGATGCCGTTGGGCGTGCCGAGCGAATGCAGTTGCAGCGGATGTTTGCCGCGCGGCAACGCCTTGTCATGGGTGGCGCCTGCAATCGGCCGGTTGATGCTGGCAAAACGCCCGCCACTTTCTGTGTCCCATTTCCAGACTTTGGGCGGCTCATAGCCTTCAGGTTGATTGGTCATTTTGGCCTCTCTGTTGGCGTTTCATGCTGTTATGAGGGTTTCTATAGCGCGGGAAAGCGGAGTTTCGAAGCCCGCTCCCGGTCACGGTTTTGGGATAGAATATTGGACAAGAAATTTTTTGCGAGGTGTATAAAACTCCCTGTTTATTCCATATAAGTAATTATACCCAATAGGGAGATTAGTGTGGAAAAGTACAATAGCATACAAGAATACGCGAGCGTCGTTGATAAAAGTGTTTTTCAGGACCTGAAGAAGGAGGGAGACCGTAATGAAAAAAGAAAAACATTATCCTTTGGGATCTTGGGGGAGCTTGCGTCGTTTGCGACTGAAATAAAAAACCACAATGTCTTCAAAGACAGTGGAAGCGCTGCCAAGACAAGAATTACGTATGAGGCGATTGAAGAGCTTGGGGATTTGCTGTGGTACATTATCGCCTTGGCAAACGAATCTGACATCGACTTGGCGACTGGGGTGTTTGCTGACAATCTGCGGGCAATTAAGCTTTTGCTTGAAGAAAATCCTGAGCGGTTAGACGATCGCCAGAAGCGTGAAAATTTTATCAAGAAGGTGGACGCGCTGGATGATAGCGCGCTGACCTTTGATCAATATCAAGAGATCGCATGTCTGACGCGGGCTGAAGAAGATTTGGATACGTTTGCGCACACCGCCATCGCAGGCATGACGTCAGCTTGCAACAAAATTTTACTTACGGATTTGGATGAGAAAACTTTTGATCACTTTTTCTATGAAGCAAAGACGAAGAAATGTGGCATCGAGTTTGTCCAAGGCACTATCCCGCGAGAGCTTGGGCGCCTGCTTTGGTTTGTTGCGGCCATCGCCGAATCTCTCGACAAAAAGCTCTCCGAGATTGCAGCGGAGAATGCGAGAAAAGTCCTTGGCCGGAACCTAGAGAATGCGGGGAAGACACCGCTTCTCGATGAAAAATTTCCCGACCGTGAGCAGTTCCCAAGGAAAATGGAAATACACTTTGTCAGCGCTACAGATGAGAAGTGTCGCATGTATTACAAAGGGCAAAGACTGGGTGATGAGCTCACGGATAATTCACATGAGCGGGACGGATATCGTTTCCATGATGCGCTTCATTTGGGCCAGGTTGCAGTCATGGGTTGGTCACCGGTATTGCGCAGTCTCATGAAGCGCAAACGCAAATCGAAACCGGAAACGGATGAAAATGAAGACGGCGCCAGAGCCCGAATTGTCGACGAGGTTGTTGTCAATCTAATTTATAATGAAGGCCGGAGGTTGGACCGGCAGCGGAACAGACATTCTAAAGGCCGGTCGCCAGAGCTTTTCAAGAACGAAAAAGATGTCTCGAACGGGCTGCTGACGCATATCAAAAATCAGGTATGGAACTTGGAGGTTGCAAAAAACTCTTCAGCGGATTGGGTTAAGGCTATCTTAGATGGCTACAAAATATTCAACCAACTTAACCACCATCAGCAAGGCACGGTAACCGTGAATCTTGAAAAACGTACTTTGAAATTCAGCAAGTTTGTGTTTTTGGATCACCCCGGCCCAATTCTGGTTTCGGTATCAAAAATCGTTCGGCAGAGTGAGCGAAGCGCCTTGGAAAAAGCTTTGGGAAGCTTCGCACTTTCAGAGGCGGAAAAAAAATGGATTGATGCCAAAACCGGCTTGGAGCGTAGCGCGATTGAATTGGATATTCTTGCCATCAAGGCCGCTGTGCGTGATGCCCTGTCTGGCCACGATATAGAAGTCTGCCTAAGTGATATCACCGTGCGCCGTTCAAGCGGCAAATACCAAGTCTCTATTTGCGAGAGCGCTCGAAAGGCGGCCCAAAACATTGGCGTGATCTGTTTTCGGGCGTCATGCACACGTGATGGTGACGTTCACTTTGCGACGGTTGATGGCATTGGGGATATGAAAGATACGATGCAGGCGGCAAGCGGCTAAATTCTCGTTCACAGACTTTGGGCGACGGCGTCGTTGATGCCCCATTTGGGTGGAAAGAATGGCTTTTCCATAGGACCGTGAGCGCGATATTTTTGTTTGATCCGCGTACGGCCCGAAAGCCCTTTGATGCTGGGATGAGACGCGCGTGAATATTTTGAAATTTCGCAAAATATGTTTTGGCAGTCGATCATCTGCAGCGGGCGGCCCCATAGCGTGCGGAAATTAAGCCCTAGCCTATCAAACTCTTCAACCTGATGATCGCGCACTATTTTGATCAAATCGGAATAGCTGTAATCGGCCATATCAGTGAAGCATTTTGAAAGTCCATCTTGTGCTCCGGGGCCGGCGACGACGAACTCCGATTCATCAAAATCGACAAGTTCGGAGTAATTGATGTCAATAATCAATTGGTAGGCAAGGAAGTCGCCGAACAGGGGGAGGGCCCGCAGTATTTCAAAGCCGTGCTTCATGGAAGGGGCATCTGCTATTTTCTTCGCAGTCTGTGTTTCCAGCATATGCTCGATCAGGCGCAAATGGTTCCTGTGTTTGATGGCGCTGCCAAAAGATGATTTGCCCGACGGCATAATGTAGGCTGCCGAGTATATGGGGCTTCTGGTTGCTTTCAGCCTGTCAAGAACGGCTTCATATCGCTCATAAGAAAATTCACGCGCGGTCAACGGGCCGAGGTCCGCCTCAAGGCCCAGCCAGGTTTCGATTTTATTGAACAGTTTAAACAGCATGATCCGAAAAAACGTCTCATTGGGATCACTTGGAAGATCATCGCGATAAATGACGTGTTTGATCAAAAACTGGCTGACGCGATCAGACGCGCGGTAAACATTCGTGAAGCGATGGGCTCGTAAAATTGGGTCGTCGGTAGGCGAGGCGTTATTGTTGCCTAAAAGTTTTCTAAAGTAAATATTTTGCCGTTCAAAAGCATAATTCCAGTATGTGTCATAGACCAGAGAGACTTCTGCCCTTCGAAGCTTATTTCTTTTTTTGGTTTTTATTGTATCTTTTTCATCGATATCTGCGCCAAACATATAAAACTGAGTATCTTGTTTGGCGGTATCATCCATGATGCTCATCTTTTCTTTGCAAATCGAATCGATGATGGAGAGTACGGAATTTTGTTCCGCCTGAGAAGCGGAAATTGAAGGTGCCTGCTACCAGTTCGCTGGTAGTCCCATGACGACGCGTGGGCGGCCGTTAAGTTCTGCCCTGATCCAATCAACAACGTCTCTAGCGATGGGGTTTAGAGTGCCTTTTCTGCGGTGTTCGTCGTCAAAATAACCGACACGCTTACGTATCTTGCCTGCATGCAGGCTTTGGGGGTTTTCATATCCGGGAGACTGGAAACATTTGAAACGATCAGGGATATCAATCGCATTGTTTCCCCAATAGCCAAAATCGTCACTAATGAGTACATGAGGAGCAGAAGTGTCTTTCGCCAGATTGGATTGGTTGCACGTTCCACCCTTGTTGCTGTGGTGTGACCGGGCTTGTAACCACATGTTTGTGTTTGATTGACGATAGATATTGTCGCCATATCCATATTTGAGACTTGCGTCGAATCTGGGCTTCTTGTCGGCAAATGTGGAGTTGTTCCAGTATTGGGTAAATTCTAACTTTTCGGTGACTTTCATGGCGTAGATGAGTTTCCCTGGTAGATTTGTATTTTTTCCACCAGTACCCACGACCCAGTCACCGATTTTCGCCTTTTTCCGGATGTCGGGTTTGCAGGTCGCGAGCGTGCAAAAGTTGAAAAACGGATTAGGGGCGAATCCGTAATCTCGATCCATTGTGTATGAATACAGCTTTGTCATAAATTAAATGGTTTTATTGGATGCGCAGTCATAATGTTTTATAGAAACTTTGTCTGTTTCTGTTCCGTCAGGTTTTGTGAATACAGGTTGGTCACATAAACCGTTCACCAAATCCGGGTGATCAACACGGCAGACTGTGTCGCCGGTCTGCGCAATGAGTGAAGGAAGTTTCGTGGAGTCCTCGCCTGCAGATGACGCCCATAAACCGCAAAGCCGAATCTGGGCGTTGAATGCAGTGACTACACATTGAGTGATTGTTGGGGAGTCGGATGTGCCATCGCTCACAATGACGGCCAGACACGGGACGCGTCCACTTTCCGCCGCTTCGGAAATCAAGGTTTCCAACTTTTCGGCTGAGCCTTCATGTGCTGGGAGCTTAATTGTCTCAAGGTTTGTATCTGGGTCCAATTCGCAAGCGAGCACAACGGCATCGGCATCTGCTTCGTCGCCCTTAAGATGTAATACAATAATATGATCGGACTTTTTCATTTGTCACTCTCGCAATATTAAGATGAAAGAGTGTAATCGATTCGTCTATTTGTAAATAGCGCGATAGATGTTTATGGCGCGGAAACCCGCCGCCTGATTTCAGGTGCCGCCAGCCACAGCCGGTCCTGGCCCTAGACCGCCAGGTCAGGCTCACCATCGGGGCCTGACAGCCGGTAGCTCGGCACGCCCTACTGGCCCAGCCCATCCACTATTTCGCCCTGATTGCGTTCGGTCTCGTCCGTCCAGTCGTCATTGCCAATGATGGTTTTGGCATGGCTCCAATCCAGACCGCCCGGAGCTTCACGCCCCGCTTCCGAACAGGGTTTGTAAATGGGGGTTGAGCATCTTGCCTTGGGGATCAAGCGCCCCGCGGATCGCGTTGAAGGCTTCAAATTCGGGATAAAGCGCGGCGAAATCAGCCCGGCCAAGCGTGTGCAGCTTGCCCCAATGGGGCCGGCCGCCTGCCGCCCGCAGGATCGGCTGGATATGCTCAAGCAGATAGTCGAAGGGCTCGGAAGCCGGGGCGTGCACCGCAATCGAATTGCGCACCCCGTCATTAAAGGGTGACAGCCACGCATCGTCCTGGCCGGTATAGCGGAACTCGACTGGGTAATAGGTGTCTTTGCGGCTTTCAAGAACCGCGATGACCTGTTTGAGTGCCTCAAGACCGTTTTCGACCGGCACATGATATTCCATCTCGTTAAACTTGGTGGGCCGCGAGGTTGTCAGCAGCTTCCAATATTCATCAGTGGAAATTTCGGTCAGCCGTTCCTCCGGCTGGGTGGCGAGGAACGCCCCGAAAGCCTTCTGGCGCGCCCAGGGCCACCAGCCCAGATGATCGCGCATCATTTTCAGATCAGCCAGCGAGTCATCATCAAGGCTCGGCGGCCTGCCGGTGATGGGGCCCTCATGAAGATCGTGGACCAGCAGCAATGCATGACCGGTATGGGGCAAAAGCAGGGATTCAAAATGCCGGTGGGCATGGGACAGCGCTTCGGCTTCGTTCAGAATTTTTTCAATCGGGACAATGATGGCGGTTTTTTGCAGCGCGTAGGTCGGGACCAGATCAAGTGTGACCTGGGTGATGACCCCAAGCGCCCCCAGCGAAACCTTGCCCGCCTGAAACAGGTCGGGATTGCCGGCCCGCGTGACATCCAGAATTTCGCCACGCGGGGTCACCAGCCGGAAACCCGCCACTGTGTCATGCAGCGCCTTGAGACCGCGTCCGGTGCCGTGTGTGGCGGTCGAGAAGGATCCTGCCAGCGTCTGTACATCAATATCGGGCATGTTGGGAAATCCAAGCCCCACCTCGCTCAAAAGCCGGGCGGCGTGGCGCAACCGTGTCCCCGCGCCGAGCGTTGCCTGACCCGATGCGGGATCAGCGCTGATCAGTCCCGACAGGCGGGAAATATCAACAATCGTACCTTCGGAGGGCACCAGCGCCGTGAAGGAGTGGCCTGAGCCGACAGGGCGGATGGGCCCCGGCGCGGTGCGCATCATGGTGGCAAGTTCGTCCTCGCTTTTGGGAACGAAGATGGATTGCGGCGTTGCCTGTTGCAGGCCCGACCAGTTTGACCAGGCCTGTTCGCCTTCGGGCGGGGTGGGCAGGTCGGAGGAGAAGCCGGGCCGGTCAAAATTCTGCGATTGCCAGCGGCCATATTGAATGGCCGGAACGGCAAGGGCTGCGCCTCCCAAACCGATCAGAGCGCGACGCCGCGTGATTTTCATTCGCCCATCTCCCCATCAATCGCCATGAAATCGATCAGGGCGAGAAATTTTTCATCCGAACAATCGGCGCACAATCCCATGGCGGGCATGGCGTTCATGCCGTTCTTGATGGAGGCAAGTAAACCCGCCCGGCCCCGGTCGGCAATGCGTGCGTCCCACGCCGCGCCATGGCCGGTGAGCGGCGCGCCGGCATCGACCAGCGCATGGCAGGAGGCGCACGAGCGGTCATAAATATCGGCAAGGCCCGGATCGGCGGGGCGGGCCTGTTCGGCAAAGGCGATCTGGCCCGGTGTCGGCGGTGCGATGTCGGCCTGCTCATCCTCTGAACAGCCGCTCAGCACCAGGGCGAGGCCGGCAGCCATCAGCCCGGCCTTGATCATCAAACGCATGGTGGGTCCCCCTCGCTCATTGCAAAAAGATAGTAATTACTATATTTATCTCTGTCAATCACCTGCCATCCAGCCTTGAAGGGACCCTGCCGCCCATGCCCGCGACCCTGGCCGTTCCAAAACAAAAGCGCGCCATTGAAAGCTATGAACGCCTGTTGCGGGCGGCGCAGACCATTTTAGAGCGGGACGGCTATGAGGGGCTTACCAGCAATATAATCGCGCAGGAGGCGGGGCTGACCCCGCCATCATTCTACCGCTATTTTGAAGACAAGCATGCGGTGCTGGTGGTTCTGGCCGAGCGGTTGATGGCGGCGCAAAACACATTGGCGGTTGAGCGCATCACCCGCTTTGAGGGCACCGCAGACCAGGCCGCCGCGCTGGTGCGGGACTTGTTTGCCGCAGACATCGCGGTGACGCGCGACTTTGTGGCCAGCCATGAATTGATGGTGCTGATGCGGGCTTTGCCGGGATTGCGCGCTGTGCGGCTTGCCTCCCACGACCAGATGGCACAGCAGCTGATCGCGGCGGGGCAGGTGTTTTTGCCCAATCAGGACCCTCAAGCGCTGGCCATCCGCGCGCGGCTTGCGGTTGAGCTTTATTACAGTACTCATGAAATGCTCGCCGAAACAGGATATGACAGACAGACCGAAATGATTGAGCAGGCCGCCCGGGTCATCGGTGCGATGCTGCTTGGGATAGCCCCCTGAAAGGACGCGGCATGGCTGACGCAGCACGGTTCTGGGATAAGATGGCGAAGGGCTATGCCAAGCGGCCGGTCGCCGATCAGGCCGCTTATGAAGAAAAGCTGAAGCGCACCCGGGCCCATTTTTCTCCCGCCAGTGAGGTTCTGGAATTTGGCTGCGGGACAGGCTCCACCGCGTTGGCGCACGCCCCTCATGTCGGCCATATCAGGGCAACGGATCTTTCAGGGGAGATGCTGGCGATCGCGCGGGCGAAAGCGCAAGAAGCAGGCATCACCAATGTCAGCTTTGAACAAGCCGCGCTTGATGAGATCGAGGCGGCACCCGGATCGCTCGACGCGGTGATGGCGATGAGCATTCTGCATCTGGTGGCTGATCACTCAGACGCCATTGCCAAAGCTTATGGCTGGCTCAAACCCGGCGGCGTCTTTGTTTCAAGTACCATCTGTATGAGTGATCATTATGGCTGGTTCAAATGGCTGGGGCCGGTCCTCAAGCTGACCGGCCTGGTGCCTGAGGTCAAAATGTTCAGCCAGAGCGAGCTGACTGCCAGCCTCAAGGCTGCCGGCTTCACGCTTGAGGATGTGTGGCTGCCCAAGCCCAAAGCCGCCGTGTTCATCGTGGCGCGGAAACCCGCCGCCTGATTTCAGCAGCCACCAGCCACAGCCGGTCCTGGCCCCAGACCGCCAGATCAGGCTCACCATCAGGGCCCGACAGGCGGTAGGAGGGCACCCCCCACAGGCCAAGCCCGTCGACCATCTCGGTCTGGTAGCGCTCGGTCTCGTCCTTCCAGTCCTCATTGCCAATGATGGTTTTGGCGTGGCCCCAATCCAGACCGGCGGCCTCCACCGCCTTCTTCATGCCCCGGTCACTGTGAAGCCCCACGCCCATGGCAAAGGCATGCCGCAGCAGCGATGACATCAGCGCCTCATCCTTGCCTTCAGCGCGGGCCCAGCCCATCAGCGAATAGGCCCGTCTGGTCGGCGTACCGATCGGTGTCATGCAGGGGCCGAATGGGACGCCGAACCAGTCGGCTTCGCGCTTGGTATCAAAAAAGATGTAATTGCCTTTGGTGCGGGTTGCCGGAACCCCGCGCATGATCATCGGCAGAACCGGCTTGTGGTTGAACGTGATGCCGCACGCATCTTTCAGCGCAATCGTCCGATCATAGATGATGGAGGTGTAAGGCGAGTTGAGCGAGGGATAAAAATCAAGCGTCAGGCCGCTTGCGTCCAGCCCGCTGACATCTTCGCCGGGCCGGGTGACCAGATAAGGCGCGGCATTGTCTTTGGTGGCGCCCAGATCGCGCAGGCGTTGTTCCAGATGAAACAGCCGGTCAACACCCCAATACCATTCCCCGCCATAAAAGAAGATCGCACCGGAATAGTGATTGATTTCGGCCAGCCGCGCCGAGCCCGCATCCCGTGCTGCATCCGCATCGGCCTGACCGGTGGCGAGGGCGGCAAGGGTTTCCCCGTCAGATGACCACAGCGCTGCTGAAACCGCTGCAATCTGTTCAACAAAATCGGGTGCAGACAGGCTAGCGAGATGCGCGGCCGCCTTCTCGATCAGGGCCAGTTCGGGAACGGTGCCTGCGTCTGCGGGAAAGTTGAGCTCGTAATGGGGCGCGATCAGCCCGCAATCGCGGCGCGCCCAAACGGCCAGTTTCTCAAGTTCAGGCTGGTTGCGGCCGCCGCTGGCGCGGATCAGATGGGGGACAAGTTCAATCTCGTAAGCCTGGGCAAACTGCTTCAGGACCTGTGCGGTCAGGTGACAATAAGGATCATCTAGCTGATGGAAATATTCCACCCGGTGGGGCGCGCCGGTCTTTTGGCGTGTGGCCTCAAACTGGGCGCGGGCTTTGGCAATGCGCTTTGTGTCGGTGAACTTCGCAAAGCTGCGCTTGAGCAGGTGCCGCACAAGGGCCGGCGGATCGACCATGACCGGCGGGTTTGGGTTTTTTTCTGGCTCGAGCATGCAACGCATCCCTGTTTTGATCGTTGATAGGTGGAAAGACTGACACAAAGCGCGGTCATTGTGCCGAACTGGTGAAACCCACAGCAAGGAAGAGTGCCATGAGCATCACGATTTACAATATCAATGCCCTGATCGCGCTGGCGGCGGGCATTGTGATTTTGCTGCGCCCGCAAGTGCTGAACTATGTGGTGGCGGGCTATCTGATCCTGACCGGGCTTTTGGGCCTTGGGCTTGTCACGCTGTAGCGCGTCTTTCGGCTTCGGCCTTGATGGCCTGGTTCATATCATCAAAGCCTGTCCGGGTTTTTTGGGCGGCAAACAGTATGATCAGCGGCAGCAGCAGGCCGGAAAATTCCTCATCATGGTGCAGCCTTGTTTGCGTGTCCGACAAGGGTTCGAGCAAAAAACGGTGATCACCGCCCATCAGCCAGGGGTGCAGCACCGCGCCAAACCACGAAAAAGCGCGGCCTTCTTCATAAAGCCGGACCTGGGGCTTGAAAGTGTAGCTGCGGCCCGACGCATCGCGCGGGCTGACAATCAGCGTTTCGCCCGGCGCAATTACGCCTTCGGCTTTTTGCACAAACGGGTTCCAGCTTTCATAGCCGGGCAGATCGGTCAGCAAGTCCCAGATGAGCGGGGCGGGCGCGTCGATGTCGATCCGGGTTTCAATCAGATGGCCCATCGGATCACGCCTTTTTTCGGCCGCTTACAAAAACTACTAGGATCAGGGTGATCAGCCCCAATGCCAGCCCCCATTTGGTCAGCGAGGCAAGCGTGCTGATTGCGGGCAGCGGATCGATGATGGTTGAACCGTCCGTACCGGACAAGAAGACATGCTGGATGGTATTTTCCAGAAGATCACACAGGCCCGCCACGAAAGGCAGGGCAAGCAGCCAGTTCCAGCTTTCGGGTTTGGCCGCACGGTTAAGTACGGCGGCGAGCAGGGCGCTCAGCGACAGGGCATACCAGACCCAGTGGACATCATCGAAAATGAAATGGGCGTGGTAGAAGTCCATCAGCCCGCGCGATTGCCAGTCGGCAAATGTGTCGAGATAGAACTCAGCGCTCCACCCCGTGACCTGAAGCTTGAAAACCTCAGGCCCGCCGATTTGCTCAAGGATCCGCCCAATGATGATCTGGCTGATCAGATAAACGATACCGAGCCCGATCACCGCATGGCGCGTTCCCAGATGGCGGCGCACTGCGCCCAGTAGAGATGTCATCTGTCATTCCCCCAATAAAGATGCGCCGAGCCTATCAGGCCCGGCGCACCAATCAATGGGGCTTGGTCATTCGGCAGCCAGATGAAAGCCGATGCGGCCAAGCTGTTCGGGCTTGCCCCGTACCTCGCGTTCCAGCGCGGCCATGAACCAGGCTGGGTCCGGCCGCTTTTTCTCAAACCGCACTTGCCGGGCAACATTGGCAAAGTCCCCGGGCGTCAGGCCGGTGATCAGCGACAGCCCCGGCGGGGCTGCGATGCCGAAGAACAGCCTGAAAGCATAGCCGAGCTGGTCGGCGCCGAGCGGTTCAAGCCCAAGCTTGAAGTCGAACCGCCGCAAGGCCGCGCCATCAATCGCATAGCCATGGTTGGTGGCGGCGATAAACGGCGTGGTGTGCCGCTCAAGGGCGGTCAGCAGCTCATTGACTTGCGTAACCTCCCATCTGCGCGATGCGGTAGAGCGGTCAAACAACAGCGAGTCGATCTCGTCGAACAACAGCACCGCGCCGTCGCGGCGGGCGGTTGCGAATGTCTCGGCGATGTTTTGTTCGGTCTCGCCGATCCATTTCGACAACACGCTTGAGGCCGTCGCAACATGCAGTGGCCGGCCCAGCCGGTAGGCGATATGGCCTGCCAGCGCGGTTTTGCCAGTGCCCGGCGGGCCGGTCAGCAGCATGCGGAAATCATCCGGCGTGGCTTTGGCACCCAGCCGGTCGATCAACCCCTTCACGCTTTGATCAGCGTTATAGAGGGTGAGGTCCACCGGTTTGCCGCGGAAGGCGGGTTCATCACCGGCATCAAGCGCTTCACTCAATGCGCGGGCAATGGTGCCGGCATCTTGTGATTGACCGCCTGCCAGAACAGCGCTGCGGAAGGCACTGCGCGACACGGTGATGATTTCGGGCGGCAATGCGGCGAGATCATCGAGCACGTCGCCTGACAGGGTGAGACCTTCCTGCTCGGCGATGCGGCGCATCATCGGTTTCCGGCTTGCCAAAGGGGCGGGCCGGAAATGCGCCACATAGCTCATCCGCCGGACAAAGGCGGGGTCCATCGCACTTAAGGCATTGGTCGTCCAGATCACGGGCACCGGGTTGGTTTCCAAGGTCCGGTTGATAAAGACTTTGGAGCCTTCGCGCCGTTTGAAATGTCCGCCCTGGGACGAGCGTTCGGCGTCGCCGATGAAGTCTTCCATTTCATCGAACAGCAAAACGGTCCGGCTGCGGCCCGCCAAAGCGCGCTGCGCCAGCTGCAACGCGGTGACCCGGTCCCAGCGTGAGGGTTCTTCCCCGTCCTCATCGGCTTCACCGATCGCAATCAGCTCTGCCCCAGCGTGCGCCGCGATGGCCTTGGCCAGTTCGGTCTTGCCGGTACCCGGCAGGCCGTGGAACAGAATGTTCACGCCCGTAGCTCCCGTTGCCACCGCGCCCTTGACCAGCCGCAAAACAAGCTCCGCCTCGGCTTTCATATGGCCGAATTCGTCCAGCGCCAGCGTGGCCGGAACGGTCGGGCCGACCAAAGCGGCGATCACCCCGGCCTGGTCCGTGGGGCGCTTGCGCAGCAATGCGTAAACGGCTGATCCCAACTCCATCTGCACGGCATCGCTGCGGTCGACATAAAGGTGTATCAGACCCAGCCGGAACGGTGCGCTGAGCCGCGCATCGTCAAGGGTTTCAAACCCGGCCAGTTCCGACACCAGTTCGGCCTCGTCGATGCAATGCAGATGCATTTGATAGGCGAGCGAGCGCACCCGGCGCGCGCGGTTAACCGCCACTGAAATCTGCATCAGGGCGACATCGCGCGCAGCCAGGTTCAGCACCCTGCCTAGCTGGTCAATCAGCGCGGAGGATTGCACAGGTGGCTCGTCCGCCGATGCGGGGCTGTCCTGTGTTACGGCCGCATAAAGCTGATCCCAAACCGGCGGGGCCTGTTTGGCGGTTTTCTTTTTCTTTTTGGATTTTTTGGTGTCGGGCCTCGTCAGCGCCGGGTACCCCAGAAAATCCGCATGTTTTTCGTAATAGGACACAATGGCATCGGCACCGGCCGTGTCTGCCAAACTATCCCGCACTGCGATCCGCAGCATGCGGCGCAGCAAATCCGGTTCGCCCATCGGGCCACCCCAATCATTCATAGCTGTGCGTGCACGGCGCAGCGTGCACAATCATTGAACAGAAAGTCGGTTAGGATGGTCGGCCAGGCGCAGCGGCCCGGCCCGGTTTGCGAACTAGCGCGCGGGCTGGGCTTGGACTACGCCGGACGGTCCGTCCGTGCAATATGGTGCAGTTCCAAGCATGGTTCAGTCCTCAATTACCGGCCGCCCGATGCGGCGCGGGAGGGGGTGTGTACGCCTGCGGTGACGCAAAGTCAACCGGGCGGTGAAAACTGTCAGAAAATTTTAAAAAACATACAATATGTGTAATTTACGCTAATTCCCCCAAGAATGATGCGACAATAAGTTTGGTGCCGCTTGCGGGAAAAATTTGCAACCTACAGCGCAGGTCTGATAGCAAATCTTGAATCTGGATTCAGTCGGGTCTGCGCGAGCAGTGACCGCCAGTCCCTTCTTCTGGTCCAACCTTCACGAGCGGTGGGCATTCCGCGCCGACAATGACGAGTGACATGACTGATCTGACCCATCTTGAACGGCTTGAGGCCGAAAGCATTCACATTATGCGCGAAGTGGTGGCTGAGGCTGAAAAGCCCGTCATGCTGTATTCTGTGGGCAAGGATTCAGCGGTGATGCTGCATCTCGCCAAGAAGGCGTTTTATCCCAGCCCGCCGCCTTTCCCGCTTTTGCATGTCGACACCACCTGGAAGTTCCAGGCCATGTATGAGCTGCGCGACCGTTCGGCCAAAGAGGCGGGGATGGATCTGCTCGTCTATCAAAATCCCGAAGCCAAGGAGAAGGGGATCAACCCGTTCGACCATGGCTCGCTCCACACCGATATGTGGAAGACCGAGGGGCTGAAACAGGCGCTCAACAAATATGGTTTTGACGCGGCCTTTGGCGGCGCGCGCCGGGATGAAGAAAAGTCCCGCGCCAAGGAGCGGGTCTTCTCGTTCCGCTCAGCCAATCACCGCTGGGACCCCAAGGGTCAACGGCCCGAGCTGTGGAAGCTTTACAATGCCCGCAAAAACAAGGGCGAGAGCATCCGGGTCTTTCCGCTGTCGAACTGGACCGAGCTCGACATCTGGCAATACATCCATCTTGAAGGCATCGAGATCGTGCCGCTTTATTACTCGGACAAGCGCCCCACGGTTGAGCGCGACGGGCTGCTGCTGATGGTCGATGATGAGCGCTTCCCGCTGCGCGAGGGTGAAGAACCGCAAATGCGGTCGATCCGCTTCCGCACGCTGGGATGCTATCCGCTGACCGGCGCGGTGGAATCAGAGGCTGCGACGCTGCCCCAGATCATTCAGGAAATGCTGCTGACCACAACGTCGGAACGGCAAGGCCGCGCCATTGATCACGATCAGGCCGCGTCCATGGAGAAGAAAAAGCAGGAGGGCTATTTCTAATGTCAAAGGAAAGCTCTTACGAAGTTGATGCGCTGATTGCCGAAGATATTGATGCTTATCTGGAATCGCATCAGCACAAATCCATGCTGCGCTTCATCACGTGCGGATCGGTCGATGACGGCAAGTCAACGCTGATTGGCCGGCTGCTCTATGATTCCAAGATGATCTTTGAAGATCAGCTGGCAAGCCTTGAGGCGGATTCAAAATCGGTCGGCACGCAAGGCCAGGAAATCGACTTTGCCTTGCTGGTCGACGGGTTGGCGGCTGAACGCGAACAGGGCATCACAATTGATGTCGCCTACCGCTTTTTTGCCACCGACAAGCGCAAGTTTATCGTCGCCGATACGCCCGGCCATGAGCAATATACCCGCAATATGGTCACCGGCGCCTCGACGGCTGATCTTGCCGTCATTTTGATTGATGCGCGGCAAGGCGTGCTGGTGCAGACCCGCCGGCATTCGACCATCGTCAATCTGCTCGGCATCAAGAATGTCGTGCTCGCCATCAACAAGATGGATCTGGTCGGATATTCCGAGGAGCGGTTCAACGAGATCGTTGCCGACTATACCGAGTTTGCCCAATCTATCGGCATGGCGGAGTTCCTGCCCATCCCGATTTCGGGTCTCAAGGGTGACAATATCGTTGCCAAAAGTGATGAGACGCCCTGGTATCAGGGCCCCACACTGCTCAGCCATCTGGAAACCGCGCCGCTCAACACGGCGCGGATGGAAGATCGTCCCTTCCGCATGCCGGTGCAGTGGGTCAACCGGCCCAATCTCGACTTTCGCGGCTTTTCAGGCCAGATCGGCTCGGGTGTGGTGAAGGTTGGCGATGCTATCCGGGTTGTCCCTTCGGGCCAGACCTCGACGATCAAATCCATTGTTACGTTCAAGGGTGAACTGGAACAGGCGGTTGCCGGTCAATCGGTGACGCTGACGTTCGCCGACGAAATCGATTGTTCGCGCGGCGATGTGATTGTCACGTCTGACAACCCGCCGGAAGTGGCTGATCAGTTTGAAGCCACAATCGTGTGGATGGCCGAACATGAAATGCTTGCCGGCCGGCCCTATCTTCTCAAGATCGGCGCCAAGACGGTGACCGCCACGATCACCGAGCCGAAATATGAGATCGACGTCAATTCGTCGGGCCATCTCGCGGCGAAGACCCTCAAGCTCAATTCAATCGGCGTGTGCAATATCGCCACCGACCGGGCGATCCCGTTTGAAGCCTATGCCGACAATCCCGATCTGGGCGGGTTCATTCTGATTGACCGTATGACCAATGCGACGGTCGGTGCGGGCATGATTCATTTCGCCTTGCGGCGGGCGGCCAATATCCACTGGCAGGCGGTCGAGATTGACGCCGGTGCGCACGCCGCGCAGAAGAACCAACAGCCCAAACTCTTGTGGTTCACAGGGCTTTCAGGTTCGGGCAAATCGACCATCGCCAATCTGGTCGAGAAAAAGCTCTATGCGCTTGGCAAACATTCCTTCCTGCTTGATGGCGACAATGTCCGCCACGGGCTCAATAAGGATCTCGGCTTTACCGATGCTGACCGCGTGGAAAATATCCGCCGGGTGGGTGAGGTTGCCAAATTGATGACCGATGCGGGCCTGATTGTGCTGACCGCTTTCATCTCGCCCTTCCGGGAAGAGCGCAAAATGGTGCGTGACCTGTTCGGCGACGGCGATTTTGTCGAAATCTTTGTCGACACGCCCCTTGAGGTGGCTGAACAGCGCGACGTGAAGGGGCTCTATAAAAAGGCCCGTTCAGGCGCACTGAAAAACTTCACCGGCATCGACAGCCCGTATGAGCCGCCCGAAAACGCCGAAATCCGCGTTAACACGGTCGAAATGTCGGCTGATCAGGCGGCGGAATATATCGTCGACTATCTGTTGTCGCGCTAGACGATCTTGAGCATGCCGCCGGCGGCGACCACGCCGGCGCATGTGCCGCCATCGACCAGAATGTCAGCCCCGGTGATATAGCGCGCTGCGGGCGACAACAAAAATTTAATGACATCGGCAACATCTTCAGGCTGGCCCATGCGCCCAAGCGGGGTCACACCGATCAGCTTGTCGATCTGGCCGCGATTGCTGTCTTCGCCCCGGGTCATGGCGGTGTCGATCACGCCCGGCGAAATTGAAAGGATTCGCGCGTCTTTCTTGCCGAAGGCCGGTGCCATCGCCTCAACATAAAGCTGAACAGCACGCTTGGAGACCAGGTAGGCCAGCCGCGAATCCCGCCTGGCCAGCCATGCGATGAAAGACGGCTTGTCTTTGATCAGCTTGCGCAAGCCCCGGTCGATAAAGGGCCGGGCGGCGAAATAGCCTGAATTGGACGCGATCAGCACCACAACGCCACCGGGCATAATTTGGCCCAGGACCGCCTGGGTCAGCCGTGTGGTGGCAGTGTAATTGATGGCAAACAGCGTTTTGCCGTCGGTCATGGTGGGGGAAACCCCCGCAGCGTGCACCACCGCGCCAAGTGGCCGGTCACCCAGCGTGGAGAGCAATGTGTTGGAATAATCCTCCGCCAGTACATCGCCGGTGTGGCACAGAATTTCGGCCTGACCCGACAGTTCTTGTTCGACGGCACTGAGCGCGCCGGGGTCACGGTCCGACAGTAAAAGCGGGCCGCCGCGCGCCGCCACAAGACGGGCGGTGGCGCGTCCCATGCCGCCGGCCGCGCCGGTAATCAGCGTCCAGCCTGTTTGGGGGTCTGTCATCGGGGCGATCCTGTCTGGTTGAGCGCGGCGGGTTGTGAAAGCACAGTTCTGGAATGGTTTGGATCAGTGTAGGTGAATTCATTTGCCACAAACACACTTTCGTGAAACAGTTACTGAAGCGTGCCGTGCGTAGAGGACAGAATTTGTGTCGGCGGTGCGGAAGGCCAGGCGACGGATTAGTCCGACGCGCTAGGCAAGAGATTAAGGCAGCTTAGCTACGCAAGCTTCCGCACTGAGACGTAATGACCGCCATGCCGCGGTGAATCTTGGGCCTGCAGGCCATGCTAGGACGATTTTTCCCCATAGACATTTCAGGATTCTCATTCGGCACGGTTTGCCCGACACAGGCAGACTTTGGGCGCATTGCGACATACAAGACAAACAAGTCTGACGACACACAAGGAGACAGTCAGAATGGCTAAAGGTACGGTCAAGTGGTTTGACTCGAAGAAGGGTTTTGGTTTCATCGAGCCCGAAGATGGCGGCAAAGATGTGTTCGTGCACATTTCAGCTGTTGAGCGCGCAGGTCTGCGTGAACTCAGAGATGGCCAGAAAGTCAGCTACGAAATCCAGGTCGATGATCGGCGCAACAAAAGCTACGCCGGCGATCTGGTCGTTGAAGACTAAGCAGCGTCACTGAGCCATTCATAGAGTGGCAAGAACGGTTTGAGGGCCTTCACGCAATCTTTTGCGATTGAAGGCTCACACGCCAAAAAGGGCTCTCCGAGGCGATAAAACCCGGCGAGCCCTTTTCTTTTGAGCAGTTCGGCGCGCGGATGGTCGGCGTCAAAGCCGCGCGGCACGCGTTTGAGCGGCGGGTCACGAAAGCTCACACCTTTCTTTTCCAGCTTGGCGATCATGGCGGGCAGGGCGGCCCCTTGGGGCCCGGCGACGCGATGGCGATAGGCGTCGAGCCGGTCCTTGTCGAAGCCAAACACACCAGCGCCCACAATGGCGCGATCTACCTCAAGTCCAAAATAGAAGGCCGGGCCATCGGGGTGAGGCTCAAGTGGCCGCCACAGAATATGAACGAAGGGCTTGTAGGGTGTCTTGTCTTTTGAAAAGCGGACATCGCGGTGGATGCGGAAGATTTTCGATCCCATGGCCCGGTCGCTCAGGCGTGCCAGCTCGCCTTCCATATGGGCGGCAAAATGCTTGGCCGGAGCTTTGACCAATTCTTCATAGCGCGGCTTGTTGGCCTCAAACCACGGCTTTTCATTGTTGGCTTTCAGATCGCGCAAAAATGCGATGGCATCTTCGGGAAACCCTGGAAATCCTGTCATCGGCCGCACTCCCTATTTTGATGCATCAAGTCTAGCAAGCTTGACCGGCAGGGAAAGTGTGATCAGGGGCGGCGCGTCACCGGAATGATCACTTCATTGCGGCGCAGGAAGGGAATGGTAAAGGGCGGGTCGTAGTAAAGCGCACTGGCCTCACCCGAAACTTGCCAGACAGACCTATCAAGGGCATCGCGCAGCTCTTGTTCTTTTTCCGCCACGGCTTCGGCACCGCCAAAGCCTGAAAATGTGATGACGGCAAAGCGTTCCGGGGCAAGGCGTTGAAGCGCGATGCGCGTATCGATGGGGCGGGGGGCTGTGTCCGGCGTGAAGCCTTCGGGGAAGAAGAAGCGCATCGTCACCTGTCCATCGGCCGATTGCGTTTCGACAGGCACCGTCATGGCAATCTTTTCACCGCCCGCCCGGGTTTCAACCGGGACCGTCATGGCGATCTTTTCAGCTTTCTCGTTATTGCCGGAAATATAGTCAAACAACAGGCGGAAGGCGGCGTTTTCGCCCTCGCGGCGGTTGGTGGCCGCGACGGTTGCATTGGCCACAAGGCGCGCTTCATAGGTGCGGACTTCGTAGGTATCAGTGAACTCTTCCACCGTATAGGCGGGCGCTTCATAGCCTGACCGGATCCCGAAAACGGAGCATCCGGCTAGCAGGCTGGTCGCAAAAATAGCGGCGGCGCTGTGTTTCATAATCGGATTACGCATCAGTGCCGCACCGGGATCAAAGAGGCTGCCCACCCTGCGACAATTGTGTTGACACCATTGTCAATAAGACATATGTTGCGCCGCATCATGGCCCGCATGAAGACGGGGTCTGCGCCGATAAGGAGAACAGCTCATGAGCCTTGATGCCACCCCCGCGACGGAGCTTCCGTCGATTGACGAGCACAAGATTTCACCGCGCAATATCGACTTTGAATTGGGATCGGACGTGAGCTTTGACTGGCACGGCGACGGGCCGGGCGTGTCGAACTTTTTCAACGTCCTGTCGCTGCTGTTTCCCGAAGGCGAAAAATTCTTCGTCATCAGCGCTCGCCATTATGCCTCCAAGGTGAAGGGGGAGCGGGAGCGGAAAAATCTTCGCGCCTTCATGACCCAGGAAATGCTGCACACCCGCGAACATGTCGAATATAACGAGATGCTCAAGCGCCACGGCATCAAGGCCGATGAAATCAACGAGCATGTGAAGCGCGGCCTTGTTGGCCTTTACAAAATTCTTCCCAAAAGCTGGTCATTGGCCGTCACCGTCAGTCTGGAACACTGGACCGCCATCATGGCCGAATTGGCGCTTGATGAAGACAAGATCTTCGGCCCGGCTCAGCCTAAAATGCGCGCGGTTTGGACATGGCATGCGATCGAGGAAACCGAGCATAAAGCGGTTTGCTATGATCTGTTCAAGGACATTACCGGCGGCGGCGCCTATGGCTATGCCACACGGTCAATCGCCCATGTCATGACGCTGCCCTTCCTGATGATCATTATCACGGCGCTTTATCTGGTACTGTCGGCCCAGACCAAGCAGCTCGGCAACCTCAAAGGCCATTGGGGCGCGCTGAAATTCCTGCTCGGTAAACCCGGCTTTATGCGCCGCTCGCTGGTGCCCTGGCTTGAATATCTCAAGCCCGGCTTCCATCCCTGGGACAATGACAATCGTCACCACATCACCCAATGGGACGAAGAAGCCACCGACAGCCAGCACTATCCCGACCGCTTTGCCCCCGTTGGCTAAAAGCGCCACCCGTCCTGAGCTTTGAAAGGCCGTCTGCATCATGCGGGCGGCCTTTCGCTTTCTGACTTGTCAATGACGCCGAGTCACTGACATAATGTCAGTAGGTGAGTGGCGAGAGTGCGGGCGCAAGAGATCCGCACCGTTTCACCGGGGAAACATTTGGGGGGAAGACACCATGCGGATGGGGGCAGTGGGCCTTGCCGCCGTGCTGATTTTTGTGGGATCAGCCTCGGCCGATGAACTGGATTTTCTGACAGCACCTATCGAGGTTGCGCAGGCGCAGACCGCACCTGCCGAGACGGGGCCGCAAGTAACGCCGCCACCGGCGGAAGGGGATGCATCGGCCCGGGCCGAGGAAGAGCCGGTCATCAAACCCACGCGCCGCGCCCCCCGCACCCTTGATGAAGTGATCGTCAAAGCCCAGAAGCGCGAACAGGATTTGCAGGAAGTGCCGATTTCGGTGTCGGCCATTTCCGACATTCAGATCGAGCAATCCAATATGGAGGATTTGAACGATCTGAGCCGGTTTACCCCCAATCTCAAGGTCCAGGCCGGCGGGGTGGCGAACTTCATCTATATTCGCGGGCTTGGCTCAGGCTTTAATGAAGGCTTTGACCAGTCGGTCGGCTTTTTCATCGATGATATTTTCTATGGCCGGGTGCATTATCTGATTGCCGGATTGCTGGATGTCGAGCGGGTCGAAATTCTGCGCGGGCCGCAAGGCACCTTGTTTGGCAAGAACACGGTGGCGGGCGCGGTGTCGATCTATTCCGGCACGCCGGGGCCCGAATGGGAAGGCGAGCTTGACGGCACGGTGGGGGATCAGAACCAGCGGACCATTCAGGGCATGGCCAACATTCCCTTGTGGGAAGACAAGCTTTCGCTTCGGCTCGCTGGTTATTTTTCCAAGCGCGACGGCTTTATGTACAACACCACCGCCATGGTCGACGATGGCGGCTTTGAAGTGCTGACCGCGCGCGCCAAGCTGCGCTTTGAAGCGACTGAAAACCTTGCCATTACCGTGTCTTATCTGAAAAACCGGGGCGAAATTTATCACGGCGTGCGCGCCCAATTGTCGGTGGCGCCCCAGCCCTGGCTATTCCTGATGCGCCAGTTTGATCCTGAAACCGAAACCGACATTGAAAATTTCAACACTGCGATTGATGAGCCCGCCTTCGGCATTCAGAACAGTGATGATTTCATTGCGACGGTCGAGCTTGAACAGTGGAACCACAATTTCTCGCTGATCTTGTCGACATCGACCTACACCCGCGATGGCGGTACCGATCTGGACGGAACGCCGATCCCGATTTTTGCCGGGTTCCTTGATCAGGATTACACCCAATATACCGCCGAGCTGCGGGTCGCCTCACCGCCGGGGACATTTGAATATGTCGGCGGGGCCTTCTTCTATCAGGGCGAGATCAATGATTTCACCTTTGTACCGGTGGGCTATTCACAAAACTATCTCGAGACCCTGATCGGCCTTGATGCGATCTCCAGCGTCATTGGTGTGCCAACCAATATTCTGGGCAGCGTGGCGGGGCTGCTTGGCCAGCCGCAAGCCATTCAGGACCTGGTCAATGGAACCCAGGCCCTGATCGCACAGGCCCCGGTCGATTTCATTGAGCGGCTTGAGCGCCGGGAAGCCCAGTTTGACCAGCTGGCCCGGTCCTGGTCGGTCTATGGCCAATTGACCTGGAATGTCAGCGCCGAGCTGTCGGTGATTTTCGGCATGCGGTTCGGCATGGACTTCAAAGAGGTCGACTATTACCAGCAGATCGGCACGGATGCGCTGTTCCCGGGCCCGACGCTGATCTTGGGGCCGCTGCTGGAACTTGAGAATTTCTCCGACACCGCGTCGGTTCAGGAAACCGATTATGCTCCGAAAATTTCGGCGCTGTGGCGGCTGATGGAATGCTGCAATGTCTATGCGACCTACGCGCAAGGCGGAAAATCGGGCGGCTTTAATGCACTCAGCTTGCGGGCATCGGACACGCGGTTTGAGCCTGAAAAGGCCCACACTTTTGAAGCGGGCATCAAGACCGAGCTGTTCAGCAACCGGGTGCGCCTCAATGCCGGGGTGTTCCGCACCCATTTCTCCAACCTTCAGGTTTCCATTTTCAACGGCATTGACATTATTGTGAAGAACGCGCCCAAGGCGGTGACGCAAGGCGTGGAAGTTGATCTCAATTCCATCTTTGATTTCGGCCTGTCGGTGATTGGCTCTTTTGCGTTCCTTGATGCCTTTTATACCGAGTTCAAGGATGGTCCCTGCATCGCCCGCAACACGATCGAAAATCAGCTGGCGGACAGCGATTTTTGCGATGTGTCCGGGGATCGGCTGCCCAACGGACCGCGCGCGCAAGCCAGCCTGTCGCTCAATCAGGTTGTCACCGCCCGCCAGGTCGGGCTGGGTGACTGGCCGGTCGATCTGGTGTTCGGCGGCGATATTCTTTATCAGGGCAAGGTCTTGCTGCAGGCTGACAGCGATCCCAACGACATACAAAAGTCATATTGGATGTTCAATCTGCGCGCCGGATTGCAGAGTGCCGATGGCCGCTATAGTTTTTCGGTATTCTTGCGCAATGTGACGAACCAGATCGTCAAATTGCAAAGCGTTGATGTGCCTTTGTTGACCGGCAGCCATGTGGCTGTGATTGATCAGCCCCGCGCGTTAAGCTTTCATTTGACGGCAAAATTTTGAGGGGATTGTTATGAACCGTTTTGTTTCCGGTCTTGTGGTGGCAGCTGGCTTTGTCATGGCCGCGCCTGCGCTGGCCGCTGATGTGTGGTGGCCCAAGGGTGGCGAGGAAGTCGGCTACACCATGTATAAAAGCGGTGAGAAAGTCGGCAAAGCCAAGCTGACATTCTCTGCTGAAGACGGCAAAATCACCTCGGTTCAGGACAATCGGATGAAATTCGACATCGGCGGCATTGATGTCGTCACGCGTTTCGTCTTCCGCGAAACCTGGAAAGGTGACCGGTTCGTGGAATATTCAACCCATGGTCAGGCCAAGGGCGGACCTGAAAAGCGCCGTTTCACGCTGAAAGCCGAACCCAATGAGGCTGGCGAGCTTGTGGTGCAATCCCCGCGCCACGGCGACCGGGTTGCCCCCGATGGCATGCAGCCCGCCACCTTCTGGCATCTCAATCACATTCTTGCCTATGACGTGTTTGACCCGTTCGCGGGCGGGTTTGCGTCACTTGAGTTTGATAATCTGGGGCCGCAAAACATCAAATATGATGGCGCGGACGGCCAATGTCTGGCCTTCAACCTGCGTGTGAAGCTCAAAAGCCGGGATGAGTTGGGTGAGCTGCCGCCTGGCGTTAATCGTGAAGACGTTCCGCTGGAGCGGACGTTCAAAGCCTGGTTCGAGCCCGATGGTTTGATGTGTGCGCTGGTGATGGACACGCCGATGGGCAGTGTTGCCATGGTGCGCGATTACCGCAAAACCGACTGACGCGAGGCGCAGGCCGATGCGCCTTTTCCCCCTGATAGCCTTGCTGGTGTGGAGCAGCGCGGCATGCGCCGCTGATCCCGATGCGCTGCGCTATTTCCGCATTGGAACAGGGTCAGCCGCAGGCACTGATTTCACCATCGGCCAAGCCATTGCCGCAGTGATTTCCAGCCCGCCGGGCGCGCCGCCGTGCGATGCGCGCAGCCGCTGTGGCGTGCCGGGCCTGATTGCGGTGGCCGAGACGACCGGCACGGCGCGGGCGAATTTTGACCGCGTCGAAAGCGGCCTGTTAAGCGCGGCCCTGGTCCGGACGGATCTTCTGTCGCGGCGGGAGGATCTGGGCGGGCTGCGCTATGTCGGCTCGCTCTATGAACAAAATTTCTATCTGGTGGCCCAGCGTTTCGGGGCGATTGAAAGTCCTGCTGATCTGGCCGGAAAACGGGTGGCGATTGGCCGTCCGGGGTCGGGCACCCGGCTTGCGGCGGAACTGGTGCTGGGCGCTTATGGCATCAAACTCACAACCTTTGAGCCGGTGCGCGAAGACCCCGGCCGCGCCGCTGACATGCTGGCCGCCGGCGAGTTGGATGCATTTTTCTTTGTCGGCGGGCAGCCCGCATTGATCATTTCCAAGCTGGCGGAACAAAAAACCATCCGGCTTGTGCCGCTCAAAGGCGGGGCGATGGAACGGCTGTCGATCCTGTTTCGGTCATACAACCGCACCAAGCTGACAAAAGATGCCTACGGGCTGGACGCCGAAACCGAAACGATCGGCGTGGTGACCGGCCTGATCGTGAATGAAAACGCCGACGCCGATCTTGTCTATGCCATCACCAAGGCCTTGTGGGCCGACGGCAACAGGCGGCATTTCTCAACCGTTGCGCCGGGGCTCGCCGCCTTTGATGCCATGCGGGCCCTTGAAGGCGCGCCGATTGAGCTGCATCCGGGTGCGGAACGTTACTATACTGAAATCGGCTTGATTGAGCCTGCGGTTCAGGTCGAGGCGACCGGCTCGCAGCCCTGAAGCCATTCGGCAATCTCGTCCATCTGCCAGACCGTGTCGCAATAGCTGCGCGCCACGTCATTGAGCGCGACCTTATAGGTCAAAAAGCGCGAGACGACCGGCGCATACATGGCATCGGCAATGGTGAAATGACCGAACAGGAAGGGGCCGTCATCGGCAAAGCGGATGCGCATCTGGGTCCACACTGCTTCGATCCGCTTGATATTGGCGGCGACCTCCTCAGACATGCCTTCACCGGGATGCCGGCCCAGACAATCCATCGGCATGTTCTGGCGCAGGGGACCAAAGCCGGAATGCATTTCATGGGCCACGCTGCGGGCGAGCGCGCGGGCGGTGGTGTCGAACGGCCACAATTCGCGGTCGGGATAAAGCTCCGCGAGATATTCCATGATGGCGAGCGAGTCCCACAAGGTCAGGCTGCCATGGGTGAGCGCCGGGACAAGACCTGACGGCGAATGCTCTAAAATATTGGCCTTGCTGTCAGGCTGGCGCAGCTTGATCACGGTTTCAGAAAAGGGGATGGCCTTGGCTTTCATCAGCAGCCAGGGGCGCAGCGACCAGCTTGATGTATTCTTGCTGCCCAGGATGAGGTGAAAATCTTCTTGCGCGTCATTTGCCATGGCTGGCCCCTGTCCAATAGTTTAGCCTTCACGCATTAGGAATATTGAGGCGCGCAATGGCGATCAAGCAGTTTGACGGATTTGATGGAGACGGTGAGGCGCTGGCCCTGCACGCGGTGACGGTGGAGGGGCTTGATGCATGGCGCGGCGGCCTGCCCGACGCGCAAGCCCGCTTTGTGGCCCAATCAGGCTTTGACGCTCGTGAGGCGAGCCTGATGGCGCTGCCTGGTGACGATGGGGTGACCGGGTTTGCTGTTGGACTGGGGGCGGACGTAAATCCGCTCAGCATCGGTTTTGCGGCACGCCGCTTGCCTGCGGGCACCTACCGCCTCACCGACAAGGATGAACGTTATGCGCTTGGCTTTGCGCTGGGCCGCTATGGTTTCACCCGCTACCGGGCAGGACCAGCCCCCATGGCACAACTTGCCGTTGATGCCGATATGCAAGCCAAGCTCACGCCCATCATTGAGGGGGCGCATTTCGCGCGGGATCTGATCAATACCCCGGCCGAAGATATGGGGCCCGGTGCGCTCGAAAGCGAAATGGGGCTGCTCGCCCACCACCATGGTGCGCTTTATTCGGTGGTGGCGGGCGATGATTTGCTGGCGAAAAACTTCCCGCTCATACATGCGGTGGGCCGTGCGGGCGATGAAGCGCCCCGATTGCTCAAGCTGGAATGGGGGTCCGCCGATGCCCCCAGCGTCACGCTGGTCGGCAAAGGCGTGTGCTTTGATACGGGCGGGCTTGATCTCAAGCCAAGCTCGGCCATGGGGCTGATGAAAAAGGATATGGGGGGCGCGGCCAATGTGCTGGGCCTTGCCCATATGATCATGAGCCGCAAGCTCAATATCCATCTGACGGTTCTGGTTCCGGCGGTTGAAAATGCCGTGTCGGGGAATGCCATGCGGCCCGGCGACATCTTCCCCTCGCGCAAGGGGCTGACGGTTCAGATCGACAATACTGATGCCGAAGGCCGGCTGGTGCTCGCCGATGCGCTCGCGCTCGCCGACGAAGACGCGCCCCAATTGATGGTGTGCATGGCGACGCTGACCGGCGCGGCGCGCGTTGCGGTGGGGCCCGACCTCGCGCCCTTCTTTACCGATGATGAGGCACTGGCGGCTGATCTGGTCGAAGCCAGCCGGGCCGCTTTTGATCCGGTATGGCGCCTGCCTTTGTGGGAGGGCTACCGGGCCGATGTCGAGGCGCGGATTGCTGATCTGACCAATGCCCCGCCGGGCGGTTTCGCCGGGTCAACCAAGGCCGCCTTGTTCCTCGACCGCTTTGTCGAGAATGCCGGATCGTTTATCCATTTTGACATTTATGGCTGGTCGCCGCGTGAACGCGGCGAGGTGCCCGAAGGCGGGCGCGATCAGGCCATCCGAACGCTCAATGAATTGCTGGGCCGCCGCTATGGCTGATCTCGATCCCAAGTTTGATCCAAGAGTGACACCGGTCACCGATCAGTTTGCGGCAGATTTTCTGCGCGGCGAAATCGATCGCCCCCGGTACCGTGAAGGCGTGGCCTACCGGCTGTTTTCCGGCGAAGCCGCCATGTTCAAAGAGCCCCGGCCCGATGCGGTGCGCATTTCCACGGCCTTGTTCGGCGAAAGCTTTACCGTTTATGACCGCATGGAAGGCTATGCCTGGGGCCAGCTTGGCACCGATGGCTATATGGGCTGGGTGGCCGAAACCGCATTGATGCCCGGTGCGCTGGCACCAACCCATCGGGTCAGCGCGCGGGCTGCCCATCTATACACCATGCCCGGTGTGCGCAGCCGGGTTGTAATGCGGCTGCCGGTCAATGCGCTGGTCTGCGTGGTGAGCGAGAAGGACGGCACCGGCGTGCTGGATGGCGGGGCCGGTGTGGTGCCGTTGCAGCACCTGACGCCGCTTGATCAGCCCGCGCCTGATTTCGTCACCGTCTGTGAAAGCCTGCATGGAGCGCCTTATCTGTGGGGCGGGCGCAGCGATCTGGGGCTGGATTGTTCGGGCCTGACACAGGCGGGGCTACTGGCGGCGGGCCAGTCCTGTCCGCGCGACAGCGATCAGCAACAGGCCGCCCTCGGCACCGAAATTTCGGAAGATGACGGGTTGCGCCGGGGTGATCTGGTGTTCTGGAAAGGCCATGTCGGTGTGATGGTGTCTGACACGGACTTTTTGCACGCCAATGGTCATCATATGGCGGTGGCGGTTGAACCGTTCGCGGACGCCAAGGCGCGGATTGCGGCCCAGGAATTTGGCGCGATTACCGCGATCAAACGCTTGAAATAAACCGCCCGTCTGGAAGGCGGGTTACGATAGCGCTTTCGTCATCATGATTTGCGTGCCAAGGGCGGTTTCAAAGCTCTCATTGCGCGTCCAACCCATCTGCTCATAGAAATGCATCTTGTCGGGCGTGTAGAGCCAGAGCAGATGCGTGCCTTGCGCCCGGGCAAAATCCTCGACCGTTTGCACAAGCGCCCGGCCAATGCCGCGATGGCGCGCCTCAGGCCGCGTGTAGGCGCTGGCCAGCCAGGGGTGCAAATCAAGCCGGTCGGCCCGGTCATGGCGGGCATAGGTGGCGGTTCCCAGAAAGGCAGCGGTTTCGCCATCCAGGGCGACAAAGCTCTGATATTCAGGATTGTCGAGCGAATTGGCCGTCACCATGGCCAGCCGGTCGGCAAACAACTGGCCTTGCGGTATGCCCCATTGGTGCCACAGATGCCGCGCAATTTCCTCGCGCAGATGCACATGCTCCGCCAGGGGATGGATGGTGAAATCCCGGCTCAATAGCCCCGGCTCCGCTCAATGGCGAAGCGGGGTGGCTCGCCCCGTTCGATGCGATCAATTTCGGCACGGATATGCGGGCCAAGCGCGCCGGGATCGGTGGCGGCGGCCACATGAGGCGTGATAGTGATTTTGGGATGATCCCAAAGCGGGCTGCCAGTGTCCAGCGGCTCCTGGGGCAGGACATCCAGCACGGCATGATAAAGCTTGCCATCATTGAGGGCTGCCACCAGATCAGATTCATTGAGCTGTTCGCCCCGGCCCACCTGGATGAGCGAAGCGCGCGGTGGCAATTGGGCAAACAGATCCCTGTTGAGAATGCCGCGTGTGTCATCGGTGAGCGGTAGCAGGCACACAAGGATGTTGGTGCCGCCGAGAAACGCGCCAAGCTCGTCGGGCCCGGCAAAACTTTCCACCCCGATGACGGAGCGCCGCGACCGGCTCCACCCCCTCAGTTGAAAGCCCAGTGCTTTGAGCGGCACGCTTGCCTGTTCGGCCAGCCAGCCAAATCCCAGAAAGCCGATGGTGACTTGTGCGGCCGGCTTCTGGCCAAGTTCGCGCCAGCGATGGGCGCGCTGATTGGCGGCATAGTCGGGCGTGCGGCGATGAACCATCAGGCTTTGCAGGGTGATAAATTCAGCCATGCGATTGGCCAGATCATCGGTTGCCCCCTTGATAATGGGCAGATCAGGCAAGCCGGGATCGCGCAGGAAATGATCAACCCCGGCGCCGAAGGAAAATAGCGCCTTGAGGTTTGGAAAATGTTTAAAACAGCCCAGCGGCGCATACCAGCCTAGCAAATAAGGCGCATCTGACACGCCTTGATCGGGCGTCCAGAGCTCGGGGGAAAGCCCCGCCTCATGTAGACCCTCCATCAGCCGCGCTGTCCATTTTGGGGGAAAATCAACCGTCGATGCTATCGCCAGGCGGGTCATGGCCGCTCCCTCACGCAATGGGGTGGTGGGCAAAGGCTGCTGTCATCAGCGCCTGGGTGTAGGCATGGGCGGGCCGTTCAAACAATGTCTCGGCATCGCCCTGTTCGACCACCTTGCCATCTTTCATGACGATGATGCCATGGCTCATCGCGCGGACCACCTTCAAATCATGGCTGATGAACAGATAGGCGAGCTGATGGGCCTGTTGCAATTCCCGCAGCAGTTCGACGATTTGTGCCTGCACCGACATATCCAGGGCGCTTGTGGGTTCATCAAGAATGACCAGCTTGGGTTTCAGGATCATAGCGCGCGCAATTGCGATGCGCTGGCGCTGACCGCCGGAAAATTCATGCGGATAGCGGTGCCGTGTTTCAGGATCGACGCCCACCTCGTCGAGGATTTGCGCTACGCGGTGGTCGCGCTCGGCTCCGCTCAAGCCTTTTTCGTGAACCGTCAATCCTTCGGCGATGATGTCGCCAACTGACAGGCGCGGGGAAAGAGAGCCGAACGGGTCTTGAAACACGATCTGCATGCGTTTGCGCAAGGCCCGCATCTCGGCGTTCTGGAACGTCTCGATGGCCCCGCCTTCAAAGCGGATCGGCCCGGTGCTGGAAATCAGCCGCAACAAGGCCAGCGCGAGCGAGGTTTTGCCCGATCCGCTCTCGCCAACAATGCCGACGGTCTCGCCTGCGCGCACCGTGACGCTCAGCCCGTCCACGGCTTTGACATGGCCCACCGTGCGCTTGAGCACCCCGCGCTTGATCGGGAACCAGACCTTGAGATCATCGGTTTCCAGTACGGCGGGGCTTTGGTCTCCGACCGGTTGGGGTGTGCCTTTTGGGGCCGAGGTCAGCAAGTGGCGCGTATAGGCGTGCTGGGGATCAGCAAAGATCGCTTCGGTCGCGCCCTGTTCGACAATCTGGCCCTGGGTCATGATCGAGACCGTGTCAGCCATGCGCCGGACAATGCCCAGATCATGGGTGATCAGCAAAAGGCTCATCCCGCGCTCGCGTTGCAGATCTTTGAGCAGTTCGAGAATTTGCGTGGCGATGGTGACATCAAGCGCGGTTGTCGGCTCATCAGCGATAATCAGATCAGGCTCGCACGCCAGCGCCATGGCGATCATCGCCCGCTGGCGTTGCCCGCCCGACAATTGATGGGGATAGGATTTCGCTTTTTCTTCGGCGTCCTGAATGCCGACGCGTTTCAAAAGCTCCAGCGTACGGGCGCGGGCTTTGGCGTCGGGCATGGCCAGATGCAGCTTGAGCACTTCCATGATCTGTTTTTCGACCGTGTGCAGCGCATTGAGGCTGGTCATCGGTTCCTGAAACACCATGGCGATCTTGCGCCCGCGCACGCTGCGCAATTGTGCGTCACTGGCCGCCATAAGGTCGGTGCCGTCAAACCAGATTTCGCCGCCGGGATGGCTGGCTGCCGGATAAGGCAAAAGCTTCAGCACCGACAGGGCGGACACGGATTTGCCCGACCCGCTTTCGCCGACCAGCGCATGGGTTTCGCCCGGCTTGATGGAAAAGCTCGCACCGTCAACCGCAAGGTTTTGCCCAAAGCGCACCGACAGGTTTTTGACCTCAAGCAAGCTCATGAGCCCTCCGCGAAGCTTTTGCGGGGATCAAAGGCATCGCGCACCGCCTCACCGATAAAGATCAGCAGCGACAGCATGACGGCGATCACCAGAAAAGCGGTGATGCCAAGCCAGGGCGCCTGCAAATTGTTTTTGCCCTGGGCGAGCATTTCACCGAGCGAGGGGGAGCCCGGCGGCAGGCCAAAGCCCAGAAAATCAAGCGAGGTCAGCGTGGTGATCGAGCCGTTGAGCAAAAAAGGCAGGAAGGTCAACGTCGCGACCATCGCATTGGGCAGAACGTGGCGCACCATGATGGTGGCATTGTTGACGCCCAGCGCGCGGGCCGCCCGCACATAATCGAAATTCCGCGCGCGTAAAAATTCGGCCCGCACAACACCCACCAGCGCGACCCAGGAAAACAATAGCAGAATACCAAGCAGGATCCAGAAACTGGGTTCGATGATTGAGGCGATAATGATCAGAACATAAAGCTGGGGCAGCGACGTCCAGACCTCAATGAAACGCTGGAAAATAAGATCAAGCCAGCCGCCAAAATAACCCTGCACCGCCCCGGCGGCCACGCCGACAAGGGACGAAAAGATCGTCAGCACCAGCCCGAACAGGACCGACAGGCGGAAGCCGTAGATCAGCCGCGCCACAACATCACGGCCTTGATCATCGGTGCCCAGCCAGTTTTCCGCGCTGGGCGGGGCGGGTGTGGGCACCGTCAGCTCCAAATTGATCGTATTGTAGGAAAACGGGATCAGCGGCCACAGCACAGTTCCGCCTTTTTCTGCAATCAGCTCTTGCACGTAAGGGTCGCGATAATCGGCTTCGGTCTCAAAGTCGCCGCCAAACTCGGTTTCGGGATAGGCGGTGACAACCGGCACATACCAGCCCTCATCGGTGATGATCACGATGGGCTTGTCATTGGCGATCAGTTCGGCAAACAGCGACAGGCCGAACAGGCCCAGAAACAGCCACAAGGCCCAGGTGCCGCGCCTGTTGGCCCTAAAGTTTTGCAGACGCCTTTGATTGAGCGGTGAAAGGGAAAGCGCCATGCTCAAACCTCACGCGCTTCAAAATCAATGCGCGGGTCGATCCAGCTATAGGTCAGATCAGAGATCAGCCCCAGCACAAGCCCCATCAGCGAGAAGATGAACAGGGTGGCGAAGATCACCGGATAGTCGCGGTTGATAATCGATTCAAAGCCCAGCAATCCAAGCCCGTCGAGCGAGAAGATTGTTTCGATCAGCAGCGAGCCGGTGAAAAAGATCGACACAAAGGCTCCGGGGAAGCCTGCAATGACGATCAGCATGGCGTTGCGGAAGACATGGCCATAAAGCACGCGCCGCTCGGTCAGCCCCTTGGCGCGTGCGGTGATCACATAGTGTTTCTTGATTTCATCGAGGAAGGAGTTTTTGGTCAAAAGCGTGGTGGTGGCAAAGCCTGAAATGGTCATCGCCGCGACCGGCAAGGTGATGTGCCACAGATAATCCAGCACCTGGCCAAACCAGCTCAGCTCATCAAAATTGTCTGATGTCAGCCCGCGCAAGGGGAACCAGTCGAGATAGGAGCCGCCCGCAAACAGCACGATCATCAAGATGGCGAACAGGAAGCCGGGGATGGCATAGCCGATAATGATGAACGCCGATGTCCATGTATCGAACGCCTCGCCATCGCGGCGGGCCTTGGCAATGCCAAGCGGGATGGAAATCAGATAGGTCAGAAGAGTGGTCCATAGTCCCAGCGAAATGGAAACCGGCATTTTCTCGCCGATCAGGTCCACAACGCTGACATCCCGGTAGTAGGACTGGCCGAAATCAAAGGTCAGATAATTGCCCAGCATCTCGAAAAAGCGCTCATGGGCGGGCTTGTCAAAGCCGAACTGCTTTTCAAGGTCGGCTATAAATTCAGGGTCGAGGCCCTGCGCGCCACGATATTTCGAATTGATCGAGCCTTCAGTGCCCGTGCCGAATTGCTGCGCGCCGCCGCCGACTTCCGCACCGCCGCCCGAAAAATTGGCGGTGGCGGATGTCTCAAGACCCTGTAGTTCGGCCAGAACCCGTTCCACCGGGCCGCCGGGGGCAAATTGCACAATCACGAAATTGATCAGCATGATGCCGAACAGGGTGGGAATGATCAGCAACAGCCGTCGTAGAATATAGGCGGTCACTCAGCCGCTCCCTCACCGTCGGTTTTGGCCCACCATGTGTCGAGGATTCCGCGTTCATAAAGCGGCTTTTGCCCGGGCCAGGAAAATTTGTCATAGGCCGCAACATTATGAACGCCTTTGAACCAATGGGGCACCCAGAAATTCAGGCTCATCAAAACACGATCAAGCGCGCGGGTGGCGGTGACAAGCTCGTCGCGCGAGGTGGCGTTGAGCACTTTTTGCACCAGCGCATCGACGGCGGGCTCGGCTATGCCGGCCAGATTGGTGCTGCCTTCAACCGCGGCGAATTTGGAATGAAAAAGCGGTTTGAATTCCGGGCCCGGCGTGTTTTGCAGCGCGTAGCGTGCGGTGATCAGGTCAAAATCAAACTGTTCGCGGCGGGCTTCAAACTGGGCAATGTCGATGATGCGCATGCGTGCGGTGATGCCCAGCCGCTTGAGCCGTTCAATGTAAGGGGCAAAGACCCGCTTGAAGCTGGGCGCAAACATCAGGAATTCCAGTTCAAAGGGCTCGCCTGATGGGGTCATTCGCACGCCATCCTTGATGGGGAAGCCCGCCTGGGTCAGCAAATCGGCGGCGCGTTTCAGGTTTGTGCGGTCACGGCCCGTGCCGTCGGTCACCGGCGGGATATAGCGGCCTGTGAGAACCTCCTCACGAATGTCGGCGGGCAAAAGATCGGCGACCTCTTCAAGCAGGGCCTGGACGGCACCGTCCGCCGGACCGGTTTCAGAGGCCAGCGGCGCGTTCTCGAACACCGAATCGGTGCGCTCGTACAGCCCGTAAAAAAGAACCCGGTTGGTCCACTCAAAATCAAAGGCGAGGTCCAGCGCGCGGCGCACACGGCGGTCGGCAAACTTGGCCCGCCGCATATTGATGAAAAAGCCCTGCATGCCGGAGGGGCGTGAATCATCGAGCGTCAGCAGATTGACCTTGCCCTGTTTGACGCCGGGAAAATCATATTCGGTCGCCCAGGTTTTGGAGGTGAACTCCTCACGCAGATCATAGGCGTTGGCCTTGAAGGCCTCAAAGGCAACCGACCGGTCGCGGAAATAATCAAAGCGGATGCGGTCAAAATTATAGCGGCCCTTGTTCACATTCAGCTCTGCGGCCCAATAATCGTCCCGCCGTTCGAATGTGATCGAGCGGCCCAGATTGACGTCCGCCACCCGGTAGGGACCAGACCCCAAGGGCGGCTCCACCGTCGTTTGATCAAATTCATGTTCAGCATAATAGGCGGCCGAAAAGATCGGCAGTTGCGCCACCCGCAAGGCAAGATCGCGCGTGTCCGGCCCCGTGAATGTGTATCTGACGGTGAGATCACCGAGCGCCTCGGCGCTTTCCACATCGGCCAGTTGCAGCCGGTAGCCGGGATGGCCCTTATCCTTGATGAGATCAAAACTTGTGACGACATCGCGGGCGCGCAATGGTGTGCCATCGGCAAAGCGCGCTTCTTCCCGCAAATGGAAAATCACATAGCTGCGGTCGGCGGGAAACTCGGCGCTGTGCGCCACCAGCCCATAAACGGCGTCAGGTTCATCACCGGCCCGCACCATCAGCGAATCAAACACCAGCGAAGGCTCGCTTGAATCATAGGTGAAGCCATTGGCCGGGACGCCCTTGAGAATATAGGCGTTCAGACTGTCAAAACTGTTCTGGGCGGTGGTTCCCATGGTGGCAAGCTGCCCACCCTTGGGGGCGCCGGGATTGACATAGTCGAAATGGGCGAAGTCTTTCTCATATTTGAGATCGTCAAAGCTCGACAGGCCGTGGCTTGTGATCAGCGCCTCGGCTTGCGCGGGGCTGGTGGCAAGCAGGGCGGCGGCAAGCAGCGTGCGGATCATTTTTTCTCCCGGACCGTGTCGATCTTGGCGGCCTTGTCAGCATCGATCCACCAGGTCATGGGGTCAACCGGGCTGTAGGCGGGCAAGGGGCGGGGAATGCCAAAACGATCCCAGCGCGCCAGCCGGATGACGCCGATATGCCATTGCGGCACGACATAATGGTTCCACAGCAAGACCCGGTCGAGCGCACGGGTTGCGGCCACCAGCGCGGCCCGGTCGGGGGCAAAGATAATCTTGTCGATCAGCGCATCGACCACCGGATTTTTGATGCCGGCATAATTGCGCCCGCCGGGCCGGTCGGCGGCTTCCGACCCCCAGAAATCGCGCTGCTCATTGCCCGGTGACAGTGATTGCGCCCAGCCTGCCGACACAATGTCGAAATCATAGGCATCGACCCGGTTCTGGAACTGTGTGGGATCGACCAGCTTGATGCGCGACGTGACCCCCAGCCGGTTGAGCGCGGTGATATAGCGGGCGACGATGCGTTCAAAGGCGGGTGAGACAATGAGGAATTCAATTTCCATCCGCTCCCCGCTGGCCGCATGGGTCAGCACCTTGTCCGTGATGGTCCAGCCGGCCTGTTCAAGCAGCTTGCGCGCGGCGATCAATCCCTCGCGGTTGCGACCCTTGCCGTCGGTCACGGGCAGCCAGTAGGGCTTCATGAAAACCTCTTCGGGCAGCTCGGCGCGGAAGGGTTCAAGCAGGGCAAGTTCCTGGCCCTCGGGCAAGCCGGTCGCGGCGAGTTCGGAGCCATGGAAATAGCTCAGCGTTCGGGTGTACTGGCCATAAAACAGCGCCTCATTGGTGGCCTCAAAGTCGAAGGCCAGCGCAAAGGCGCGGCGCACCCGTGGGTCTGAAAACTTGTCCCGGCGGGTGTTGAAGATGAAGGCCTGCATGGGCTGGGCGCGGGTTTCGGGCACCATTTCCTTAACGATATGGCCCTTGTCGATCGCCGGGCCGGTATAGGCGGTGGCCCAGTTCTTGGCGGTGTTTTCGGCCCTGAGGTCAAACTCGCCGGCCTTGAAGGCTTCGAGCGCAACCGAGCTGTCGCGATAATATTCGTAGGCGACCTGATCAAAATTGTTCTGGCCCACCATGACAGGCAGGTCCTTGCCCCAATAGTCTTTGACGCGCTCATAGCGGATGAAACGGCCCGGCTCAAACGCGCCGACCTTGTAGGGGCCTGAGCTTAGGGGCGGCTCCAACGTGGTCGCATCAAAGGCGCGGGTCTCATAGTAATGTTTGGGCAGGATCGGCAGCTGACCCATGATTTGCGGCAATTCGCGGTTGCCGCTTTCTGAGAAGCTGAACCTGACGCCGTGCGGGCCGGTCTTCTCGGCCTTCACCACATTGGCGTAATAATAACGGAAGAAGGGGCGGCCTTTGTCCTTCAGATTTTCAAAGGAAAAGATCACATCCTCAGGGGTGACGGGTTTGCCGTCATGCCAGCGCGCCTCAGGGCGCAGGTGAAACTCCACCCAGGCGAAATCATCGGGCACCGTCACCGTTTCAGCCAGCAGCCCATATTCCGATGAGGGTTCATCGGCGGCTTCGGTCATCAGCGTGTCGTAGATCAGGCCCAGACCCGCGGCGGGCTCGCCCTTCACGATGAACGGATTGAGTGAATCAAAGCTGCCAATATCGGCCTGACGCATCACACCGCCCTTGGGGGCGGCTGGGTTCACATAGTCAAAATGGGCGAAGTCAGCGGGGTATTTGACCGCGCCGAACAGCGACAGGCCATGGGTGGTACGCGGTTCGGCCTGCGCGGGCAGGCTGAGCGTGGCGGCGGTGAGGCAAATCACCAGGGCTTGGGCAAAACGGATCATATCTCCGGCTTACAAAGCGCATCAGGCCAAATCAAGGCAGCATTCGCCCCAAACAGCAAAAACCCCGGCGAAAAGACCCGCCGGGGTTCTGGCCATCATCAATTCGGCGTGTCGGGCTTAGTGATGCCCGGCATCGGCGGCGCCATGACCGGCGCCGTGATCGTCCATGACATCCTGGGCTTGTTCGGTCACTGCCTCAACCGCGTCCTCAACCGCTTCGGCGGCCTCTTCAACCGGAGTGGCTTCAACCGCGGGGAAGGCCGGAGCGCCGGGCGAATTGGCGGCCATATAGGCAATGACGGCAGCGCGGTCTTTCGGCTTTTTCAGGCCCGCAAAGCTCATCTTGGTGCCTTTGACATAATCTTTCGGTTTGCGCAGGAAGGCGTCCAGCGCCTCATAGGTCCAGCTGCCGCCCATTTCGGTCAGGCCGTTGGAATAGCCAAACCCGGCCACCGCAGCCTTGTCGCGGCCCACAACGCCGTACAGATGCGGGCCGGTGCCGTCTTTCATGCCATCATCGATCGTGTGGCACGAGGTGCATTTCTTGAAGACTTTTTCACCATCGCCGGGATCGGCCGATGCCAGCAGCGGAAGCGAGCTGACCGGGCCTTCGTCCTCGACAACAACGGGGGCTGCGCCGGCTTCAAATTGCTCGGTGCCATCGGGGACATAGGCGGCATTTTCGATCTCAGTGGGGTGAACAAGAATTCCACCAATCTCGTTGATCGCGAAAACCGCCAGCACACTTGCCAGGATTGCCCCGGCAATTTTGTTGATCTCAAAGCCGTCCAAACCAAACATCTCAGTCCCCCAGTCCATCAGGGCTACGGGGCAAAAGCCCCTCACACACCGCGTGCGGCACGGTGCAACTCCTCAACCGAATGCGTTGATAGCCCTGTTCGATCCGGATTAAAAGGGGTCGAACACGGCCACACACCATCTGGGCAAGAGGATTATCGAAGCCAATCCCTTCTGCCCATGCGGCGCTTGGCCCCATAAATCGCAGATTTACGAGAAAGTTCATGACGCCGCTGATCATTATCCCCGCCCGTATGGCCTCAACCCGTCTGCCCGGCAAGCCGCTGGCCGACATTTGCGGCGCCCCGATGATTGTCCAGGTGGCCCGCCGGGCCGCCGAAGCCGATGCCGGCCCGGTTCTGGTTGCCGCCGCAGAAGACGAAATCGCCCAGGCCGCCCGGGATGCGGGGTTTGAAGCGGTCTTGACCGATCCTGACCTGCCTTCTGGCTCAGACCGGGTGTGGGCTGCCGCTGCCAGCGTCGATCCGGGCGGCAAATATGACATTCTGGTCAATGTGCAGGGCGATCTGCCGACGCTGGAACCATCGGCCGTCAAAGCCTGCCTCACCCCGCTGGAAGATGCTCGCATTGATATTGCCACCATTGCAGCCCCGGTGCTGACCGATGAGGAGCGGGTGAGCCCCAATGTGGTCAAAGCCGTTGTCACCATCCCCGAAGACAAGGAATGGGGCCGGGCGCTTTATTTCACCCGAGCCACGGCCCCTTGGGGCGAGGGGCCCTTGTGGCACCATATCGGTCTTTATGCCTTCCGCCGGGAGGCGCTTGCCCGTTTTGTGGCGCTGCCGCCGACGGTGATCGAATTGCGCGAACGGCTTGAGCAATTGCGCGCGCTGGAAGAGGGCATGGCGATCGGGGTGGCCCGCGTTGACAGCGCCCCTTTCGGTGTCGATACTCCCGCCGATTTGGAGCGGGCGCGCCGCGTGCTCAGCTAAGGGGTTGATTCCAAAGGATCACCAAAGGATCTAACGTGACTGTCGAGCTTGATCAGGTGGGTGGCGGGGCGCCCGCAAACACCATCGCCTTTCAAGGCGAGGCGGGGGCCAATTCGCATATGGCGTGCCGGGAAGCCTTTCCTGACATGGCGCCTTTGGCCTGCCGGACCTTTGAAGATGCGCTCGGCGCGATATCAGAGGGCCGCGCCCGGCTCGGCATGATCCCGATTGAAAATTCGGTCGCCGGCCGGGTGGCCGACATTCACCATTTGCTGCCCGGTTCGGGCCTGCACATTGTGGGCGAGCATTTCCTGCGCATTCACCATCAATTGCTGGGTCTTCGGGCAACAAAGCTGGCCGACATCACCCATGTGCGCAGCCATGTTATGGCGCTTGATCAGTGCCGCAACATTGCCGCTGAACTGGGGCTGCACCGCGTTGTGACGGCCGATACGGCAGGCGCGGCGCGCGAGGTGGCCGAAGCGGGCGATAGATCCGAGGCCGCCATTGCTTCCACACTTGCGGCTGAAATTTACGGCCTCGATATTCTGCGCGCCGATATTGAAGATGAAGATCACAACACCACCCGCTTCATCATCATGGCCCGCGCTGCCGATCAACTGCCGCGCGATGAAGGGGCGGGCCTGATCACCTCGCTCATCTTCAAGGTGCGCAACGTTCCCGCCGCGCTTTACAAGGCGCTGGGCGGGTTTGCGACCAACGGCATCAACATGACCAAGCTTGAAAGCTATCAGCTGGATGGCCGGTTCCAGGCGACGCAATTTTATGCCGAGGTCGATGGCGACCCTGACGATGAAGGGCTGAAAATGGCGCTTGATGAGCTGGGCTATTACAGCGATGAGGTTCGCGTGCTTGGCACCTATGCCGCCCACCCCTACCGGCTCGAACAGCCCGGCGGGTAAGGGCATTTCTTGATATTGTCATTCCGGGTTCGTCCTATGGGTGACCCGGAATGACCGGGCTCCGTCAATGCTCCTCATTCGCCCAGGCGCGGATCAGATGATGGGCGATGGCGAAAGGCGGGGGGACCCACAGCCCCTCGGGATGCGCGCCCTTCATGGCGGCGTGAATGTCATCGCGGGTGAACCAGCGCGCCTCCACCAGCTCATCATCGGTCAGGGTAATTTCGTCGGTTTCGGCAATGGCGTGACAACCAATCATCAGCGAATAGGGAAACGGCCAGGGCTGGGTTGAATGATATTTGACCGCCGAGATTTCGATCCCCGCCTCTTCCTTCACCTCGCGCGCCACGGCTTCTTCAAGGCTTTCGCCGGGTTCAACAAAGCCCGCCAATGCTGAAAACATGGTGTCGGGGAAGTGGGCTGAACGTCCCAGGAGCGCCTTGTCATCCTTTTCAACCAGCATGATCACAACCGGATCGGTGCGCGGAAAATGATCCATGCCGCAGCCGGGGCAGGTGCGTTTATAGCCTGCATCGGCAATCACGGTCTGGGTGCCGCAGGCGGAGCAATAGCCGTGGGTGCGGTGCCAGTTCAAAAGCGCGACCGCATGGGACAGCATGGCCGGGTCGCCCTTGGGCAGTTCCATGGCCAGCATGCGGGCTTCTTGAAAGGCGCCCATGCCTGCCAGCGGACCTTTGTTCTCGGGGTCTGATTGCGGATCGAGATCAAGCGCGAAATAGGCG
>CBDDFN010000009.1:0-287500 GCA_965227065.1 Alphaproteobacteria bacterium
TACCCCTGCGCCTCGGAAGACGAACCCGGCCAGGCGGTGATTTTCGGCGAAGGCTTCCCGACGGCGAACGGACGGGTGCAGTTGATGCCGACCAACCTCGTCCCGCCGGCGGAATTGCCGGACGACGAATACCCGCTGGTGCTGACGACGGGCCGGTTGCTGGAGCATTGGCATACGGGCGCCATGACAAGGCGCGCGTCGGTGCTGGATTCGATTGAGCCGGAGGGCCAGGTGCATCTGCATCCAAGCTGGATGCGGGAGCAGAAAATCGAGCCCGGAGAGATGGTGGCGATCGCCACGCGGCGCGGCACGATCCATCTGAAGGCGCGGTCGGATCGGGACGTGACGCCCGGCATGATCTTCGTGCCCTTCTGCTTCGCGGAAGGCCCGGCGAACATGCTGACGAACCCGCAGCTGGACCCGTTCGGCAAGATCCCCGAATTCAAGTTCTGCGCGGCAAAGGTCGAGAAGATCGGCGAAGCCGCCGTGGCCGCGGAGTAACGCCGTCCAAACGGATCAGCCGGAGAGAATCTCCACATCCGCCTTGATTGAATTGGCGATGAAACAGTTGCTGTGCGCCTTGGCGTGCAGTTCTTCGACCTGCTCCGGCGTCGGGCGGTAGCCTTCATATTCCACTTCGGGCCGGAGCATGATCTTGGTGAAGGCCACACAACCCTCGTCGGTGCGGTCCATGACCCCTTCCGGGTCGTCCTCGTAAGACAGTACCGACAGGCCCATCTTGTGCGCGAAATACAGGAAGAACATCATGTGGCAGCTCGACGCCGCCGCCACCAAAGCCTCTTCGGGGTCGACATAGGAAGAAACGGCATAGGGTTCCGGCATCGACAATGGGGATGCCGCCGCATGCACGGTCCCACCGCCGTCGAAGACCCAATGATGGCCGCTGGGGAAATGCCCGGACGGTGACGGCGGGCCCTGCTTGGCCCATTCAACATGTGCGGTAAACGTTTTCATGCGCCCTTCTCCTCCATAAGACGCCACGCCCCAACCGTCACAGAATACCACAAGAGTGCTAACAGGACCTTACCGCCGTGTTCAAAATGCCGATACCGGCAGCGGCAGAGGGGCGCCGGGATTGACCCGGCGCCCCTGCCGCACTGAGGAAGCTACAGTTCAGCGGCGCAGCAGAACCACCAAGCCGCCGATGCAGCCGACACAGGCCAGCAGCATCAAGGCCCGCGGACGGTTCCCAGGCGAGAGCCGCGCCGGTGACAGGGGTGCCGACGGCACCGCCGACCGCGTAGGCCATGGCGAAGGCAGCGCTTCCCGCGACCAGTTCGCCGCCGGTGTGCTTTTCCCCGAGCAAGGAGATCCCGGCCGTGTAGACCCCGAAGAACGCGCTGCCGCACAGCGCGGCCAGCGGCCAGATGAGCCAGCTGGTAACCGGAACCACGGCGAACAGGCCGAAGGTGATCCCGGCGATCAGCAGGCACGCGCCCGCCACCATCCAACGGTTCACCCGGTCCAGCACCGCGCCGAGCGGCAATTGCGAGACGATCATTCCGACATGCGCCACGGTCACGAAAAGCGCGGCGCCGCTGGCGGACATGCCCTCACCGGCCAGGTAGATCGGCAGGATCGAGATGACGCTGCCGTCGTATGATGCCGAACAGCAGAATGACGAACAGCAGCATCGGGCTGGTCCGCAGGAACGGCAGCAATGCCCCGTGCGGCATCGCTTCCGGCTCTACCTGCGCGCGCCGGCACAGGAACGCGAACAGAAAGGCGACAAAGGCGATCACAACCGCGCAGGCGGCAAACGCAAAGCCGTTTTCCGTCCCGAACAGGGGAATGCCCAGCGGGCCGATGGCGAAACCGGCCGCCATGCTGGTACCGTACAGACCGGCGACCCGGCCCCGCACACGATCGGTAGCCGCCACGTTCAGCCAGGCTTCGCCTACGACGTAGATCGTGTTGACGCAGAATCCCAGGAAGAAGCGGAAGAAGAACCAGGCCGCCAAGTCGTCCAGCACGGCCATGAAGACCAGCGTGGCGGCCGACCCCAGAAGCGAAAACACGACAAGGGTGCCGGCGCGCAGCATGGCGGTCATCCGCGGCATCACCAGCGTGGAGACGGCCAGCCCCAGCATATAGGCGGCGGCGTTCAGGCCGATCAGCGTTTCATCGGTGCCGCGCGAAGCAAGCAGCAGCGAAATCAGCGGATAGGTCAGCCCCTGCGCCATGGCGAAAGCGGCGATCCCTACGATCACGGCGGCGATGGAGGCCCAGTCCGAGCGGCGATCGTCAGCGGCGGCGAAACAGTCGTTCGTGGCGATGGTCATAGCGTGGTCCTCCTTTCCGATGGGGTCAAAATAGAGTTTCTATTAATTTGCTCAAACGAAAGGATTTTGATTTTTGAATAACTTTTTGTTATCTAATTGCCATGCAACGCCTGCCCTCTACCGCCGCATTACAAATGTTCGTGGAAGCCGCCCACGCGGAGAGTTTCGTGCGCGCCGCCGATGCCCTGAACATCACTCAGGCGGCGGTCAGCAAACAGATCAAGAACCTTGAGGAGATCATCGGCGCGCCGCTGTTCGAGCGGCGGCACCGGCAGGTGCTACTAACCGACCGGGGAGCTGCCTATTTGCCGGTCGCGGAAGGCATTCTTAGGGATCTTGCGATCGCAACAGAGCAAGCGGGAACGCAGCCGACCTACGCCGAACTGAGCATCGAAATCGATCATGAACTGCTGACCTACTGGATGCTGCCCCGGATGCAGAACCTCCGGGCGCACTTTCCGGATTGCCACTTCCAGTTCAACGCCCCGCAGATGAACGCAAGGCGTCCAAACCGGTATACCGACCTCGCCATAGTCTATGGGCGCCCCACCTTTCCGGGTCTCACGGTCGAGGCGTTTCTGGACTATGTCGCCTTCCCGGTCTGTGCCCCCTCCTTGGTCAACGGGCCGTCCCGGAACCCGGCCTGGGAAGACCTTAAAGAGCGCACGCTGTTGCACGATTATTCCAAGTCCTGGTGGGATGAGACGCTGAAACGGCTGGGCATATCGGTGAAACCCAGCGACCCGGAAATCCTGCTGGGCCAGGCGACGGCCTGCCTGACCGCGGCGGCGCAAGGTATCGGGATTGCCATCGGCGACGACGTCACCTGCAGGCAGATGCTGGATGACGGGACGCTGGTGCGGGTGACCGACGTGATTCTGCCCGGGCGGGAGTCCCACTATATCGTCACTCAACAGGACAGTCCGACCAGCAGCCTGGCCGACGCCTTCATCGATTGGCTTAGACGGGAAGAGGCCGCACACTTCTCCTGGCGGCGGGCCAATCTGGGGCGTATGACGCGGGCGCCGCCGCGGGTCAGCTTCCCGCCATTTCCCAGGCCGCTTTGGCAAGCGCGCTGGCGGTTTCCTCGACCACTTCGCGCCTGCGCCCGGGGCTGACCCGGCCGTACAGACTGTTGCCGGCCTGCAGGATCATCTGACTGGTGCCGGCCATCATGAACCGCGCGGTGGATGCCGGGTCGTCGCCGTCGCTTCCGGCCAGCATGGCGACCAGCAGGTCATTGAGGCTTTCCATGTCCGGCGCCGTCTGTCGCCCCGCCAACCCGGCGACGCGGGGCGCCAATTCGGACATTTCATCGCCCAGCGCCGCCATCGCGGCATTGATCGCAGTGTCGTTCATGGTCAGCACCGGGAGCCCGGACACCAGCGCGGGCGGATCGATTGTGCTGGGCGGCGGGTCGACCGTATCCGACCGCTTGGGCGCGGCTCCTTCGATCCGCACGCCGTCGCTGCAATTGAAGAAACGGTGCGCGGGATTGAGGCTCGCCAAGGTCGAGAAGTACAGCGTGCCGAAGGCGAATTCACGGCTGGTATAGGCTGTCTCCCGGAAGTTGCCCGCGACCGGTATGGTGAGTTTTTCCATCTCGCCGCCGCTTTGCCAAAACGGGTCGTCGCTCAATCCGTAAATCGACGCGCCGGAATGATGGCGTTCGGGCGCGATCGTCCCGAGGTCGACGCCGAACAAATAGATTTCCGGCGCGCCCAAGGCCATCGCGGTGCGGCAGGCCAGGTGCGTGACGGTCGGCCCGGCCATGGGCAACACAAGTTCCTCGCGTCCGAACAGGCGCGTTGGCGACAGGTTTTCCCGCATGACCAGGGTCGCCTGTTCGTAGAGCCCCCACCACCTCGGGATCGACGGTCGAGGCGGCAATCAGATGAATGCCGTCCGTTCCATACCGGTCGGCCACCATTTGGTTCACGGTGATGATGGCGGCCACGTTCTCGATCTCGCAGTGAAAATCCGGCCGGATGCCGGATTCCAACAACACGCCGAGCCCGGTGCCGCCCGATATGAAAAGGCACTTGTCGCGCAGGCGCTTTAGGGTTTCGATCTCCCCGTCGATCGAGGGACCGCTGCCGATGATGACCGCCGGGGGACAGGGTTGGGTGGCCGTCCCCGGAACCAGTATGCGATGCGCCCGCGCTGACAGGTTATCCGACGCGTTTTTGAGCATCAGGCATTCATCCTCGAAGAAGCCGTCGCTGTCCGCGATAACGCGCGTGCTTTCCATGAACTGCGCCAGCGCGGCTTCCAAAACCGGTGTCCGGTAATGGCCGAATACATAGGACCCGTCGAGCAGGCAGCGGTCCGGGCCCCTCATCGCCTCATAGACCTTGTTCGACAATGCCATCGGTTTGTCGTCGAACAGGAACTGCACCCGACCGCCGCGTCCCTTGACGATCCCGATGACGTCCGACCATTCGATCGCCTGCATGCTCAGCGCCAGGAAAGCCGGCGTTTGGTCCGCCACGATCAGGTGCCGGACGTTAAAGCGCTGCAGCAACGGCTCGATCTGCAGGCCGAGGCCCAAACCGAACATCGTGAGATACCCGGCAAGCAGATCGGGGTCGCGTCTTTGCCGGTCCATCTTGGAAGCGAACTTGTTGTGCAGACGCCGGGTCGCCCGGTCGCTGATCAGCGCTCTATCGTCCGTCGGCAGCACCGGGCTCAGCGACAGGGACTGAGGATTGTCGACGAATTCGGCGACCTGCCGCGCCGCGAAAGGCTCGGCGCCGCTGGGATACATCCGCCGTCCACCGACTTCGATGTTGAGCAGACCGGTGCCTTTGTCCTTCACCAGGGCGAGGTCGCTCTGCAACGTGGCGAGCCGCTCTGCGAAAGGCAGCGACACATGTTCGGCCAGCACAATCAGGTTGCGCTCGAACAGCGTCTTCGGAATGCCGCTCTGTTCCGACAAGGGGGCGCTCCATTGATCCCGGCGGGAAAGTTCAATAGTGATTCTCGGCAGAGACCCGATAGTCGACAGTTCCACGATTCCAAACCCGCGTCGATCACCCCGCGAAAAGGCCTTGCCTGAAATGAGAACTCAGTCGGTGTCCGCCGCGCTTTATCTTACGCTGTGCGCGCTGACCATCATCGACGCGCTGGCCGACTGGCCCCCGGCGGTGTGGGCGGCGTCCGCATTGGTCGTTGTTTTCCTGGTGCTCGAAGGCGTCCGGATCGCCCGCCTGCAAGCTCTGGTCGGCCTCGTCCTTGCCGGTGCGGGTCTCTTTATCGCGGCAAGCCAGAACGCGTTTGCGGAAACCGTACTCGACGGTTTGCGGCGCACCCTTCCCTTCCTGCTGCTTTTTGCTTCCGTCACCTGGCTGCAGATCCCGGCGGGCGAGAGCCCGGCTCTGTTGAAAGTACGCGCGGTCGCGTTGGCGCAGCCGCCGGGCCGGCGCTTCGCGGTGGTCGGCACGGCGGCGCACTTCCTGGGCGTCGCCTTCAATCTGGCCGGCCTGTCCCTAACCTCTGTCGAACTGCGTGATGGTCAAAGCTTCGTGCTGGCCGGTCTGATCCAGAACGCAAGCTCCAACATCGAAGAGAAGGTGCCGTATCTGGGCAATATCCCGGTGCTGGGCATGTTCTTCAAACGGGTCCGCACCCAGCGCGACATGGAAGAACTCATCATCGTCGCCACGCCGCGCCTTGTGAGTGCTGAAGACATGCCTGCGCCGGCGAACCTGCCCGGCCAGGAAGTGGCGGATTATGAGCCCTCGATTGCCGATATCATCATGGACCGCAACGAGCTTGACCGTCGTCTCGCCGAACATGGCCTGCTGCCGTAAACAATAACAAGGAGAGTGGCATGTCTGCCGATCCGCGTATCGAACCTTCATTCACCCCCGCCGCTGGTGCCGGTTCCGACCAGGGCACGGCCCAGCTGTTCAAAGTGGTTGTCGTCACATTCGACAGCGAAGCGACGGGCCGGATTTCGGCCGCCCTTGACGGGGTGGCCACCACCGCCAGCGTTGAACCGCAAGGCAATCTGGCCTCAACCATCGTCGATACGATGGGGGCTGATCTGGTGGTGGTCGACTCTGACGCCACCGGCAGCCATGGCGAGAACCTGCTCGACCTCATCCGGTCGATGAAGGAGCGTTATCCCGACCTTCCCGCCGTTGCGCTGGGCGATGAATCCGCTGCGCAGCGTGTTCTGGCCGCGATGCGGTCGGGCGCGGTTGATTTTCTTGAACGCGACTCCACCCAGGAAGAATTTCGCGCCCAGATCGGTCAGCACCTGAAACGCTACCGCCCCTCTGAGGTACGGATGGCCGCCAAGGTGCGGGCAGTCGTGTCGGCGCGCGGCAATGAAGGTGAGGCGGTGTTCGCGCTCAACCTCGCCGCGCTTGCGGCCAAGAAAGCCGGGGAGCGGGCGTCTATCCTGCTTGATTTCGCGCTGCCCTCGGGGGAAATCGAAATCGGCCTGGGTGTGACCTCGACCTACACGGTCCGCGATGCCATTGTCGATATGCCCCGGCTTGACCGCACACTGATTGCATCTGCGGTGGCGCGTGATGAGCGCTCGGGCATGTATCTGCTGCCTTTGACGGCGGCGGGTGAAAATGTGCGGGACATGAACGGCGCTGCGATCCTGTCGCTGATCGGTTTGCTGCGCCCCATGTTCCAAGAAATTGTTATCAATGGCGGGGCCTTGACCCGTGGTGGCGGGCTGCAGCAGCTTTTGCCGCTGGTTGATGATCCCTATCTGGTTGTCCGGCAAGATCTCGCCAGTGTGAAAGCGGCATCTGATCTGATCCGCCGGGCCAATCTGGATGATGAAGCGCGCCTCAACATCACGCTGGTCATCCCCGAAGCCGACAAATCCATTGCCCTGTCACCCGATGAAATTGCCGACACGCTGGCGCTGAAGAAGGTTATCCAGCTGCCGCCTGCGCGGGCCGACGTTACCAACGCGCTCAATGCCGGTATTCCGCTGGCCGTGTCGACGCCAAGCTCGGGCTATGTGCGCGCCATCGGCAAGTCGCTGGGTAGCACCGGCAGCGTGATGATCGGCGGTTCGGGGGGCGGTACCAAAGCCTCCCCGATCGAAGAGCTGACCGGCAAGGTCAAGGCGGGCCTTGATGGGCTGATGGACCGTTTCAAGTAAAAGCGTAAGGAGGACGACACATGGAACTGAGCAGCGACATTCCCTCCTTCGAGCGGCGGCCTGATGAACAGGATATCGGGGTCACCGATCTTTATCAGGACCTGAAGTTCCGCACCTTCGAGCTGACGCTTGAATATCTCGATATGAAAAATCTCGATGCCGAGGATATTGCCCGCGGCGTGCTTCAGGATGAAGTGGCCCAGGCCCTGTCGGTTGCCTTGATGGGGGAGGGGGTTGCGCTCAACTCCACCGACCGGTCGCGCCTCATCCGCGAAGTTGAGTATGAAATTACAGGGCTTGGCCCGATTGAGCCGCTGCTCGAAGATCGCAGCGTGAACGACATTATCGTGAACGGCCCCAACAAGGTCTATGTCGAGCGCGATGGTGTGCTTGAAAAAGTGGCGATCCGCTTCCGCAATGATGCCCATCTGATGAATATCATCCAGCGCATCGTGTCACCGATCGGCCGCCGCGTTGATGAAGCCAATCCTTATGTGGATGCGCGCCTGCCGGATGGCTCGCGGGTGAACGTGGTCATTCCGCCGATTGCGATTGACGGGCCGATGGTTTCGATCCGGAAATTCAAAAAAATCCCGATCACGGTTGACCAGCTGGTGCGCACCCATTCTCTCAATCAGGATATGCTCGACTTTCTCGGTAAAGCGGTGGCCTCGCGCCTCAACATTCTGATTGTGGGCGGCACCGGTTCAGGCAAGACCACGCTGATGAACATTCTGTCGGGCTATATTCCCGACAAGGAACGGCTGGTCACGATCGAAGACGCCGCTGAGCTTCAATTGCGCCAGCACCATGTGGTCCGGCTTGAAACCCGCCCGCCGGTTTCAGGCGACAATTCCAAAGAAGTGACGGCGCGTGATCTTGTGAAAAACGCCCTGCGGATGCGGCCCGACCGCATCATTCTGGGGGAGGTGCGGGGCGCGGAGGCGGTTGATATGCTGCAGGCCATGTCGACGGGCCACGATGGCTCGATGGCGACGCTGCACGCCAACACCGCACGTGATGCGCTGTCGCGGCTTGAAATGCTGCTCGACTTTGGTGGCCTGCGCGCGGAGCCGAAAACCCTGCGCCGCTATGTGGCCGCGTCCATTCAACTGATCGTCAATGTGAACAGGCTGACCGGCGGTAAGCGCCGGGTGGTGTCGATCATGGAACTGACCGGGGTTGAGGCGGACCACTATTCGATGAACGAGCTGTTTCGCTTTGCCGAAGACCCGCCTTTGTCGGGGCAAGGCGTGTTCGAAAGCGTGTCGCGCCGGCCTTATTATCAGCACCGGCTGACCACCAATCCGGTTCTGGTGAAAGACGATATGGGTATTGCAGGAACCAAAAAGGGGCGCTGAGGCATGACAATCGCTTGGCTGACATTGTTACTTGGGATCGGACTGATGGGCGGCATGCTGGTGCTGGCCAGCCATCTCAACGAAGAAGAGAAACGCCGTCAGCACCGCCACGGCAAATTGCAAGGCATGCGGATCGAACGCGGCATGATGATGGCCGCCGGTCCGGTGACGTCCGAGCAGGGGACAAGTACGCAAGCCATGCTTCCCGCGGCATTGCGCACCCGTTTGGCGCGTGCCGACATTCAGATTTCGCCCAGCCAGATGTTTATCTTTCTCACCGTTCTGACGGTCGCCACGACGCTGGGCATTGTTGGGGCGGGCTTCATGATCGGTCTTATGATCGGGGGCGCGATTACCGGCGGGGCCTGGTTCATGCTGGAATTTTTTGCCGGCCGCCGGCTTAAAGGATTTGTGGAATCGCTGCCGGCCTTTTTTGACCGGGTGCGTCAGCTGGTTGTGGTCGGCAACACGCTGCAACAGGCGTTGAGCCGGGCGACCGAAACCGCGCCGCCCGAAGTTCAGCGTTATTTTGTGCCGCTGGTGCGCCGCTTGCGCCACGGCTCATCCGTGCCGGAGGCTCTGCAATGGATGTCCAACCGGCTCGATCTGCCTGAGTTGCACATGTTCACCTCGGCGGTGGATACCAATATCCGCTATGGCGGCCGAATTTCCGACATTCTGGAAAACCTCATTCGCATCTTGCGTGACCGCAGCAAGGTGGAGCGGGAGTTGCGCTCCGCCACCGCTGAAACCCGCATGTCGGCGCAGGTGCTGATGGGCCTGCCGATTGTTGTTGCGATTGCGATCCTGTTCGTGAACCCCGGCTATCTGCCCTATTTCTGGGAAGAAGAGTCGGGGCAAAACATGTTGATGCTGATCATCGGCCTGCAATGCGCCGGTGTGTATGCCATGCAGAAACTTTCGAAGGTGACCTTCTGATGTTGGGTGAAATCCTCTTCTTTGCTGCTGCTCTCATGATTGCCATTGGCGGTATTGCGCTCGCCCGCGGTGTGTCGCTCGCCGAAATTGTGACTCGCACCAAAATGCGGCTTGAGACGGTCATTGAAGAAATCGAGTATGAGGATGAGGATCGCGGACGGGCGGCCTGGCTTGCCGTGTTTGCCCGCTTTGGTAACCGGCTGGTTGAGCCTGGAGAAGAACAGTCAGAGTTGGCCCGTGATTTGCAAGAGGCCGGATTTTTCGATCCGCGTGCGGTTCCCGCCTTTGCCTTTGTCCGCCTGATCGGTTCGGTCGTGATGGCGCTTGTCATGGCGCTCGCGATGGGATTGGGGCCCAACTCGTCTGTGTCGGACGTGTCTTATGTTGTGGGCGGCTTTGCCGTGTTTTATCTCGGTTCGCGCTATTGGTTGCGCGGCAAGGCAAAGGCCCGCAAGGATCAAATCCGGCGGGAATTCACCTTCGTGCTCGACCTGTTCGTGCTGACCATCGAAAGCGGACTGTCGCTTGATCAGGCCATGCGCCATGTCACGCGCAACTGCGAACGGCCCGCACCGCTGACCTACCGCTCTATGGCGATCCTGATTTCGGATCTCGACAAGGGTGCGCCTTACGATGTGGCGCTGACCAAATGGGGCGCGCGCATCGGGATTGATGAATCAAAAGAGCTAGCCGCCATGTTCCGTCAGACGCTGGTGCACGGCACTGAGTTGAGCTCGACCTTGCGGCGCTATGCCGAGGATCTCGCCGAGCGCCGCCTGGCCGCGGCCCGCGAACAAGTCGGTAAGAAAACCGTGCAACTCACTGTTGTCATGGTGCTGTTTTTCCTGCCGGCGCTGATCGTGCTTGTCACCGGCCCGGCGGTCAATGCCATCGGGGAGGGATTGGTCAATGGCAATTTCTAAGGCGAGCGCCACCGCGCTCATTATCGCCGCATTCGGGGTTTCCGCGTGCGGCAGCCTGCCGACATACCGGCAGGACACAAACACCATTCCCGCCGCCGAAGCGGCGCAGCAGGAAGCCAATAAAGAGGTCAAATCCAAGGCGCTTTATATCCAGCTGGTCGGCAAGATGCAGGAACGCGGCAAGCACCGCGCTGCCATCGCCTTTGTCGATGAGTATGAGCAATTCTACTCGTCCGACCCGATGAGCCGGTATTTGCGCGGCGCATCGCTTGTCGCCTTGAAGGAGTTTTCCGAAGCCGAAGCCATTTTGACACCGCTGACCACATCGCCTCTCGCCCATGCCGCCTATAATGAGTTGGGCAAAATGTGGGCCGCCCAGGGCGACTGGACCCGCGCCGCCAGCCATTTTGAACTGGCCCGCGAAAAAGCGCCCACCAAAGTCAGCTATCTCAACAATCTGGGTTACGCCGAGCTGAACACCGGCCGCTATGCCGACGCCGAGCGCGTTTTGCTGCAGGCCCTGGAGCTCGATGAAGACAATGTCTCGGTTCGCAACAATCTGATTCTGGCGAAATTCCTCATGGGCAAAAAATCCGAGGCGCGCACCATTATCCTCAGCCTTGAGGGCGACGAGCGCGAGCGGGTCATTGCCTTGCTTAAACAGTGGAATGACACCGTTTTGGTGGGATCGCCGGAATGAACCGCGCCAATCTGGAACTGATATGCCGGTTTCAGGTCCCCGAATTTAACCAGTCATTAAGCATGAAGCGCGACAATCTTCCCATCACAAAGGCGCTGAGTGAGCGCTGAGAGGATTTCGGGTTTCACATGCAAAATCTGCGCAACATTCTGAAAAGAAAAGGCAATTCACGCCTGCGCCACATTTTGCGCGCGTTGCAGCGCGATGAGCGCGGCGTCTCAGCCATTCTGGTGGCCGGTGCCATGGTCTTCATGCTTTCGGTTGGGACCATTGCGGTTGATGCCGGCGTCGTCATGATGCGCGACCGCAAGTTGCAAAACACCGCCGATATTGCCGCCATCGCGGCCAGCCACGACATCACCCGCGCCACTCAAATCATTGAAGCGTCGATCCAGGACAATGGCTACTCGCTTGAGGTTATCCAGTCGATCGAGCCGGGCACCTATGACCCCGCTCAGCCGCCGGCCAGCCGGTTCACCCCCGGTGCGGGCGGCAATGCCGTACGCCTGACGCTTGTGGAAGATGTGTCCCTGTTCTTCATGCCGACCGTGTCGGAAACCTCCACCGCCACCGTTGGTGCGCAGTCCATCGCGACCAATGTGGATGAAGGCGCCTTTAGTGCCACCACCGGTGTGCTGAGCCTTGAAGACGGTATTTTGAACAGCATGCTCAATGATGCGATCGGCACCAATGTGTCGCTGACGCTGATTGACTATCAGGGCCTGGCCCAGACCCATATTGATGCGCTGAGCTATTTCGATGCCCTTGCCACGGAAGTGGGGGTTTCGGCGGGCACCTATAATGATCTGCTGGCGACCAGTGCTGATATGGGCGACATCGTCAATGCCGCAATCTCGGTTCTGCAGGCTGACCCCTCGCTCGACAGCAATGGCACGACCGCGCTTGCCGCGCTCGAAACCCTTGCAGCTGAAGGCAATGTTCTCGAAAGCGTGAGCTTCCAGGTTCATGAGCTGTTTGATTTTGGCACGCTGGGTCTTCGCGACATCGGATCAGGTGGCCGTGTTACCGACATTACCGCCGGTGTGGCTGCATTCGATCTGCTCTTCCAGTCGCTCTACTCCGGCAAAGTCGGCGAGATCATGGACCTTGGCCTTGCGATCAATGTGCCGGGGCTCGTGAACTTCTATTCTCAGGTTGCCGTTGGTGAGCCGCTGATCGGCGATCCCAGCAACCCCGAGGCGCGCATTGTGGTTGGCCCGGTCGGTGCCCGCATTCACACCTCGCCCATGCGGATTTATGTCGAAGCCCAGCTGCTCAATCTGGTCAACCTGCCCGTGCTTGGTCTGCAATCGGTCCGCATCCCGCTTTATGTCGAAATGGCGCGCGGTGATGCTGTGATCACCGGCATCTCTTGCGGCCCCAATCCCGGTAGCGACTCGCTGCTGTCGATCCGGGGCGATTCCGGCGCGGCCGACCTTTACATCGGCGATATTGATCCTTCGACGCCGATGTCGAACTTCAGCCAGCCTGTGCAGGTCAATCCCGCCACGCTCGTCTGGATCCCGCTGGTTGCCCGCATCAAGGCGGAATCGGAAATCAATGTCGACGGTTCTGGCCCCCAGAACGTCGTCTTCACCGGCCCTGAAATGGCCATTCCTGTCACCAAGACGGTGGGCGACTCGCTCACGCTGACCTCGGCTTTGTCCGCGCTTGGCACCGCCCGTTCCGTCACCGTTGATCGCGGCATCCTGGCTGTGGCTGCGGGGCTTCTGGGTGTCACCGATGCCCTGCTGATTGCCCCTGTGGAAGCTGCGATCCTCACCGTCCTTGCCCCCATCGAACAAGCTCTTGGCACGATCACACGCGCCCTGGGTGTTCAGGTGGGCTACATGGATCTAACCGGATTGGGTGTGCGCTGCGGCGCCCCCGCCCTGGTTGGATAAACGAGCTGGATAACCAGCCAACAACAAAAAGAGGAGAGAGTATCATGTTGAAAGTTTACACCAAAATCCGTGCCAACCTGAATGTTCTGCGCGACGAAGACGGCATCTCGGCCATTGAATATGCCCTGATCGCCGCCGGTATCGCGCTGGTTGTGTTCGCCGCCGCCGACGGTGTCGGCTCGGCCCTGACGAGCCGCTTCGGCGCCGTCGCGACCTCTGTTTCGCCGTAATCGGCGTAAAGCCATTCAGCCCCGCCGTGTTTGTGGCGGGGCTGGATATCCCGGATCGATCCTGATCCGGCCCCAAGGGCAAATGCCCATCAGTCCGGTCCAAAGGACCACAAAACCAAAAAGGCCCATCAAAAAAGGGTCACCAGTGTGGAGAAGTAAGATGCTGAACATGTACACCAAAATCCGTTCCAAAGTGAACGTCATGCTCGACGACGACGGTATCTCGGCCATTGAATATGCCCTGATCGCAGCGGGTATCGCCCTCGTGATCTTTGCCGCCGCCGACGGCGTTGGCTCAGCGCTCACGACCCGCTTTGGCGCGGTTGCCACTTCGGTTTCGCCGTAATCGGCGTAAACGCCTTCGGCTCCGCTTGTGGGCGGGGCCGAAGACTTCCCGGACCGCAAGGTCCAGACAAAGACGGACCAAAAGGTCCAACCCATGCCCTCAGGGGCCAAAACCAAAGGTCCAAAAGGACCATCAGTGTGGAGAAGTAAGATGCTGAACATGTACACCAAAATCCGTTCCAAAGTGAACGTCATGCTCGACGACGACGGTATCTCGGCCATTGAATATGCCCTGATCGCAGCGGGTATCGCCCTCGTGATCTTCGCGGCCGCCGACGGCGTTGGCTCGGCGCTCACGACCCGCTTCGGCGCGGTTGCCACTTCGGTTTCGCCGTAATCGGCGTAAACGCCTTCGGCTCCGCTTGCGGGCGGGGCCGAAGACTTCCCGGACCGTAAGGTCCAAACCATGCCCCAAGGGGCCAAAACCAAAGGTCCAGAAGGACCACCAGTGTGGAGAAGTAAGATGCTGAACATGTACACCAAAATCCGTTCGAAAATGAACGTCATGCTCGACGACGACGGTATCTCGGCAATTGAATATGCCCTGATTGCAGCGGGTATCGCCCTCGTGATCTTCGCGGCCGCCGACGGCGTCGGCTCGGCCCTGACGACCCGCTTCGGCGCGGTTGCCACCTCGGTTTCGCCGTAAGGCTGACGGGGTTTGGCCGGCCCTGACGGGCCGGCCGCTTCCCGCCTTTCGCACAAGGCGGACCTGGGGAAGATCGCGTGACGGGTAACAGGAATTGGGATGTCAAACCGTTCACGGGATAAGGAGTAAAGTGATGAAGAGCCACAAGCGCCGCGCGCTGAGCCCCCTAACGCTCATCAAGCGCCGCATCACACAGATCAAAGATGATGCCCGCTCAAAAGACGATGGTATCAGCGCGATCGAGTTCGGCTTTGTCGCCGTGCTCGTGTTTTCGCTGCTGGCGGGTTTTATCGTCTACGGATTTTATTTCGCCACTCTCATCGCCATTGAACAGGCGGTGGGCGAGGGCGCGCGGGCTGCGGTTGGCGGCCTGAATGATAATGAGCGGATCACGCTGGCCACCGATGCCGTCAACCGTGTGCTGACCGGGTATGGCGGGCTGCTGGACCCCGCGCTCACGACCGTGTCGGTGCAAAACATCATTGGCAATCCCGGCCTGTTTGAAGTGATCGTGACCTATGATTATGAAAACAGCCCGTTCAATGACTTTGCCGCGCTGATCCCGACACCCTCAGGTGCGATGAGCGTCACCGCCACGATTTCTCACGGCGGTTACTGACAGATCCAGATGTTGCGAAGTTGAAGCCGGTTGCTCACTGAGCAGCCGGCGCTTTTGTTTGTTCGTCGGCGATGTTGAGGATGATCTGGACCACCGCGCCGCCATCTTCATTAAACGCTTCGATCACGCCGCCCATATCGCGGATGATACCGTAGGAAATGGACAGGCCAAGCCCGGTCCCTTTACCGACTTCCTTAGTGGTGAAGAAGGGGTCAAACAGCTGTTCTTTCAAATGCTCAGGAAAACCCCCGCCATTGTCGGCGCAGCGGAAGCACACGCGCTTGTCATCGACCTGGGCGAGTTTGAGCTTGATTTCGCCTTGCCATTCGGGGCCGATCTTTCCGGCCTCGCGGGCCTTGTCGCGAAAATCGTCGATCGCATCGCGCGCATTGGTGAACAGGTTGAGCATCACCTGTTCAAACTGCAATGGGTCACCATGGACCAGCGGTTCATTGCGCATAAAGTCGGTCTCGACGGTCACGCCGTGATTGCGCAGCTGTTCGCCGACAATGCCCAGCGCGCCTTCGACATGCTCAGATACAGAAAAGCTTTGATCCTGATCATAGGACTGCCGCGCGAAAACCCGCATCTGATTGACAATCCGGCTGGCCCGCTCGGTTTGGGCCTGAATGCGATCGATTTTGCCAAGCGCGAATTCGGTGTCGGGCGTCTCTTCGTCGAGGATGAGCTCCAGATTTTGTGCAGCCAGTGAAATGGCGGCCAGGGGCTGGTTCATCTCATGGGCGATGCCGGTTGCCATCTCGCCGAGCGTGGCGAGTTTGGAGGATTGGATCGCCTTGTTCTTCTCTGCCTCATTGGACAGCGCCTGATTGGTGAGAAGCGCCAGGCGGCTCGCCAGGCCAAGCTGGTATGATGAGAAATAATGCGGGGCTGAATGCAGGCAGATCAACCAGGCCGGCTGGTTCTCAATTGCAAGTTTCACGATGATGGCCGAGGCCCAGACCTGATCGACATCCGCCATATTCAGCGCCTGAATGATGGGGGAGTTCTGATCGCACAGGCTGGGCTCTTCGGGCAGACCACCGGCATGTTCGGACACGCTTTTCCAATCAAGGGCCTTGAGCGCGCCACCGCTTGCCACCGCGGCGATCAGATGGCCCTGCCAGTGCCGCCGGATAAGGGCGGCCCCTTCAAAGCCCAGATGGCCGTTCAAAAGGGCCAGAAGCCCCTCAAAGACATTCTGTGAAGGGATCGGCTTGGTCAGGATGCGCAGACCTTCCAGCAGCGTTTCTGATTCCCGGCGCAATTCGCGTTCCCGCGCGCGGGAGCGTTCAAGCCGGCTGACCAGTTCAAGCAATTCACGCCGTTCGCGTTCCGCCGGGGCGGTGCCGTCCACCAGGGTGAGGGAGCCGGCGAAAGCGCCTGCGCCCGCGTCGGGCAGGCTGTGATCTGTGGATTGGGCGGCTGGCGATGCGCTTTCGCCGTCGGCCAGTGGGGCGCCTGAAAATGTCAGACGCAAGCCGCCCAGATTAACCGGAACCTTGATCACGGCATCGCGGAAGGGACGGCCGGTCGCGACCAGCCCGGCCAGCGTGGAATGGCCCTCAATGGCATGAACAAGGTTCATCCCCTCAAGCCGGGCGCCCACCAGTTTGAGGCCCCGTTCCTTCACTGCGGCGCGGAAGCGTTCCGACAGCGGGACGATGGCTGAGATGCGGCCTTTATCATCGGCTTCCCAGAACGCATCAATGGACAATGCGGCCCGTGCCGCAAACCGGTTGCCGCCTTCCTGCATATGTTTGCGCGCGCGTTTCTGGGCGGCCTGTTCGCGGCGCATGGACAGGGCCTGGGCACCCATGCTGGCGATCACTTCGATCGCCTCGCGGTCATTGGGATCAATGCCGCCCGGCGCTTCGACAAACACGGCCAGTGCGCAAATCTTGTCACGCAACAGCAGGGGCAGCGCCGACAGCCAGACCGTCCCCCGGTCATCGCCGAACATTTCAGGTAAGATTTGTCCGCCCGATCCACCCCGCGTGCGGCGGCGGTCAAATTCGCTCAAAGGCAGGCGGGTAAAGGCGTTGGGGGTGCCATCTTGCACAAACAGCTGGGCGGCACTGCGAAAGTGATCGGCACCATCTTCAATATTGAGCGCGCCGGTCCGCATCGCAAAGCCCGAGCGGCCCGGAGCGATTTCAAGCCGGGCGCTGCCCGCGCGGACGACTTCAAACAAGGCGGTGGCACGGACATCTGCCCGGCGGTTAAGGCTGGCTGCCAGCCGGTCGAGATATTTGTCGACCGCGCCCTCGGATTGAAGCGTGTCTTGCGCATTCATCAATGCGCGCAATTCTGCAGCGTCGAGATAAGCGCTCATGGCCCCGTCTTTTGCTTGTTAACCATTCTCGCACAGACTGCGCGGAAAAGGTTAACCCTGGCTAAACAGGGCGATCTATCCGCACGCGGATGACTTAGATTTTGCCGGTCTGATCGATCAGCACAAGCACGCGGCGGTTGGCCGGTTCCTTGGTGCCGTCGGTGCGCGAAACAGCGGGCTGGTTTTCACCCCGCCAGCTCATCGAGACCCGGGCGGGCGGTGCACCCGCAGCGACCAGCTCGTTGATGACGACCGACGCGCGGCGCTGCGACAGGTCCAGATTATAGTCGACCGACCCCGACGCATCAGCATGGCCCACGACCAGCACCCGCGATTGCGGCCAGGCGCGCATCATATTGGCGATTTCCTTGAGCTTGGCTTTGGCCTCGTTCGACAAGATGGTCTGATCGAAATCAAACAGGATCATATAAAGATGGCGTTGCGGTCCCGCAGGCGGGGGCGGCACCGACACGACCCTGGGGGCGGTGGGCTGCTGGGCGGCCGCCATCATGGCGGGGGCGCGTTCCAGCTTGGCCAGATTGTTGACGAACCGCTGGCCGCAATCTTTCACACGGGCGCTGTCGCGTTCTTCCAGCGCTTCGACCATGCAATCAAAGCGGGCCTGCGCCCCGGCGGCCGGGGCGGGCATGATCTTGCGGGCACCACCATCAAGGGCCGCGACCAGCTTGGCGCGCTGGGCATCAATGCGGCGGGCATCTTCGGGCTTGAGTTCCCAATAAGAGGTTTCTTCGGGCAGAACTGCCTGACCGTTGGAAATGGCCAGCGCCTTGCGGGCGAAATAGTCGGCATCGACATAGTCCCGGCGGGCGAGCCGCTGACGCGCCATCGCTTCATAACGGCGGAACAGATCGCCTTCAAACGGGCTTCCCGGCGCTTTGGCGGCATCAAGATTTTCCATGGTTTCATTGAGCCGGAAAACAGACCCGCGATCGCCTTCCCGCGTGCTTTCGCACGCCGCCGGTACCAGGATTGCCAGGCCCAACGCAACAATTCGGACAACCGTCTTCATGGAAATCGCCCCACTTCTCAATCTGTAAATCCCGTCTGGGCGCTGAAGGGTGCAAAATCCCCGCACGCACCCGCGCCATTGCCGCCACCTTATCGCGGCAAGTGGCTGCTTCGCTAGCATTTTTCCGCAATTTTCGCACTCGACGGTTTCGTGACGAAAGCCGCGCAGACCGCACAAAAGCGCCATTAACGGCGGATTAACCATGGAGGCCGTAGCCTGCATTCATCGTTTGGTGGGCGGTGAAACGCCGGAAGTGAGAGCAAACAATATGACTCCGGAAGTATTCTTGGTTGATGACGATGCGCCCTTGTTGGACGAATTGTCGGAATTTGTGTCACGCCATGGCCTGTCGGTTTCAGCCTTTACCGATTCGCGGCAAGCCCTTGAGGTGATTTCCCAACAGGCCATGCCCTTTGTGCTGGTGACCGATATCGGCATGCCCGGCCTGAACGGACACGCCTTGATTAAACGCCTGAAGGAGATGGCCGGCACGCTGGCGCCTTACAAGGTCATCATGATGTCGGGCCAGGCCCAGTTTGATGATGCGGTGAAAGCCATTGAAGAAGGGGTGATGGATTTTCTGCCCAAGCCGGTGGATGCGCGCGCCTTGTTGCACACAATCGGGCGTGCGGGTGATGCGCTGCTGGAAGATTTGCAAAATGACAACCGGCTCGAAGAGCTGGAGGCGCAATTGCATGAAGCGGTGCGCACGACCGAATCGCTGGCGGACAATATCCGCTCCCTGCTTGGCGGCGAACGGCTTGCCGCTGCGGTGCTTGATGACCGGCCCGACCGCGCACCCGATGTGCTTGAACCCGACAACGGCTTCCCCAAGCCTGTGCCGTCGCCTTCACCGTCCAATGTCACGCCGTTCCCCTCTGCGGCCGACGCGTCGGACGCCCGGGACCCCGAAGCCATCCAGAAATCGCTGCGGGTTCTCGACCGCCCGGCACAAGCGGGCAATATTACCCCGGTGACCGCGCCGCACGCCACTTTGGCGCTGATCAAGCTGCTGCAGTCGATCAAGCGGGTGCGTGACAAGTTCTTCCCCGAATGCGCACAAGGCGACCCCAGCTGGGATATTATTTTGTATGTGCTGGAGCAGGATTTGCTCAACCGGCCCGTCAGCGTCACTTCGGCGTGCCATGCCACGTTGATCCCGCAGACAACGGCGATGCGAAAGATCGAGGAAATGGTCGCGCAAGGCTTGATGATCCGCGATTCCGATCCCGATGACCGGCGCCGCATTCTGGTCGCGCCGACCGAAATGTGCCGTGAACATGCCCGTATGTTCCTGGGCGGTGTTCTCAATCAAACCCTTGGCGCGGTTCATCCTGAAGCGTTGCCGAGCGAGACCAAGCAGGAGGCGGCCGAATGACCGGGCGCAAATTCGGGCTGTTTTCGGCGACAGTGACCCCCATTGACCAATCTGAAAAAGCGTGGTCGAACCAGCCGCATGCGGGGGTTGAGCCCGAGCCCGGCCCGGAACCGTCTCAAGACAGACAAAGCAGCATGGCGTCACAATCGCATTCACAGACCGGCGATCGCCCTTCACCAGCCAAGGACCCGCTTCAGGTTCTTGTGGTTGACGACGATCCCGAACAGGTCACCGAGATTGCCGAGTATCTCTCGCGCAAGGGTCTGTCCGTGCGGACTGCGGAAAACGGATTGGTTGCACTTGATCTGGTGCGTGAATTCGAGCCGGCGATTGTTGTGATGGACATTAATATGCCTGACATGCGCGGCGACAGGATTTCAGAAATTCTGACCAGCCTTGATCACCGCGCCGCCGTTATTTTGATGTCGGGCTATCCTGATCTGTATGACCGGGTGTCCGAACGTGCCGACGGGGTTGTGGCGGTGCTGCAAAAGCCCGTCTCACTGAAGGCGCTTTTCGATACGATCGGCGCTGTCATCACTTTGTAGGGGCGGTTCGGGCGGGCTTGCCATCTCGATAAAATAGGGCAGCTTGCCCAGCAGCGTTTTCAGACGCGTGCGGGCAAACCCATCGCCTGCGACCGCAGCTTTCATATACCAGCCCAGCGCCCGGTGAGGGTATTTCTGCCGGCTGACGCCCTCACGCGGCAATCCGGTTTCATAGACGCGCGCAAGCAGCACCTGGGCCGCCACATCCCCTTCAAGCGCCTGATTACGCAAGGCATTTGCTGCCGCAAGCACCTCTTCACGCTTGTCAGGATCACTTTCGTGGTCGGTGTGGATCCAGGCTTCTAGGACGGATTTGGTCCAATTCTGCTCTGCCTGGGCCGGGCCGGGCAGCAAAAATAGTCCCAATACGACGGCGATCATGGCGGCGAAGGGCTTCGCGTTGAGCCCTCGCGGCGCTATCATCATCGTTAGGGAGTGGTAAACACAAACCGGATAACGCAGATGCGCGCGGCTGAAAATGCTCATGGCTGAACCGATAAATCGCATACTCATCGTTGATGACGAGCCTGACATTGTTGAGAACATAGCCGAATATTTCGCACGAAAAGGCTATGAGGTCGAGATCGCCAAGGATGGACGGGAAGCGCTCGACACGTTGAGCGCCGACAGCTCGATCCTGATCGTAGTCGCCGACATCCGGATGCCCCGGCTTGACGGGCTGGAATTGCTGCGCCAGATCCGAACTTCCATGGACCGGGACGAAATCAAGGTGATCTTCATTTCCGGTCATGGCGGTGGCGCGGAAGCCGACCGGGCGCTGGAGCTTGGCGCTTTCCGCTTCCTGGGCAAGCCGCTTAAATTGCGCGATTTGCAAGCCACGGTTGAACAGGCGCGTGAGGCCCTGCGCACCGCTGCGCAATAAAGGGCGCTAGGCGGCGGCCCGAACGGCGAACCGGGGCAAAAAAGTCACAGTTTCCGCGGAAATCAGTGTCTTACCCCAAATTTTCCCCTGCAATTTCTCGCATTCGCCCACGACATTCGATGAAAGAGCGGCTAATCTAGCGCCGATTTATGCTTCCTGGTTCCGGGTTGGGGGCGAGGCCTGGACTTTTGCGGGTCGGGAAGCGGGGACGCCAAAAAGAGGGTTACTCAATGATTCGTCAAAAGCTTCTGGCCACCGTCTCAGTGGCGATGCTCGCTATTCCGGGTCTGGCTTATGGAGCAAGCGAGCCGCTCAACACCGCACTTTCAAGCGGTTATGATGCGCTCGCAAACTCCGAATATTGGGAAGTGGACATCCGCGACGGTGATATCTTCCGAATGAAGAAACGCAAAGCCGATGCCGGCGGCTGGGTTGAGCCCGAAAAACTGGCAGATTGGCAAATCCCGTCAGAGCATATGGATGGCCTGACCGACGCGCGGGCGCGCCTGATGGATGCCTATGACCGCGGCGGTGATCTTGTCACGCCTGAGCATGTCGCCGGCGCGCAGGTCGCCTTTGACTGCTGGGTGCAGGAAGCTGAAGAAAACAATCAGCCCGAAGAGATTGAGCGCTGCAAAGCCAAATTTGAAGAGCATTACGCGCAAATCCAGTATCCGACCTATAAAGAGCCGGTCGATCCTGATGCCGCCAAGGTGCACGATCCGATTTCGTTCAACGTCTATTTCGACTTTGATTCGACCAAACTCGACGATGAGGCCATGGCCAACATTCGCTCTGCCGCGGAAGCGGTGCGCGAGGAAGTGCCGGCAACCATCGCAGTTGGCGGTCACACCGACACGTCGGGTTCGAACGACTATAACGAGAAACTCTCGAAAGCCCGGGCTGAAGTCGTTGCGGCGGCTCTGATCGCCGAGGGTGTTCCTGAGGATCTGATCGAAATTGCCTTCTTCGGCGAAACCCAGCCGCGCATCCAGACCGCTGATGCGGTGCGCGAACGCGGCAACCGCCGGGCTGAAGTGCGCCTGCGCTTTGAAGGCTACAAGTCGATTGATGGTCTGTTCGGTGGTGTGCCGGGTCCCGACCAGACGGCGGAAGAGCCGATGGATGATGCCATGATGATGGCTGATCCCGACACCGAAGCGCCGGCTGAAGACGCCGACATGCCCGCCTTCATGAGCGAAGAGCAGCCCATGGAAGAGGCCCCCATGGAGGAGCCGATGGCTGACGAGCCGGCCATGGACGATATGGAAGCCCCGGCTGAAGACGCCATGGAAGAGCCCATGATGGACGAAGCACCGGCTGAAGAACCCATGATGGACGAAGCTCCCGCTGAAGAACCCATGATGGACGAAGCTCCCGCAGAGGAGCCCATGGCAGAAGAACCCATGATGGACGAAGCTCCGGCGGAAGAGCCGGCCGCTGCTGAACCCAGCGGTGGTGGCGAAGACCTGCCTGACTTCCTGCAGGATGATGGTGGCGCTTCCGCAGAAGAAGATCCGCTCGGCTTTCTTTAAGCCGATCTGACCTGACGATTTTGAACCCCGTCTGAGCGATCAGGCGGGGTTCAGTCTTTTCGGAGTGCTTCAATCTCGGCGCGCAGCGCGCGAACCTCATCGCGAATGTCGCGCAAGGTCGGATCATCTTCGGGATCATGGGTCAGCTCGTGCATTTGCTGCACCGAATTCATCGAATCAACCAGGATTGCGACCACCATATTGAGCATCATGAAGGTGGTGAGCAGGACAAAAGGAACAAAGAAAATCCAGGCCTGGGGATGAACTTCCATCACCGGGCGGACAATCCCCATTGACCAGCTTTCCAGCGTCATGATCTGAAACAGCGAATAGGCGCTTTCGCCGATTGTGCCGAACCATTGGGGGTGGCTTTGGCCATAAAGCACCGTCGCCATCACCGATGAGATGTAGAACAACAAGCCCATAAAGGCGGCCGTCGATCCAAGGCCGGGCAGGGAATGGAAGATGGCGGCCACCACCCGGCGCATGCTGGGAACGCGGGCAATCAGGCGCAGCGCGCGCAGGATGCGCATGGCCCGCAGCACCGCAAACGGCCCCCCGGCAGGCAACAGGGCGATGGTGACAATGATCACATCAAACCAGTGCCAGCCCGATTTGACGAAATGCCGGCCATGGGCGGCAAGCCGCAGGAAAACTTCGATGATGAAGATGCCCAGCATCATCGTGTCGGCAAATTTTAGCGCCGGACCAAACCGATCCATCAGGCTTGCGGAGGTTTCAGCCCCCAAAACCGCAGCATTGAGCAGGATGATGCCAATGATAAAGCGGTTGAAACGCTCGCCTTCTACAAAGTGGTAAAGCGATTGGCGCCATTGGGGCCAGGCGGCAAAATCGTCAGGCTGGAACACGGGCAGGGCGCACCTTCTGTGAGAGTGATGCCTCCCACATAGAAACTCTCACCGGGGTCTGCAAGCGGTTTGCTGTCTCAGCCCCGCTTCGCCGCTATGGCCGCGGCTGATCGCAGCTCGGCGGCGATTTCCTCGGCTTCTTCGGGCGTGAAATCCATCGGAATCTCACCCTTGGCGGTGCTGATCAAAAGCCGCACCATGCCATGGTCGGTCGGCCCGATCATCAGATCGGCTTCATCTGTGCTGTCATGGGTCGGCATGGCTAGTCCAGCGGGTCGGTTTCGGAAATTTCGGGGACCGGCTCGCCCTGAAGCCATGCCCCGATGAGGCGATTTACTGTATGGGGCGCATCCTGCTGAATCCAGTGCGACACGCCGGGCAGGTAGCGCAAGGTCAGGTCTGACACCTGGGTGCTTGTGTCGACCGTTGTTGAGACATCAAGCGCCATATCGGCGGTTCCCCATAACATCAGGGTCGGCACTTCAATGACCGGAAAGCCGTGCTTTTGCTGGCGTCGCGAGCTGCCGCCCCGCATCAAACCGCGATAATAGTTGATCATGGCGGTGAGCGCGCCGGGTTCCAGAGCAGGCTTGGCGAACTGGTCAATATGGGAGTTGGTGAAATTGTCTTTGTTTTTCGCGGTGTCGCGGAAAATGCGCCGGAAGCCTTTCACACCGCCAAGTTTGAGCATGAATTCGGGCAGCCAGGGGATCTGGAAGAAGAAAATGTACCAGCTTTTCGACAATTGCGTCCAAGTCCGCATCTTGTCGAACATGAGCTTGGGGTGCGGAATATTGAGCACGATGAAGCGCGACACAGGCCGTACCTTGCGCATCATGAAGAACCAGCCAATGACGCCGCCCCAATCATGCACCACCAAAGTGACATCGGATTTGCCGCTGACGTCAATCAGCCCGGCGACATCATCCATCAGCACTTCCAGGCTGTAATTTTTCACGCCGGTGGGCCGGCTGGAGCCTTTATAGCCCCTCAAATTAGGGGCCCAGACGGTGTAGCCAAGCTCGGCAAACAGCGCCATCTGATGACGCCACGCATAGGAGTTTTCGGGAAAGCCGTGCAGCAAAAGCGCCAGCTTGTCACCATCGCCTGCCATGTCGACCTCAAAGGACAGGCCGTTTGCCTCGACCATTTCGGTCCTGATTTCTGCCATTTTGCACTCCCCGGCCAGCATTGCCCCATAGCCTTTGATGTAAGTGACACGCCTGTCAGGATCAAGCGGGGATTGCGCGCCCCTGTCGCATGGCACACAGCGTTTGGGTTGCTTGAATTTGCCCCGCGATGCGCATAGTGTCTTGCGCCTCAGTGGACGGGGCTTTATGTCCTGTCCTTCCGGGTCATGCAGCCGTAGCTCAGTTGGTTAGAGCGCTAGATTGTGGATCTAGAGGTCCCCCGTTCGAACCGGGGCGGCTGTACCACCCGACCGGATTTTGAAAAGCGGCTCCGGCCGCTTTTGTTTTGAGGCGCGTCATGGCGAAGAAGCAAAAACAGTTCCGCCCCAAGGCGCGTTTGCCCAAAGGCTTTCGCGATCAGGAAGGCGCGCAGGTTGTTGCCCGCCGGACGATGCTGGAAGCCATTCGTGACGTTTATGAGCTTTACGGCTTTGAGCCTTTGGAGACACCGGCCATCGAATATGTCGATGCGCTGGGCAAGTTTCTGCCCGACATTGAACGGCCCATGGGCGGCATTTTCGGGTTTCAGGATGAAGACGAACAATGGATGGCGCTGCGCTATGATCTGACCGCGCCGCTCGCCCGCTTTGTGGCTGAGAATTTTGACCGGCTGGCCAAGCCCTATCGGCGCTATCAGACCGGCTCCGTCTTTCGCAATGAAAAGCCTGGCATTGGCCGGTTCCGCGAATTCACCCAGTTTGATGCCGACACGGTCGGCACCGCCGAAATGGCGGCCGAGGCCGAATTGCTCGCCATGCTGGCCTCGGCGCTGGAAGCGATTGGCCTGCCGCGCGGGGATTATCTGATCCGGCTCAACAATCGCAAAATTCTCAATGGCGTGCTTGAAACCATTGGCGTGTGGTCGGCTGATGAAATAGCCAATGCCGCGCTTGAGGACCAGCGCATGACCGTTCTGCGGGCCATCGACAAGCTCGACCGGCTGGGCGAAGACGGTGTGCGCCTGTTGCTCGGTGAGGGGCGCAAGGATGAGTCCGGCGATTACACCGAAGGTGCCAAACTTTCGGGCGATCAGGCCGATATTGTCATGGGCTTTGTGAATGCCAGCGGCCTGGATGATCTGCGCACGCTGGTGGGTGCCTCGGCAACCGGCGCCGATGGCATTGCCGAGCTTGAAGAAATTGCCACGCTGATGGCCGCGCAAGGCATTGGCGAGGACCAGGCGGTCATTGATCCCTCGGTGGTGCGCGGACTGGCTTATTATACCGGACCGGTGTTTGAGGCCGAACTGACCTTTGAGACGCTTGACGAAAAAGGCCAGCCCCGGCGCTTCGGCTCTGTCGCCTCAGGCGGGCGCTATGACGGGTTGGTCAAACGCTTTACCGGCCGTGACGTCCCGGCGACAGGTGTGTCGATCGGTGTTGACCGGCTGCTCGCCGCGCTTGATGCGCTGGATCGAGCGCCCGCGCGCTGGGTTGCGCCTGTTGTCGTGACTGCGATGGATCGTGAGCGCATGGCCGATTATCAGGCCATGGTGACCGAATTGCGCAATGCCGGGATCAAGGCCGAGCTTTATGTCGGTGGCTCCGGCATGAAAGCCCAGCTTAAATATGCCGACAAGCGCGCGGCGCCGGTTGTGGTTATTGCCGGGTCGGACGAATTTGAAAAGGGTGAAATCACCCTCAAAGACCTCATATTGGGCGCAGAATTGTCGAAAAACATCGATGACAACAAAGCCTGGCGCGAGGACCAGCCCGCCCAGCTTTCGGTTGCCCGCGACGCGCTTGTCGCTGAGGTGAAGAAACTGCTTGCCCGGCATGATCTTCATCCCGGTCATTGACCAAACCGCGACTTTCCCCCAAAACCCTGACCAGATTGAACGACGAACGGACGCGCCATGACGCTTTCGGCCCTGACAGATTATGACGAGCAGATGCTCACCGAACTCGCTGCCACCGCAGGCGGGCTGCTCAGCCATTTTGCCGAAGCGGGTTTCGTCCGGGTTGAGCCGCCGATGATCGAGCCCGCAGACGTATTTCTTGACCGCTCGGGTGAGGAAATCCGCCGCCGGACCTTTATCTTTTCCGACCCGGCCGGGGCTGAGCTTGCTTTGCGTCCCGATCTCACCATTCCGGTCTGCCGTCATTATGTCCGCGCCGGTGGCGACAGGTTGAGCTATTCGGGGACCGCCTTCCGGGTGCCGCGCGCAGGCGCAGAAGCCCAATTCACCGAAACCGGCATTGAATGGTTTGGTGAGGCCGACAAGCCGCGCGCCGACGCCGAAGTGCTGGCGCTCACGCTGAACGCTTTGCAGGCTGCCGGTCTTGGTGCCGCGCCGGTCACCATGGGCGATATCGGCCTGTTCCACGCCTTTGTGGACACGCTGGACATGCCTGAACGCTGGCGTGCGCGGATGAAGCGGCGCTTCTGGCAGCCATCGGAATTTGCCACGCTGATTGACAATCTGGCCGAGGATGGCACGCCGATCCCGCAAAGCGGGGCGCAGGCCGGGGGCGGCTTTGTGGCGGCCCTGGCGGCACTTGATGATGTTGAGGCGCGCCGCGCGGCGGTGTCTGACCTGCTGGCCTTGGCGGATGTCAAACCTGCCGGTGGCCGGTCTGCCGAAGACATTGCCGAGCGTTTGCTGGATCAGGCCGAGGACCGCGCCGCCGATGCGCTAAGCCCGGCCATTGTGGAGCGTATTCACGCCTTCATGGCAATCAACGGGCCGATCACTGAGGCGCTTGATCAGCTCAAAGCCCTTGAAACCGGTGCCAAGGACAGCTTTGCCTATGCCGTGCGGGATGTGACCGCCCGGCTTGATGCGCTCGAAGCCCGCGGGGTTGAGCCCGGCGCGATCAGCTTTGCGAGCACCTTTGGCCGCCAGATGGATTATTATACCGGTTTTGTCTTTGAAGTCCGGCTCGATGGGCTTGGTCCATTGGGCCAGATTGCGGGCGGTGGCCGCTATGACCGGCTGATCGGCGATCTGGGCGGCGATGATGTCCCGGCCGTCGGTGCGATGATCCGGCCCGAAAGACTGATCCGCGCGCTGAAGGGAGGCGCGTAATGTCTGAGAGCTTGAAAATTGCAGTACCATCCAAGGGCCGTCTGAAAGAACAGGTTGAGCAATATTTCTGGGATGCCGGTATTTCCATCGCCCAGGACGGGGCGGCGCGCGGCTATACTGGCGGGCGGCTCAAAAATGTTCCCAATGTCGATGTTGTCTTTATGCAGGCGGGCGAAATTCCTGCCAATCTCGAAAGCGGAACCATTCATCTGGGCGTCACGGGCCAGGATTTGTTGCGTGAGAAAATCGCCAATCCAGGCGCTGTGTTGCAGGAAATCCTGACATTGGGCTTTGGCTACGCCAAGCTTGTGGTCGCCATTCCCAAAAGCTGGATTGATGTCGACAGCATGGCTGATCTTGAAGATGTGGCCGCCATCATGCGCCACAAGCGCGGCAGCCGCATGCGGGTCGCCACCAAATATATCAATTCAACACGGGCCTTCTTTGCCGCCCACGGCATTGCCGATTACCGCATTGTCGAAAGCCTCGGCGCAACGGAAGGCGCGCCCAATTCGGGTGCAGCTGAAATCATTGTTGATATCACGTCCAGCGGGCAGACATTGCGCGACAATGATCTGAAAATCCTGCCCGATGGGGTGATGCTGGAAAGCTATGCCTGTCTTGCCGGGTCCATCACGGCGGAATGGTCGGACGCGCAGAAAAAAGCGCTGCGGCACATTCTTGATATGATCGGGGCGCGGGCGGAAGCCAAGACGCGCAAGCTGATCCGCTTTGAAGGCAAGGACAAGGACGCCCAGAAAATCAGCGAGAAACTGATTGCGGATTATGGCTGTCTGAAGGGCACCATTCCCCAGGCGATCTACGCCCCGCACAAGAAAATCTATGACATCACCCTGGCGTTGCGCGCTGCGGGTTTCGGCACTGTTTCAGCCACCGATGTCGATTATCTGTTTACCGACCCCAACCCGCTTTATGAGGGTTTTATCCAAGCGCTCGACCGCTAGCAGGAGGACGCCATGACGGACGGATCACCCCAATTGAGCCGCCGTCTTGGACTTGTCCTTCTCAGCCTTTACGGCATTGGCACCACGGTCGGTGCAGGCATTTTCGTGCTGATTGGCGAGATTGCGGGAACCGTTGGTTCCGCTGCGCCCATGGCCTTTTTGCTGGCCGGTCTGCTGGTGGCTTTTGCGGCGCTGAGCTTTGCTGAAATGGCAGGCCGGTTTCCTGTGAGTGCGGGGGAGGCGGTCTATGTCCGGGAAGGGCTGGGACTTGTGTGGCTGGCAACCCTGATCGGCCTGATGGTGGCCTTGTCGGGCATTGTGTCCTCAGCCACCATTGTGCGGGGCTTTGCGGGCTACGGCCAGACGCTGGGCGATCTGCCTGCATTTGTGCTGATTGGCGGCGGTGTCGTTGTGTTGACCGGGCTCGCCTGCGCGGGCATTCGGGAATCGGTCATGCTTGCCTCGCTGGTTTCGGTTCTTGAAGTCGCGGTCCTGCTGGTGGTGGTGGGCGGTGGGCTTGATGATGCCGACTGGAGCAGGCTGGGGCCCGATCTTGTCGTTCCGCCTGCCCAGTTTGGCCTGATCGGATTGTTTTCAGGCGCCGTGCTCGCCTTCTATGCCTTTATCGGGTTTGAAGACATGGTCAATGTCGCCGAAGAAGTGCGCGATGTTGAACGCACCATGCCGCGCGCCATTCTGATCACGCTGGTCGTCACCACACTGATCTATGTCGGCGTTGCGCTGGTGGCTGTGCTGGCCATGCCGGTTGAAGAATTGGCAGGCAGCAAGGCACCAGTGTCGGACCTGTTTGAACGCACCGTCGGGCTTGATGGCCGGATCATTTCGGTGATTGCGAGTGTGGCGGTGCTCAATGGCGCGCTGGTTCAGATCATCATGGTGGCACGGGTCTTTTATGGCCTGTCGCGTCAGGGCTGGCTGCCGGCTTTTCTGGGTGCTGTCTCGCCGCGCACGCACACGCCGATTGTGGCAACGGTCCTCGCGGGTGCTTTGGTGCTGGCGCTGTCACTCAGCTTTCCGCTTGGCACGCTGGCGCGGATCACATCCCTGATCGTGCTGATTGTGTTTGCGCTGGTGAGTTTGAGCCTGTGGCGTCTCAAGCTGCGCGGCGCGGCCCATCAAGGCTTTCAGGTGCCGCTTGCCATCCCGGTTCTGGGCACGATCGTGTCGTTTGGCGTGGTGGGGATTGAGCTGGTGCGGTTGATCAGCTAGGGCGCATCATGATCCCCCGCCAGACACAGATCATGATCCGACAGAACCGCAATCACCCGGCATTCGGCACTGGTGCCGTGGCGGCACTCAGTGACCATGCGTTCAAGCTCGGTTTGAAGCGCGCTCAACCGGGCGATCTTTGATTGCACATCCGCCAATTGCTGGGAGGCCAGCCGGTCGGCCTCGGCGCAGTCCCGGCCCGGATGATCCGACAGATCAAGCAAGGTGCGGATCGCTTCAAGCCCGAAGCCGAGCGCCCGGGCATGGCGGATGAAGATCAGCCGGTCCCGGTGCGCAACGCCATAGACCCGCCGCCCGTTGGAGCGGGGCGGGGGCGGGATTAGGCCGATCTTTTCATAGTGCCGAACGGTCTCCGGGCTCGTCCGGGCCGCTTTGGCAACCGTGCCGATGCTGAACTCTGTTTGTGTCATGTCTGGCTGCGTCATTTTTAGCCTCTTGCTCCTGTAACGATTACAGCATGCACGATCCCGCCATGGAAAGAGCCAGGGAGAGAATGGATGGCCGGATGCAATCATGATGTGAGTTTTGATGGCGCATCAAAAGCCTATAAGCGTGCTTTGGTTGCGGTGATTGCGATCAATGGCGCGATGGCCGCAATCGAGCTCAGCGCCGGGATCGCCGCCCAAAGTGTGGCGCTGCAGGCCGATGCTCTCGATTTCATCGGTGATACGGCGACCTATGCGATCAGCCTTTTGGTGATTGGCGCGCCTTTGGTGATGCGGGCGCGGGTCGCGCTGCTCAAAGGCGTGTCGCTGGCGCTGATGGCACTGGTGGTACTGGGCGCGAGCCTGAACTTTGCGCTTATGGGCAGCGCGCCCGAAGCCCCGGTGATGACCGGGATTGGCGTGCTGGCGCTCGCAGCCAATCTGGCCAGCGTGCTGATCTTGATGCGGTGGCGCGATGGTGATGCCAATGTCCGCTCGGTCTGGCTGTGTTCGCGCAATGATGCGATTGGCAATGTTGCGGTGATGGCGGCCGGCGGGCTGGTATTCTGGACGGGATCAAACGCGCCGGACCTGATTGTGGCGGTGCTGATGGCCGGGCTGTTCCTGCGCTCAGCCGTCGAGATCATCACCCGCGCCTTGGACGAACGGCGTCATGCCTTGAGTCATTCTCACTAGACAGAACCAGCGTCATCCCGAACGTGATTCGGGATCTTGTGGGAGATTGCAGGCCGTAAACGATTTTGAATGTCGCCGCTGAATGACGGCTCCTTCAGAATGACGTGTCCGAAAACGAAAAAGGCCGGAGCGGAAGCTCCGGCCTTTCCCAATTTCAGTGGAAGCGGGGTGGCTTACATCATGCCGCCCATGCCGCCCATGCCGCCCATGTCGGGCATGGCCGGGGCGCCGCCGCCGTTTTTCTCCGGCTTTTCGGCAACCATGGCTTCGGTGGTGATCATCAGCGAAGCAACCGAAGCGGCGTCCTGCAGCGCGGTGCGCACCACTTTGACGGGGTCGATGATGCCTGATTTGACGAGGTCGCAATAGACATCGTTCTGAGCGTCGTAACCGAAGTTCACGCCTTTGCCTTCGAGCACTTTGCCAACCACGATCGAGCCGTCAACGCCGGCATTGGTGGCGATTTGGCGGATCGGGGCTTGCAGCGCCTTGCGGACAATGCCGACACCGGCTTGCTGATCGGGATTTTCAAGCTCGATCTTGTCGACGGCTTTGATCGCCGACAACAAAGCGGTTCCGCCGCCCGGGACAATGCCTTCTTCGACGGCAGCGCGGGTTGCGTTGAGCGCGTCATCGACACGGTCCTTGCGCTCTTTCACTTCGACTTCGGTGGCCCCGCCAACCTTGATCACGGCAACACCGCCGGCGAGTTTCGCCAGACGCTCTTGCAGTTTCTCACGGTCATAGTCCGACGAGGTGTCTTCGATCTGCTGACGGATCTGACCCACACGGGCTTCGATGTCGGCTTTTTTGCCGATGCCGTCGACGATGGTGGTGTCTTCTTTCGAGATCGAAACGCGCTTGGCACGGCCGAGCATGTCGATGGAGACATTCTCAAGCTTGATGCCGAGATCTTCGGAAATCACCGTGCCACCGGTCAGGATGGCAATGTCTTGCAGCATGGCTTTGCGGCGATCGCCGAAGCCCGGTGCTTTGACAGCCGCGATTTTGAGGCCGCCGCGCAGCTTGTTGACCACCAGGGTCGCCAGCGCTTCGCCTTCAACATCTTCAGCAATGATCAGCAGCGGACGGCCCGACTGGACGACCGTCTCAAGGATCGGCAGCATCGCTTGCAGGTTCGACAGCTTGCTTTCGTGCAGCAGGATGTAGGGATCGTCGAGTTCGGCGATCATCTTGTCGGCATTGGTGATGAAGTAAGGCGACAGGTAACCGCGGTCAAACTGCATGCCTTCAACAACGTCAAGCTCGGTTTCAAGGCCTTTGGCTTCTTCAACCGTGATAACGCCTTCATTGCCAACTTTCTGCATGGCTTCGGCAATCATCTCACCGATTTCGCCTTCGCCGTTGGCCGAGATGGTGCCGACCTGGGCAATCTCTTCCGAGGTTTTGACTTTTTTGGCTTTTTTGCGCAGTTCGGCAATGGCGTCGGCGACGGCAATGTCGATGCCGCGCTTGAGGTCCATCGGGTTCATGCCGGCGGCAACCGCCTTGTGGCCTTCGCGGACGATCGCCTGGGCGAGAACGGTCGCGGTCGTGGTGCCGTCACCGGCAATATCGTTGGTGCGGCTGGCGACTTCGCGCACAAGCTGGGCACCCATATTTTCGAACTTGTCTTCCAGTTCGATTTCCTTGGCAACGGTGACACCATCTTTGGTGGTGCGCGGTGCGCCGAAGGCTTTGTCGATCACGACGTTACGGCCTTTGGGGCCAAGCGTGACTTTGACGGCATCCGCAAGAATATCGACGCCCTTGAGCATCTTGTTGCGGGCGTCTGTATTGAATTTGACTTCTTTTGCCATTCTTCAATGTCCCTGAATTGGAGTTGCGTGGAGAGGCGAGGCGAAACCGCTTAGGCGGCTTTCTTGCCTTTGCCTTTGGCTTCGATGACGCCGATCACGTCGCTTTCTTTCATGACCAGCAGCTCTTCGCCGTCGACCTTGATTTCGGTGCCCGACCATTTGCCGAACAGGACACGATCGCCGACTTTGACTTCGAGGCCGACAAATTTGCCGTCTTCGTCACGCAGGCCCGGGCCCACGGCAACGATTTCGCCTTCTTGCGGCTTTTCTTGAGCAGAATCGGGCAGAATGATGCCGCCAGCGGTTTTCTGCTCGGCTTCGACGCGGCGCAGAACCACGCGGTCAGCGAGAGGACGGAAAGTCATGGTCCAGTCTCCCTAAAGATTGGTTGTCGATAGACAGGTTTCCCCTAAGCCTTTGAAATTTCTCGGGCTTTGTGAAATTGCTAGCACTCACCCCATGGGAGTGCCAACAATCTGACCGACATGTAGGATTGCCGCACCGTGGCGTCAAGACAAAGGCGCGCAGATTTCTGGATTTTTTTGCAATTTTTCCGCCGCAATCTTTCCGCCATTGTTTGCCTGTATCACTGGCCAAACTTCCCTAGATGCGCGAAAGGTGGGGCCTATGTCAGAACCAGATCATCAATCAGGGGTGCGCTACGCCGCAAACCCCGCCATGTTCCGCAACAATCCCTTCGGCTTCATTCTGGCCGTGCTGTTGTGCGTGGCCGGCATCGGCTTTGTCATCCTGCTTTACTGGTACCTCAAGACCAAGGCGACCCATTTTGAAATCGGCGATCGCGAGATTGCCCTGACCGAAGGGCTGTTATCGAAAGAACGGACGGAACTGTCCCTGGCGTCCGTCCGCACGGTCAAGGTGCGGCAAAGTTTTTTCCAGCGCCTGTTCGGCGTGGGCAATGTCATGATCTATTCGGCCGGGGACAAGCCTGAGATTGAAGTCCATGGCTTGCCCGACCCCAACCAGATCCATGAATTGATAGGCCGATGAGCACAGACCGCGACGATCAAAAGAAAAGCTGGACGCTGGCACTGCTGATCATGGTGCTTTTGGGCGTGGTCGCCTTTGCGCTGTTTCTGCTGGTCCTGCCGGCCATGGCGGGCTTTATCGATGCCCATCTTGAACCGGGGCTTGGCCTCAAGGATGCCGCGGTTATCGCTTTTGTCGTCACATTGATCACCCTGGTGGTGATGGCCATCGCGGCGGGTGATGGGTTGCTGGGTGAGCTTCAATATATGATTGCGGCGATGGGGGCGATGTTCCTGGTGATCTGGGTCATGATCGCCTGGATTTTCTAATTGCCCGAATGGCGCGTCCGAAACGCGTCGTAAGCCTGATCGAGTTCGGCTTGCGTGCCTTTGTTGCCGATCAGCTCGTGCAGCTTGTTTGAGGTTGCGTAGGCATCGGGCCGGAACGCAAGCTGTCGGGGGCTGGTGAACACGGTCTGTCCCTTGCGGACCGTGTTGATGGCGTCAAGATCAATCCGCCCGCCAAAATCGCTGACCAGCTGCAAATAATATTCCCCCGCTGCCTTGTCGATGGCTTTGCGGTCGCCATTCACGCGGGCCACAATCATTTTCTTCTTGGTTTCCAGATCGGGGTTTGAGATCGCGTTCTGGAACCGGCGGGCGACCTGGGCGGCGCTTTCATCGGCCGTGCCGGTCATCTTCACCACTCCGCCCGTGTCGAAAATCATCACTTTCCAGGTGTCAGGGGCGCCGTCGACCGGCACAAAGCCGTAATTGCCGCGATGATTGTCGATCCAGGCCAGCCCTTTTTTGTTGAGCGCACGGGTGGCCCGGTCAAAAGCGATAGCTTGTCCGGCGGTCATCTTTCCGTCTGGGTTGGCGCGCACCTGCTCATGCGCCCGATGGGGGGTGAAGTCGATGATTTCGACGCGCGCACCCTGATCAATATCAAGGCCCTGAAAATGCTCGACCCGTGACGAGGAATGCAGTTTGGGGACAAGAACATCATCGCTGTCGAGATCATCGAGAAGCTTGCGGCCGAAATCATCCATCACGATTTCGGGCGTGTTGGGATCACCGCGAGAGACGCGCGCCACACGGGGCGGATCACCTTTGAGTTTGAACACTTGATTGAAGCTGCCGCCTTTGGGCCGCCAGTCAGGATCAATCTCCACGGTGACGGGTTTGCCGGTTGCGGGGTCGCGATACAGGATGGACCGCTCAGGCATGGTATCGGGGCGGCCCGGACTGCCTACAGACCGCGGGGTGTCGGAGGCGCTTTCGGGCGGGCCGCGGGTCAGGGTGCGCTCCCCCGATGAATTGACCAGCGGCTCATTGGCCGAAGAGGGCGAGCCATCATCATTCCAGCGGCTGGGCGTTTCGGGCGGGCGATCATTGGTGCCGGGTATGTCGCTGCGCGCGGCAGGCGCGCTTGGTGTCATCTCGGTCGGGGCGTTGCGGAAATCATCAGAACCCGCTGGTGGTCCTTCGGGCCGGGTCGGCGGCAAGTCGGTCCGGGTGGGCGGCAAATCGCTGCGCGTCGGAGGAAGGTCGCTGCGCGTCGGTGGCAGATCGCTGCGCGTGCCGGGCAGCCCTGTCTCAGGCTGGGTCGGCAGGTTCCGGAAATCATCAGACCCCGGTGGCGGTCCCTCAGGCCGGGTGGGCGGCAGCCCCGACCCGCTGGGCGGGGCGCTGTCCATGTCAGTGGGCGCATTGCGGAACGAACTGTCATTTTCAGGATCAACCGGCCGGGATGAGCCCGTCGCTCCTGACCTGTCGGGCGCAGACCCGCCCTGCCGCGCGCGGAAGGCGTCATAGGCGTCATCCGATCCATCAAGGCCGGAGACTTCATGCAGTTTTTTAGCGTTCCAATAGGCGTCGGGCCGGAACTCCAGCTGATCGGCACCGGAGAATATCGGCTTGTCGCCACGCACGGAATTGAGTGCGTCATAGTCGACCCGATTGCCGAACTCTTCGCGCAAATGATCGCGATATTGTTTGGCGGAATTATCGCGGAAGCGGCCACCCGCCATTGTGTTGCCCGCTTCAAGCTCATCAAGCCATTCGCCCTCGGGCGCATTGATGGCTTTCTGGAACCGCCGAGCGGCAGCACTCGCGCTGTCGCCGGCCGCGTCGGTCATTTTAACGATGCCGCCTGTGTCGAAAATCACGACCTTCCATTTGTCGCCCGCTTCATCGACCGGCACAAAGCCGTAATTGCCCTTGTGATTGTCGATCCACACCAGCCCGCGCTCATTGAGGTGGCGGCTGGCCTTGTCGAAGGCAATTGCCTGGCCGGGGGTCATCTTCCCGCCGGGCTGGCCTGCCAATTGCTTGGACGCCTTGTAGGGCGTGTAATCGACAATCTCGATGCGCGCGCCATCAGCGGCGGGGACGCCGTTTGAGTGCTCAACACGGGATGCGCTGTGCCGCTTGGGCGCGTAGACAATATCGTCATCGCCGAACTCATCGAGCATCTTGCGCCCGAAATCGTCCATCACAATGGGGGGCGTATCGGGGTTCTCAAACGACACGCGGGCGACGCGCGGCGGATCGCCTTTGAGCTTGTACACTTGGTTGAAACTGCCCGCTTCGGTCTTGACTGTCGGGTCGAGTTCAACCGTGACCGGCTTCCCGGTTTTCGGGTCGCGGAACGCCAGGCTCTTGTCGGGCATATTGTCGGGCCGCGGGAAGGATTTCTGCGGGCCTGCGGGCTGCGGCTGCGGCTGCGGTTGGGGTTGAGGTTGAGGTTGCGCGCCCCGCTGCCCTGGCGGCACGGTAGCCCGTCCATCCTCGGCATCAGGAACGCGCGGCGGAGAGGGCTGCGGTTGCGGCTGGGGTCTGCGGCCACTGGGTCCGGGACCAACAGGGGGACGGGTGGGTGTGCCATCCTCGACATCGCCGGGCTGCTTGGGCGGGGCAGGCGCATCATCAGGCTTGGGCGGATTGGGCCGTGTCGGGGTTTCATCCTCGACATCGCCGGGCTTTTTGGGCGGTTGTTCGGGCGGGTCCTGACCGCGCGGCGGGGTTTCAGGCTTGGGCGCATCGCCATCCTCGCCGCGCGGCGGACGCGGCGCATCGCCATCATCGGGGCCCCGCACCGGCGGTTCGGGCGGATTGAGCACATCATCATCAACGGGCCGCTCCCCATCCCCGCCCCGGGGGATTTTGGGGCCGCGCGCGCCATCTCCGGCTTCGGCCAACTCATCGCCCAGCCCGCCATAGCGCCGGGCAAACTCGATCTCGCGGTCTGAGGGGATGCGCAAGCGGCCTTCAAACGCGCCTGTCTCAAGCATAGTCTGACGGCGCAAAATATCGTCGTAATAGTCAGCAAGCCGGGCCTGATCCGCCGCTGATAATTTTGAGATTTCGTCCGCGGTGACATCATCAAGCTTCTGGGCGACCTCGCCACCGGCCTCAATGCGGGCGGCCTTGGCGCGTCCCATCTCTTCATATTGTCCGAGGAAACGAAGGTCTTCTTCCGTCATGGCGCGCGCACCGGTGCGGCGCACCGCATTGGCGCCGCGTTCGGCGATCCCGGCGGCGGCTTCGCCAAGGCTTGAAGCGCCGCGCACCGCATTGCGGGTGGTCCGAAGCGCGCGGGCTTCCTGCGCCCATTCAAGATAGGCGAGCAGATCGGTGCGCTGGGCCTGTGTCAGGCCCGACACGGACGCTTCGGTGAGCGTGTCGAGTTGCTTGGCAACCTGGAGACCGCGATTGATTTTCGACAAATGACGCAGCTCGCGCAGGGACGAAAAGGCGCCATAGGCAGGCAGCACAAGCCCGACGGCCGCCCAGGTTGCGCTTTGCCGGCCCGCCTTGGCGTCTTCATAGATGGCGGTGCCATAGGTGGCGGCTGCGCCGCGCGCATAGTCGTAATACTCTTCGGCCGCGTAATAATCGACAATGCCCTTGGTGCCGTAATAGGCCGCATCGATAATGTCGGCGGCGGCGTTTGCGTATGCTGCGGCCCCGAGGAAACCCGCAGCCGACAGCCCAAAGGCGGCCACAGCCCCGGTGGCGGCCAGCGCCATGGCTTTATAGGCGTCATCGATGGCCGCATATTGTTTCAGCGCGCGCAGATCATTGCCGACCACATAAAGGCTTGTCACATAGCCGCGCGCTTCAGTGTCGGGTACCCAATAGCGTTGGCCACCTGAGATCTCAGGCTTCATCAGCCGGGGCAGGATGCGGGCGACAATGGTGGGGGCGCGGTAACCGGCGAGCACCAAAAGCTCGGCCAGATCACAATTCTTGGCCCCAATGGCACGGCGTACCGACACGACAATATCATGAATATAGGTGTTCATCGCCCGCCGGATCAGGTTGAGGTGGACCTGTTCGGCTTCGGCCCGGCTTTTGCCGATGGAAATGGCGAGATCGTCGAGATCGAGCAGATTTTCCGCTGCGATCTCCTTGTCGTCATACTCAAACCGGCCCGCTTTCCAGAATGCGTCGGACGCGCCGTCTGAGGACTGACCCAGGGCGAGAAATTTTTTCAACTTTTCTTCATTGGCGCGCTGGGCGCGATAGCTGTCCATCGCCTCGCGGCTGGCGGCGACAAATTCATCGCGGATCAGCAGCGCGGCGGCGTGATCGCCCAGCTTGAACTGCACATTGCGAGAGCTGAGCTCGGTCAGGATGAAACGCGAATAGCCGGTCACATCCTGATTGGCGCGTTCGGGTGGATTGGCACCGTAGCAGCTTTTGGCGCGTTCAAGTGCAGAGCGCCAATGCTCACCCATCGCATCAAGCGCGCCATAGGCGGTCAGTTTTGCTTCGCCGGGAACAAAGGCGCGGGGGTCTTTTTGTTGCTTGGCGGTGAAGGTCACACCGGCTTCATTGTCGGTGGAGTTGATCGGGGCGACATTAATCGGGATCGCATTCGGGGCCGGTGGCGGGCGGCTCGCCGTGCCGAGATCACCGCGATACAGGTGGATGGGAGGGGAGCGCCAGATGCGTTTCTTCGCGCCCTGACGCGCCGCCTCCTCGTCGAGCAGCGTCAATTCCACGGCGGTCTTGGAACCGGCGGGGTGGGTGATTTCGAATGAGAGCGGGTCTTCAAGCTTGAGATCGGTTTCCAACATCACTTCGAGATGGACGATGTCGACATCCATCGCAATGTCGGTGGGAATGCCGTCAATGGGCGGGGTATCGACAAAATAGGCGCGGCCAACCGCATCGGCGAAACTCAGCAGCCAGGCACCGGGCGCGCCATTGACCGACAACAAGGCAAGACCGGGCTCGCTGTCTTTGGTAAAGCTTGCCTCGACCATCAGCATGTCGACGCTGTCGGGGTCTTCTATCTCGGCTTTTTTGAGCGCGACTTTCAAATCATCGGGATCAATTTCATTTTTGAACCGCGGCCGGTCATAGGTGATGCCATCTGTCATGCTTTTGATGATCACCGCATCGCCATAGGTCGCGGGCAGACCCTCGCCCCAGATGAAGACCTTGCGCTTGGTGGATGAGCCGCGATCCTTGTTGCGCCCGAACGGATAGAAAGCCCGCGTCGGCGGGGTGCTGTCGGTCTGGTCCTCAACCGTCACAGCCCCTTGAATTTTGAGTTTCCGGGTCCAGCTTTGCTGACCCTGCCGGCCGATATCGCCATCCACTTTCCTTATGTCGGCGGAGCCCGCGAGTTTGCCTTCGGCGCGCTTGGACATGTGCACATCCAACCGCTCCTCCGGCGAAGGCGTCAGGTCCACACTGACGGGCAGCCGGTCGCGGTCGTAGGTAAAGCGAGCGGTACGCGTGAGGGTGGGCATGTATAGCACCTGGCCTTCACGGTGGGGCTTGCGGCCTGAACTGTCGGGCGACCCGGCTGAGAGTTTGCGCACGCGCTCAAAATTCAGCAGCAGGAAGTCACCCGAGTCTGCGGCGCGCACTTCCTGTGTTTCATAGAGCAGCAGGCCGCCTTCACCGGCCAGCGCAAGGCTCGCTTTCTTGCCGTCCTTGGCGACCTGGGCAAAGCCGATATAGGTTTTGCCGTCTTCAAATTTGTGAGCGACGTTCCATTCGCCGGCAAAATATTTCGCGACCGCCTTGTCGGATTTTTCAGTGTCATGCTGCCAGTCGCGCCGTTCGGCCTCCAGCATGGTGTCGGGGACATATTCTTTCTTGTTGTAGAGCCCCTCAATGTCGGGCCGGTTCACATATTGACGGGACCGGGCATAAAGCACGCGCGAGCGGTAAATTTTAAAGTTGAGTTCGCCGTCTTCATCCTTGGGGCTGAGATAGACGGTCTGGTCGGGGAAATCGTCGATCTTGAGGACAACATCCTTGATCTCATCGGGGGCTTCTTCAAATTCGACTTCGACCCGGAAGGGTTCATTGTGGCGCAAGACATCAACTGAGGCACCGTCCAGATCGACCAGCCGGACGGTGGCGCCCGAACCCCGCCACTGGAAGCTTAACGGGCGGTTCCACGGGGTGTGAATTCCTGAAATTGTCTGCCAGGTCGGGGAATAGGTGACTTTGAGGCGCCACCAGGTTCCGCCCAGCTTGACCGACTTGCGGCGCGGATCGTAGGTCGTTTTCAGCTCAATCCATTCGGGCGCCTGATAGTTGGCAATGATGCCGTTGATCACCCATTGGGGCAGATCATCAATGTCGCGCACATCGCGCAGGGTGCGCCGGGCGGTGACCCGTTCGCCATCGAAATAGGCGCGGTCATAGACAAAGCGGTAGCCGTTTTTCTGAATGACCTCGACGGTGATCGGACGGCGCTCCACCTGCCGGCCCTGTTCGCGCAGCGGATCATGCTGGTCAACGGGGGCGGGGGCCAACTCGCTTTTGAGCTGGTCGAGCTCACTTTGCAGCGGAGCGATTTTTTCGGCCAGTGCGGCCTGGCTGCGTTCCCGGTCATAGCGGAAGGGCTCATCAAGACGTTTGAGGCGGCCTTCCTGAATGACCTCGCCGCCACCGGGCGCAACCCAGACATGGATCTGGGTGCGGCGCGCCTCATTGATCTGGCTTTGCAGCTCTTCAATGCGGGCGCGTTTGCGCTCCGTGTCATTTTCGGGCGCCGCTTCGGGATTTTCGCTGTCACGAATGATCCAGCTATTGCCGTCCTGATCAATCCATGTGCCAAACACAAGCTGGGCGGTGCGCGCCCTTTGTTCGGGCGTCACCTCGGTCACAGGCTCAGGGTCCGGCGCGGCGTTAAAGGCGACAGTGCCGTCTTCGGATAGTTTTGCGCTGGTCGCGCCATGCAGCACCACATCGCCCATCTCATCGCCGAGATCGGCGGTCAGCGTCATGTCGCCGGTGGCGGGCACCCAGTCAATGCCGAGTTCCTCGCCGTCATCGCCGGTCTTGATGCGGTACTGGGTTTGCAGATCCTTGAACGCATCGGCGGCGGCAGAGGTGTAACCTTGCAAAGCCTGATCAACCGCGGCGGCACTGTCGGGGCGGCCGGCCTTTTTGAGTGCAGCTTGCGCGGCCGCGCGCCGGGCGGCGTCATCAAGGGCGGTCATGACCGCTTCGAGTGTCTGGCGATCATCCGCCTTTTCGGGGTCAAGCCCGAAGGGCGCGGCCAGCGGGCCTAGATCAACTTTGGCCGATGGCGCCTCAGACGCGAAATTCTTGATCCGCGCCTTGCGGATCGTGTCTTCAAGTTTGGCGCGTTTGGCAGGGTCTTTGATCGATTTGTAGTCGCTGTCGTCGATTGAGCCGAGCAAGTCCTTGGTCAGGCTGACCAGCCCCTTGGACAATTGTTCAGCCTGCGCCGGGGCTGCGGCAAGGCACAGCCCCAGGGCGAAAGCAGGAAGAAAGGCCCGAGCGTGTCTCATGTCCGGGCCTCCCTTTGTCTCTTACTCGTTGACCTCAAAAATCTCGATCTTGTCGATCATGACGAGAACCTCGCCTCCCTTCTTGCTGTATTTGGCAATGCCGAAGGCCAATCCGCCGGGTGAACGCAGGCTGGTCAAAGGCTCGGTGGCATAGACGCGCGGATTGCCGTCCTTGCCGACTTCGCCTTCGATGGCCATGGTCGTGTGGTAGGACCGGCCGCGTTTGTGAAGCGTAATGACGGTTTTGTTGGTCTCAAAGCTTTTGCGCCATTCAGCGAACGGGGCCGAATCGAGGCCATCGCACGAGCCGCTTCCCCGGACATTGGCCTTGAAAGTGGTTTCATTGCCGCCCGCGCGCTTGATCGTATAGAGCAGTCCGCCATTACAATTGCAGCAGCCTGAATAGGTGTTGAACGTGCTGGCAAGCAGATTGTCCTGATCGGTTCTGAGACCCAGCCAGACGAGATCGGTGCCGGTGGCAAGCTCGCCGGTAAAGGTCATCTCAATATCCCAATCGCCTTTGGGCAGTTCCTGATTGAAGGTGAACAGGTTCTGCGTCGTGTCATGCCGCCAATTGGCTTCAGGCGCATTGGCGAGGATCAAGAGCGACCCGTCTTCGACAATGTAAGCATCGGGATTGGGATTGTTGACGGTCCAGTCGCCGGACAGTTCACCGGCGTCGAACTCTTCAACATAGACGCTTTGCTTGGCAGGCTTGACCGGTTCGGGCTCAGGCTCCGGTGCGGGTTCGGCTTGCGCAACCTTGACGGCTTGTGACACGGCATCATTGAAGCCTTCAGTGCTGTTGGCCGCAAAATACTGGCCATTGCCTTTTTCCGCGATGCATTCGAGCTGGGCGCGGTCTTCTTCGGAAATGTCGAAGCCAACCACATGCACTTTCACATCAACGCCCGATTTGGCGAGGGTTTCAGCCACGGCGCAGGGATCACCGTCACAGGTTTCGATGCCGTCGGAAATCAACACGACCGAGCGTTGGGTGGTGTCTTCTGAAAAGGCAGCAGCACTTTGTTGCAGCGCGTTGGCAATCGGCGTCTTGCCGGTCGGGGTCAGGCTGTCGAGCGATTTTTTGAGCGCAGCAAGCTTGATCGGGCCCACCGGCTGCATCAGCTCAACATCCTTGCAATCATCTTTCTGGCGATGGCCATACGCCATCAGGCCGACATTGGAATCAACGGGGATTTCGGTGAGCAGCTTGTCGAGCGTTGACTTCGCCGTTTCAATTTTGGCTGTCCCGGCGATCTGACCCCACATGGAGTTAGACGCATCAACAATGAACAACAGATTGGTGGCAGCGTTTGCCCCCGTGACGGCAAAACTTGCAGCGGCGCCAATCACAGCGCCTTTGAGCCAGGCTTTCATGGTCGGCCCCCTCCTTCATCCCGTTAAATCCCTGTGGGCGAGGATGCTACCCCCCGATCCCACGCTTTCCAAGGTTCAATTAATTTAGAACCAAGCTTCAAAAGGCGAGCATCATCAGATCGCGCGCCCTGATATCGAGGCCTTGGGCAGCCTCGGTCTTCCGAAATGTCTGGTAGCGCTGGCCGAGCGCCACGGGTGAAACCGGCTCAAATCCCAAAGAGGCATAAAAAGGCCCGTTCCACGGAACATCACGATAAGTCGACAATGTTACTGCAAGCTTACCCCGGTTCCGCGCATCCTCGATGACGGCTGCCATCAGGGCGCGGCCAAGTCCGCGTCCGCCCCAGTCAGGCAGCACATCGATTTCATGCAGATGGGAAAAGCCCTCAATGTCCTCGGCACAGGCAAATCCGACCAGAACCCCGTCTTGATCGGCAACCCAAACATGCCTGTCCGCCAGAAAGGCGACAGTAAGGGTTTCGAGCACATCGTCTGCATCAAACAGCCCCGCATCGACAAAGCGGATGGCCGCTTGTTCTTCGATCGGCGGCAGCAGCGCCAACTCGTCTGCCCGCGCGGGACGAATGGCGAAGTTTCCATTTGGCATTGCATCACTCATGGGCCAAACATAGCGGAGAAATGAAGTCTAAGGGAATTGCTTGATGAGCCTCGATCCGACGACGCCCCCCGCCCAGCCCGGTTCGGCCATGCCGAATGATCTGGATCCTTTTTTCATGCCGTTCACGCCCAACCGCCAGTTCAAGCGTGAACCGCGCATGGTCAAGGCCGCCAAGGACATGCATTATTTCGCCGCCGATGACGGCCGGGCGATCCTTGATGGTTCCGCAGGCTTGTGGTGTGTCAATGCCGGACATTGCCGGGACAAGATCTCCGAAGCGGTGGCCCAGCAGGTCAAGACGCTTGATTTCGGGCCGACCTTTTCATTTGGCCATCCCAAAGTGTTTGAGGTTGCCGCCCGCGTCACCGATCTGGCCGGGGACGCCTTCAGCCATATGTTTTTCACCAATTCCGGCTCGGAAGCGTGTGATACGGCCCTCAAGCTCGCGCTTGCCTATCACAATGCGCGCGGCGAGGGAGGGCGGACACGGTTGATCGGCCGCGAGCGCGCCTATCACGGCGTCGGCTTTGGCGGCCTGTCGGTGGGCGGCATGGTGAAAAACCGCAATGTGTTTGGACCGGGCCTGCCCGGTGTTGATCATTTGCGGCACACTTATTTGCCCGATCAAAATCCGTTTTCGCGCGGCGAGCCCGACCATGGCGTTGAACTCGCTGAGGATTTGACCCGGCTGATCGCGCTGCACGGTGCCGAAACGATTGCGGCGGTGATTGTTGAGCCCTTTGCCGGGTCAACCGGTGTGCTGCCCCCGCCCAAGGGCTATCTGAAACGGTTGCGTGAAATTTGCGATCAAACCGGGATTCTGCTGATCTTTGATGAGGTCATCACAGGGTTTGGCCGCCTTGGCACGCCTTTTGCGGGCCAGTATTTTGATGTCACGCCCGATCTGATCACCTGCGCCAAGGGGCTGACCAATGCAACCGTTCCCATGGGCGGCGTGATCGTCCAGCAGCATATTTATGATGCCTTCATGAAGGGGCCTGAACACGTCAATGAAGTGTTCCACGGCTACACTTATTCGGGCCATCCGGTGGCCGCTGCTGCGGCCCTGGCGACGATGGAAATCTACCGCGAAGAAGGTCTGTTTGAGCGGGTGGCGAGCCTGCGGGAATTGTGGGCGGATGCGGTTCACAGCCTCAAAGGTGCGCCGCTGGTCAAAGATATCCGCACAATCGGGCTTGTCGGCGCGATTGATCTGGACCCCGAAGCCGGGGCGCCAGGCAAGCGGGGCTTTGAAGCGGGCTGCGAGGCGTTCCACAACCAGGACGTGATGGTGCGGATTGCGGCAGACACAATTGTCTTGTCACCACCCTTCATCATTTCAGAGGCTCAAATCGACGAGTTGATAGGGCGGGTGCGCAAAACGTTGGACAAAATGTCTTAGAATGCATGGTATTGGCGACAATCATGGAGAGGCGCACACGTTTTGATTGCAAGGCGATCAAAAAAGCGCCCTTTTTATTTTCTTGAAAAATTTTATGTTCTTCCGCCCGTAGCCCGGATGAGCTATAAATCGGACCGTTGGGACACGGACCGCGTGTAGGTGTGGTTCGCTATTATGGTCGGGAGTGGGGGAGGCCTGCTCTTGGCATTTGCGGCCTCCACCCCCAGCCCACCCCGGTGGGGGCCGCACCCAACCTTCTAGCTGATGCTCCCGACAATCGTTGAGCCGCCGTCCATCACCAGCCCCTGTCCGGTGCAAAATGCACCTGCGGGAGAGGACAGGAAGATGATCGCTCCGGCAATCTCATCGGGCTGGCCAATGCGCTTGAGCGCTGATCCACGGGTCGATGCTTTGAGAATGTCGGGATTTTCCCACAAAGCCCGCGCAAAATAGGTCTGAACCAGCCCCGGAGCCACGCAATTGACGCGGATGCCATAGCGGCCATATTCGCAGGCCAGATTGCGCGCAATCTGAAAATCGGCGGCTTTAGAGATATTGTAGGCGCCCAGCACTTCATTGCCGGTCAGCCCGCCGATCGAGCTGATGATGGTGATCGCCCCTTCGCCCCGTTCCTTCATCTGGGGCAGAACCATATGGCACAGCCAGTGGTTCGACTTGATATTGACGTTCATGACCTTGTCGAACGCCTCATCGGGAATGTCTGATGACGGACCGAAATACGGGTTTATGGCAGCATTGCAGACCAAAATGTCGATCTGGCCGAATTCTTCATTGGTCTTGTCGACCAGATTTTGCAGCTCTTCTTTGTGGGCAATATTGCACGGCACGGCGATGGCGCGGTTGCCCGACTTCGCCCAGTTTTCATTGATGTCGGCTGCCACCGCATCACATGCATCGGCCTTGCGGGATGACACCACAACATTGGCGCCATGTTCGGCCAGCCGTTTCACGGTGGCTTCGCCGATGCCCTTGGTGGAGCCGGTGACAATGGCGGTCTTGCCGGACAGGTCGAAAAGATTGGTCATGAGGACCTCCCTGAGAATGTTTTTTGATGGAGCGATCCTACAGTGCGCGCATTTTTGTGCAACGCGCCGCATTGACGGTGTCGTGCAAGCCTCCTAAGCCCGCGCGGGAGTGAGGAGCTTTCCGATGACTGATTTGACCGACACAACGCCCATCCTTTCATCCGCAACCGAGTTTCTGAGCGGCTATGACGGTGTGATCTGCGATTTGTGGGGCGTGGTGCACAATGGGGTCCGCCCTCATCAAGGTGCGGTCGACACGCTGATCGGGCTGCGCGCAAAGGGCGTGCCGGTGCTTTTGTTGTCCAACGCGCCCCGGCCTTACCCGTCGGTCGAAGCCCAGCTTGACCATCTGGGGGTCAGCCGGGATGCGTATGACGGCATTCTGACGTCAGGCGACCTGACCCGCGATGCGATTGCCGGGGGCGGCTATGGTCAAGTCTATCTTAATCTGGGGCCCTCGCGCGATCATCCCACCACGGACGGGCTTGATCTGGTTGAAGGCGACATTGATACCGCCAATTTCATCTTGTGCACCGGGCTTTATGACGACACGACCGAACAGCCATCCGACTATGAAGAACTGTTCACCGTTGCCATCCGGCGCAAGCTCGCCATGGTATGCGCCAATCCCGATATTGTCGTGCAGCGTGGTGATGACATCATTTATTGCGCCGGTGCGCTGGCAGACCTCTATCGCAAGATGGGCGGGGCAGCAGTTCTGTTCGGCAAGCCCGAAGAGAAAACATTCACCGCCGCGCTTGGCCGGTTGAGCGAGATTGCTGCCAAGCCGATTGCGCCTGAGCGTGCTGTGATGATCGGCGATGGGCTCAAGACCGATATTACGGGTGCGAACCGTTCGGGGCTGGCCTGTTTGCTGATCGGTCACGGTATTCATGGCGAGGAACTGGGCTACCGGCCCGGCAAACCGCTTGACGGGGCGCGTGTTATGGCCGCCCTAGCCGAACGCGGGCTGACCGCAACCGCAGCGATGGGTGCGCTGCAACCTTGAGCGAAACCGCAGGCCCGGTTAAGACTTGTCGTGAGTGAGGGTGTTCCGGTGAAGGGCAGGGAATGGTGAGACTTCCCGAAATCATTGATGATTTTGACGCCGTGCCGCCCCTCGCCCGTGGCGCGGTGGTGGTCATCGGCAATTTTGACGGGGTGCATAAGGGCCATCAGGCCCTGATCGCCGATGCGCGCAAGCAGGCCCAGGCGCTGGGGACCAAAGTTGGCGTTCTGGTTTTTGAACCCCATCCGGCGGAATATTTTGGCCGCGCGACAGAGCCATTCCGGCTCGCCCCCCTGAATGCCAAGGTCCATATGCTGGGCGACTATGGCGTCGACTTTGTCTATGTTTGTACGTTCAACGAGGCGGTCGCGACCTTGAGCGCCGAGGATTTCGTCACCAAAGTTCTGGTTGATGCGCTGGGTGCGGCCCATGTGGTGGTCGGCTATGACTTCCGCTTCGGTCATGACCGGTCCGGCGATACCGAAATGCTGCGCCGCTTGGGGCAAGAGCGCGGCTTTGAGCTGGACGTCGTCTCGGCGGTGCGCACCGCCGACAATGGCGATGTCTATTCCTCAACCCTGATCCGCAACCACCTGAAAGCCGGACGGCCCGCGGACGCTGCGGAATTGCTGGGTCATCCGTGGTATGTGGAAGGCCCGGTCATGCAAGGCGATCAACGGGGCCGCACCATCGGATTTCCAACCGCCAATGTCTCGATGAATGGGTATCTGGAGCCTAAATTCGGCGTCTATGCCGTGCTGGTCGAGGTCGAAAGTGGTCCCCATGAAGGCGATTATCTCGGTGTGGCCAATATTGGCAAGCGGCCGACTTTCGACAAGCAGGAAGTCAATCTGGAAGTGCATCTGTTCGATTTTGATGGCGATTTGTACGGCACCACTGTCCGCGTGTCCTTTGTTGAGTTTCTGCGGGCTGAACAGAAATTTGACGGGCTTGATGCACTCAAGGCGCAAATTGCGGCTGATTGCGATGAGGCCCGCGCCCGGTTGGGCGCTGATGCGGCGTAAGCGCCCTCTGGACCCCTTCACCCCCCGATGATAGAAGCCCCCTCATGATGGTTTGGCTGGTCAGAGCGGTAACGCGAATTACGGGCCCGGCCCGGCATTGACGGCCACAAGGATGCGCGCACCTTTTTTCGGCCCAGGCAATGCGGGACCGGGATGTCTTCGCGCGTACCCAATTGTTTTCCAAGGATAAAGACGATGGCTGACAACGCCGCCGATACCCCCAAAGACAGTGCTGGCCCCGATTACCGCGATACGCTGTTTTTGCCCCAGACCGACTTTCCCATGCGGGCGGGACTGCCCAAGCGCGAACCCGATTGGCTCGCCCGCTGGATGGAGATGGACCTTTACGGTCAACTGCGCACCCAGTCCAAGGGCCGCGAAAAATTTGTCCTGCATGACGGACCGCCTTACGCCAATGGCCATTTGCATATCGGCCATGCGCTCAACAAGGTGCTCAAAGACATCATCATCAAATCCCAACAGATGATGGGCAAGGACGCGCCCTACCGTCCCGGCTGGGACTGTCACGGCCTTCCGATTGAGTGGAAAATTGAAGAGCAGGTGCGTGCCGAAGGCCTCACCAAGGATGATGTTCCCAAGGCTGAGTTCCGCAAACGCTGCCGCGAGTTTGCCGCCCACTGGATCGATATTCAGCGCGAAGAATTCAAGCGTTTGGGCGTTATGGGCGATTGGGACAATCCCTACACCACCATGGCCTTTGATGCCGAAGCCAAGATTGTTGAGGAATTCCAGAAATTCCTGATGGACGGCTCGCTTTATCGCGGCTCGAAACCCGTCATGTGGTCGGTCGTGGAAAAAACCGCGCTGGCCGAAGCCGAGGTTGAATATCACGACCACAAATCGATCACGATTTTTGTCCGTTTTCCGGTGGTGAAGACCGGCAATCCCGACCTTGAAGACTGTTCTGTCGTCATCTGGACGACGACGCCCTGGACCATTCCGGGCAACCGCGCCATCGCGGCGTCGAGCGCGATCGATTACGGCATTTACCGCGTCGATGCGGTGCACGAGCATTCCAAGGCAGAAGTCGGCGAAAAAGTTGTCGTCGCCGATGCGCTGGCCCAATCGGTTCAAGATGGTGCGCGCATCACCGAATGGACGCGGCTGGGCGATGCGGGGGATATGGTTGGCACGGTCTGCGCCCATCCTTTCCGCGGGCAAGGCTATGAGTTTGATGTGCCGGTGCTTGATGGCGATTTCGTCACCACCGAGCAAGGCACCGGCTTTGTTCATTGTGCGCCCGGCCATGGCCAGGACGATTATGAGCTGATCCGCAAAGTGGGCGGGATCGAGATCCCCTTCACCGTTGAAGATGATGGCCGCTACAATGCCGAAGTGCCGCTGTTTGCGGGAATCGAAGTGATGACCGAAGACGGCAAGGACTGGCCCGCCAATATCGAAGTATTGAAAGCGCTTCAGGCGTCGGGCCGCCTGTTCGGCAAGGGCAAACTGACCCACTCTTATCCCCATAGCTGGCGCTCAAAGGCCCCGGTCATTTTCCGCAACACGCCGCAATGGTTTGTGTCGATGGAAAAAACCGGCCTGCGCGAGACCGCGCTCAAAGCCATTGACGACACGCAATTTGTCCCCGAAGCGGGCCGCAACCGGCTTTATTCCATGATCGAGGGCCGGCCTGACTGGGTCTTGTCGCGCCAGCGCGCCTGGGGTGTGCCGCTGACGGTGTTCGTCAACAAGCAATCAGGTGAGTTGCTGCGCGATGAGGCGGTGAATGCCCGCATTGTCGAAGCGGTGAAGCAAGATGGGGCCGACGCCTGGTTTGCGCGCGATCCGTCTGAATTTCTCGGCGACGACTATCCCAGCCATACGTGGGAGCCGGTAACCGACATTCTGGATGTGTGGTTTGATTCAGGCTCCACCCATGCCTTTGTGCTGGAAAATGATCCTGACCTGCACTGGCCCGCCTCGCTTTATCTTGAAGGCTCAGACCAGCATCGCGGCTGGTTCCACTCAAGCCTTTTGGAAGCTTGCGCCACACGCGGCCGCGCGCCTTACGAGGCGGTGCTGACCCATGGGTTTGTGCTGGCTGAAGATGGCCGGAAAATGTCGAAAAGCCTGAACAATCAGGTGACGCCGCAAGAGATCATCGAACAATCGGGTGCCGATATTCTGCGCCTGTGGGTGGCAAGTTCCAGCTATTCCGATGATCTCAGGATCGGCAAGGAAACGCTCAAGACGCGCATCGACGCGTACCGGAAAATCCGCAACACGATGCGCTTTGTGCTGTCGACCCTGTCGGGCTTTGACGAGGCCGAACGCCTCGACAAGGCCGATATGCCTGAGCTTGACCGTTACATGCTGCATCGTCTGTCTGAGCTTGATGCACTCGTGCGCGACGGCTACGGGGCCTATGATTTTGAGCGCGTCTACCGGGCGCTGTTCAATTTCTGCACCATTGATCTGTCGGCGGTTTATTTCGACATTCGCAAGGACGCGCTTTATTGCGACGGGCCCGACAGTGTGCGCCGACGCGCCTGCCGCACCGTGCTCGCCCATCTGTATGACTGTCTGACCGCGTGGTTTGCACCCATCTTGTGCTTTACGATGGAAGAGGTCTGGCTTGAGCGGAACCCCGGTGATGACAGTTCGGTGCATTTGCGGCAATTCCCCGATCTCCCGGCGGACTGGCGGGATGCTGAGCTGGGTGCTAAATGGGCCAAGGTGCTGAAGGTTCGCCGCGTCGTAACCGGCGCGCTTGAAATCGAGCGGCGCGAAAAACGCATTGGCGCAAGTCTCGAAGCCGCGCCCACAATCCATGTCAGCGATGATGATCTGCGCGCTGCGCTTGCGGGGCTTGATCTGGCTGAACTGTCGATCACCTCAAAGGCGGTCTTGTCTGCCGACGCAGCACCTGATGGTGCCTTCACACTGGATGATGTTCCCGGTGTCGGTGTTGTGCCGGCCCTGTCTGAGGGCGAGAAATGCGCGCGCTGCTGGATGGTGCTTGATGAGGTCAATTCCGACCCCGACGTGCCCCACACCTGCAAACGCTGCGCCTCTGTGATCAAGGGCGCGGCCGCATGAACGCCTATCTCAAGGCAGGACTGATTATTGCGCTGATCTTTGTGACCGATCAGGCCACGAAATATTGGGTCTATACAGTGTTTGACCTGCCCGGCTGGTGTTCCGACAATCGGGTCTTCCCGTGTCAGTATCCGGTCACGAGCTTCTTCAATCTGGCGGTGGGCTGGAACACCGGCATTTCCTTCGGGCTGTTCAACAATGGCGATGAATGGAACAAGGTGATCATCTCCGCCCTCGTCATCGGTGTGACATTGTGGCTTTTAATCTGGTATGGCCGCACCGACAGCCGGTTGCTGCGCGCGGCCTTGCCTTTGGTGATTGGCGGGGCGCTGGGCAATCTGGTTGATCGCATCCGCTTTGGCGCGGTTTTCGACTTTCTCGATTTCCACGTTGCGGGCTGGCACTGGTACACGTTCAACATTGCCGATAGCGCGATTGTGATTGGCGTTGTGCTGATTGCATGGGATGGATTGTTCTCAAGCGACGAAACCGCTAAACAAGACCCAACAGGCCCTTCCAAAGATGGTGCCTGAGGAGGATGACATGACCCGAGGCTTTCGCACTTTCGCGACCGCTCTTAGCCTGACCGCAGCCACTTTTTTGGCCGGATGCGGCGGTTTTTCAGAGGCGCTGGGCCTTTCGCGCAGTTCGCCTGACGAATTTACCGTGCTGACCAAACAGCCTTTGGTCGTGCCGCCCAATGTGAATTTGCGCCCCCCCTCACGCGGTGAGGCCGTACCGCCTGAGGTGCGCAGCGTCAATCGCAGCCGCGAAGTGGTGTTTGGCCGGGGCGTGAAGAAAGACGACAATCTGTCGACGGGTGAAAACGTCATCCTGGCCCGTGCCGGGGCGACCGAAGCCACCGGCGCCATCCGCGATGTGGTCGATGGCGATCAGTCCGATACGCCCCAGTCGCGGAAGGAAAAAGAGGACGTTGACGATATTCTGTTCTGGCGCGCACCGCGCCGGGGTGACCAATAGGGGCCTGATATGATCATCGCTCGCGCACTGGCGCGGGCGTGTGTGGTCATAGGGGGGATGGTCACCGCGTCCGCCGCTTTCGCATTTGATTCCACTGCCAATCTCGACGCGCTGTATGATGCCGCGCGGTTCGAGGCGCAATCTGCGCGTCTCGACAATGGCCTTGAGATCGTCGTTATTCCCGATCATCGCGCGCCGGTCGTCACCCATATGGTGTGGTACCGGATTGGCGCGGCCGATGAACCTGCGGGCAAGTCTGGCATTGCCCATGTGCTTGAACATCTGATGTTCAAAGGCACCAGGACCCTCAAGCCCGGCGAGTTCTCCAAGATCGTCTCGCTCAATGGCGGCAATGAAAACGCCTATACGAGCCAGGATTATACCGGTTATTTCCAGAAGGTTGCCAAGGACCGGCTGGGGCTGATGATGAAGATCGAAGCCGACCGGATGGCCAATCTCATCCTTGATGATGAGACAGTGGCGCCTGAGCTGCATGTCGTGCTCGAAGAACGCCGGATGCGCACCGAAAACCGGCCTGAAAGCCGCTTTTCAGTCAAGCTGGCCGCTGCCATGTATCCCAAACATCCTTACGGCATTCCGGTGATTGGCTGGCGCAAGGAAATCGCCGCCCTGACGGCGGAAGACGCGCTGACCTTTTATGACCGCTATTACAGCCCCTCAAACGCGATTTTAGTGGTGGCGGGGGACGTGACGCTGGGTGAGGCCGTGACGCTCGCGCAGGACACTTACGGCAAGATTGCCGCCAAACCGATCCCGCCGCGCGGCCGCGCCCTTGATGGCCCGCTGGCTGGGCCAAAGCGGCTTGAAGCCACCGAACGGGGCGTGGGGGAGCCGCAATTTTCCCGCCATTATCGTGCGCCGAGCCTGGCGAGCGCACACGACATGAAAACGGCCGTGGCGCTTGATCTGGCCAGCCAGATTTTGGGCGGCGGCACTTCAAGCCGGCTTTACAGCGCGTTGGTGAATGACCGGAAAATTGCAACGCGGGCGGGCAGCTGGTACTGGTCGGTCTCGCTTGATCCCACGCGCTTTGGCCTTTACGCCTCGCCGCGTGAAGACGTCCCGCTCAGCCAGATTGAAGAAGCGACCGAGGCGGTGATTGCCGATTTTCTCAAAGACGGTGTGACCGAAGATGAACTAGTGCGCGCCAAGACTGTGTTGCTGACCGATGCGGTGTTTGCCCGCGACGCTGCGGGCGGACTTGCCCGCATTGTCGGCATGGGCATGACGAGCGGCCTGTCGCTGGAAGCTGTTCTGGCCTGGCCTGATTTTGTCGCCGCCGTCTCTGTTGCGGATGTCAATCGCGCCGCCCGTCAAGTGCTCGGCACGCACAATCATGTCACCGGCCTGCTCAGGCCCAAGAGGCAGGGACTGTGATGCGGATCATTTTGTTTGCCCTTGCGCTGGTGTGGAGCGTGCCGGCCACCGCGCTTGATGTCCGCGAGCTGACAACACCGGGCGGTATTGATCTGTGGTTTGTCGAAGATCACACCATTCCCATCATCTCAGTTGATCTTGCCTTTCGCGGCGGTGCCGCCGATGACCCCGCTGACAAAGCGGGCTTGAGTAAAATGGCGATGAGCTTGTTGGATGAAGGCGCGGGCGGCATGGATGCGGCGGCCTTTCAAGCAGCCCTGGAAGAGCGTGGCATCAGCCTGAGTTTCGATGCGGGCAGCGATACGCTGTCGGGAGAGGTGACGGCCCTGTCACTCCATGCCGGGCGGGCCTTTGAACTGCTGGCCCTGGCGCTGGGCGCGCCACGCTTTGACGAGCAGTCGGTCGAAAAAATTCGCGCGCAATTGCTCGGCCTGATCGCGCGCAGTCTGCAAAGCCCTGATGCGCAGGCCAGCCAGGCCTGGTTTGCCATGGCCTTTCCCGATGACGGCTATGGCCGTCCGACGGATGGAACGCTTGAAACCGTTAAGGCGTTGAAGCGCGCCGACCTTCAGGCTTTCGCGCAATCGCGGCTGGTGAAATCCCGTCTGGTCTTGTCGGTCGTTGGCGCGATTGACGAGGCTACGCTTGTGCGTCTGGTCGATCAGGCCTTTGCGGGTCTGCCGCAGGGGGAGTCTTGGGCGGGCGAGCCCAAGCCGCTGGGCGATGAGGCAGGCTTTGAAATTGTCCGCATGGATATTCCCCAAAGCGTGGTCTATTTCGGCCTGCCGGGTCTCCGGCGCGATCACCCTGATTACATTCCCGCCTTTGTCATGAGCCATATTTTGGGCGGCGGTGTATTTACCTCGCGGCTGGGGCTTGAGGTGCGCGAGAAGCGCGGTCTGGCCTACGGTATCTCCATGCGGCTGACGCCCTATCAGCGCGCAGGGATCATGATTGGCCGGGTCGGCACACGCAATGATGCGGTGGCCGAAACCTTGACCATTGTGCGCGATGAAATCCGCAAAATGGCGGCCCAGGGCGTGACTGCAGACGAGCTTGAGGCGGCCAAAACCTATCTGACCGGCGCCTTTCCGCTGCGCTTTGATACCCAGGCGCGCATTGCGGGCCAGCTTCTGGGCTTGCAGCTTTACGGCATCGACAAGGATTATTTCAATCGCCGCAACGCGCTGATCGAGGCCGTCACGCTGAACGATGTCAATCGCCTCGCGCGGCAATTGCTTGATACAACGAAATTCCGCATTGCGCTGGTCGGCAATCCCGACCCCAAACCCGACGGGGTCCATACCCCGACGGCTGAGTAGAGCGCGGCGGGCGAATCCGCTACACTCACGCCTTCCCCGATGGGCGAGGTTTTGGTGATGATTGAACATTCTTTGCAACGCTGCTTCCCGGCACTCGATCAAACCGGTTTTGGTGCTGTGGCGGCCCGTTTGCCTGTCGTACTCGACCATTTGCGCAAGGATTATGAAAGTGGCGATCTGCCCTTGCTGCGTGTGCCGCAGGACCGGGCCGATCTCGACGCTGCGGGTGCACTGATTGAGGCGGTGCGCGAAAGCAAAACCCATGTGGTCATTCTGGGCACCGGCGGCTCGGGCCTTGGGGCGCTGGCGCTGAAAGCCATTACCCCGGCGGTGCCCCCGGTTGAGCTGACCGCCTGGGACAATCTTGATCCGCTCAGCACGGAACGGGAATTGGCGCGTCTGCCACTTGAAACCACTCTGTTTCTGGTGATTTCCAAAAGCGGATCCACTGCAGAGACCATTTCGCAATTCCTGGCGGTGCTCGCCCTTATGGAGGAACGGTTCGGCAAGGATGCCGCGCCCAACCATTTCGCCGCCATCACCGAACCGGGTTCGCGCCTGCTGCGCGATTTGTGCGAGGCGCGTCAGATACCGGTTTTGGAACACCATGATGGCGTGGGGGGCCGCTTTGCGGTTCTGACCACTGTGGGGCTGGTGCCTGCTGCGTTGATGGGGCTTGACCCGGCCGTGGTGCGCGAAGGCGCCCAGACGATATTGGACGCGGCTTTGCAGGATCACGATGGCAGCTCAGCGCCTGCGCAAGGCGCGGCTTTGGGCGTTGCGGCGGCGCAAGCGGGCCTCAATCAGACCGTGATGCTGGGCTATGCTGACCGGTTTGAGAAACTGATCTTCTGGTACCGGCAATTATGGGCTGAAAGCCTTGGTAAAGACGGCCATGGCACCACGCCGGTCAATGGCATCGGCCCGGTCGATCAGCATTCCCAGTTGCAACTTTATCTCGCCGGTCCCGCCGACAAGCTCTACACGGTGCTGACCACCAAGGTTGCCGGGACGGGCCCACTTGTGCCGGCCGAGTGGGCGTCAGAGCCCCGGCTTGATTATCTGGCCGGACGGACCATCGGTGATCTGGTCGATGCCGAGCAACGCGCCACCATCGACACGCTTCATGCCGCCAACCGGCCGGTGCGCACCATTGATGTGCCGGTGCTTGATGAGGCCGCCATGGGCGGGCTGTTCATGCATTTCATGCTTGAAACCATTTTGGCCGCCGGCCTTTTGGGTATCAACGCCTATGACCAGCCTGCGGTTGAAGATGGCAAGGTGCGCGCGCGCGCCTATTTGAAGGATATGGCGTGACGCCCCGTGAACCCTCAAATGTGATTCGCAAACTCGATGAGGTCACTGTTAACCGCATCGCCGCCGGTGAGGTTGTTGAGCGGCCCGCAAGCGCGGTCAAGGAATTGGTGGAAAACGCCATTGATGCGGGCGCAACGCGCATTGCGGTTGACCTTGAGGCAGGCGGCAAAAACCTGATTGCGGTCACCGACAATGGTGTGGGCATGTCCGCCGATGATCTGCTGCTTGCCATTGAACGGCACGCGACCTCCAAACTGCCCGACAATGATTTGAGCCATATCCGAAATCTGGGCTTTCGCGGTGAGGCGCTGCCTTCGATCGGCTCGGCCGCCCGGCTTGAGATCACCAGCCGCGCGCGCGGGACAGATGCAGCCCACGCGATCCGCGTGGATGGCGGCCGGGTGGAGGGGCCGGAGCCTGCCGCCTTTGCCGATGGCACGCGGGTTGTGGTGCGCGATCTGTTTTATGCCACGCCCGCGCGGCTCAAATTCCTGAAAGGCGATCAGTCTGAGGCCCGCGCGGTGGTCGATGTGCTCAAGCGGCTCGCCATGGCCCATCCCGAGGTCGGCTTCCGCGTCACAGAAGAGGGGCGCACCAAGCTTGATGCGCCCGTGGAAAGTGGTGACCTGTTCGATGCGCGCTTGAAACGTCTGTCTGCGGTCATGGGACGGGACTTTGCCGACAATGCCGTGGCGGTTGAGCTTGAACGCGATGCCGGAACGCTGACCGGTTATGCCGGGGTGCCGACCTATAACCGCTCCAATTCACTTGCCCAATATCTGTTTGTGAATGGCCGCCCCGTCAAAGACCGGGTGCTGATCGGAGCGGTGCGCGGCGCCTATCGCGATTATCTGGCGCGCGACCGCCATCCCGCCGTGGCCTTGTTTTTGCAGGTCGCGCCTGAGCTTGTTGACGTCAATGTGCATCCCGCCAAGGCCGAGGTGCGCTTTCGCGATGAAGCCGCCATTCGCGGGCTGATCGTGTCGGGCCTGCGCCGGGCGTTGGAAGCGGCCGGTCACAAGGCCTCCACCACGGTGGCGGATTTCGCCATGGCCCGCGCACAGCCGCGTGATTTTTCCTATCAGCCATCATTTCCCGACCGGCCAAGCGCCGCGCTTGCCGAAGCAAGTTTTGAGTATGCCGCCCCGCTTTCAGACGTAAACCGGCCCAGCGCGCGGGTTGAACATGCGCCCGAACCGGCGGCCCCGCCTGCCATGGATCATCCTTTGGGTGTGGCGCGCGGGCAGGTCCATGCCACTTATATTGTGGCGCAGACGCAGGATGGATTGGTCATTGTCGATCAGCATGCCGCCCATGAGCGGCTGGTCTATGAGCGTATGAAAAAGGCGCTGGAGGGTGGTGGTGTGGCGCGCCAGTCGCTGCTGATCCCCGAAGTGGTCGAGATGGACCCCGCCCAGATCGAACGGCTCACCGGCCGGCTTGAGGAACTCAGCGAGCTTGGCCTTGTGCTTGAAGAATTCGGCCCCGGCGCGGTGGCGGTGCGCGAAGTGCCTGCCCTGTTGGGCGATGGCGATGTCAAAGGGCTGGTGCGCGATCTCGCCGATGATCTTGAGGCGCTCGGTGCGGCGCATGCGCTCAAAGAACGGCTGGAAGATGTCTGTTCGACCATGGCGTGTCACGGCTCTGTCCGGGCGGGACGGCGGCTCACCGGCGATGAGATGAACGCGCTGCTGAGGGAAATGGAAGCGACCCCTCATTCGGGCCAGTGCAATCATGGCCGCCCGACCTATGTGGAGCTGAAACTGTCGGATATTGAGAAGCTGTTCGGGCGGCGCTAGCCCAAGCGAAGAAACACCAGTTTCGTGTCGCCATAGATGCGCTCATCATCCAGCGCATAGCCATCGGGCGTTTCAAAACGCTCACGTTTGTCCAATTCCACGACGCAGACGCAATTTTCCAAAGCAGGCCGCTGGGCCATCAAGGCGGGTTCAGACAAGCCTTTGCCATAGGGTGCATCACAAAACACAAGCGTGATCGGGTGGGGGAGCGCGATGGGCTTTGCCGCATCCTTCCGCAGCAGGGTGAGCGCGTTTTCAAATCCCAGCGCTTCGGCATTGTCGGTAATCAGGCGGATCGAGGCGGGCGCCTGTTCAACCGCGGTGACATGGGCTGCGCCGCGCGACAGGGCTTCAAACCCTAGCGCGCCGGTCCCGGCAAACAGATCAAGCACCTGGGCGTCCTGAATGGCCCCCATCGCGTCGAGTTTGGAAAACAGCGCCTCGCGGATGCGGTCGGTGGTCGGGCGGACCGTCCGGTCCTTGGGCGCGATCAGCGTGCGTCCGCGATGGCTGCCCGCAATGATGCGCATCAGCGATTGCCTTTAAGCCGGGCTTTCACAACGCTCGACACACTCTCGCCGCGCTTGACCCCCAATTGGTCGCGCAGCACCCGGCCGGGCACTTGTTCAACCTCGCCGGGTTTCAGCCGGCCCAGCTGAAACGGCCCATAGGCCATGCGGATCAGCCGGTTGACGCTCAACCCTTGCGCTTCGAGCACCCGGCGCACCTCACGGTTCTTGCCTTCCTTGAGCGCCAGGGTCAGCCAGACATTATGGCCCTGCACCCGGTCAAGCGTGGCATCGATCGGGCCATAGTGCACGCCCTCAACGGTTACCCCCTGGGCTAGTTCGTCCAGCGCTTCCTGGCTTGTCTTGCCATAGGCGCGGACGCGGTAGCGGCGCGTCCAGCCGGTTTTCGGCAGCTCCATAAACCGCGCGATCTCGCCATCATTGGTCAGCAACAACAGCCCTTCGGTGGCGTAATCGAGCCGCCCGACCGACACGACGCGCGGCAGATGCGGCGGCAGGGCCTCAAACACGGTGGGTCTGCCCTCAGGGTCCTTGTGGCTGACCATCTGGCCCGCGCGCTTGTGAAAGCGCCACACCATCGGCTCTTGGGGTTGTTTGACGGCTTCCCCATCCAGCGCCACCACATCAGCGGGGCCGACCTTGGTGCCGGGCTCAATGATGGTCTGGCCGTTCACGGTCACCCGTTTCTGGGCAATGAAAGCCTCGGCCTCGCGGCGGGAGCATACGCCCGCGCGCGCCATCACTTTGGCAATACGTTCTTTATCCTCATCCATGAGCAGTGCGCTATCACCAAGCGGGCCACGCGTCCAGATCATTGACGCGGGAGCATTGGGCGCGCACTGTCGCGCCATGCAAAAACGCTTCGACCAATCCGGCTATATGGACATCGCCCTTGAAGAGGCGCGCGCCGCCCAGGCGCGCGGTGAGGTGCCGGTGGGCGCGGTTTTGGTCGGACCTGACGGCGCCATTGTGGCGCGGGACGGCAACCGCACGCTGGAGCTTTGCGATCCCACCGCCCATGCAGAAATTCTGGTTATCCGCGCCGCCTGCAGGGCGGCAGGGTCTGAGCGGCTGCCGGACCATGATCTTTACGTCACGCTGGAGCCTTGCACCCTGTGTGCGGGCGCAATTTCCTTTGCGCGGCTGCGGCGGCTTTACTTCGGGGCCGATGATCCCAAGATGGGCGGGGTGGAACATGGGGTGCGCTTTTTCACCCAGCAAAGCTGTCATCACAGCCCGCAAGTGATCTCTGGTCTTGCCGCTACGGAATCTGCGGTTCTTTTGCGTGATTTCTTCGCCAAGCGGCGCTAAGGTCGCGGCGTCAGATATTTTCAATTCAACAACCAAGGGGAAGTCCCATGCATTTTGAACATAATGACCGCACCAAGGCGCTGATCGACAAGCTTGAAGCCTTTATGGACGCGTATGTCTATCCGGCCGAAGCCGTCTATGCCGAACAGATGGAAGCGTTCGGAACCGACCGTTGGCAAATTCCGCAAATCATCGAAGACCTCAAGGCCAAAGCCAAAGAGGCCGATCTGTGGAACCTGTTCCTTCCCGAGAGCGACAAGGGTTTCGGCCTGTCGAACCTGGAATATGCGCCCTTGTGCGAGATCATGGGCCGGGTGGGTTTTGCCTCTGAGGTTTTCAACTGCGCTGCGCCCGACACCGGCAATATGGAAGTGTTTGAGCGCTACGGCACCGAAGAGCATAAGGAAAAATGGCTCAAGCCGCTGCTCAATGGTGATATCCGCTCAGCCTTTGCGATGACCGAACCTGCGGTCGCCTCGTCGGATGCCACCAACATCCAGACCGAGATCAAGCGCGACGGCGATGAATATGTCATCAATGGCCGCAAATGGTGGACCTCCGGCATTGGCGATCCGCGCTGCGAAATCATGATCGTCATGGGCAAGACCAATCCTGATGCCGATAAATATCGCCAGCAAAGCCAGATCCTCGTGCCGCGCGACACGCCCGGCGTGACGGTCAAGCGTATGCTGCCCGTGTTCGGCTTTGACGACGCTCCGCATGGTCATGGCGAAGTGATTTTCGACAATGTCCGCGTTCCCGCCTCCAATCTGCTGCTGGGCGAGGGCCGGGGCTTTGAGATTGCCCAAGGCCGGCTTGGCCCGGGCCGTATTCACCACTGCATGCGCACCATTGGCGCCGCCGAGCGTCTGCTTGAAAAAATGTGCGCGCGGCTGACCAGCCGGGTGGCATTCGGCAAGACGATTGCCGAGCATTCGCTTTGGGAAACCCGCATCGCCGATGCCCGTATCGACATTGAAATGGCCCGGCTGCTGACGCTCAAGGCCGCTTACATGATGGATACGGTGGGCAACAAGGTCGCCCGTGCCGAGATCGCCATGATCAAGGTCGCTGCCCCGCGCATGGCGCTCAAAATCGCTGATGATGCCATTCAGGCCTTCGGGGCGGGTGGCGTGACCACCGATTACGGTATTGCGCGCGCTTACGCCAATCTGCGCACGATGCGTCTGGCCGATGGTCCCGACGAGGTGCACCAGCGCACGATTGCCCGGCTTGAGCTTGGCAAACAGGCGGCCAAACGCACGCAAGCCCACGCTGCGGAATAAGGGGCCGAACAAGCGGCGCCAAAAGGCATCGCCAAAGTCATCATAGTGACATAGGGTGACCGGAATATAGACCGGTCAGTCCAAGTGACGATGGACCGGATCACACTAAAGTGGTCCGGTCTTTTTTCGGGGCAAAACAACAGGGAGCGTTCCATGAAACTCTATCAAGGCAATCTTTCACCCTTCACCACCCGGTGCCGTCTGGTCGTCTATGCCAAAGGTGCGGAAGATCAGGTGTCGTTTGAAGCCCCTCCAGGCGGTCTGTCATCGGATGAGTACAAGAAGATCAACCCGACCGGTAAAGTACCGGCACTGGCGCTTGATGACGGCACGGTCCTGCCCGAATCAGAGGTGATCGCCGAATATCTCAACGATGTCCTTGATGGTCCCTCGCTCATGCCCGCCGATGCGCTCGACCGAGCCAAGGCGCGCCTGATCAACCGCATTATCGACACTTACGTGATTGCCGGCATGTCGCCGATATTTCAGGAACTGACATCAGGCTCCAACAATGCAGATGTGATTGCCGAAGCGATCGGCAAGACCAATGAAGCGATGGATTTCCTCGAAGCCAATATGGGGGACGGCTATGCGGTGGGTGACAGCCTGACGCTGGCCGATGGTGGCGCGCTGGCCGCTTGCTTCTTCGCCAATGCGATTCTGCCATTTGTCGGTGTGGCCGAACCGCTGGCCAACCGGCCCGCGCTCAATGCCTATTGGGCAAAAATCCAGCAAGACCCTATTGGGGGCAAGCTGGTTGGTGAAATTGCTGCCGCGCTTAAAGAAAGCATGGGCGGCTAAAGCTTTGAACTGTGGCGTGAAGCAGCTAGGCTTCACGCCATGGAACAGACACTGCAAAACTGGCTGACCGAAATTGAGGCTTTTGCCCGCGCCGAAGTGCTGACCTGGGCGCGCCTGACCGAATTCACAGCCCTCATCTTCATTCTGGCGCTCGCCCTTGTCGGCGGGCGTCTTTTGCGTCGGGGCCTGCGCAAGCGCGAATGGGGTGAACACCGGCTGATCCGCATGGTGCAGGACACGCTGGCCAATCTGGCACCCGTGCTGGTGGGCATTGTTCTGCTTGCCGCTGCAGAAGGGGTGGGGCCTGCCATCCAATATGATGTCGCGCTGATTGCGACGGTGCAAAAGCTACTCGTCGCCTGGTTTGTGATTGCGCTGGCCAGCCGTCTGATTGAGGAAAGCTGGGCGCGCAAGGTTGTGATCTGGACGGCTTGGGGGCTTGCCGCCCTGGCCATTGTCGGCTGGCTTGAGCCGGTCGCGGCTGCGCTCGACGGCATCGGCTTTGCCATTGGCGATGTGCGGCTGACCATACTGTCGGTGCTGCAAGGGGCCATCGCGCTCATCATCCTGTTGTGGCTGTCGAACTTTTTATCAAGCGCAGCCGAGACGCGCCTGTCGCGCTTCCCCAATATCAATCCGGCCACTCAGGTTCTGTTTGCCAAGGTGATCCGCATCGCATTGATTGCCGCCGCGATCCTGATTGCGCTCAGTTCTATCGGTATTGATTTCACCGCCTTGGCGGTCTTTGGCGGTGCGCTCGGCGTCGGCATCGGTCTGGGCCTGCAAAAGATCGTGTCGAATTTCGTGTCGGGCATCATCCTGCTCGCCGACCGGTCGATTAAACCCGGTGATGTGATCGAGGTAGGCGACAGCTATGGCCGGATTGACCGGCTGTCGGCGCGCTATGTCTCGATTGTCACCCGCGACGGCAAGGAATATCTCGTTCCCAATGAGGATTTGATCACCCAGCCGGTAATCAACTGGTCGTTTTCAGACCGGGCTGTGCGGGTGCGCCTTGATGTCGGGATCGCCTACAGTTCGGACGTCAGGCAGGCGATTGCAATAGCGCTGGAGGCGGCCACATCGGTGCCGCGCGTGCTGAAAAACCCCGCGCCTAAATGCCTTCTGTGGAGCTTTGGCGACAATTCGGTCAATCTGCAATTGCGCATCTGGATCACCGATCCCGAAGACGGGGTGCGCAACGTGTCGTCTGAAGTGCTGCTTGAAGTATGGGACCGGTTTCACGCTGCGGGCATCGAGTTCCCGTTCCCGCAGCGCGATATTTACATCAAGGAAATGCCGAAGGATTAGTCCGTTGCGCCTGCGCGCTTGGCATATTCCCAGCCCTGATCGCCCAGGAAGCGGACATTGGACGACATCTGTTCGGCATGATCGGATGCCGCGGTGCCATCGCGGACCCGGCCGCGAATGCCCTGCAAAATGCCGGCAATGCGGAACAGATTATAGGCCAGGTACCAATCCATATGCTCGATCCCGCCGTCCCGGCCGGTGCGGTCGCAATAAAGCTTGGTATATTCTTCCGCCGTGGGGATGCCGAGCTCAGCGAACTGTTCCGGCGTCAGGCTGGCCAGCTCATTGCCTGCCATCACCCAGCTCATCAAATGATAGGTGAAATCGCCGATCGGATGGCCCAGCGTGCACAATTCCCAATCAAGGATCGCAATCACGCGCGGCTCGGTGGGATGGAAGATCATATTGTCGAGGCGGTAATCGCCATGAACAATCGTGGTCTCATCGCCTTGCGGAATGGTGCCGGGCAGATAGTCGATCAGCTTGTTCATCGACTCGATCGTTTCGGTTTCCGAGGCCTGATATTGCTTGGTCCAGCGCGAAATCTGGCGGGCGAAATAATTGCCCGGCTTGCCGAAATCCTCAAGGCCGATGGCGACATGATCCACCGTGTGCAGTTTGGCCAGCGCATCATTCATCGCATCATAATGGGCGCGGCGCTCATCGGGGCTCATGCCCGGCAGGGTCTGGTCCCACATGATGCGGCCATCAACGCAATCCATGATGTAGAACATGGTGCCGATCACGCTTTCATCCTCGCACATGGCATAGGTTTTCGGCACCGGAACATCGGTCTGGCCAAGTGCGGTGATGACGCGGTATTCGCGGTCAACCGCGTGCGCCGAGGGTAGCAATTTTCCCGGAGGCTTGCGCCGCAGGACGTAGGATTTGTTCGGCGTGTTAAGCTTGTAGGTCGGGTTAGATTGCCCGCCTTTGAACTCATTAACCTCAAGCGGGCCTTCAAAGCCCTCAACATGGGTTTCCATATAGGCCGCAAGCGCTGCTTCATCGAAGCGGTGCTGGTCTGCGACCTCCTTGGTCCCGGTAAATTGTTTGTCGTCGCGCGCCATGCCCGACCCCCCTTTTTCAGTTGCGAAATGCTCAATTACGAATCTGTCTCGCGGGCGATGGCGCGCCAGCCGATATCGCGGCGCGCAAAGCCATCATCCCAGGTGATTTTGTCGAGTGCATCATAAGCGCGCTTCTGGGCGTCCGTCACATTTTTTCCCCGTGCGGTCACGTTGAGCACCCGGCCGCCCGTTGCGCGCAGCACATCCCCGTCGCGTTTGGTGCCGGCATGAAAAATTTCAACCGCCGGATCGCCAGCGGCTTCGGCTAGCCCGCTGATCTCGGTGCCTTTCTGGTAGGAACCGGGATAGCCGTTCGCGGCCATCACAATGGTGATCGCAGCTTCGTCATGCCACTCAAGCGTCACGCCGCCCAAATCTCCCTGGGCGCAGGCGAGCAGGGCCGGCACGATGTCGGACTTCATCCGCATCATCAGAACCTGACATTCGGGATCGCCAAAGCGGACATTATATTCAATCAGCTTGGGCCCCTGATCGGTGATCATCAGCCCGGCATAGAGCACGCCGCGATAGGGCGCGCCCGCTTCGGCCATGGCCTTGATGGTCGGCTCAATGATTTCGCTCCGGGTCTGCTCAAGCAGCGCACCGGTCATGACGGGCGCGGGCGAATAGGCCCCCATGCCGCCGGTGTTGGGGCCCTGGTCGCCGTCAAGGACGCGTTTGTGATCCTGGGCGGTGGCGAGCAATAGTGCATGGGTGCCATCGCTCAAGGCAAAGACCGAGGCTTCTTCGCCGGTCATGAATTCTTCGATCACAACCTCATGGCCCGCATCACCAAACGCGCCGTCAAAGCACGCCTCAATGGCGTCCAAGGCTTGATCGAGGGTCTCGGCGACGGTGACGCCTTTGCCGGCGGCCAGACCATCGGCCTTGATGACAATGGGGGCGCCTTGGCGCTCGACATAGGCGCGGGCCTCATCCTTGGTGGAGAAGCGCGCATAGGCCGCCGTCGGAATGCCGTGTTTGGCGCACAGATCCTTCATGAACCCCTTGGAGCCTTCAAGCTCAGCGGCTGCCGCAGACGGACCGAAGGCGGGAATGTTCAATGCCGCCAGCCGGTCAGCGAGGCCCTTCACCAAAGGCGCTTCAGGGCCGATCACCACCAGGCGGGGTTGTTCGGCCTCACACCAGCGCACCAGCGCCTCGACATCCTCCGCCCCAATGGCGAGCGGGGTGGCAATGTCGTCCATCCCGCCATTGCCCGGCGCGCAAAAAAGGGCACTGACCAGGGGCGATTGGGCAATTTTCCATGTGAGGGCATGTTCGCGCCCGCCAGCGCCGACAATGAGAATTTTCATGAGGAAATGCAGACCGTCTTTGCGAAAGAAGAGAGGGCCTTGTAGCATGCCGGTTTCACGCTCGCCAAGAAGCACGCATGTCTGATTCTGCACCATCCAATGTCGCCGAATATTCGGTGTCCGAGATTGCCCGCCGCCTCAAACGCACGATTGAGGAGGGGTTTGGCCATGTCCGCGTGCGGGGAGAGATTTCGCGCTTCACCCGCGCCAAGTCGGGCCATTGCTATTTCCCGCTGAAAGACGAGGACGCGGTGCTTGATGCGGTCATGTGGAAAGGCCAGGCCGCAAGGCTGAGCTTTCAGCCCGAAGAGGGGATGGAAGTGATCGCGACCGGGCGGCTCACCACCTATCCCGGCCGGTCTGCCTATCAAATCATTGTCGAAACGATGGAGATTGCGGGTGCCGGCGCGCTGATGGCGATGCTGGAGGAGCGCAAGAAACGCCTCGCCGCCGAAGGGCTGTTCGCGGCGGAACGCAAACAGGCGCCGCCCTTCCTGCCAGCCCATATCGGGGTTGTGACCTCGCCGACCGGCGCGGTCATTCGCGATATTTTGCATCGGCTCTCGGACCGCTTTCCCCGTCGGGTGACGGTTTGGCCTGTGCAGGTGCAAGGCGAGGGGGCCGCAGCCCAGATTGTGGCCGCTATTGAGGGTTTTAATGCCATGGGCGAAGGGCGTCCCGATTTGCTGATCGTGGCACGCGGCGGCGGCAGTCTTGAAGATTTGATGGCGTTTAATGAAGAGGCGGTGGTGCGCGCGGCAGCCGCCAGCGCCATCCCGCTGATTTCGGCGGTCGGCCATGAGACCGACACCACTTTGATCGATTATGCCTCCGACCGGCGCGCCCCGACACCGACGGCGGCGGCGGAAATGGCGGTGCCGGTGCGGCGGGACTTGCAGGCCAGCGTGGCCGAACTTGGGACACGCGCCCTGCGCGCCCAGACACGCGCAATGCGGGAGCGTAAAAACAAGGTGGAGGGATTGGGCCGGGGTCTGCCACGTCTCAGCGATCTGCTCGCCCTGCCGCGTCAGCGGCTTGATGGGGCGGCGGCTGGTTTGCCGCGCGGTCTGTTGGCTTTGATCCGTCTTCACAAGGGGCGGGTGGAGCGCGCCGGGGTGGCGCTCAAGCCCACGCTGCTCAAACAGCAGATCCGCAATGACGCCGCCCGCAGCGCAGGTCTTACCGCCCGGCTTGGCCGGGCTAAGGATCTGCGCCTGCGCAAGGGGCGCGAGCGCCTCGACTTCGCCCAGAAAATGATGCATGCCTATTCCTATCACAGCGTGCTGGAGCGCGGTTTTGCGCTGGTGCGCGACGATAAGGGCGCACCGGTGCGCCGCGCGGCGGACACCACACCGGGTCAGCGCGTGCGTATCGAATTTGCCGATGAGGCGCGGGCGGCGATGCTTGAGGGCAAGCCGCGCAAATCTGCGCCCAAATCGAAACCTCAAAAGCAGCAAAGCCTTTTTGAGGATGAGGAGTGACGATAGATGAACCGCGATCCCGGCGGCCTGCCTGAAGGGCCCGCCAAGCTTGAATTTTCAACGCCCGACTTCACCGTCATCTGGCCGGGCCAATATGTCTTGTGCGCGGTCACGGGCGAAAAAATCCCGCTAGAGCAGCTCAAATATTGGTCGGTTGAGCGTCAGGAAGCCTATCGCGACGCGGTTGCGGCAAGTGAAAGGGAGCTGCAATGCGCGCGCTCATCCTCTTAAGCGTTTTATTGTGGAGTTCGGTGGCCGGCGCCATCGAGATCAAGGGCGCGATGACGCAGGGTTCGTTGCTGCGCGGCCAGACCGAGCCGGGCACCGAGCTTAAAATGGATGGCCAGACCGTCCGCGTTGATCCGCAGGGCCGCTTCGTCATCGGCTTTAACCGGTCATCGGCGCTCAACCATCAATTGGTGGCGGTCAAGCCTGATGGGGCGGTGGAAACCAAGCTGATCAATCTGAGCGAGCGCAGCTATAATATTCAGCGCATTGATGGTTTGCCGCCGGGTAAGGTGACCCCGCCGCGGACGCCGGAGGTTCAAAATCGCATTGCCCGCGAATTTGCCCAGATCAAAGAGGCGCGCAAACGCGCCACGCCCATCGATGATGTTTTTGAAGAGTTCATCTGGCCTGCCAAAGGCATCATTTCAGGGGTGTTCGGCTCCCAGCGAATTTTGAATGGCGAGCCGCGCAACCCTCATTCGGGCGTGGATGTTGCCGCGCCCACCGGCACGCCGATTGTGGCCCCCGCAGGCGGGGTGATCTCGCTGGCTGAAGAGGATCATTATTTTACCGGCGGGACCGTCATGCTTGACCATGGCCATGGCGTTCAAAGCATCATGATCCATATGTCGCGCATTGATGTGAAGGTAGGACAGCGGGTCCGCCAGGGCGATCCCATCGGCGCGATCGGGGCAACCGGCCGGGCCACGGGGCCACATCTGCACTGGGGGATTTCCTGGTTCGGCGCGCGGCTTGATCCCGCGCTGCTGGTACCGCCCATGCCCAAGCCTGAAAAGGCTCAATAATCCTTAAAGCGGTTGTGCAGCCACAGCCATTGGCCGGGATTGGCGGTGACCATCTCGGCCACCCGATTATTGAGCGTCTGGGTGATTGAAAGCACATCAGCTTCAAAATCGCCGGTGTCTTCGACCGGCACTTCTTCAAGCGCGGTGATTCGGAATTTGTGACCCTCAATCCTCTCATTCATCACCGGGATGATGCGGGCCTTGTTTCTCAGCGCGAGCACGGCCGGGCCAACCGGCGTCATGGCTTTGAGCCCCAGAAGCTCGGCCTCGATCCCGTCATTGGCTTTCTGATCAATCAGCATAGCCAGAATACCATGCTTGCGAATGTGCTTCATCAAAGGACGCGCGCCCTTTCGGCCCTTGGGAATGGGATGTTTGGCAACGCTGCGCTGGCGGATGGTGAAAATCAGGCGGTTGGCAATGGGATTGTTGGCGGGCCGGACCAGTTCGCCCACATCATCATAATAGGGCGCGATGGCGATGGGCTGAATTTCCCAATTGGCCATATGGGCGGCGACGAAGAAAACCGGCCGGTGATTTTCAACCATGTGGTGATAGAGGTCACGCTCCGGGATTTGCATCAAATCCTGGCGGTTCTCCATCACATCGCGGCGATACTTTTCGAGATGGGCATATTCGGCAATCGTACGGCCGACATTGTCCCACATCTCCATCACAATCGCGTCGATTTCGGCGTCTGACAGATGGGGCAGGGCGGCTTTGATCCGGCGGCGGGCCTTTTTGGTGCGGCCCACCCGGGCGGCCAGGTTGCGGCCGATCCAGCCGCCAAAGGCCGACCCCCATTTGAGACCCAGAAGCTTGAACAGCCCATAAGCGAAATAAAGCGCCGCGCCTTCAAAGACATATTTGGCTTTGAGCGGCTTTGTGCCGGTTTTGTGGTCAATTTGCATGGGCGGCCAAATGAGCGGTGAGGGTCTGATCAATCAGCCGGTCCAGCGGTGCGCGGTCATCAAGTTCCAGATCAACCCGGATCATAGCAATCTTGCCGCGCATCGACACAGGAAGGCGAACCGCGTCCTTTTCGGTGGTGATGGGGATTGAATAGGTGCTGCGCGCGTGGCGCTCGATCAAAATCATGTCCTGGGGCTTATAGGGGTGATGATCGGGAAATTCAAACCGGCCTTTGAGCTCTGCGCCGAGTTCTTCCAGCGTGGCGAAAAACCGCTCGGGCGCACCGATCCCGGCAAAAGCGGTCAGCGGCTGGCCCGCCACCCACTCACAGCCCCGGCCCGGGACAAGCCGTCCTGTCACCACCGGCAAGTGTGCGGGGACGAGCCTTTCGGCGGTGGCTGTGCGCTGCTCTAAAGTCCCACCCAGCACCAGTGCGCCCTGGGCGCGGGCAAAGCCCTGGCCGGGCGGCTCGCGCAGGGGACCGGCGGGAATGCACAAGCCGTTGCCGAAGCCGCGTTCGGCATCAATCACCACAAGTCCGCAATCCTTGGCGAGGCCGGGATTTTGGAACCCGTCATCCATGATGATGGCGGTTGCACCTTTTTCAACCGCAAGGCGCGCGCCTTCGGCCCGGTCGCGCGCCACAATGGTGAGCCCCGCAGTGCTGAGCAGAAGGGCTTCATCGCCGACACGGGCGGCATCATGGTGGCGTTCAGACACCACAAGCGGGCCTTTTTCGGTGCCGCCATAGCCGCGGGTCAAAAAGGCGGGCTTGTGGCCGCGCGATTGCAAGGCCTTGGCAAGCCACAGGCTGGTTGGTGTCTTGCCCGCACCGCCGGCCACCAGATTGCCCGCGCAAAAGACAGGAACGGAGGCATTGAACGGTGTGGTCTTGGTGAAGGCATCGGTGATGGTTTTGGCGTAAATCCGGCCAGCAGGCGCGAGCAGCCTGGCGCGCCAGCTGGGCGCATCGGACCACCAGAATTGGGGCGCCTTCATGCGCCTTCTCCATGGCGTGCTTGCGTCACCAACGGTTCGATGGCGGCATAAACACGGTCAAGAACGCGGGAATTGTCAAAGCCGATGGCAGCGGCGCGTTCAGCCCGGCGGGAGCGTTCGTCGCGGTCATGCAACAGGCCCGCCACCGCATCGGCCAGCTCTTGCGCCGAGTCGACCGTCTGCGCCGCGCCGCTGTCATCGAGCACCTGATAGGGCATGTCGAAATTCTGCACATGCGGACCATGCAGAATGGCCGAGTTGAGGCGCGCGGGTTCCAAAGGGTTTTGCCCGCCATGTTCGACCAGCGACCCGCCCATGAAGACAACCGGCGACAGGCGGAAGAACAGGCCCATCTCGCCGGTCGTATCGCCAATATAGATATCGGCGCGGTCAAGCCCCGCTGTCTGGCCTGATGACCGCAACCGCGTGACCAACCCATTGGTTCGCAACATGGCGGCGATCTGCACGCCGCGATTGTCATGGCGGGGCACCACAATTGTCAGCAGGTTGGGGAAATGTTTTTTGAGCAGATGATGCGCCTCGCCGATCAGCTCTTCCTCACCGGGATGGGTGGAGGCGGCGAGCCAGCGGGGACGCCCCCGGATCAGCCCTTCCAGCGCGCTGAACGCTTCGGGGTTGGCGGACAAAGGCGGCGCGGCGAATTTCAGATTGCCGGTCACAATCACCCGCTCAGCCCCCAGTTCTTCAAAAAATCCGCCGATTGTCTCGTCCTGGGCGACAATCACGTCAAAAGCACCAAACATGCGCCGCCGGAACGAGGCAGGGGCCAACTTCCAGCGCGAGAAACTGCGTTCGGATATGCGCGCATTAACCAACGCCATGGGGATGCCGGCGGCCTTGCTCTCCACAATCAGGTTGGGCCACAGCTCGCTTTCCACAAAGAAGGCCGCATCGGGTTTCCAGTGCTCGATAAAGCGTTTGACCATGGTGGGGTGGTCAATTGGCACGAACTGATGAATGGCCCCCCGCGGCAGGCGTTTGGCCATCACCGCAGCCGCGGTGACCGTATGGGTGGTGAGCAGAACTTGCGCGCCGGTGCGGTGCTGCAAAATACGTTCAACCAGCGGCAGCACCGACACGCTTTCGCCGATCGAGGCGGCATGGATCCACAAAAGGAAACCGTTGGGACGCGGAATGGAGGGCTTGCCGATGCGCTCATGACGGCGGGCTGGATGCTCTTTCTTCTGCCGCGCGCGCAAGGCAAGCATGACCGGCACCATCGGCGTGGCCACGCGCATCAAGCCCCGGTAAGTGGCAAGCAGCATTCCCCCTCCCGCAATCAGGCTGTGCGGTTTAACGGTTCGGATTGATCAAGCTTTGTATCGTCAAGCGCACTCTGTCGGTACAGGCGCGCATAAAGCCCGTCAAGCGTGAGAAGTTCGGTATGGGTGCCCTGTTCAATTACCGTCCCATTCTCAATGACATAGATGATATCGGCATCGACGATGGTGCTCAGCCTGTGGGCGATAACCAGCGTTGTGCGGCCAGCCATCAGCGTCTTGAGCGCGTCTTGCACCTTGCGTTCGGCTTCGGTGTCGAGCGCACTGGTCGCCTCATCAAGCAGCAGGATAGGTGCGTCTTTCAACATGGCGCGCGCAATCGCGATGCGCTGGCGCTGGCCGCCTGACAGTTTGAGGCCATCCTCGCCCACCACCGTCTGATAGCCGTCGGGCAGCCGCGCGATAAAGTCATGCGCGGCCGCTGCTTTTGCAGCGACTTCAAGCTCGGCCTGGCTGGCATCGGGGCGGCCATATAGAATGTTGCTGGCGATTGTGTCGTCAAACAGGAAAGGCTCCTGCGTCACCAGCGCGATGGAGGCGCGCAGGCTTTCAATGGTGGCATCGCGCACATCGGTACCATCAATGGTGATCGCGCCCTGGGTGACGTCATAAAAGCGCGGGATGAGATTAAGGATGGTGGATTTGCCGCCGCCGGAAGGACCCACAAGGGCGATGGTCTTGCCCGCAGGGACATCAAGGTCGACATGGTTGAGCGCCTCGGTGCCGTCATCATAGGCAAAGCGTACGCCCTTGAACTGAATAGCCCCCTGATCGATGGCGAGCGGTCTGGCGTCGTCACGGTCCTGAATGGAATGGGGGGTATCCATCAAAGCAAAGATGCGCACAGCCGCAGCCAGCCCGTCCTGCAATTTGGTGTTGAGATTGGCGAGTGATTTGAGCGGCCGCAAAGCAAACATCATTGCCCCGATGAAGGAGACCAGATTGTTGATCTCCATCTCGCCGGTCAGGGCCTTGGTGCCGGCAAAATAGATCGCACCGGCAATGGCGACGCCCGTCATCGCTTCGGTGGCGGGTGAGGCGGCGGCACTGACCCGGATTTGTTTGAAGAAAAAGCCGAAGCGGCGATTGATCGACTGGGTCACCCGGTCAATTTCGCGGCCCTGCTGATTATAGGCTTTGACCGTACGTACACCGCCCAGCGATTCCGACAGCAATGATGACAGTGTGCCGGTTTCTTCCTGCCCCTGGGTGGAGGCTTTGCGCATTCGTTTGCCGACCCGGCGGATATAGGCGATGACCGGCGGCAGCACGCAAATCACGATCAGCGCCATCTGCCAGTCCTGATAGAACATCACACCGGCCAGCGCGATCACCTTGGTGAGGTCGGAGGCAAACCCCACCACCACCTTGGTCAGGGATTCACGCAGCAACATCGCGTCATTGATGAAGCTTGAGATCAGCCGTCCGGTATGGATGCGGCTGATCCAGGCCAGATCACCGCGCATGATGCGCGAAAACAGATTGATCTGAATATCAGCGACAATGCGCTGGCCGACAAAGCCCATCAGAACCGACTGGCCGTACGCAGCACCGGCCTTCACCGCCATAATGCCGATTACGGTGAGCGGCAGCAGCGTCAGCATGACGGGGTCTTTTTCCAAAAACAGATAGCGGATCGCCGGATCAAGAATGAAGGCAATCGCCGCCTCGGCCCCTGCTGCGAGCAACATGCACACAATGGCGATGCTCAGGCGCGGCCAGTGCGGCCGCAAATAGGTGCGCACCAACCGCTTGAACAGCGGCCAGCTGTCACCGCGTGTCGGCGCGGTTTGCTCGGCAATGGTCAATGGATCAGCCAAAGGCGGATGCCCTTCTTGCGATTAAGGTCGCGGACCCTATCACAGCAAAAAATGCAAATCATGACTTGAACGTCGCAGCGTCACCGCGTTCCTGATGGTTTTCCTGTGTCGAATTCGGTCAGTTTTTGCAGCAAAATGGCGTGAAAATCAGGGGCTGCGGCCGCCAATGTCGGATGGTGGGGCTTGGGCTGATTGTAGACAAACCGGCCCCCGCGATGATCAGAGATCGCGCCGCCCGCTTCGGTCATGATGAGATCGGCAGCCGCCAGATCCCAATCCGATTTGGGGGAGAGCGCCACCACCCCATGGGCCATGCCCGCCGCCACCAGCCCAACCGAATAGGCGATCGAATTGACCGTTGAAATGGTGAGGGCTGGCCACGCTTCAGGCCATGTGGGATAGCGGTACATGCCCTCCGCGCCGATCATATGGGCGTCCGTCAGCCGGGTGCGCGGGGCCGGTGCAATGCGCTGGCCATTCAATGTTGCGCCATGGCCCGACAGGGCAGCGTATAGCTCATCATGGACGGGATTATAGAGCACCCCGGCCAAGGGCCGGCCCTGGTCCACCACGGCAATCGACACCACAAAATGCGGCTTGCCTTCGACAAAGGCGCGGGTGCCGTCAATCGGGTCAACAACAAAGACGCGGGATCGTGCAAGCCGGTCAGGGTCATCCTCGGTTTCTTCCGACAGCCAGCCATAGGCGGGCCGGGCGCTGCGCAGCCGCTCATGCAACAGCCGGTCCACTTCAAGATCGGCCTCCGATACCGGGGTTGCGTCTTTTTTGTGCCAGTGATCGACACCGTCTTTAAAATGGCGATGGGCCAGCGCCCCGGCTTCGCGCACAGCCTGTGTGATGAGGTCAAGATCGGCGCGGGTCTCCGCCATGGTTTACGCCCCGGCGACCATCAAACCATCAACGCGCAGTGTGGGGGCATTGATGCCGTAGCGGAATTCGAGATCGCTGGCGGGGGTGAGATTGAGGAACATCTCTTTCAGATTGCCCGCAATCGTCACCTCGTTCACCGGTTCGGCCAATTGGCCGTCGCGGATCCAGAAGCCTGAGGCCCCCCGGCTGTAATCGCCGGTCACCAGATTGGCACCCTGGCCCATCATTTCGGTGACGTAAAAGCCGTCGGGAATGGCCCCGATCAACTCATCGCGCGAAACCTTGCCCGCTTGCAAATACAGATTGGTGGCCGATGGCGCGGGCGGTCCGCCGGTGCCGCGGGCGGCCCGGCCATTGGGGGCCATGCCGAGCTGACGGGCAGTGGCGCTGTCGAGCAGATAATGTTTCAGCACCCCCTCTTCGACTAGCTTGAGCGGCTTGTTGGCGGTGCCTTCGCCGTCAAAGGGTTTGGACCGCAGGCCGCGTTTGCGCTTGGGGTCGTCGATGATGGTAATGCCCTGGGCCAAAATCTGTTCGCCGATCTTGTCGGTCAGGAAGCTTGACTTACGGGCAATTGAGCTGCCCGAAATCGCGCCGGCCAGGGCGCTGACGATGGAGCCGGACAGCCGCGGATCATAGACCACCGGCACGCGTGCGGTTTTGGGCTTTTGCGCCCCGAGCCTTTTGAGGGTGCGGGTGGCGGCTTCATGGCCGATGGCTTCGGCGCTCATCAAATCATCGCGGTGGCGCGCGCTGGAATAGGAATAATCCCGCTCCATGCCCAATCCTTCCCCGGCGAGGACCGAACAGGATGCGCCAAAGCTTGTGGTGTCATAGGCGCCTTCAAAACCGCCCGATGTCGACAAAGCCAGCCGCGCCATCGACCAGCTGGCGTCCGCGCCTTCTGAATTGGTGATGCCTTCATGAGACAAGGCGGTCGCCTCAACGGTTTTGGCCTGATCAATCAGCCAGTCACTGTCGGGCGTTGTGCTATCGGCCAGATCAAGATCACCGGCGTGGCGTTCCAGCCGGCTTTGATCGGCCAGCCCCGCATAGGGGTCTTCAGGGGCGAGCTTGGCCATGGCGATCGCGCGTTCGATCATTTCGGGCAGCGCATCGCGGCCAATATCGGTGCTTGAGACAATGGCCTGGCTTTGGCCGACAAAGACCCGCAATCCGATGTCGAAACTGTCGGCCTGCTCAAGCTCTTCCAGCTCGCCATTGCGCACCTGCGCAGCCAGGCTTTGGCTTTGCACAAACAGGCAATCGGCCTGATCAGCGCCTTTCTTGCGGGCGCGAGTGACAAGGTCGGCGGCGAAATCGAGCGCTTCGGCACGGGATTTAAGCGGCATGGCAGTCCTGACGGTCAGTTACAAAAGCCCTTCGGCGATCAGCCAGTCATATGAATCTTTGACCATTGTGTCGAGCGGCACGACCTGAAAGCCGAGTTCGTCTTGCGCCTTTTGTGCGTGGGTGAAGGTGGGTTTGGCCATCAAAGTGATGGCATCGGGCGTGATCGCGGGTTCTTTGTGGGTGAGGCGGCTCAGCGCATCCATGACATGTGCCGCGCCACGCAGAACGGGCAGGGGAACATTCATGGTGGGAACCGGCGCGCCAACGGCTGAGAAGATCAGCGCCATCGCTTCGCGCCAGTCATGATTTGCGCCGCCCAGAATGTAATTTTCCCCCACACGTCCCTTGTCGGCGGCGGCAACATGGGCCAGGGCCACCTGTTCGACATGGGCGGCCGAAATCGTGCCGGGCATGACGGGCAATTTCGCACCCTTTTTGGCCATGAAGAACAAACGCGCCCAGGTGCCCCGATCAAACGGCCCCATAATGACGGCGGGGTTCATGACCACAACTTCAAGCCCCTGATCAATGCCTTTGAGCGCTTCAAGCTCAGCCAGATGTTTGGTTTTGTAATAATTGACGGTGCTGTCTTTGCCCTGTTTGGGGCGCGTTTCAATCACCTCGCCGCTGACATCGCCCCACGCGGCGGTGGAACTTGTCACCACCAGCCGGCGCACGCCTTTTTCAACCGCCACATCTCGGACAGTGATGGTGCCGGTGACATTGTTGGCGAATTGTTCGGCATAGCGCGGCTTCCACAGATTGGTATCGCCCGCGACATGAAAGATCGTGTCGGTGCCGTCGGGGATGGCTGCGCGCAGACTGTCTTTGTCGAGGATTGAGCCTTGCGCAAGTGCGACGGGAAAGCGGGTCAGATAGGTCAAATCGGACGACGGGCGGTGTAGCGCGGTGACCGCCCAGCCTTGTTCGGTGAGGACTTTGGCGACATTGATGCCGACAAAGCCGGTACCACCGGTCAGGAATGCAGTCCGCGTCATGACTGGGCCTCTTTCACGGCCTTGTCATAGGCTTTTTTGGAGACATAAGGGCCGTGCTTGCCGAAATCGGCACGGGTTGCGGGCGCTATGCCTTTGCCCTTGGGCAGGATTTTGTAAAGCGCGCCGTCCCGGCCAATCAGCGGAATGGGCCGCTTCCAGCGCGAAAAGACGCGGCGTTGCTTGGCCGACTGGTCGCGGAAGGCTTCAAACTCATCCTCGTCCATGGAAAACAGAAACTCGTAGGTGTGCAGCATCTGGGTGACAAAGCCGGGCTCAACAATGTCGAGATTGGACAGCACCCAGCAGCGATCTTCAAAGATCCAGTAATAGGCAAGCCCCAGAATTTCATCATTCTTGTCGACATACGGATAGAAGGGGAAGGCCCGGCAGGCGAGGGTGCGATTGTCCCGCTCGCAATGGGCGGCGCCTTTGCATTCAATTGCCACGCAATTGGGATGCAACTCATCGACGATTTTGCGGGCGTGTTCGTCGTCTTTGGCGGGCTTATAAAGGTGCCACAGATCGGTCCGCTTTTTCAGGTGCTTCCATTCGGCCTTGTCGGCAATCGGGATGGCGGCTTCGGTCGTGCAGCAAATGGGCTGGCCGCCATTGAGCGGCGCGCACCAGCGGCCGCAATCATGCTGTGATGAAATCGAGGCATCAAAGCCTTGATGCATCCGGGCGTAATGTTTGGGTTTGAGCGGCGCCATCAAAATCCGATTTGAATTGTTCTCATACGATTCGCCGCTACTATCGCACGCAATTTGCAAACGTGAACAGGGATGAATGGCCATGCTTGGCCGGTTTGGGGAATGGCGGCTTTTGTCCGCCGTGGTTGCGACAAGTTTTGTCAGCGGGACAATCTTCGGTGTGATGCCGATGATTGTCGGTGCGCTGATGGACGAGTTTCAGATCAGCCATTCCCTGGCAGCCCTTGCCATCACTGTTGAGATCGGCGCAGCGGGGATCGCCATTGTGCTGGTTTCGAGCTTTGCCGGCATTATGCGCCGCCTGCCCGTGGCCTTGTGGGCGGTGGGGGCCTTTGTGCTGTTTGGCATCTTGTCGATGATCACCGACAATTACGGGGTGTTGCTTGGCGCGCGCGCCATGGTTGGCTTTGCCACCGGGATTGTCACGGTGATCAACGGAGCCAGCGAGGCCGCCAGCCGGGAACCTGACCGGCTGATGTCGCTGACCATGATTGTCGGTATGAGCGCTATGGCGCTTTTGCTGCGCATTTTGCCGGAGCTTACACCGCTTTACGGCATTGATGCGGTCTATGGGGCGATGGTGCTGCTCGCGATCGTTTTTCTGCCCTTTTACATCCACATCCCCAAAGCCCCGCGCGAAGGCGCGCCCTGGCGTGAAGCTGTGCAGGGCATGGCGCGCAAGACTGCGGGCGCAGGCGGCGCGCTTTTGCCGATCCTGCTGATGCTGGTGATGGTGTTCATTCAACTGGCCGAAGCGTCGGCCTGGGCGTTTATTGAACGCAAGGCGATTTCGCTGGATATTACCGGGGCGCGGCAGGGCACATTGCTCATGATCGTGTTTCTGGCAAGCATTCCCGGACCTTTGTTCGGCTCGATCTTCGGCACGCGTTTTGGCCGGACCTGGCCCTTCATGCTGGGCATGGTGGGGCATACGATCGGTCTTTATCTTGCGATGACGGCAACCGGTGAAGTCATGCTCGGCTTCGGCCTGTTTTTGTGGTCGGTGACCTTTGTGCTCGCCATGCCGTTTTATTTCGGCGCGCTGGCCGAGCTTGATGTCGAAGGCCGGTGGATTTCCATTGCCATGGCTGTGTCGGTGTTCTGCAACACGTTCGGGCCGCTGTTTGGCGGATGGGTGCTCGATGATGCCGAGAATTTTGATGGGCTGATGAGCTTGACCATGAGCCTGCAGGTGCTGGGGCTCACGCTTGGCCTGCCGGTATTTTTGCGGGTTGAGCGGGTTTTGGCGTTACGTTCGAAACTGCCAGACCCGCGCATTGCGTAGGTCCGTGTCTTCCACCCGGCTGTCGGTCGGCACCGCATAGCGCGCGATCTGTTCAAATTCGCTTTGCGGAAAATAGGTTCGGCCCGGATCGCCGACCAGCACGGTCACACCGCGCGCGGCTTCGGATTGAAGCCAGCCTGTGATGCGTTTTGCGCTGGCATCCTCATAACAGACATCGGCGGCGAGAATGACGTCCCAGCCGCCTGGCGCGCCGACGACATCCTCAATCAGGCAGGCAAGCGTGACCTGATTGTGTTCGGCATTGAGACTGATTGCAGCTTCACACACGGGGTCGATTTCACAGGCCGTCACTGTTGCGCCCGCCTTGGCGGCCGCAATGCCCACAAGGGCGGAGCCTGCGCCGAAATCCAGCACCTTTTTGCCGCGAACCAGCGCGGGGGTGTCCAGCACGGTCCGGGCCAACGCCTGACCACCGGCCCAGGCAAAGGCCCAGAAGGGGGCGGGCAGGCCGATACGGTCAAGCTCGGCCTCGCCCATGCGCCACAGATCAAGCCTGTCAGAGGCCAGATAAAGCGGCACCTCCGGGGTGAGCGGAGGTGCCGAAATTTCGGTGTTGGCGCGAATGAAGGCGCGCCATTCGCTGATTGATCGGGTCACGCGCTGGTTGGCGCTTCAAACATGGGCTTGTCGATGCCTTTGCGCTTTTCGCCGCCATCACCGCCGCTTTGTCCTTCGGGGCGCGAGAAAGCGCGGGACAGAATATCCCAATAGCCTTTGGCGGTTTCCATGCGCTCGCCATAGCCACGTTCGATCAGCATCTTGTGGACACGGGGCTGTTTGTAGGCGGGCAGCCAGATGAACAAATGATGCTCGACATGATAGTTGACGAAATTGGGCGCGATCAGCAGCCGCTCCAGCCAGTTGGCCTCGGTGGTGCGGGCATTGCGCCATTGATCATTATTGTCGGGAACCAGCGCATGTTCGGCAATGTTCCGGATGCGGGTGATGAACTGATACCAGGTCATCAGCGGCACCAGCCACAAAAGCGGATAAAGATACCAGTGACCCAGTGCGGCAAGGCCGGCCAACAAGATCACATTGGTGACGACAAAGCCGCCCAGCTTGTCCCAGAAATGGGTGATGCGCTGGGCCAGTTTCCATTCAGGCTTGCCAAGGGCGGCGCGCAACTGGCTGCGGCGTTGCTTGAAGGCGGTCTGGCCGGTCAAGTCGCGGATCGCCTTGCGGCGGAAGCTTGATTTGGTGGTGGGGAAGGGGGCCGACAGGATCAGATCAGGGTCTTCGTCCTGCTGGGTGTAGCGGTGATGGGTCAGGTGATAGGGCCGGTAGGGCCGGATATCGGTCGCAATCGGCATGGCCGCAAACCACTGAGTTACGAAATCATTGATCTTGATATTGTTGAACAACAGCCCGTGGCTGCCATCATGCATCAACACCGCAAAGCCAAGCTGGCGCGCGCCGATGATCATGACCGCAATCACAAAGCTGAGCGGATTGGGCCAGGCGGCAAAAAAGGCCATGGCGGCAAAGACGATGCCCCAATTGGCGATGAACAGCCAGGTGGCCATCAGGTCCGATTTTGACCGCAATTCGAGATATTCCGCTTCGGTGAAGATGTCGAGCGGGCGAACCATTCGCGGCGGCGGGCGGCGTTTTTGAGTGACTTCGGTGGTGCTCATAAGGGGCTCCTTGCGCTGACGGCGTTGAGGCAAAAGCTCACCAGCCCGTCAATAATGTGGTCAATGTCGGTGGTTGTGAGGGTCCGGCTGAAATTGAGAGGACCGATCATGGAGGCGGTGACCGCCCCGGCAATGCCTGAGGCCGACACAAACGGGTCTTGCTCGGAAAACTCACCGGCTGCGATGCCGTCTTCGATCATGCGTTGATAGATTTTGGTGTGCAGCTCACGCATCTTGATGCGTTCAATTTCAAGCGCAGCACCCGCAGGCTCTTCCAAAGAGGCATAAGCCATGGGGCGGGATTGCATGGCGCGGGAAAGGAAGCTGCGAATAGCGGTTTCGATGCGGGTGGATGCGGGCAGGTCTGTCTGTTGAGAAATCGCCTCGATCCGGCCCATCTCATAAAGGCCGTTCAGGCGATAAATCTCGCAGATCAGCTCATCCTTGCTGGTGAAATGCTTGTAAAGCGTGCCGGTTGCGACACCCGCCTCGCGGGCGATTTCAGCCATGGAGGTTTTGGCAAAGCCGTTGCGCGCCACAAATTTTCGGCCCGCGCGCACAATCTGCTCGCGGGTTTCGTCCAGGCGCGACTGAACTTTTTCTGTCCGGCGATAGGCCATAAATCCTCAAGGCGTGAATTGCCATTCATTCCTTGAAGAAATGAACCACCATTCACGCCTTGAGTCAAGCGCGGTATTTGCTACAGGATGGCAAGCGCCATCAGAATGAAGCAGACAAGCTGCACACCCAGACCGGCAAAACGGATATTGGTGGCCACCAGCCCGCCCGACGACAGGTGCGCCAGCGTCTGGACAATCCGGCCAGCCACCGCAATCCGGCACAAAAGCGCGAAATGATCATCGACGACGCCCATCGCAATGCCGCCAAACACCATGACGGCGAAGATCGGCAGGCTTTCAAAGATATTGATATGGGCGCGGTTCAACCGCCAATACGGGTCTGACCCATGCTTGACGCCTGAGGGGAAATCCTCAGGTTTTGCGCCTTGGGTAAAGACTTTGCCGACGCGGATGAACGCAATCGCGAACACCAGAACAATCGGCCACAATGCAAAGTAAACAAGATAGCTGACAGCCGTGCCGATCGCCGGATTGGCTGTGATTTGATCCAACATGTTGCCCTCCCTCAGAGCCCCTAACTGGTTAAGCCAAGCGGGATGGCGGTGCCGAACAGAATGGCTGCTGCCAGCAAAAGCCCGAAATCCCGATTCGCTTTGAACAGTTTAAGGCACAATTCGGGATCGTCTATCTCCAGAACGGCGATTTGCCAGAAGGCGTGCAGGGCGGCAAATATCCAAAATGTGTAAAAAAGCCAGGTCATGCCGGTCAAAATGCCCGAGGCCAGAACAAGGCCAAGGGTGAGTGCCAGGCAAATGGCGACAAAAGGCTTGGTGCGGGACCCCAGCGCCAGCGCAGTGGAGCCAACGCCGATCAGCGCATCATCATCCTTGTCCTGATGGGCGTAAATCGTGTCGTAAGCCAGCGTCCAGAAAAAGCCCGCCGCATACAAAAGCCCGGCAATCTCATTGAGGTGACCGGCCACAGCCGCAAAACCCAACAGCGCGCCCCAGTTGAACGCGATGCCCAGCCCGATTTGCGGCCAGTTGGTCACGCGCTTCAGGAACGGATAGATCGCCACCGGCACCAGTGAGGCCACGCCGACGATCTGGGCGAACGGGTTGAGCTGCAGCAGGATGGCTAAACCGATCAGGCACAAAAAGCCGAGAAGAACGGTCGCTTCCATCATCGACACCTCCCCGCTGGCCAAGGGCCGGGACCTGGTGCGTTCGACCTGCCGGTCGATATCGCGATCGATCATGTCGTTGAGGACGCAGCCCGCCCCGCGCATGACAATGGCGCCCAGCAGGAACATCAGGATCATAAATCCGTCGGGCCAGATTTCGCTGGAAACCCCGCCCGTCACCAATGGCCCGCCATTCCATGTCCCCATGCCGATGCCCCACAGGCAGGGAATGAACAACAGCCACCAGCCGATGGGCTTGTCGCCCCGCATCAGCCGCCAGTAAGGCCCGAACTGGCCGAAGAAACCGCCAATGCCGCGCGCGGCTGATCCCGCGCCTGCGCCCGCGCCATCTTTCAAGGCTTGCGGGATCAGCCAGCTAATGCCGCGGGCGATCAACACGACGATTTTGGCGATAATTCCGGCAGGAAGTTTGTCATTTTTGCTCATGCCCACACGCCTAGCGCCAAGGCCTCAAAAGAACAAGATGGCTTGTGTTTTTCTCTGCAAGACGCAAAACAGGGCCATGAGCGATGAGATCGATTTCACCAACCCCAAAATAAGGCTGTGCGTCGAGGCTGACTTGCGTGCGGGCGAGGCCGTGGCGCTTGATCCGGGGCAGGCCCATTACCTCAATTCCGTGATGCGCCAGACGGTCGGCGGCGAAGTGCTGATCTTCAATGGCCGGGATGGCGAATGGCGCGCGCAAATCATCGCGCTTGGCAAGAAAAGTGCAAGCGTGGAGCCGCTTGGACAGACACGAGAGCAGGACCGGCTGCCCGATCTGTGGCTGTGCTTTGCGCCCGTCAAACGCGCCCGGCTCGACTTCATCGCAGAAAAAGCGACCGAACTGGGGGCTGGCCGCATCTGGCCGGTGCTGACCGCCTACACGCAAGTAGACCGGGTCAAGATCGAGCGGCTGCGCGCCAACGCCATTGAGGCGGTCGAACAGTGCCACGGCCTGTCGGTGCCTGAGATCAGCGAGCCGATCAAATTATCGTCATTGCTGGCCGGCTGGCCCGCAGACCGGCGGCTCATATTCTGTGACGAGACGCGAAACGCAAAACCCATGACCGCTGCGCTTCAAGCGCTTGCGCCGGGCCCCGCTGCGCTGCTGATCGGGCCCGAAGGCGGCTTTTCGCCTGCCGAACGGGAGGCGATAAGAGCGGTTGGGTCGTCGGTGCCGGTGTCGCTGGGCCCGCGCATCCTGCGCGCCGATACCGCCGCCCTTGCCGCTCTGGCGCTTTGGCAGTCGGTCCATGGGGATTGGACCGAATAGTCTATATTCCGGCTTGCGGCGCACGACCCCAGAGGCTAAGCCGAAATCACCACACGATCTGACGGGCTGAGGGAGGCCCCTCCAATGATGCTCACGGCTCACGCTCATGTCCAAGCTCGATAAATCGGTTCCCGTCGCCTCGCGCGATACGCTCGTTGCTTATCTTGAGGAGGGATCGAAAGACCCCTCAGAGTTCCGCATCGGCACCGAGCATGAAAAGTTCGGCTTTCATTGGGAAGATCTCTCCCCCCTGCATTATGAGGGCGAGCGTGGCGTACGTGCCATGCTCGAAGGCTTGCAGCGCTTTGGCTGGTCACCGGTGAGTGAAGCGGGCCATGTTATTGCGCTGGAACAGGATGGCGCATCGATCACGCTGGAACCCGGTGGTCAATTTGAATTGTCGGGCGCACCGCTCGAAACCCTGCATCAGACCTGTGATGAGGTACATACCCATCTCGCCCAGGTCCGCGAAGTCGCTGACGAGCTCGGGGTAGGGTTTCTGGGGGCAGGCTTTTCGCCGCTGTGGAGTTTTGATGAAACCCCGATCATGCCCAAGGGCCGCTACAAGATCATGCGCGCCTATATGCCCACCAAAGGTACGCTGGGCCGGGACATGATGTTCCGCACCGCGACCGTGCAGGTCAATCTGGACTTTGCGTCCGAAGCCGACATGGTGAAAAAGCTCCGTGTCGCGCTGGCGCTGCAACCGATTGCGACGGCCTTGTTTGCCAACTCACCGTTTACCGAAGGCAAGCCCAACGGCTTTTTGTCGATGCGCAGCCATATCTGGACCGATACCGATCCTGATCGGACCGGAATGTTACCTTTTGTGTTTGAAGACGGCTTCGGCTTTGAACGCTGGGTTGATTATGCGCTGGATGTGCCGATGTATTTTGTTGGCCGGGGCGGCGATTATCTCGACGTGTCGGGACAAAGCTTCCGCGACTTTTTGAAAGGCGAGCTGCCCGGTCTGCCCGGCGAGTTGCCGACCCTGAAAGATTGGGAAGCCCATCTGACAACGATTTTCCCCGAGGCGCGTCTCAAGCGCTTTATCGAGATGCGCGGCGCTGATGGCGGACCGTGGAACCGGCTTTGCGCTCTGCCTGCCTTGTGGGTGGGCTTGCTTTATTGCCCCACATGCCTTGATGCCGCCTGGGATTTGGTCAGGGGCTGGTCGGCTGAGGAACGCGACCAGCTTCGCCTTGATGTTGCCACCCAGGGGCTGAACGCTGAAATTCAGGGCCGCAGCGTGCGCGATATTGCGCGCGAGGTGATTGCGCTGTCGCGGCAGGGTTTGCTCAACCGGCACAACCCAGATGGAGTCGGCGGGGACGAAACCGGCTTTTTAACCGTGCTGGACCGCATTGTTGAGAAGAACGAAACCCCGGCTGAGGAATTGCTGCGGCTCTATCACGGCAAATGGAACGGCGATGTCCGCGCCATGTTCAAGGACTTCGCTTACTGAGCGGACCCGTCGTCCGCGCCTTTGGGCGGCCAGGGCGGATCGAGCGGATGGGGCTTTGAAGGGCTGAGCGCGGCGCGCAAATAATCCTCATTGTAATAGGTCAGATCGGCCCGGCTGAGCACTTCTTCGCGCTCGATCACCAATTGCTCATAGACCAGTTCGACAAAGCCGCGCGCGGCCCGCAGATTGTCCCGCCCCATCGCGTTGGAAATTTCCCGCAGCTGTTCGCTCAACAAGGTGAGAGAGGCGCGCGAAGGATCAAGCGGATCGAGCCGTTCATAGATTCGGCCAAGTTCTGAGCGCGTGGCCGCTACCGCGAACTGGGTCAGCGGTGCGTCTTCCGCCGCGATCGCTGCGGCCACCACCCCCATGGCCCGGTCAAGATCTTCAAAGGCCAGACGGATCATCTGCTCAGCATGGCCCGCTTTGCGCAGCGTTTTATCGGTGCTTTTCGCTCCCGCGGTTTGCGGCGCTTTGAGTGCATGCACATAAGCGGTCAGGGCCGACAGGATCAGCGGATGGGCATATATGCCGCCAAATTCAACCCGCACAACGCGATTGATAAAGGGTTCCAGCTCATTAAGCGGCTGGATGGTGCCAAACGGTGCGCGCGCTTTTCTCAGGTCGGGAATTTTAACCGGATTGTGAAGCCCGTCTTCGCCGAGGGCAGAAAACAGCGCATTGGTAATGTCGATATGACCGGGCTTGCCCGAATAGGGTTGGAGTTGAAAGCTTGTTTGCGCCTGTCCCGCGGGGTGGCAGACATTGCACGACAGGCCCTGCCGCGCAGCATAGCCCCCCAGCGTGCCGGGATAGCGGAACGCCAGACGCCCCAGTTCAACCAGGGCTGACAGGTTGCGCGGCACATCGCGCGACCGGGCGCGGGTGACACGCTTGACCGGATCAGGGCTTTTGGCCAGCCAGCCCAGCTCGGTGATCCGGGGCGGTGCCGGCCAGGGGCCGAACATCTCGTCATAGAGTTTGGTCTGCCGCGGTTCCAAAGCCTGGACGGCGCCTGTCGCAAGACAGATCAGTACGCTGAGCCACGCTTTTGTCATCAATCAGCCCGCCGTGCCGCCCACAGTCAGCCCGCCGATCAGCAGTGTGGGCTGGCCCACGCCTACAGGCACGCCCTGTCCGGCCTTGCCACAGGTGCCGATGCCGGGGTCAAGCGCCATGTCATTGCCGATGGCCTGAACTTTGGTCAGCACATCAGGCCCATTGCCGATCAGGGTTGCGCCCTTGACCGGCGCGCCGATCTTGCCGTCCTTGATCTGGTAAGCCTCGGTACACGAAAAGACGAACTTGCCGCTGGTGATATCAACCTGACCGCCGCCAAAGCTGACCGCATAGATGCCGTCCTTGACCGAGGCAAGAATGCCGGCGGGCTCTTCAGGGCCCGACAACATGACCGTGTTGGTCATGCGCGGCATGGGCTGATGCGCGTGGCTTTGCCGGCGGCCATTGCCGGTGGGCGCATGGCCCATCAGACGGGCATTCATCCGGTCGTGCATATAGCCCTTCAAAATACCGTCTTCGATCAGCACGGTGCGGCTTGTCGGCGTGCCTTCATCATCGATGCTGAGTGAGCCACGGCGGTCATGAATGGTGCCATCATCAATAACGGTGACGCCGGGGGCGGCGACCCGTTCCCCCAAAAGGCCCGCAAAGGCCGAGGTTCCCTTGCGGTTGAAATCGCCCTCAAGGCCATGGCCGATGGCTTCATGCAACAAGATGCCGGGCCAGCCGGGACCCAGAACCACGGTCATTTCACCGGCCGGGGCAGGAACCGACTGCAAATTGGTGCGCGCCTGGGCAATCGCTTTGTCCACCTGGGCCTGCCAATTGTCGGGGTCGATGAACTGTTCAAAGCTGACACGGCCGCCGCAGCCTTCCGATCCGGTTTCCTGCCGGTCTCCTTCGCCCATAACGACCGAGACATTCAGCCGGACCAGCGGGCGGATATCGCGCATGGTCAATCCATCGGCTCGGATGATTTCAACCGCCTGCCAGTCGCCCGCCAGCGAGCAGGACACCTGCCGCACCCGGTCATCGGCGTCGCGGGCATAGGCGTCGATATCTTCCATCAGCTTGACCTTGCGCTCAAACGGCACGGCATTGATGGGGTTGTCGGGGGCGTAGAGTGACTGATTCGTCGGCTGGGGCGCGGCAGCGACCACACCGTTATGACCATCTTTGACGGCACCGATATTGGCGCCCGCCCGTTTGATGGCATCTTCGGAAAGATCAGAGGCATGGGCATAGCCCTGCCGTTCGCCCGCCACGGCGCGCAGGCCAAAGCCCTGATTCGTATCAAAGCTGGCTGATTTGAGCCGCCCATCATCGAAGACGAGGCTTTCGCTGACCCGGTATTCAAGGAACAGCTCGCCATCATCGGCGCCCGAAAGCGCTTGTCCCACAAGGCTTTCCACCGTGTTGCGGCGCATTCCGGTGCGCTCGAAAAACAGGTTGTTTGTGCTGGGATCTTGGGCGTCGGACATGGGGGTTCTCCTTCACTCTCTTACATAACACTGCTTTGAGGGATTGAAACCTGCTAGCTGCATTTCACGCTAGTTTTCCATAAAATCAGTGTGGAAAGTGATGGAAGCTGTTGATACAAAAGGCCGGGGTTGCGCAGCCGACTTGCGTCCTCCTGTCGCCGAGGGTTCGCTCGGCCTTGCGCTGCTTGCGCCTTTATGGTCTTTGAGCGCACGATAGTGAGGAGGGCGTGATCACTTTGTGGATCAGATGCGTATCAGTTGCGTGTCGGAAACACATGTCTGGCAGTGTGATCAGCTTGAGGGAAGGAGTTCACCGGTCCATGCGGTTCTTCAGCAATTTTTCTGTGTTGCGGGCAGCGATGCTTGTTGCGCTTGGCGTGCTTGCAGCTTTTGGTATTTCGAGCGGGGCGATGGCACTGCCGCAAGATGGCGGGCTTGGCCTGCAAGACGCGGCAAGCCCGGTGATGCATGAAATCACCAGCTTCCATAACCTGCTTTTGGTCATCATCGTTGCGATCACCATCTTTGTCAGTCTTTTGCTGCTGTGGGTGATGATCCGCTACAATCGCCGCGCCAATCCCGAGCCGGCGAATTTCTCGCACAATACGCTGATCGAAGTGATCTGGACGGCGGTGCCGATTGTCATTCTGGTGATTATCGCGATCCCGTCCTTCCGTCTGCTTTATTTCCAGGACACGATCCCCGAGGACATTGATCTGACGGTCAAGGCAACCGCCCATCAGTGGTATTGGAGTTATTCCTACCCTGATCACGGCGAGATCGAGTTTGACAGCTATATGCTGAAAGAAGATGAGCTGACCGATCCGTCGCTGCGTCTGCTTGATGTTGATAATGCCGTGGTCGTTCCCGTTGGCGCGAAGGTCCGCATTCTGGTGACCTCAACCGACGTCATTCACAACTTTGCCATGCCGCAATTTGGTCTCAAGACCGATGCTGTGCCGGGCCGCATCAATGAAACCTGGTTCCAGGCAGAGCGCGAAGGCAGCTTCTTTGGCCAGTGCTCGGAGCTGTGCGGCAAGGATCACGCCTTTATGCCGATCCGCATCAATGTGGTGTCGGACGCCGAATTTGCGGCCTGGGTTGAAAAGGCCAAGGAAGAATTTGCTGCCAATGACACTGCGCCGGTGACGGTTGCAGCGAACGCAGCGGACAAGAATTAAGGTTAGGGCGGAAGCGCTCAAGGAGTATCAAAAATGGCATATGCGGCTGAGGACGATCACCACATGCCGGGTTTCTGGACCCGCTGGCTGTTTTCAACCAACCACAAAGACATTGGAACGCTCTATCTGATCTTCGCGATCCTGATGGGCATTCTGGGCGGGGCGTTCTCGATCGCCATGCGCATGGAATTGCAAGAGCCCGGCGTCCAGTACTTTGTCGATAATTCGCATCTGTTCAACGTGCTTGTGACCGGTCACGCGCTGATCATGATTTTCTTCATGGTCATGCCCGCGATGATCGGCGGGTTTGGCAACTGGTTCGTGCCGCTGATGATCGGCGCGCCGGACATGGCCTTCCCGCGCATGAACAATATTTCCTTCTGGCTCTTGCCCGCCTCGATCACACTGTTGGTGATCTCCATGTTCATGGAGGGCCCTCCCGGCGATCTCGGCGTTGGCGGCGGCTGGACGATCTATCCGCCCTTGTCGACCTATGGCCAGGCAGGCCCCGCGGTCGATTTCGCGATCCTGTCGCTGCACATTGCCGGGGCAAGCTCGATCCTGGGGGCGATCAACTTCATCACCACCATCTTCAATATGCGCGCGCCGGGCATGACGCTGCACAAGATGCCGCTGTTTGTCTGGGCCGTGCTTGTGACCGCCTTCCTGCTGCTTTTGTCGCTGCCGGTTCTGGCAGGCGCGATCACCATGCTTCTGACCGACCGGAACTTCGGGACGACCTTCTTTGATCCCGCCGGTGGCGGTGACCCGATCCTGTTCCAGCACCTGTTCTGGTTCTTCGGTCACCCCGAAGTGTATATTCTGATCCTGCCCGGCTTCGGCATTATCAGCCACATTGTGTCGACCTTCTCGCGCAAGCCGGTGTTCGGCTATCTCGGCATGGCTTACGCCATGGTCGCGATCGGCTTTGTCGGCTTTGTCGTGTGGGCCCACCATATGTACACGGTCGGCCTTGATGTCGACACCAAAGCCTACTTCCTCGCCGCCACCATGGTGATTGCGGTGCCCACCGGCATCAAGATCTTCTCATGGATCGCGACCATGTGGGGGGGCTCCATCGAGTTCAAAACCCCGATGGTCTGGGCGATCGGCTTTATCTTCCTGTTCACCGTGGGCGGTGTGACCGGCGTGGTGCTTGCCAATGCGGGCATGGATCAGGCACTCCATGACACCTATTACGTTGTGGCGCACTTCCACTATGTGCTGTCGCTGGGTGCGGTGTTCGCGATCTTTGCAGGCTTCTATTACTGGTTTGCCAAGATGACCGGCTACAACTACTCGGAGTTTCTGGGCAAGCTGCACTTCTGGTTGACCTTTATCGGCGTCAATCTGGTCTTCTTCCCCCAGCACTTCCTGGGTCTGCAAGGCATGCCGCGCCGCTATGTTGACTATCCCGACGCCTTTGCGCTGTGGAACTATGTCAGCTCCATCGGCTCGTATATCTCCGGTTTCGGCGTTCTGGTCTTCTTGTTCATGATCTTCCATGCCCTGGTGATCAAGCGCGAGAAAGCGGCTGACAATCCGTGGGGCGAAGGCGCCACCACGCTTGAGTGGACACTCTCAAGCCCGCCGCCGTTCCACCAGTTCAACGAGCTGCCGCGCATCAAGTAAAACTGGATGTCCCGCCTTTTCTCAAAGGCGGGACAGCCGCATTTGAGAGAGCAACCTGATGGCCGAAATCGATTGGGACAAGTCTGACATGATTGCCGGGCCGGGCGATTTTTTCGCCCTGCTCAAGCCGCGCGTCATGTCGCTTGTTGTATTCACCAGCGCGGTCGGCCTGATCGTTGCCCCGGTTCCGGTTCATCCGCTGATTGCCTTTACCGCCATCCTCGCCATTGCTGTCGGCGCAGGCGCGTCCGGCGCGCTCAATATGTGGTATGATGCCGATATTGACCGGGTGATGAGCCGCACGCAAAGCCGCCCGATCCCGTCGGGCCGGGTGTCCGCCGATGATGCGCTCGCCTTCGGTGTGATCTTGTCGGTCTTCTCGGTCTTCACCATGGGCGTGCTGGTCAACTATCTGGCCGCCGGCTTGCTGGCGCTGACCATCGGCTTTTACGTCTTTGTCTACACCATGTGGCTCAAGCGCCGGACGCCGCAAAACATTGTCATTGGCGGGGCCGCCGGGGCCTTTCCGCCGATGATCGGCTGGGCGGCGGCGACCGGGACGGTCAGCCTTGAAAGCGTTTTGCTGTTCGGCATCATCTTTTTGTGGACGCCGGCCCATTTCTGGGCGCTCGCGCTCGTCAAGGAAGGCGATTATGAAGCCGCCGGCGTGCCGATGATGCCCAATGTGGCCGGTGCCAAATCAACCCGCCGCCAGATCGTGTTGTACGCCGTGCTGACGGTCGCCTTCTCGCTGGGGCTTGTGGCCACGCCGATTGCGGGCATTGCCTATACTGCAACAGCCCTTGTTCTGGGCGCGGGCTTTGTGGCCTTATCGCTCCGGGTGTGGCGCAACAGCGCCGACAAGGCGGCCATGCAATTGTTCGGCTTTTCGATCTTTTATCTTTTTGCGCTCTTTATGAGCCTTTTGATCGACGCTGCCGTATAGAGGCTCACTATGTCTGACCAAAGCGAAATGCACAAAAAGAAGAAGCGGATGAACATGGTGCTCGGCATCACGCTGGGGGCCATGGTGGTCCTGTTCTTCACCGTCACGATTGTCCGCCTGGGCGGTAACGTCGCTGATTGGGGCTATTAATGTCGAGCCAGCGAATCGCGCTTGTCTGTGTTGCGGTGGTCGCGCTGATGATCGGCGGGGCTTATGCCTCCGTGCCGCTTTATGACCTGTTTTGCCGCGTGACCGGCTATGGCGGCACGACCGGCACCGCCGATGCCGGTGCTGACCGGGTGCTCGACCGCGAAATCACGATCCGTTTTGATGCGAATCACAATCCCGCACTGCCCTGGGAATTCCGCCCGGTGCAAAAAGAAGTGACCATCAAGGTGGGCGAAACCGGCCTGGCATTCTACAAGGCGACCAATCTGGGTCATGAGCCGGTCACCGGTACGGCGACCTACAATGTCACGCCGATGAAGGTGGGATCCTACTTTATCAAGATCGACTGCTTCTGCTTTACCGAGCAAACGCTTGAGCCGGGGCAAAGTGTTGATATGCCTGTCACCTTCTATGTTGATCCCGACATTGAAGAGGAAAAGGGACTGGGCGATGTCCAGGAAATCACCCTGTCCTACACCTTCTTCCGCCAGGAGGCTTATGCCGAGGCGGCCGAGTAAGATTTAAGCGGCATTGTGCCGCGAAGCCCTGTTTTGGGGCTACTTCCAACAGGCGCCGCGCAGGCTTATAGTGCGGGCCGATTGTTGAGCCTTTTGGGGGCTCTTTTGAGACTGTGAGTGGGGACTGAGATCATGGCTGGAGCACACGCCGAACCGCAGCATGACTATCATCTGGTCAATCCGAGCCCGTGGCCCTTGGTGGGGTCGTTGTCGGCCTTTGTGATGATGGTCGGCGCAGTCGCGCTGATGCGCGAGTGGAGCTGGGGGTACGTTTTCTATATCGGCCTTGCGGGCGTCTTCTACACCATGTTCATGTGGTGGCGCGACGTGATCCGCGAAGCCAAGGATGAGGGCAACCACACCCCGGTTGTTCAGCTACACCACCGCTATGGCATGATCTTGTTCATCGCCTCGGAAGTGATGTTCTTCGTTGCCTGGTTCTGGGCCTATTTCGATGCCTCGCTGTTCCCCAAGGAAGTGATCGGCGGCGTGTGGCCCCCGACCGGCATCGAAACCTTCGATCCCTGGCACCTGCCGCTGATCAACACGCTGATCCTGCTTTTGTCGGGCACCACCGTGACCGCGGCGCACCATTATCTGACCGAAGGCCGTCAGGACCTGACCACCCGTTGGCTGGCCGTGACCGTTGTTCTGGGCCTGTGCTTCACCGCCCTTCAGGCATACGAATATGGCCATGCGCATTTCAGCTTCTCGGGTCACATCTATGGCGCGACCTTCTTCATGGCGACCGGCTTCCACGGCTTCCATGTGATTGTCGGCACCATCTTCCTGTTCATCTGCTTTATGCGGGCGGCGAATAATCACTTCAAGGCCGAGCAGCATTTCGGTTTCGAAGCGGCTGCCTGGTACTGGCACTTTGTTGATGTTGTGTGGCTGTTCCTGTTCGCCGCAATCTATGTCGCCGGTTATGGCGGCGGCGGTGCGGGCGCCCACTAAGCTGGTGTGCACACTAGGAATTCACAGCGCCCCTGCCGGGACATCGGCGGGGGCGATTGTCTTTGAAGGAGCGTGGTATGAGTAAAAAAGATTTCGTCCCCCAGGATTTGCCATCGGATTTTTCCAAGCCCGGGGCCGCACGCTCTCACGCTCGGGTGCCTGTCTTGAAGGCTGCCTTGGGGCGCAAATGCCCGCGTTGCGGCGAAGGCAAGCTGTTTAAAAATGTGCTCGAAATCCGTGAGCGCTGCGATTGCTGCGATCTTGATTATGCGCAGGTCGATACCGGCGATGGCCCTGCCGTGTTTGTCATCTTCATTCTGGGTTTTCTGGTGGTGATCGGCGCGGTGATGCTCGACTTTGCCTATGAGCCGCCGATCTGGGTGCATCTGCTGATCTGGCTGCCGGTGACGGTGCTGGGGTCCATCGCTTTGCTTGCGCCGATGAAAGCGGGGCTCATCGCGCTTCAATACAAACACAAGGCCGCCGAAGGGCGGCTGTCCTGATGCGCTTTCCCTTGCGCTTGCGCCCTTTTGCAACCCTGTTCACTGTCGCCGCGCTGGGCGTTCTGATCGGGCTTGGCTCGTGGCAGCTTGACCGGCGGGAATGGAAGCTTGATCTGATTGCGACCATTGAGGCGCGGCTGCAGGCCCCACCCCTGGGGGTCATCTTCCCCGACCAGCTTGATCCTGAAAAGCTCGACCTGCTTGAATATCGCCGCACCAAAGTAGTGGGCCTGCCCGATTATGACAAGGAGCTTTACCTCCACGCCATCGGCCCCGACGGCCAGCCCGGCGTTCATGTCATCGTGCCGGTGACGCAATACACATCGACGGTGCTGTTTGATCGCGGCTTTGTGCCGATTGAACTGAAAGACCCGGCCAAGCGCGCCAAAGGGCAAATCGATAAAATCCTGCAAGATGGGGTGATCCGCAACAATCAGCAGCCCGGCCTGTTCACCCCGCCTAACGAGCCGCAAAACAATCTGTGGTACTATCGCGACTGGCAGGCGATGGCGGACGCTATGGGTCTCGACAAATCCCGTGTGCTGCCTTTCATTGTGGAAGCCGACGCCACCGCCAATCCCGGCGGCGTGCCGCTGGGCGGCCAGACACGGGTTGAGATCAAGAATGATCACCTTGAATATGCGCTGACCTGGTTTGGCCTGGCGCTGACCTTGCTGGGCGTCTTTTTAGCCTTCTCGTGGAAGAAAAAAGATTAGGGCTGTTCCCCGGCTTGAAGGCGGGCTTCAACATCATCAATTACCGCATCCAGTCCGGCTGCACTGTCGATGACGTAATGTGCCCCGCTGGCGGCCATACTGGCGCGCGCTTTGGCAAGCCGGTCGGCCCGCGCATCGTCTGACAGCGCTTTCCAGTCTTTGAGGCTCATGGCGATTTCATTGCCCGTCCCGGCCAAAGCCACCGTCCAGCACCCGGCTGCCAGCCCTTCATCAATGCCGGGCTTTGTATCATCGACCTTGATGACGGCAGCGGCCGGGCTGACATTGAGCTTGACCAGATTATCCCAGATCATCAGCGGCGCGGGGCGGCCGCGTTCAAGATCATCGGCGGCCACAATATGCGCCGGATCAATGCCTTTGCGGGCAGCCGCCGGGATCAGCGCATCCATGGCGACCCGTGGATAGCCGGTGGTCGAGCCGATCTTGATGCCGCGCGCGCGCAAGCGGGCCAGCAATTCCGGCACGCCGTCAATCGGCTCATCATGGGCGGTGATGATCCCGGTCTGGATCGGCAAGAAAGTTTCATAGACGCGGTCAACATCAGCGTCGGTGAACGGGCCGCGCTCAGCAATATGGGGCAGGGCCAGAACCGCTTTGATGTGATCCCATTTGGGCAGACCCATCGGGACCCGCGCATCTTCAATCGAAATCTCGATACCGTGGCGGTGGAAGGCTTCGACAAACACAGTCGCCGGGGCGCAGGAGCCGAAATCAATCATCGTTCCCGCCCAGTCGAAAATAACCGCCTGAACCGGGCCGCCATAGGCGGGCAGGGGGGTATGCTGGTCATTGCGCATGGCCAAACTCCTCTCCAATCGTGTCAATCAGCCGGGACATATCATCCGGCGTGATTGCGCCGATGCAGCCGATGCGGAAGGTTTCGGCATCCGTCGTCTTGCCCGGATAGATGATGAAGCCGCGCGATTTGAGCCGGTCGTAGAGACTTTGAAACTCATAACCTTGATCGGGGGCCACAAATGTCACGATGATAGGGGCCTGATGGGCGCGCGGCAGCAGCGTGCCGATGCCATGCGCTTCCATCCCGTCAACCAGAACCTGCCAATTGTGGGTATAGCGGGCGAGCCGCGCCTCCCGTCCGCCCTGTTCGTCAAACTGCGCCAGAGCCTCATGGAAGGCGGCGACCACATGGGTCGGCGGGGTGAACCGCCAGCGGCCGGTCTGTTCCATGTAGGCCCATTGGTCGGTGAGATCGAGCGACAAGGAGGTGCACCGCCCCTTGGCCGCGCTGAGTGCCTGCTTGTCGGCGACAATGAAGGAAAAGCCCGGAACCCCTTCAAGGCATTTGTTGGCCGAGGAAATGAGCGCATCGCAAGGCAGCTTCGCCACATTGATCGGCAGCGCGCCAAAAGTGCTCATCGCATCAAGGATCATGCGCCGCCCGGCCTTCTCGATGACCGCGCCCAACTGCTCAAGCGGGTTCAACAGTCCCGTGCCGGTTTCACAATGGATCACCCCGACATGGGAAATGGCGGGATCGGCGGCAAGCCGGTCAGCCAGAATAGCGGGATCGGTCGGCTCGGTTTCTGGAACCAGAAGCTCTTCAACGGCAAGCCCCATCTGACGGCACAGCCGCGCCATGCGCGCGCCATAAGCGCCATTGTTGAGGACCAGAAACTTTCCGTCGCGCGGCACAAGCGTGTTGATCGCGGCTTCCACGGCAAAAGTGCCGGAGCCTTGCAGCGGCACGGTGACATGACTGCCATGGGAGCTGTCCGGCACGCCTGCAATTTCGGTCACGCGGGCGCAGACCTGCGCCGTCAACTGATTGAAATCGACATCCCAACTGCCCCAGTCGGTCAGCATGGCCTGCTTGGTGCGCGCGGTCGTGGTTAGCGGTCCCGGCGTCAGCAAAAGTGGCGTCTGTGTCATCCGTCTCCCCCGAGAAAGTTGCGCGAAACTAAAGGGAGAGTGCATTGGCCGCCATTCGCTTTGTCGTCGCAATGGGCTAGTCTCGCCGCGACATGACCGCCCGGGGGATGAGGCTATGGGTGAAATCCGCAATCTGTTGTTTGTGACCTTTGATCAATGGCGGGGCGATTGCCTGTCTGCCATGGGCCATCCGGTCATAAAGACACCTGTTCTGGATGCGCTGGCCGCTGATGGCGTGCTGTTCCGCAATCACTTCACCAATGCCGCGCCATGCGGTCCGGCGCGGGCAAGCTTGTTCACCGGGCTTTATCCCATGCTGCACCGTTCTGTCCGCAACGGCACGCCATTAGATACGCGGCACACCAATCTGGCGCTGGAGGCGCGCAAGGCAGGCTATGAGCCGGTCCTGTTCGGCTATACCGACACGTCGGCTGATCCGCGCGGCCTTAATGAGGGCGATCCCAGGCTGCAGGGCTATGAAGGGCTGTTGCCGGGCTTTGAAGAAGAATTGCGCCACGCCACTGCGCGCGAAGCATGGGAAGCCTGGCTCACCCGCAAGGGCCATGAATTTCCCCGCGCCATTGGCTTTAACTGGCTGCCTGACCGCACCGGCATGGAAGAGGCGCCTTACGCGGCCGCCCCCGCCCGGCTTGCCCTTGAAGACTGGGACACCCGTTTCATGACCGACCGGGCGCTGAGCTATATTGAAGGCCGGGGCGACAATCCCTGGTTCGTTCATATGAGCTATTGGCCGCCCCATCCGCCCTTTGTGGTGCCAGCCCCCTATAACAGCCGTTATGACCGCAAGTCCGTTGTGCCACCCCATCGCGCGGCCAGCGTAGAGGAAGAGGCCGCCCAGCACCCCTGGCTCAAATATGCGCTCGACAATCATGAGCGGTTCAGCTGGTGCTATGGCGCGGAGACCATTCCGGCTGAAATCTCTGATGCGGAAATGGCGCAGATCGCGGCGACCTATTACGGCATGATCAATGAGGTTGAAGACTGCCTTGGCCAGCTGATCGATCACCTCAAAACATCCGGCCAGTATGATCACACGCTGATCGTGCTGACATCCGATCATGGTGAGATGATGGGGGATCACTGGATGCTTGGCAAAATGGGCTATTTCGATGAGGCGTTCCACGTCCCGCTGATCATTCGCGACCCGCGTGAGGGCGCAGTGCGGGGCCGCCAGATCGCGGCGATGACCGAGGCGGTCGATGTTGCCCCCACTGTGCTTGATCTCTTGGGTCTGGCGGTGCCGCGCGCCATGCATGGCCGCAGCTTGCGGCCCTGGGTTGAGGGGCAAAACCCAGCCGAATGGCGCGATTTCGTCATGTGGGAATATGATTTCCGCGACGTGCGGGCAGGCAAGATCGAACAGGCACTCGGCCTGACGCTCGAAACCGCCAATCTGGCGGTTCTGCGCGATCAGACCAGCAAATATGTCCATTTTTCGGGTCTGCCGCCGCTTTATTTCGATCTCGTGGATGACCCGGAAGAACGGATCAACCGGGCCGACGACCCCGCCTATGCGCCGCGCGTTCTGGCTGCCGCCCAGCGGCTTTTGTCCCACCGGATGAGCCATGCCGACCGCACACTCACCCATATCACGCTGGACGATGGGTATGCGGAGGCCGAATGGGCGCTTTGACGGCGCGCCCAAATGCGCTAGACCGCCTCAAAGACGGTAAGGAGACAATTCCGGTGTTGTATGAAAGCACACGCGGCGAAGCGCCGGTGCTCGGTTTTGAAGATGTTCTGCTCAAAGGTCTGGCGGGTGATGGCGGGCTGTACTGGCCCCAAAGCTTCCCCACGCTTGATCTGGCACGCCTGAAGGGCGCGGACTATCGCACCGTCGCCCAAGCGGTCATGGCCCCCTTTGTGGGCGAAGGCGCGGACCTGCCCGGTTTGGTTGACCGCGCCTATGCCGGCTTTGCCCATCGCGAAGTGGCTCCCTTGCGTCAGCTTGGGGCCAATGAATGGCTGATGGAGCTTTATCATGGCCCGACCCTGGCCTTTAAAGATGTCGCCATGCAGCTTCTGGGGCATCTGTTTGATGATGTGCTTGACCGGCGCGGCGGGCGGGTCACCGTCATTGGTGCCACCTCGGGCGACACAGGCTCTGCTGCGATTGAAGCCTTTGCGGGCAAGGCCCATGCCGACATTGTCATCCTGCACCCCAAGGGGCGGACCTCCGAAGTCCAGCGCCGCCAGATGACGACGGTGATGGACAGCAATGTTCACAATATTGCGGTTGAAGGCACGTTTGATGATTGTCAGGCCATGGTGAAAGCCATGTTTGCCGACCGCAAATTTGCGGACCGCGTGTCCATGTCGGGGGTGAACTCGATCAACTGGGCGCGGGTGATGGCCCAGACCGTTTACTATGTCACCGCAAGCCTTGCGCTTGGCGGGCCTGAGCGGGCGGTGAGCTTTTCGGTCCCAACCGGCAATTTTGGCGACATTCTGGCGGGTCTTGTGGCCAAGAAGATGGGTGTGCCGATTGAGCGTCTGGTGATCGCCACCAACATTAACGATATTTTGACCCGCACCTTGTCGACTGGCCGTTATGAGGTGACCTCGGTCACCGCAACCACGTCCCCCAGCATGGATATTCAGGTGTCGAGCAATTTTGAACGTCTGCTGTTTGAAGCCCATGGCCGCGATGCTGATGCGGTGCGCCGCCTGATGAATGGGCTCAAACAGACCGGGGCGTTTACGCTGGAAGAGGGTGCGCTCAATGCCATTCGGGGCGACTTTGACGCCGGCCGCGCCGATGAGGCGGAAGTCGGCGCGATGATCAAGCAGGTGGCGCGCGATGCCGCCCTTCTCATTGATCCGCATACCGCCGTCGGTGTTGCCGTGGCGCGCAAACAGGCCCGCTCGGACGCGCCCATGGTTGTGCTCGGTACCGCCCATCCGGCGAAATTTCCCGATGCGGTGGAGGCTGCCACCGGCCAGCGTCCGGGGCTGCCGCCGCGTCTGGCCGATTTGTTTGAGCGTGAGGAACGCTACACGGTTTTGCCCAATGAGCTTGGCGCGGTTCAGGATCATATCTTGAAAGCGGTGGGGGCATGAGCGTTCAGATCACCCCGCTCGCCAACGGTTTGATTGTCGCCACCGACACGATGCCGGGTATTGAGACGGTTGCGCTTGGCGTCTGGGTTGGTGTTGGCTCGCGCCACGAAACCGAAACTGAAAACGGCTTGAGCCATATGTTGGAACATATGGCGTTTAAAGGCACCAATACGCGCTCGGCGCTCGACATTGTTTCGGAGATCGAGGCGGTGGGTGGTCATATGAACGCCTATACCAGCCGGGAGCAGACCTGTTTTTACGTGCGGCTGTTGAAGGATGATGTGCCTCTCGGCCTCGATATTCTGAGCGATATTCTGATCAATCCGGTTTTTGAAAATGCCGAGCTGGCGCGCGAGCAGCATGTCGTTTTGCAGGAAATCGGCCAGGCCGAAGACACGCCCGACGATATTGTGTTCGATCATTTGCAGGAAGCGGCCTATCCCGGCCAGGCCTTTGGCCGGTCGATCCTCGGCACGCCGCAAACCGTCAAGGCATTCCAGCCCGATCATTTGCACGATTATATGGCGCGACATTACCGGGCGCCCGGCATGCTGGTGATCGGCACCGGGGCCATCGACCATGATGCGCTGGTCAAACGGGCTGGTGAGGCGTTTGCGCGCTTGTCTTCCGCCCGGCCAGAGCGGCGCGATGAGGCGGCCTTTGAAACCGGCTTCCGGGCGACGCCCCGGGCGCTGGAACAGCTTCACGTGACGCTTGCTTTTGATGGCGTGTCCTACACTGATCCTGATTTTTACGCCGCCCAGGTGCTTGCCACCGCGCTTGGCGGAGGCATGTCCTCGCGGCTGTTTCAGGAGGTGCGCGAACGGCGCGGTCTCGCCTATTCGATCTATGCCTTTTCCTCCAGTTGGGCTGACACCGGCCTGTTCGGGCTTTATGCCGGGACAAGCGAAGAGGATGGCGCCGAGCTGTTGTCGGTCATCGCCGGGGAATGCCAGGCGATTGCCGCCAAGGCGAGTGAGGAGGAGGTGGCGCGCGCCCGCGCCCAGCTCAAATCCTCGCTTTTGATGGCCCAGGAATCGCCGACCCAGCGGGCTGAACAGCTGGCCCGTCAGATCATGCTGTTTGGCCGTGAGGAAGCGGTGTCTGATCAGATCGCCCAGCTTGAGGCGGTTGACGCCGCTGCTATGGTGCGCTGCGCGGAGCGTTTGCTGGTGCAAGGTCCACCAGCTTATGCGGCGATCGGGCCCAAGTCCGCGCTTGAAACACCGGCCACTCTCGCGGCAAGATTCGCCCGCTAGGGAGGCTGCGTCATGGCGCTGCTCAAATCTGATCCATATGGGCCTTACGAGCCGGTTCTTGAAGGCGAGGGCGTCGTGCTGCGCCTGCCGCGCACCGAAGATTATGCCCAATGGTCGATGATCCGGGCTGAAAGCCGGGCGTTCTTAACCCCGTGGGAGCCGACATGGGCGCGCGATGAACTCAGCCGCCCGGCCTGGCGGCGGCGTCTCAAAGCCTATCAGGCCGAGGTCAAGGCCGGGGAAGGCTATCCGTTCTTCTTGTTCCGCAATCTTGATGGAGCGCTGTTGGGCGGGGTGCGGCTCAGCAATCTGCGCCGGGGTGTCCAGCAAAGCTGTTCGGTCGGCTATTGGATGGGCGAACGCTATGCGGGCAAGGGCTATATGACGGCGGGCGTGCGCGCGGTGCTGCCCTTTGTGTTTGATGAGCTTGGGCTTCACCGGCTTGAAGCGGCCTGCCTGCCCCACAATGAGGCTTCAAAAAGGGTGCTGGAGCGGGTGGGCTTCCGTCGGGAAGGGCTGGCGCGGCAATTCCTGCGCATCAATGGCCAGTGGCAGGATCATCTGCTGTTTGGTCTGGTGCGCGGTGATCCCGCATCGGGTGTCAGACTGTAAACCAGACCATGATTTTGGGCGTCGACTGACGCCCCGGCGCAGTTTTGCGCCGCCCTCGCGGAGCGGCAGACCATCGGTCTGCGCGCGTGAGCGCTGTTCAAGCGTGTCCCGCTTCTGCTGAAAGCAGGCTCAAATCAATGCCCAGCGTGCCGATGGCGCGGGTCCATTTCTGGGTCATGTCATCATCAAACAGAATGTCGAGATCGGCTTCGCAATGCAGCCAGCCATTCTGGGTGATTTCGCTTTCCAGCTGACCGGGTCCCCAGCCAGCATAGCCCAGTGCTATCAGCGCCCGGTCGGGCCCGGATTGACGGGCCATGGCGCGCAAAATATCGACCGTGGCGGTCAAGCCCAGATCATCGGACACTTTCAGCGTCGAGGCCTGTTCATAATCGCCTGAATGCAGCACAAAGCCCCGCCCGGTTTCGACCGGCCCGCCGAAATGCACCGGCACATGGGCTGGCACCTCGCCGGACACGTCGATGTCGAGCTGGTCGAGCAATTCGGCGAAGGTGATGTGATCGGCGACCTTGTTGACCACCAGGCCCATCGCGCCTTCTTCATTGTGCGAGCAGATAAAGATCACCGTGCGGTCAAAGCGGGGGTCGCCCATGTTGGGCATGGCGATCAGAAACTGACCTTCCAGATAAGATGACGCGTTTTGCTCTACATAAGCCATGAGGAGACTCTAACCGGGCAGGCGGCTTGGGCCAAGCCGCATCTGTGGGTCAGTCTGTCATGTCGCGGTTAACCCTTTGTGCGCTCACGACACAGTGATGGTTTGTGCATGGCAATTTCAGCGCGCATGGGCTTTGGTGGGGCCATGATGGGATGGAAATCAGCCATAGGCGCCTGCGCAGCATTGTTGTTGGGTTCAGCGCTCAGCCTGGCACAACCACGCGGTGCGCCGGTGTTTGAAAGCGGCTTTGCCGAGGGCGGCCATGCCAAAGCGCGGCTTGTGTTCGGCGAATGGCAGGCTGACGGCACCGCCTTGCTGGGCGTTGAAATGGTGCTTGCGCCGGGCTGGCACACTTATTGGCGGACGCCCGGTGAGGCCGGCCGGCCCCCGCAGTTTGACTGGAGCGGGTCGGACGGCGCCCGCATCACGGCACTGGGATATCCGTTCCCGCAAGCCTTCACCGACAATGGCTTTCGCACCCATGGCCATGTGGGGCGGGTTGTCTACCCGGTGACGGTGGAGGCGGGCAGCGAAGCGCTTGTTGCGCTTGATTTGACCTATGCGGTGTGTGCCGACATCTGCACGCTTGAGGAACTCAGCGTCAGCCTGCCGATTGATTACGGGCTCGCCCAGTCCCCTCACCGGCAAGCGGTGCGCGAGGCCTTTGCCGCGAGCACCAAGCCGGCCGAGGCAAGCGTGCAGGTGATCTTTGTGAGCTTGGACGGGCTTTTGATTGTGCTTGAGACTGAGGATGCCGAAGCGGTGCTGGTGGAAACTCCCAACGGTCATGTTCTGGAAACCCGGCAAGTGTCACCCACACGGTGGTTGGCCCCGCTTGAGAGCGTCGAACGCTTCAACCGATTGGATCAGGTCCCGCTGCAGATCATTGTGCGGCGGCCGCATACGGTTGAGGAGATGACGGCGCAGATCGGGTCGATTGTTCTACTGCCGCCAACCAGCGCGATACCGTGGGATAGTCTTTAAGAACGCTTTGGCCCTCATCGGTCATGGCGATGCAGGCCATCTGCACAAAGACTGCAATATCGGCGAGGGTGAGCCGGTCGCCGACCAGCCAGTCGGCCCCGCCGAGCAAGCCCTCAAGCGCCTCAACATGGCGCGTCAAATCCAGCATGATCTGGTCAGCGCTTTTTTTACCGATGCCTTGCGTGCGCGTGGTGGATTTGAGCGCGCGGGGGATCATGGCGGTGAGCAGTTTGCGCATCACCGGGCTTTCATATTTGGTGAGCAGCGGAATGAGCCGTCCGGCATTGTGCGGCAGCGTGAACCGCAGCGTCATTTCCATGAAATAAAGGCTTTCATCGGCCCAGTCTTCAAGCGCGTGCACCAGGGCCGCCTCGGCCGGGTCCGCCGGGATCAAGGGCGGATCGGGAAAGACGCGTTCCAGATAATGGGCAATGTCGGTCGAATCGCTGATGAGCTGATCATCATGTTCCAGTGCGGGCACCTTGCCGGTGGGGTTGAGCCGCTTGTAGCGGCCCGTCAGTTCCATGAACTTGACCTCGGCAATGCGCGTCTCAACGCCCTTGATCGCCAGAATGCGGCGGATCTTGTCGCAAAAGGGCGACGCCTCCATTTGATAGAGCGTGACGACTGCCATGACTTCTTCCCACTTCCCGAACTGTTACATTATTGCGAAACACAAGGCGGGGGAAGGTCAGTTTGACATTTTTAAGTCAGTGCTTGGCGGCGCAGGCCCGGCATGGTTTCATGCGCGCCGAAAAAGCATTGCAGCCAAAGGAGACAGGGCATGGCAATTTCAGTGGGCGATAAGCTTCCCGACGCAACCTTGATGGAAATGACCGACAAAGGCCCTGCGCCTGTGCCGTCCGCCGATCTGTTCGGTGGCAAAAAAGTGGTGGTGTTTGCGCTTCCCGGTGCGTTCACCCCGACCTGCTCAAACCAGCATCTGCCGGGCTATGTCCGCGCATCGGACGACATCAAAGCCAAGGGCGTGGATGATATTGTCTGCCTGTCGGTCAATGACGCCTTTGTCATGGGCGCGTGGGGCAAGGATCAGAATGTCGGCGCGGCCGTGCGCATGATCGGCGACGGCAATGGCGATTTCACCAAAGCCATCGGCCTTGATATGGACGGCTCAGGCTTTGGCATGGGAACCCGTTCGCTGCGCTATTCGATGCTGGTCGAAGACGGCGTGGTCAAAAGCCTGAATATCGAACAAAACCCGGCGGCCGCAGAAGACTCCGGCGCCGAAGCGATGCTCGGTCAGCTTTAGGGCTTGAGGCGCGTCGCCACGGCGGCGCGCATCTCGGCGGCAGCCATCATCAGCTCATCAATTTCCTGAAGCAGGATGGGCGCTTCGCGCTCATCAATATCATTGTCGTCTTCAAGAAACTGGTGGCTGCGGGCAAACACATCACCCGCTTCTTTGGCGAGCCGCGCAACATGCTGCGTCCATTGATGATCAATGTCGGCTTCAGGCATTTTGAGGATCAGGCAGCCATGGGCGGCCGCCAGATGCGTGGTCACCGCCATATCGCCGGTAGCCTCTTCAAGCTGCAGCACCACATCAACCGGCATATGGGTTTTTTCATGATGCGGATTGGCATAGTCCGACAGCATGCTTTTGCCGACCCGGCATTGTTCGGCTGCAGCCTTCTCGCCACCGGCAGCCCCGATCAGGGCGGCAACAGCAGCCTTCACTGATCCATAATCGCGCGGAAAGAAGGAATGGATGCGCGTTGATTTATCTTGGCTCATAATTTTGTCGCCTCGCCCAGACGGCCGGTCCCACGGCCTTAAGATGTTGTTAGATAAGGGCTCATCCCTGCTCGCGCAAGGGCATCGGCAGTTTCATTGCCGGGATGGCCGGCATGGCCCTTGACCCATTTCCACGTCACCGTATGGCCAGACTGGTGCGCAAGCTGGTCAAGCTCAGCCCATAAATCGGCATTTTTAACCGGCTTTTTGGCCGCATTTTTCCAGCCATTGGTGCGCCATTTGCCGATCCATTCAGTGATGCCCTGCTTCACATAGGTGGAATCTGTCACGATTGTGATCGCGGCGGGGCGCTTTAAAGCCTTCAGCGCCTCAATGGCGGCCTGAAGCTCCATGCGGTTATTGGTGGTCTGGGCCACGCCGCCTTTGAGTTCTTTCGTGTGGCGGCCTTTTTCCAGCAAAACGCCCCAGCCGCCGGGGCCCGGATTGCCCGAACACGCCCCGTCGGTATAGGCAATCACTTCGCTCATAGCGTAATTCCGTAAGCGCCGGGGCTTGTTACCCCCTGATGAAAGCGGAGTTTTTTGACATATTCCATCGGGTCTTTTTTCTGTACCAGCGCGCCATCAGGCGTTTCAAACCAGTCAAACAAACGCGTCAGCAAAAAGCGCAAAGCCGCACCGCGCGCCAGCAAGGGCAGGGCGGCAATCTCGGCATCATCCATTGTGCGATGGCTGCGATAGCCTGCAATCATATGGGCGGCCTTGGTGGTGTTGAAACTCAGATCGGGTTCAAAGCACCAGGCGTTGACGGCTATGGCAAGGTCGTAAGCCAGCGTATCGGTGCAGGCGAAATAAAAATCGATCAGGCCCGACAGGCGCTCCCCCCGGAAAAACACATTGTCGGGGAACAGGTCGGCATGGATCACCCCGCGCGGCAGATCAGAAGGCCAGTCTTGCGACAGGGCCCCGATTTCGCGATGGACAAGGTCAGAAAGACCCGGTGCAACTTCGTCGGCGCGCGGTTCGGTCCTGGCCGCGAGGTCTTGCCAGCCCTGAAGCGCCAGCGCATTGGGCCGCGCCATCGGGAAATCGGCACCCGCTTTGTGCAGATCCGCCATGGCGATGCCCAGCGCATGGCATTGCGCGGCGGTCGGCTTCTTGACCGACACGCCATCAAGAAAACTCACCATCGCGGCAGGCTTGCCGCACAGGCTTTGCAAGGCTGCGCCATCCCGCGTTTTGACCGGCACCGGGCAGGCCAGACCGCGCGCCGCCAGATGATCCATCAGCCCCAGAAAAAAGGGCAGATCATCAGGATCAACCCGCTTTTCATACAGGGTCAGAATATACTGCGTGACCGCACCGTCTTTTTCCGCCGCCAGCAGATAGTTGGAGTTCTCGACGCCCTCGGCAATGCCTTTGAGCGACACAAGCTCGCCCACATCATAGGCAGACAGAAACTCGCCCAGCGCCTCGTCGGAAACCTCGGTATAGACCGCCATCAGGCCACCAGAATGCGGGGCAGCTTGAACTGCACATTTTCTTTGCCGATGACATGCTCATCAAGGCTGACGGCGTAGCGGTCCTTGAGCGCGTCGATCACTTCTTCGACCAGCACTTCGGGTGCTGAGGCCCCGGCGGTGATGCCGAGCGCGGGAATGGCGCGGCTGGAATTTTCAAGCGCTGTAGAAATCTGTTCCCAGTCAATTTCACTGGCCCGCTGCACCAGCAGGCTCAAACTCGCACCATGGCGCTCGCCCACTTCAACAAGCCGCATGGAATTGGAAGAGTTGGGCGCGCCCAGCACGAGCATGACGTCGGTATCCTCGGCCATCGACTTCACCGCCTGCTGGCGGTTGGTGGTGGCGTAGCAAATATCGTCCTTGTGCGGCTCCTCAATCGTGGGGAAGCGCGCCTTGAGCACCTTGACGATGGCGGCGGTGTCATCGACCGACAGGGTCGTCTGGGTGATATAGGCCAGCTTGCCGGGATCAGCGGGGGTAAAGGCTTCGGCATCCTGTTCGGTCTCGACCAGGCTGATTGTGCCTTCGGGCAACTGGCCCATCGTGCCAATCACCTCGGGATGGCCTTCATGGCCGATCAGAACGATATGCAGGCCCTCGCGGTGATGGCGCTCGGCCTCGACATGGACCTTGGACACCAGCGGGCAGGTGGCGTCGATATAGAGCATTTTCCGGGCTTCAGCGGCGGCAGGCACTGATTTCGGCACCCCATGGGCGGAAAAGACCACGGGTGCATCGGCGGGCACCTCGTCAAGCTCATCAACAAAAACCGCGCCGCGCGCCTCAAGCCCCTCGACCACAAAGCGGTTGTGGACGATTTCATGGCGGACATAGACCGGCGGGCCGAATTTTTCGAGCGCGGCCTCGACAATCTGTATCGCCCGGTCAACACCGGCGCAAAAGCCGCGCGGGGCCGCCAGAACGACGCGAAGAGGCGATTTTTGTGAACTCTCAGACATGGGGCGCAGACTAAGCCATTTTGGTTTGCTGTGCGAGCGGTCCGCACGCGGTCAGTGTGTCGCAAACCCTAAATCCGTCTCACGGCGAAAAGGTGACGCGCAAGCTTTGAAAGCGCGGCAATAACCGGCTATAAGGCGACGAAGATAGCTTTCCTAGCGGGGGTTCGCACGATGCGTGGACAAATTGTGATTGTGGCTGGTCTGGCACTGGCTTTGGGCGGATGCAGCTGGATCGGCGGCATATTTGGCGGCGATGATGATGTTGCACGGCCGCCGGCCCCGGTGGAACGTGGCCCCAACCCGTCCGGCGCACAGTCGGTGCAGCCCGGTGACTACACCCCGCGTCAGGACCGGCGCACGCCCATTCGCTGCGCGCGGGTCAATATTCTCGGTGAAGCCAATAAGATCACCGTGTTCGCCCCCGGCGGTGGCCGTGATCTGACCGATGTCGAATACACCGCCGAATTCCGCGAAATTGAAAGCGATTGCGATCTTGATAAATCCGACCGGATTGTTGAGGCCTCGACCGAGTTTCAGGTTGTGGCAACCCGTGGCCCCGCCGCGCGCAACCGCCAGATTGAACTGCCAATCTTTGTGGCGCTCGCCCGTGCCGACGGTGTGATCGACAAGCGCCAATATCCGCTGAAAGTCATCTTCCCCGCCGGTGAAGACCGAATCGCCGTGTTCGATGCCATTGAAGGCACGCGGATTTATCTCGAACAGGGTGAAACCGGCAGCGAATATGAAATTCTTGTGGGCTTCCAGCTGACCCGTAACCAGTTGGAATATAACCGCCGTCAGTCGGGCCGGTAAGAAACCACAGACAAAAATTGCGGCCCGCACAAAGGTCGCAATTGACTCTCGGTGAGCCTTTCATAGAGTCGAGCCATCGCAGACGTCCGTCGGGATGACGCACGTTTGCGGCCATCATTGGAACTTTGCGGAAGAGTGCGCCAACACCGATTGGCGCCGCCGAAGGAGCAACCGGCCCAGGAAACTCTCAGGCACCAAGGACCGCAGAAGGATGAAACTCTGGTGAGCGGGATTTTGGCATCAGCCGAACCGCACCGAAGGGGGTAATGCCGGCACACAGCGCGATACAGCGCTATAATGCGTGCCGGTTAATTCTCTCAGGTACCGGACAGAGGGGGTCAGATAGATGGGCAAATCCGCCTGTCTGTCACCCATACGTTCTGGACCGCCCCTGACGCCCCGATGGGCAAAGAGAGTTTTGATGGCAAGCCCCGCGCCGACCGATCTTTTGACAACACCGCTGACTGCGCTGCATGAGCGGCTGGGCGCCCGCATGGTGCCGTTTGCAGGCTATTTGATGCCGGTCCAGTATGACGGGCTGATGGCGGAGCACCGCCACACGCGTGAGGTTGCGGGCCTGTTTGACGTCTCCCATATGGGCCAGGCGGTTTTGACCGCAACAGGCGATACGCCGGTTGACCAGTTGATTGAGCGTCTGGTGCCCGGCTCGGTTCAGGAACTCAAGCCCGGCCGCCTGCGTTATTCGCTTTTGCTCAATGCCGAGGGCGGCATCATGGATGATCTGATGATCACCCGGCCTGCAGCGCCGGTTCCTGGCACTGCAGGCGGTGATCAGCTTTATCTGGTGGTCAATGCCGCCTGCAAGGATGCCGATTTCGCTCATATCGCAGCGAACCTGGAAGGTGAGGCCGAGCTGACCCCATTGGGCGATCGCGCGCTGATTGCCGTGCAGGGGCCACAGGCCATTGAGGCCGTGGCGGCCTTGATGCCGGGGGTTGATCAGATGGTGTTCATGCAATCAGGGAATTTCGATTGGGCGGGTGAGACGCTGATTGTGTCCCGCTCGGGTTATACCGGCGAGGATGGCTGCGAAATTTCCGTGCCTGATGCATTGGCTGAAAAACTCGCCGAGGCGCTCCTGGCTGATCTGCGCGTCAAACCCATCGGTCTTGGCGCGCGCGATACGCTGCGGCTGGAAGCGGGCCTGCCGCTTTACGGCCATGACCTCAATGAGGCGATGAGCCCGGTCGAAGGCAATCTCAATTTTGCCGTTGGCAAGCGCCGCCGCACCGAGGGCGGGTTTCCCGGTGCGGAGCGGATTGTGCGTGAACTTGGTGAGGGTCCCGCCCGTATCCGGGTCGGGTTGGCGCTTGATGGCCGGGCGCCCGCGCGTGAGGGTGCCGAAGTTCTGGGTGCGGATGGCTCGGCCATCGGCACCGTCACGTCGGGAACTTTTTCGCCCACGCTCGAAGCCCCGATTGCCATGGCGGTGATTGATGCGGGCCATGCTGATGTGGGGACGGAAGTCAAAATTGTGGTGCGCAAGAAAGAGCTCACCGCCCGCGTCACGGCCATGCCGTTCGTGCCGCACACCTATGTTCGTAAGCTTAGTTAGGTCTGAAGGGGAAGCCATGACCACCGTTTACTACACCGAAGAACATGAATGGATCGCTGTCGATGGCGATGTCGGCACGGTCGGCATCACCAACCATGCGCAAGAGCAATTGGGCGATATTGTCTTTGTCGAACTGCCCGAAGTGGGTGCCACCGTCGGCAAGGATGATGAGGCCGGCGTGGTTGAATCCGTCAAGGCCGCCTCGGAAGTCTATGCGCCGGTTTCCGGTGAAATCGTCGAGGTGAACGAAGCTTTGGAGGACACGCCGGGCACCGTCAATGAAAGTGCCGAGGATGATGGCTGGTTCTTCAAGATCAAGCTCAGCGATCCCGGTGAACTCGAAGGGCTGATGGATGAGGCGAAATATAAAGAGCATGTCGGCGAAGACTAGGCCCAAAAAAGACTGAGGAGTTGTGATGCGTTACCTGCCCCTTTCCGCCGATGACCGGGCCGCCATGCTGGCGGCCATCGGCGCGCCCAGCGTCGATGATCTGTTTTGCGATGTTCCGCCCTCGGCCCGGCTGTCCGCGCCGGTCGACCTGCCTCGTCATCTGGGCGAGCTGGAGGTTGATCGCGCCTTCCGCAAAATGGCCGACAAGAACATTGCCGCAGGCTCGGTGCCGTTTTTCTGCGGGGCGGGGGCTTATCGTCATCATGTTCCGGCAAGCGTTGATCATCTGATCCAGCGTTCGGAATTTCTCACCGCCTACACGCCCTACCAGCCTGAAATTTCGCAAGGCACTTTGCAGGCCCTGTTTGAGTTTCAAACCCAGGTGGCGCTGGTGACCGGCATGGAGGTAGCAAACGCCTCGATGTATGACGGATCGACCGGCACGGCCGAAGCCGTCCTGATGGCCAACCGCATTACCAAGCGCAACAAGGCGGTTCTGTCAGGCGGACTGCATCCCCATTATGCCGATGTGATCAAGACCCAGCTTGGTCCGCTTGAGACCGAGATTGTCCATGGCCCGCTTGATCCTGCAGGCACGGAGGATCTGATCAGCCAGATTGACGATCAGACCTCATGCATTGTTGTTCAGACGCCGGACCTGTTTGGCCGTCTGCATGATCTGTCGGCACTGGCCGATGCGGCGCATGCCAAAAAGGCGCTGCTGATCGTCGTGGTGACTGAAATCGTCTCTCTGGGCTTGCTTGAAAGCCCCGGCGCGATGGGCGCCGATATTGTGGTGGCTGAGGGCCAGTCGCTCGGCTTGGGGCTTAATTTCGGCGGGCCTTATGTCGGCCTGTTTGCGACGCGGCAAAAATATGTCCGGCAAATGCCGGGCCGGATTGCCGGGGAAACCGTCGATGCCGATGGCCGGCGCGGCTTCGTGCTCACCCTTTCAACGCGCGAGCAGCATATCCGGCGTGAAAAAGCGACCAGCAATATCTGCACCAATTCGGGCCTGTGCTGTCTGGCCTTTTCGATCCATTTGAGCCTGCTGGGCGAGGCGGGGCTGACCAAGCTTGCCCGCATCAACCATGCAAAGGCAGTCAAGGCCGCCGACCGGTTGGCTGGGCTTGAGGGTGTCGAGCTGCTCAATGACAGCTTCTTTAATGAGTTCACGCTCAAGCTTTCAAAACCCGCCGCGACCATCGTTGATGCCTTGGCGGAGAAGAACATTCTGGCCGGTGTGCCGGTCTCACGGCTCGCCCGGGGCGGGGATGATCTGCTGCTGGTGGCGGTCACCGAGATGGTGACCGATGAGGATATCGACGCGCTCGCGCACGGTCTTTCGGAGGTCTTGTCATGATGAACAAGCAAGGACGCCCCACCGGGCTTGAGGGGCAAATCCTGACCACCGGCGCCGGCATTGAAGACACAAGGTCGGGTCATCGCGGGCTTGATCATGATGAACCCTTGCTGTTTGAACTGGCAGCCCCGGGCGGCACGGGTGTTGATCTGCCCGACGTGCCGGAGGGTGAAACAAGGCTGGGCGGTTTGGAGCGCAAAGGCGCGATCGGCCTGCCGGGGTTGAGCGAGCCTGAAGTGGTTCGCCATTATGTCCGCATTTCGCGCAACAATTACTCGATTGATGCGGGACTTTATCCGCTGGGTTCGTGCACCATGAAGCACAATCCCCGGCTTAACGAAAAGTTGGCCCGCCTGCCCGGGCTGGCCGACATTCACCCGCTGCAACCCCAATCAACCGTCACCGGCGCGGTGGAGTTGATGAAGCAGTTGAGCCACTGGCTCACCACCCTGACCGGCATGCCCGCGGTTGCCTTGTCGCCCAAGGCGGGTGCTCATGGCGAGCTGTGCGGTCTGATGGCAATCCGCGCCGCCCTTGAGGCGCGCGGGGAAGGCCATCGCAAGCGTGTGCTGGTGCCTGAAAGCGCCCATGGCACCAACCCCGCCACGGCGGCGTTTTGCGGCTATTCGGTCGATGCCATTCCCGGCACCGATGATGGCCGGGTGGACCTTGCGGCATTCAAGGAAAAACTCGGCCCTGATGTGGCCGCGATCATGCTGACCAATCCCAACACATGCGGTCTGTTTGAGCGCGATATTGTCGAGATTGCCGACGCCATCCACGAGGCGGGCGGCTATTTCTACTGCGATGGCGCCAATTTCAACGCTATTGTCGGCCGGGTGCGGCCCGGCGACCTGGGCGTCGATGCCATGCATATCAATCTGCACAAGACCTTTTCAACGCCCCATGGGGGCGGTGGCCCCGGTGCGGGGCCCGTCGTTTTGTCCGAGGCGCTGGCGCCGTTCGCGCCTGTGCCCTGGGTGATGGCTGACAGGCTGCTTGAACAGGTTGAGGGCGAAGCGGGCCAAAGTTTTGGCCGCATGACCGCCTTTCACGGCCAGATGGGCATGTATGTCCGCGCGCTGAGCTATATGATGAGCCATGGTGCCGATGGTCTGAAACAAGTCGCTGAGGATTCGGTGCTGGCTGCGAATTATGTGCTCGCCCGCCTTAAGGCTGAGATGACCGCGCCCTATGAGGGGCCATGCATGCACGAAGCACTGTTTGATGACCGCTTCCTCGATGGCACCGGCGTCACCACGCTTGATTTCGCCAAAGCCATGATCGATGAAGGCTATCACCCCATGACCATGTATTTCCCGCTGGTCGTGCATGGGGCGATGCTGATCGAGCCCACCGAGACCGAATCAAAGGAAAGCATCGACCGGTTTTGTGATGTGCTGCTTGACCTTGCCCAGGCCGCCAAAGGCAATGACAAGGAACGGTTCCTGAATGCGCCCCGCTTTGCCCCGCGCAAACGGCTTGATGAGACGCACGCTGCGCGCAAGCCGGTGTTGCGCTGGACGCCGCCTGAGGATACGCAGGAAGCTGCCGAATAGTTTTTATGGTCGTGCCCGGTCCGAGGGCGGCGCGTTTTCGCGCCCGCCCAGGGGGCGGGACGGGCGCGATCCATTGCATGGGCAATGGGGGCGACACTTTGCTGATATGCAAAAGCGCCAGAGGAAATCGAACCAGTTCGCGAATATTTTGGCTCCATACTCTTTTGATGGAGATGAGATGTTTAGAAAAGCAATACGCTTCATTCGAATTTTTCTTGCTGGGAAAGCCGTGGAAAAAATTTGGGATTGCATTTGGGGTGACTTAGGTGACTAGGTCGCTTCCGTTGCGCAGCGCAACAGCCCGTCAGGGCATGCCGACAAAAAAAGCCCCGCCATGTGGCGGGGCTTAGTCTCAGAGAGAGAGTTGTCTGAAACTCAGTGGAGATTTTGTTTGACGCTGGCGACGGCCTGATCGATCAGGGCGGTGTCTTTGTCGTCGGTCAGATTGCTTTCGATCACGGTGCGGGTTGCCTGAACCGCGACATTGATCGCAGCATTGCGGACGTCCTGCACGGCCTGGGTTTCGGCCTGGGCGATCTTGTCTTCGGCAAGCTTGGTGCGGCGCTCAATCTGTTCTTCAAGCGCTTGCTTGGTTTGCTCGGCCAACGCTTTGGCTTCGCGTTCGGCCTGTTCGACAATGTCCTGGGCTTCACGCTCGGCTTCGGCCTGACGGCGCTGATACTGGGCGAGCAGGGCTTGCGCCTCTTCGCGCAGCGCACGGGCGTCATCCAGTTCTTTTTCAATCCGTTGTGACCGATCATCCAGCGCCTTGGCGGCAAGCTTGGGGACCTTCACATAGATCAGAATGCCGATGAAAATGACAAAGGCGAGGGCTGCCCAATCTGAATCAGTCAGGGTCATGCTGCGTCTCCCTTGGCGAGCGCGGCATCAACCGCTTGATTGATCTGATCGGCATTGGCGTCGCCGGTCAGGCGGCTGACAAGCTCTTGCGCGACATCGGCGGCAACGGTTTTGACATGGGCCATGGCCTCGGTCTTGGTCGCTTCGATGCTGGCCTGCGCTTGCGCCAACTTGGTTTCAAGGGCGGCTTCCAGCGCCTCGCGCTCGGCCTGGGTTTCTTTGGCCAGACGATCGCGGGTCTCGGCTGCGATTTCGACGGCTTTGGCACGCGCATCGGCGAGGGCGGCTTCATAAGCCTCCAGCGCGTCATCGGCCTCTTTTTTCAGCCGTTCAGCCGAATCGAGATCTTCAGCCAGCTTGTTGCGGCGCTCGGCAATCACCTGGCCGATGCGCGGCAGCGCAATCTTCGACATCACGATATAAAGCGCGATGAAGGTGATGGCGAGCCAGACAAGCTGAGGCGCGAAGTCTTCGACGACAAATTGCGGCATGCCGCCCCCGCCATGCGCATCGGCATGGCCGGTTTCGGCATGAAGTGCGTCGGTGCCATGCTCGGCCGGCATATGGTCTGTGTCAGTTTTTGCCACTGTCCCACACCTTTAAATTTTGCGCCGGTTTAAACGAACCGGCAATCGCCGGGCCGGGGCGAACCCCGGCCCAATCAGTGATGATCGGTGTCGCGTCTTTAGACGGCGAACAGAATGATCATCGCGACCACGAAGCCAAACAGGCCGGTCGCTTCGGCAAGCGCAAAGCCGAGAAGCAGGTTCGAGAACTGCGCCTGGGCGGCTGACGGGTTGCGCATGGCGGCCGTCAGATAGTTGCCGAAGATGTTACCGATGGCCATACCGGCACCGGCGAGGGCGAAGGAAGCGGCGATACCCGCACCGATCATTTTGCCGAATTCGGCTGCTGCTGCTGCGTCCATTGTGTTGCTCCTTTGGATGCGAACGAATTGTTGAGCGTCAGTATTTTAAATCACCGTGGCGCTGGCCTTAGTGATCGTGAAGGTGAAGTGCATCGTGAAGATAGATGCACGTCAGAACGGCGAACACATAGGCCTGAAGGAAGGCGACAAGCACCTCAAGGCCCGTCAGCGCCACCGCGAAGAACAGGGGGAAAATCCCAAGTGCCGGACCCATCAACACCGCAAAGCCGGCAAACACTTTAAGGATCGAGTGACCCGCCAGCATGTTGGCGAACAGACGAACCGACAGGCTGATCGGGCGCGACAGGTACGAAATCATTTCAATCAAGATGATCAGCGGCAACAGCACGATCGGCAGGCCCTTGGGCGCAAACAGCGTCAGCCAGCGGGGGCCGTGCTTGATGATGCCGATCAGCGTCACACCGACAAAGACCATGGCTGCAAGGCCGAAGGTCACGATGATGTGGCTGGTTGCCGTGAAGGAATAAGGCAGCATCCCGAACATGTTGCAGGTCAGGATGAAGATGAAGAGGGTGAAGATGAAGGGGAAGTAGCGCTCGCCGCCGTGGCCGACAATGTCTTTCATCATATTGGCGATGAATTCATAGGCGAGTTCGGACACCGACTGGGCGCGGCTGGGGACCAGCGCCTTCTGGCGCACCGACAGGATCAGGAACAGGCTGGCTGCGGTGATGGCAAGCACCATCCACAAGGCAGAGTTGGTGAACGAGGCATCAATGCCGCCAATCTCCAGATTGAACAAACGCTGGATCTGGAACTGGTGCATCGGATCGATGCCGCCACCTGCTGCAAGCAAATTCGCCATGCTCGCGTCCTCTTCGCTTAAAGGCGGCAAGCTGACCCGCTCACCGCCGAACCCCACAGACTTCAAAAAAGGCCTTACCGGTCGGACGTATCGTCCATTGGCTCGGCGTTTTCCGCATTCATTGCCCGTGCGCTGCGGAACACATTGGTGATCCCTGCTGCCGTTCCCAGTGCAAAAAACACCAGGAGCATCAAAGGCGAGGTCTCCATCCACCGATCGAGGCCATAGCCTATGACTGTCCCCACCAACACGGCAGCAACCAGATCGGTTCCCAGCCGGAAGGCAATGCTCATGGCCGAACCGCGCTCGGTCTGGTCCATTTGGGGTGGCGCATTGGGATCGGGTAGACCCGCATCGTCACGTGCCTTGTTGAGGCGGTTTGCCAGCTCATCAAGCGGGGCTTTGTCGTCTTGGTCAGCCATCTCGTGTCTCATCCTGATGTGCACGGGCTTTTACTCGTACACGGATTTGACACCAAAGCCGTCAAAACAGTCCCCCGCGCGGAGTGTGCGCGCCAGCCCATTACAAGGCGCGCGCACCATATGACGGCGGTTCAAGACCGGTCAAGCAATGGGGTGGGGGGTGGTTGGGGTTAAGGTGTTGATTTTATTGGTATACAGCCAGCGCGGCGATCCGCCGCGCGTTGTTACCGGACAACGTGAGCAATTACATCAAGAACCCGGCCCGAATCCCGCTCGATCAAAACCAGATGAGAGCCAAACAGAACAATTTCGGTGTGGGTGCGGTCGTTTAACTGCCGCTTCAGCGCTTTGGGTGGTTTGCCAGCTGAGGAGAGGTTGCGCAGTACATCACCGGCCTTGATACCGGCGGGCGCGTGCCGGGCCAGCGCATCGCGATAGGCGCGCGGCTCTTTCCCGCCATGGCTGACGCGGGTGCGTTCAAAATCGTCGGTATAGGGGCTGTAACTGTCGCGATGCAGATCGCGTTTGGTCTTGTGGCTGGGAACATCGGAATACCACTCATAATGCCCGAAAATGGCGGCCCGCTCGTTCGGGGTGAAGCTTGCGTGATCGCGGTCATATGTGTCGGCGCGCAGCTCCGGCAGCGCGACGGCCGGGGCTGCAAATCCAAAGGTCAGAACGATGGACACAATGAGATGTTTCATCATGGCGCGATGATAATGGACATCGGGCGCAAATCAAATTCGATTCGCGCCTTATTCGGCGGCCAGCAATTCTTCTGCCGCATTCAGGTTCACCGACACCAATTGCGAAACCCCGCGTTCGGCCATGGTCACGCCGAACAGCCGGTGCATGCGCGCCATGGTCACCGCATGGTGGGTGATGATCAAAAAGCGCGTGCCGGTTTCCTCGCCAATTTTTTCCACCAGATTACAGAAACGGTCGACATTGGCGTCATCAAGCGGGGCGTCAACCTCATCGAGCACACAGATGGGGGAGGGGTTGGTCAGGAAGACCGCAAAGATCAGCGCCAGCGCGGTCAGCGCCTGCTCGCCGCCTGACAATAGCGTCATGACCTGCAATTTCTTGCCCGGCGGTGAGGCATAGATTTCAAGGCCGGCCGCCAACGGATCATCGCTTTCGACAAATTCAAGATGCGCTTCGCCGCCGCCGAACAGCTCGGTAAACAGGCGCGAGAATTTCTCATTGACCGACGTAAACGCCGTTGTCAGCCGCTCGCGGCCCTCACGATTGAGACTTGCTATGCCGCCGCGCAGCCGGTGGATCGCCGTCTCAAGGTCCTGGCGTTCCTGCAACATGCCTTCGATCTGTTCGGTCAGCTCCTGGGCTTCTTCGTCGGCCCGCAGATTGACTGCACCAAGATTTTCGCGCTCACGTTTGAGTTTTTCGAGCTTGTCTTCGATGCCGGACAGCGGCGGCAATTCCTGATCGGGATCATGTTCGGCCTGGGCCAGCGCCTCACGCGCCTGACAGCCCAGCACGTCGTGAATGCGCGCAGCCGCATCGGCCATGCGTTCTTCGCCACCTTCAACAGTGGCGGCAAATTTGGCGCGGATTTCGCGCGCTTCGCCCAGCCGTTCCTGCACATTTTTGGCGCCCTTGTCGGCGTCGTTCAGTTTTGTTTCCGCCTCGGCCAACTGATCGGCGGCGGCACCGCGGGCGGCTTCGGCCTCGCGGATCGTGTCCATCAGCTGATTGCGTTTTTGTTCAAGCTCGGCGGGGCGGTTTTCAAGCGCGGTCCGCTCAGCCGTTACCTCGGACTGGCGCGTCTTCAATGCCTCGACATGGCCGTTAGCCTCGGTGTGCCGCTTTTGCCAGTCTTCCAACTCGCGCGTGATGGTTTTCAGGCGTTCCGCGCGCGCCTCGGCTTCGCGCTTGTGGCCCATATGGGCGGACCGGGCCTCGGCCAGTTCGGCCCGCAGGGCTTCAAGCTCCTGGCGCAGACCGGCAATGGCCTCGTTGAGATCATGGGCGGGTTCAAGACCACCAAGGCCGGTTTGCGCTTCGCTCAACCGGCCCAGCGTTTCACCCCGGTCGGCGGACAGGCGGTCTTGCTGATCGGTCAGCGAAGACAGGCGCGTGGTGCGCTTGGCGTTGATCTGTTCGGCTTCGGCCAGCGCGCGGCGGGCCTTGGCGAGCGCGTCCTCGGCAATGCGGCGGTCGGCGCGGGCTTCCTTGTCGTTCTGAGTTGCGTCCATGGCGGCAACGCGCGCTTCATCATGGGCGTTTTGCGCATCTTCGACCGCGCGGTCGGCGGCGGCGCGCTCCACCCGCACATCGGCGAGGCGGTTTTTCTGCTCCAGCCGTTTGGCGGCTGCGGTGGGCGCTTCGGCAGCAGCCGTCAGCCCATCCCAGCGCCACAGATCACCTTTGCGGGTTACGAGCCGCTGGCCCTGGGCCAGTTGGGGCGCAAGCGCGCGGCCCTGTTCGGCCGTCTCAACCAGGCCGGTCTGGCCAAGCCGCCGGCTGAGCGCATCGGGCGCTTTGACAAATTGGCTGAGCGGGGTTGCCCCTTCGGGCAGGCCACGGGCGGTTTGCAGCGGGCCAAGATCACGCCAATGGGCCGGTGCGCTGTCATCAAGGGGCAGGTCGAGATCATCCCCAAGCGCGGCCCCCAATGCGGTTTCATAACCCGGGGTCACCTCAACCAGATCGACCAGCGGCGCGGCGGCACCTGCGGCCTGAACCGCCAGCAGATTGGACAGGGCCTGTTCTTCGGCTTTGAGTTTGTGGGCAGTGGCGCGGACGTCGGACAGCGTGTCGCGTTTTTGTTGCTCTTCCTGCTCAGCGCGGGCGCGGACGTCCTCGGCGCGTGATTGCGCCTCAAGCGTGGTTTCAATCGCAGCTTCGGCTTCAACCATGCGGGTCTTGGCCGCCGCCAAGGCCGCATCATTTTGCATTTCGGCTTCAAGCTTGGTGCGGTCTTCGGCGATCGTGTGCAACTGGCTGTCGAGCCGGTCGCGGCGGGCTTCGGCCTCGCGGATTTCGCGTTCAAAGCTTGAGCGGCGGGCGGTCAGTGCGGCCGCCTTTTCGGTCATGCCGCCCAGCCGGTCTTCGGCGCCGCGTACCCGGTTGGCCGCCTCTTCGACGCGGGTTTGTGCATTGGCGAGGGTTTGGGATTCAGAATTTTGCGCCGCTTCAAGCCGGGTCTTTTCATCGCCCAGACGTTCGATCGCATCATGGGCATCGCGCACCCGCAGGCCCTCACGCTCCAGATCCGATTGCAACTGGTCGAGCCGCGCGGCCAGTTCGGCCATTTTGGCCTTGGCGCGTTCTTCTTCCTGGGCGAGCGTGTCGCGTTCCACCGCCAGCCGGTGCAGTTTTGCGGCCGCCTCAGCCTCGGCTTCGCGCAGGGGCGGCAACGCCATTTGCGCCTCGGCCTGTTCGCGGCTTTTCTGGGCGGCTTCTTCGGTCAGTTGGGCGACGGCCTGCTCGGCTTCGCGCAGGCCATGCTTGGCTTTTTCAACACCGTCTTTGGCTTCGGCCCATTTGAGGTGCAAAACCATGGCTTCGGCGCGGCGGATATGGCCTTGCAGATTGCGGTAGCGGGTGGCCTGACGGGCCTGACGCTTGAGCGATCCCAACTGGGTTTCAAGCTGGCCGATCACATCATCGAGCCGGGTTAGATTGGTTTCCGCACCCTTGAGGCGCAGCTCGGCTTCGTGGCGGCGCGAATGCAGCCCTGTAATGCCGGCCGCTTCTTCCAGGATGGCGCGGCGGTCTTTGGGCTTGGCTGAAATCAGTGCGCCGACGCGGCCCTGGCTGACCAGGGCGGGCGAATGTGCGCCGGTTGAGCTGTCGGCAAACAGGAGCTGGACGTCTCGGGCGCGCACATCCTGACCATTGACCCGATAGGCCGATCCGGCATCGCGTTCAATGCGGCGGGAAATTTCCAGCAAATCACTGTCATTGAAGGCCGCCGGGGCGGTGCGGTCTTCATTTTCAAGCGCAATCATCACCTCGGCCATATTGCGGGCGGGCCGGTTGGTGGTGCCCGCAAAGATGACATCTTCCATGCCGGTGCCGCGCATGCTTTTGGGGCTGGTTTCACCCATCGCCCAGCGCAGCGCTTCAACCAGATTGGATTTGCCGCAGCCATTGGGGCCGATAACGCCGGTCAGGCCCGGTTCGATCAGTAGTTCGGTCGGCTCGACAAAGCTTTTGAAACCGGCCAGCCGCAATTTTGCAAATTGAACCATGATCGCCCCCTTAGTTCAGCGCGTCTTTGAGCAGAGGATCGACGGCGTCGGAAAACTCCTTCACGCTCATCACGCCGGTATAGTTTTTGCCATCAATGACCAGGGTGGGGGTGGAGTTGACCTTGTGGGTCTTCTCACCCTCTTGCCGGATTTCGACAATGCGCTGGAACAGGGCTTCGTCGGCAAGGCATTGATCAACCGCGTCCTTGCCCATGCCGCCGATGGCGGCGATGCTTTCAAGCTCGCTGCGGATTTTCTGTTCGTCATTGGAAATCCACTGGGCCTGGCGGCGGAACAAAAGATCAGCAAAGGCGAAATATTTGTCGCCGCCGCAGGAGGCGATCATCGAGGCGCGCGCCGCCCAGATATCAAGCGGGAAAGGGCGGAACTCAATTTTGACGAGGCCCGTATCGACATATTTTTCCTTGATGCCGGGCAGGCTTTGTGTGTGAAAGCTCGCACAATGCCCGCACGTCATGGAGGCATATTCGATCACTGTAACGGGTGCATCGGCATAGCCCAGAACCGCAATGCCATTGTCATGGCTTGCCGGCACCGGCCCCGCCCGCTTGGCAGGCCAGTCAGGTTTGGTGCCGGTCTCCACCACCGGTGTGGTTTCGGTGGCGGATTGGCCCTCTCCGCTCAGCGCGACATAGGCACCGCCGCCTGCAATCAGCAGGCCGATCAAGAGAATGATAACTGTATTTCGTGTCATGTCGCGCAGTCCCTACTACATATAGGGGTGGATTATAGGCAGGAGTCCCAGCCCGGCTCAATCGAACAAATGGCGATCAATCCGACTTATCCACAAGAATCTCGCGTCCCAGACGGGCCAAAGCGTCTTTCAGGCCTTGATTCTCGATATCCTGCAGGCGGGATTGCAGCGCCGATTCGGCATCAGGGGGCAGTGTCGCAGGGTTCCGTGGCGGTTTTGGGGCAAAGCCCCGCCCGCCCAGCCGGGCCTGCACCAGCTTGATCTTGCCCACCGCCTTGTAGCCGTAGAACTGGTTGATGCGGGCGATGATCTGGGGGCTTGAATGCTCAATCAGCAGGGCCGCCCCCCCTTGCGCGCGGATGGTCAGCACCCCGCCCAGGCTTGCCCCCCGGCCGTAAGCAAGCTTGACCGGTGCAGCAGACGCGGCGATTTCTGGGCCGACAATATCGGCCCAGCGGCGGATGATCTCGCCGGTGGCAAAACCGCGCTTCTTGAACAAGGGGTCGGTCAGCTTGGGGATCGAGGCGCCCACCCGGTCAAACTTGCCCCGCCGCCCCTCCCAGCGATTGGCCGGGGCGTCTTTTTGGCCGCTCTTCTTGTTTGTGTTGGACAAGCCTGTCGCCTTTCGCCAAGGATCAGTCAAATCCTATCACAGATGTGACCCGATGCACTTGTCCGCACCGCAAAGTCTGACCGCCCCGTTGCTTGACTGGTATGACCGCCACGCCCGGCGTCTACCCTGGCGTGTGCCGCCTGGCTCTGGGCAAAAGCCTGATCCTTACCGCGTGTGGCTGTCGGAGATCATGTTGCAGCAAACCACCGTCAAGGCGGTTGCGCCTTATTTTGACCGCTTCACGGCGATCTGGCCCACGGTCGAGGCGATGGCGCAAAGCCCGCTTGAGCGGGTTTTGAAGGAATGGGCGGGGCTTGGCTATTATGCCCGGGCGCGCAATCTGCATGCCTGTGCGGTGGTGGTCGCCCGGGACCATCAGGGCCGCTTCCCCACCACCGAAACCGCCCTGCGCGCCCTGCCCGGTGTTGGTGCCTATACTGCCGCTGCGATTGCCGCGATTGCCTTTGGCCGGCCTGCCAATGTGGTGGATGGCAATATTGAGCGCGTCATGGCGCGGCTTTTTGATGAGCAAACCCCGCTGCCCAAAGCCAAGGCGGTGCTCAAGGCCCATGCTGCGCCCTTTGTGCCGAAAGACCGGCCCGGCGATTATGCGCAAGCCCTGATGGATCTGGGTGCCACCATCTGCACGCCGAAAAAGCCCGCCTGCGCGCTGTGTCCGTTTCACGATCCGTGTCTGTCGCGGGCGCGCGGCACGCAAGCAGACCGCCCGGTGCGTGCACCCAGGACCGAAAAGCCGGTACGGACAGGCCGCGCCTATTGGCTGCGCGATGCCAAGGGCCGGGTCTTGCTGCGCCGCCGGGCCGACAGGGGCATGTTGGGGGGCATGGTCGAAGTGCCAAGCTCAGGCTGGTCGGGCGGTGATGACACACGCCCCAAACCACCGGTCTCGGGGTTAAAATGGAAGCCGCTCAAAGGCAGCGTAACCCACACGTTCACCCATTTTCATCTCACACTTGATGTTGTCGCCGCCCGGCTTGACCGCAGCCCGCGCGCCACAGAGGGCTTCTGGGTGTCTGAGGATGAGCTGTCCGATCAGGGCCTGCCCAGCGTGATGAAGAAGGTCGTGCGCACCGCCTTAAGTGAGGGCTGGTGAAGCCTCTTTCATCTCCGCCCGGATCTGCTGGCGGAACAGGTCAATCGGCACCCGTTTGCCGTTCATATCAAGATGCCAGAAGGTCCAGCCATTGCACGCCTCGGCCCCTTGCACATGTGCGCCCACCTTGTGGATCGACCCGGTAAAGTCCTGCGCCACCAGCGTGCCATCGGCGCGCACCTTGGCTGCCAGCCGCCCGCGCGGATCAGTCAGTACGGTGCCCGGTTCAATCAACCCTTGCTCGACCACCTGGCCGAAGGGAACACGCGGTTCCTGGCGTTTGCCGCGGGTGATGGTGCGCGCTTCAGGCTCAATCGGCTGGACGCGGCGGATGCGTTCGCGCGCCACTGCAATATAGTCCGCTTCGCGCTCAATGCCGATAAAGCGCCGGCCCAGCCGCTTGGCCACCGCACCCGTTGTGCCGGTGCCGAAAAACGGGTCGAGCACGACATCGCCTTCTTCGGTTGAGGCAAGCAGGATGCGGTGCAGCAGCGCTTCGGGCTTTTGCGTCGGATGGGCCTTGTCGCCATCCTTGTTCTTGATGCGCTCAGCGCCCGTGCAGATCGGCAAGGTCCAGTCAGACCGCATTTGCAGGCCCTCATTGAGTTCCTTCAGCGCCTCATAATTGAAGGTATAGCCCTTGGCGTCCTCCCGCGGGCTTGCCCAGATCAGCGTCTCATGGGCGTTGGCAAAACGCCGGCCACGGAAATTGGGCATGGGATTGGTCTTGCGCCACACAATATCGTTCAAAATCCAGTAGCCGAGATCCTGCAAAGTCGCCCCGACGCGGAAAATATTGTGGTACGAGCCGATCACCCACAGCGTGCCTTGGGGCTTCAAAATGCGCTGGCATTCCTTCAGCCAGTCATGGCTGAACCGGTCATAAGCCCCAAAGGAGGAAAACTTGTCCCAATCATCTTCGACACCGGCCACCCGGCTGTGATTGGGGCGCTTGAGTTCGCCCGAAAGCTGCAAATTATAGGGCGGATCGGCGAAAACGAGATCGACACTGGCATCGGGCAGGCTTTTCAAAACCTCAAGGCAATCGCCTTTCAAGATCTTGTCGACCGGAATCGGGGCCTGTTCGGCTTTGTTTTGCGCGCTCATCATCATGCCTTGCTGTAAGAAGGCGCGCATCCTGAGTCATTGCTGATTCGGCGTCAATAGTTTTTTAGAATCAATGACTTAACTGGACTCGTTTCGTTCTTCGGGACACAAGATGTTGTGGACAGGCGCAAAACTCCTGCGATGATATGGGGTCACGCCGAAATTTTTGAGCCCAGCCAAATGAGCTTTTGTCGGGTATCCGGCGTTCCGGTCCCAGCCAAAATGCGGAAATTGGTCATGAAGGCTGGCCATCAGCCGGTCGCGTTTGACCTTGGCGAGGATGGAGGCCGCCGCAATCGAGGCGAGTTTGCCATCGCCCTTGACCACGCAGTGTGTGGGGCAGGGCAGGCCGGGGTCTTTGTTGCCATCCACCAGCGCGAGCGTCGGGGCAGGTCCCGGCGTTGCGGACAGGGCCTCAAAGGCCCGGCGCATGGCCAGCAGGCTGGCCTGCAAAATATTGATTGCATCGATTTCCTCGACGCTTGCCTCACCAAAACCGAAGCGCACCGTGGCGGTCAAAGCGTCATAGAGCGCGCCGCGCTTCTTTGCTGACAGTTTTTTGGAATCAGCGAGCCCCCCCGGGACTGCGCCAAGATCAAGAATAACCGCACACGCAGTGACGGGTCCGGCGAGCGGTCCGCGCCCGACTTCATCAAGTCCGGCGATCACGCCGTCAAAGCCGCGCTCAAAAGCGCCATCGGGGCAAGAAGAGAGCAGGGGGGAATGCGCGGGATCAGGGTTCATTCCCCCCTTGTATCAGGCCCGAAGAGAGTTGGGGCGCGTTTCTTCCTCGCCAAACAAAGTCAGTTGCGAGGAGGGCGCGCGCGGGCTGACAAACAGATCGGTTCGCAAGGGCGGGGCGGACAGGTCGAGCCCCGCGCGGCGGGCCGCAAGCCGGAAGCGCCTGGCAATCAGATCGGCATAAGGGCCTGACCCCTTCATGCGCTCAAAGAAGCGGGCGTCATAATCCTTGCCGTCGCGCATCTGCCGGATCAGCGACATGATCTTGTCGGCCCGGTCGGGGACGGCCTCTTCAAGCCAGTCGCGGAACAGATCGCGGACCTCAAGGGGCAGCCGCAAAAGAATGTAGCTCGCACTTTGCGCGCCTGCCCCGGCGGCGGCCGTCAACAGTGCTTCAAGCTCCATATCATTGAGGCCGGGAATAACCGGCGAGGTCATGACGTGGACCGGAACCCCCGCCTCGCTCAAGGCGGTAACGGCGGCGAGCCGTTTGGCCGGTGTCGAGGCGCGCGGTTCCATGGAGCGCGCGAGAGAGCGGTCAAGCGTGGTGATCGACAACGCCACCTTGGCGAGATTGCGCGCCGCCATGTCGCTCAAAATATCGGCATCGCGCGCCACCAGGGCTGATTTGGTGACAATGGCAACGGGGTGGTTATGGTCGTTCAGAACCTCAAGGATCGCGCGCGTGATCTCAAAGCGCTTTTCCACCGGCTGATAGGGGTCGGTATTGGTGCCCAGCGCCAAAGTGCGCGGCTTGTAGCTTTTGGCGCCAAGCTCTTTCTTCAGCAACTGGGCGGCGTCGGGCTTGATGAATATCTGGCTTTCAAAATCAAGTCCCGGCGACAGGCCCAGAAAAGCGTGGCTTGGCCGTGCGTAACAATAGGTGCAGCCATGTTCGCACCCGCGATAGGGATTGATCGAGCGGTCAAAGTTCAAATCGGGTGAATTGTTCCGGGCAATGACCGACCGGCTCATATCCCGGGTGATGGTGGTGGCGAGCGCCTCAGGCCCATCGGTCCCAGTCCAGCCATCATCGATACCGACCCGCTTCTCAGCTTCAAAACGGCCGCTTTCATTCTGGGCGACGCCGCGGCCGCGCCGGGCGTGGGGCAGGACATGGGCGCTGCCTTCCACCAAAGCTTTGAGCGCGCGGGCCTCACCGGGTTCGGCAATCGTGCGGGGGCCGCGCGCCATGCGGGCGCGTTCGTCCGTGACACGGTCTTTTTTCATCGGGGCCGTCATGATGCTCACCTCGCGCCTTGTGGATAAAACAAGAACATAAAAAGAACATAAGGCGATTTCATCATAAATGCAACAGGCGGGGACTGTTCTGGGGCAGATGGCGCTTTTCCGCCGGTTTCCGCTCATTCTGGGCGGTTTTGTCCGGTGAATTCAAAAAAAGCCTATGATAGTGTCACCATGAGGATCGAATCAGTGATTCGCGAGGGGTGAACTCATGGGTGCGTTCAAACGTCTTTCAGTGGTGGCCGGTGCCGTGATTGTGGCTTTGTTGCCGTTGCGGGCTTACGCCCAGCTTGACGGTGAAACCGAGGCGGTCACCTGGGACCTGTTCTGTCAGCACATTGCCGATCAGCAAAACGGCACGGTTGATATGTGCGCAGCGGGCTATCAGCCCCGCATGCCGCAAGCCCAGCCTGCACCCCAGCCGCAGCAGGTCATGGTGGCCCCCGCGCCTCAGCAACCCGCTTATGCGCCTGCTCAGCAATATGCGCCGCCCGCCCAAGCGCAGATGAGCGATCTTCCCGCCAATGCCTGGTCAGAGCCGCGCGCCCAGCAATATGAGCAGCCGCAAATGGCCGACGCTGAACCGCAAGCCCCATTCGACGATTCCGATTTTGAGGATGATGGCGAAAAATGGTGGCTGATCGGGTCGGGTATCGGCACAACCTTGTTGATGGTTTTGGGCATTCTGATCGCCCTTTAAGGATTTCATGCTCAGCGTCATCATACCCACGCTGAATGCCGCCCCCCATATCGGGCCTTGTTTGGCCAGTCTCGTTCCCGCTGCGATTGAGGGGCTGGTGAGCGAAGTGGTCATTGCCGATGGCGGTTCGGGTGACGATATAGCCGCCATTGCCGACCAGTCGGGTGCGCAGTTTGTCGAGGCCGAAAAAGGCCGGGGCACCCAGTTGCGGGCAGGCGCGGAACAAGCCAAAGGCCAATGGTATCTGTTCCTGCACGCCGACACGGTGTTGGAGCCGGGCTGGGAGCGTGCGGTGATCCGCTTTTTGGAACGCGCCGAACGTCAATCATCTGATTATGGAAAGTCGGGTCCCGCAGCGGCGTTCCGCTTTGCGCTGGATGACGGCTCGGGCGCAGCCCGGCGGCTGGAGTGGATGGTCCGCTTGCGTATGGCGCTGATGAAACTGCCCTATGGCGATCAAGGGCTTTTGATCCATCGCCGTCATTATGAGGCGCTGGGCGGCTATGCCGATCTGCCCTTGATGGAAGATGTCGATATGATCCGCCGCATTGGCCGGCGCAATCTTGTATTGTTGGATGCCAAGGCGGTGACAAGCGCCGACAAATATCGCCGCGACGGATATCTCAAACGTTCAACCCGCAATCTGTGGCTGTTGATGCTCTATTTTCTGGGGGCTTCCCCCCGCCGTCTCGCCCGCCGTTACTCATGACACCCCAACTTGTGATCTTTGCCAAACTGCCCCGGGCCGGGGCGGTGAAAACAAGGCTCGCGCGGGATGTTGGTTGGGGCCGGGCGCTGCAATTTTACAGGCACAATCTGCGGGCGCTGATCGACACGCTGGCGCCTGATCCGCGATGGCACACATCGCTTGCCGTCAGTCCCGACAAAGCCGCCGGTCCGCATCCGGTGTGGAGCCATCCCGGCGTGTCTGTTGTTCCGCAGGGCGGTGGCGATCTGGGGGCGCGCATGGACCGGGTCATGCAAACCCGGCCGCCCGGGCCGGTTGTGATTGTCGGCAGCGATATTGTCGGCATAACCCGTGCCGATATTGCAGACGCGTTTGCCCGGCTTGGCGAAGCTGACGCGGTGTTCGGACCCGCTCCCGATGGCGGCTATTGGCTTGTGGGACTCAAACGCCGGCCGCACGTGCCTCGCGCTTTTGAGGGTGTGCGCTGGTCATCAAGCGCCACCCTGGCCGATACGCTTGAAAATCTGGCCGGGTGCAAAGTCGCCATGCTGGGCGAGAAACGCGATGTCGATGAGGGCCGCGATTTGGGCTAGGCTCAACCATCTTTGGGGGACGCCGATATGAGCAAAGCGCGCATTGAAAAAATTCTCGCCTGGTATTCCATCATTCTGGTGGTGCCGTATTTCGCGCTCGAAACCTATCACTATGTCGAATATGGCAGCTATCTTCCCATGCTGCTGGTTGATTATATCCTGATGGCGCTGTTTTTGCTGGCGGGCTTTTTCAGCCTGTCGCCGCGTTTCGGCAGCGCGGCGGGGCTGTTGTGCGGCGCGTGGGGCTTTGCCTTTTGCCTCAACTGGCGAACCTTGTTCTGGCGGCTGGAAGCCATTGCCAGCAGCGCGACCGACGGGATTTCAGAACCGATCGAAGATGTGGCAACGCTCCTGATCGTGACCTTTGTGCTGTCAGCGACTGCCTTTGGGGTCAGCCTGTGGCTGGCTTTGCCCAAGCGGGCGTCATAGCCACCTATTATGCCGTCATTCGGAATGACGATGGAGAAAAAGGCGCGTCTTTATCGCTCACCAAGCCGGGGCAGGATTTCAATCAGATTGCAGGGGCCATGGCGGCTGTCGAGCTGGAACTTCAAAATATTGTCCCAGCCATCTTTGACCGCGCCCGTCGATCCGGGCAGGCAGAAGACAAGCGTCGTGTCGATAATACCTGCACAGGCGCGGGACTGGATGGTCGAGGTGCCGACTGTGCCATAAGACACCTGATGGAAGATCGCGGAAAAGCCGTCAATCTCTTTGGAGAACAGGGGCCGCAACGCCTCGACGGTCACATCACGGCCGGTCAGGCCAGTGCCGCCGGTTGTGATGATGGCCTGAATGTCATGGCGCGCCACAAGGTTGCGCACCTTGGTGCGCAGTTTTTCCAGATCATCCTTGATGATGGCGCGTTCAACCACCCGGTGTCCGGCATCGCTTGCGCGTTTGTCGAGCGTGTCGCCGGATGTATCGGTATCGGCGGTGCGCGTGTCTGAAATGGTCAGGATCGCAAGGGCAATGGGTTTGAAGGTTTTACTCTCGTCGATCCCGAACATTTTGATCTCCTTGGACCATATTCGGGGCAACCGAATATGTGACAGCTCTGTTCCGGCGCACAGCTGTGTCCTGGCGCATTGAGCGCCCGGCGAACGTTTTCGCCGCCAACGCGGAGCGAAGCAGCAAAACTGCTTCTGCGTGAGCGCAGCTTAACGCCTGGCTGTGGTCACCGAGTTATCGTCGAGCGGTTGATAGCGCGGCCATTCACCCTGCACAAGCGCATCAAGCGACAACACGGGCTGACCCAGACGGGCGCGGTAGATCCAGAAGTTCGCCATGACCTGTTCGATAAAGTGCCGGGTCTCGCGGCTGGGCAGCGATTCAATGAACAGCAGCGGATCATTGTTGAACTCGATCTGGCGTTCCCATTTGCGCAGATTGCCCGGACCGCCATTGTAGGCCGCCGCGAGGCGCAGCAGGTCGCCCTGGTAATAATGGCTGTCGAGCAGCTCTTCGAGATAGCGCTGGCCCAGTTTGATATTGTATTCGGGCTGATACATTTTTGCCTGATCAAGCGCGCCCAGACGGTTGGTGCTGACCACATGTTGTGCGGTGGCGGGCATGATCTGCATCACCCCCATGGCGCCATCGCCCGATTGGGCGTGGGTATCAAACCGGCTTTCCTGACGCATGAACGCAAAGATCAGGGCGCGGTCGACGCGGAAGCCGCCTTCAGGCTGCCAGGTCGGCAGCGGGAACAGCGCGCTGTCATAATGACGGGCGTCAAGGCCGCTGGGCAGCACATCATTGCGGTTGGCGGCATGCAGGCGGGCATAGTTTTGCGCGCCCTGGGCGATGCGATACTGCCCGGCGGGCAAATCCAGCACTTGCGCCAGTGCGATCAGGTCAGGATCGTTTTTCCAGCCTGTCCGGTAATAAAGCGCCCGCATTTCGGCTTCAGCCGCGGCCCGCTTGCCCAGACGGGCGAGCGCGATCATGCGGCGGACGGGTGCCTTGACGGCGAGGCGCTTGATTTGCGCGTCCGACAGGCGGGGTTCGTCCCATTCAAACGGAAACTCTTCACCCAGTGCCCGGATCGCCAGCAGACCATAGAAGGTGCGCGGCTCGCGCGCTGCGATTTCAAGATGCTCGACCACCTTATCGGCATCAAGGCCGATCAGATAACCGCGCGCCGCCCAATAGGCACCCGCTGAGCGCATCCAGCTTGCCACCGCATCGGAATGGGCAATCTTGGTGAAGTGGGCGGTTGCCTCTTTGATATTGCGTTGCTGCCAATTGGCCAGCCCGGCATACCAGTGGGCGAGCGGAACATTGTCGCCTGAGCGTTTGGCGGCAATCTCGGCCACTTCAAGCGCTTCTTTGACCTTGCCGTAGTGATAATAGCCGGCCGCAATCGTGGCGCGCATCTGATCGGTTTCAACCGCATCAAGCTGGGCGTCGATCTCGGGTTGTTTCAGATAGGCGAGCGCATTGGTCGGCTCGGCCTTCAAGACCATGCGTTTGACCGAGGCTTTGATGGTTTTCACCGAATCCCATGTCGCGGTGCTGCGGCCCGAACGGTTGCGATATTGCCGGGCAATATCGTGGCGCGGCAGGCGCGGGCGGCCCACCAGGGCTTTGGGCGCGCGCGGCGCGGTGGCGCCCTCGGGCTTGCGGTCCATTGCCAGGCTGTAAATCTGTTTTGCGCCGGGATGGTCGGCGAAATCCTGCATCCAGTCTGACAGTTCGCGGAACGAGGCGCGATACTGTGTGGGATGCATATAGCGTTGATAACGCACATAGCCCATCAAAAGCGGATCATCGAGCTTGGCGATCAGCGCGTCTGCCTTGGCCCAGTCGCCTTTAAGCTGGGCCTGGAAAATGCCCCGATAGTGGCCACGGTCGGCGGCTGACAGCACTTCAAGGCCATGCGCGCCGGTGCGCTCAATCAAATCATCGGGGATTTCAGCGGCAATAACTTCCACGACTAACGGATCGGTCCCGGCTTGTGCCGGTCCGGTGACGCCGATCAATGCGCTCACGCCCATTGATGCAGCGAGGACGAAACCCGAAAGTCGAAAGGTCGATACGGGCCGTTTATGGTTCTTGTGGTCCCTCATCATGCCGCCCATGTAATTTATGTTGCACCGCAACACAAGCGTGGCAGATTAGCCCAGCAGCGCAAGGTCTGTCATTTTGGCCTGAATCGCAAGCATATCCGACCAGGCTTCGCGCTTTTTAGCCGCACTTCTGAGTAAAAAGGCGGGATGAAAAATCGGTAAAGCGGGGATGGTTTGGCCCGATTGTGTGGTGTATTCGCGCCATTTTCCCCGAATACGGGTAATGCCGTCGGTTGTGTCGAGTAATGATTGTGCCGCCGTCGCGCCAACAAGCACCAGTATGGCGGGATCAACCAGTTCGATCTGACGCAAAAGGAAGGGCAGGCACATGGCTTTTTCCGCGTCTGTCGGCTTGCGGTTGCCCGGCGGGCGCCAATGCACGCAATTGCCGATAAAGACCGATTGGCGATCAAGCCCGATCGAGGCGAGCATACGGTCAAGCAATTGGCCGGAGCGGCCCACAAAGGGCTTGCCCTGCAAATCCTCGTCCCGGCCGGGCGCTTCGCCGACCAGCATGATGCGCGCCTTGGGATTGCCATCGGCAAAGACCAGGTTTTTGGCGGTTTTCTGCAAGGGGCAGGCGTCAAAGCCTTCCATCGCCGTTTTGAGCGCATCAAGGCTTTGGGCGGCTTTGGCCAATTGGCTGGCCGAGCGCACGCCGTCCGATGACGGGGCGGGTTTGGCGACCGGTACGGCTTTGGCGGGCTCGGCGGCGGCTTGCGGGGCCTTCAGCCAATGGCCGGGTTCATCGGCAATTGCTTCATCGGCACCGGCTTCGACTTGCCATTTGAGCGCGGCGAGCAATTGGGAACGGTCTGCGGTCTCAAGATCCATGCGGGCTTTATAGCAGTCACACAAGCCTGCGCGCCATCGTCTCAGTACAGAGGTTTGACGCCATTATTGATTTGCGGGCATAAACGGAAGCGAACCAAGGGGCGTATGGGGAAGTGAGGCCAGCTCTGCCGCGAGGAGCGGTGGCCCTTCCGGGATACGAGTGAGGGATAGAATGTCTGAACAGATCGAACGCGAATATACCGAATATGATGTTGTGATTGTCGGCGGCGGCCCCTCGGGCCTGGCCGCGGCTATCCGGCTGAAACAAAAAGCCAATGAGGCGGGCCAGGAACTTAATGTCGTTGTGCTCGAAAAAGGCTCCGAGGTTGGCGCACATATCTTGTCGGGCGCGGTCATCGATCCGGTCGCGCTTGATGAGCTGATCCCCGACTGGGCCGAAAAAGGCGCCCCGATCGAAACCCCGGTCACCGATGACCGCTTTTACTATCTGGGCGCGGCCGGCGAGATCCGCATCCCGAACTTCCTGCTGCCGCCTTTGATGAACAATCACGGCAACTATATTGTCTCGCTGGGCAATGTGGTGCGCTGGCTTGGCACGCAAGCCGAAGAATTGGGCGTTGAAATCTATCCCGGCTTCCCGGCAGCAGAAATCACCTACAATGAGGACGGCTCGGTGCGCGGTGTCGTCACCGGTGATATGGGCGTGGCGCGTGATGGCAGCCAAAAAGACAGCTTTGAGCCGGGCTTCGAGCTGCGCGGCAAATATGTCATGTTCGGCGAAGGCGCGCGCGGCCATCTTACCAAGCAGCTGATCGCCAAGTTCGGCCTGGATGACGGCAAGCAGCCGCCCAAATTCGGCATCGGCATTAAAGAGCTGTGGGAAGTCCCCGCCGATCAGCACCAGAAGGGCCTTGTGGTCCACACGGTGGGCTGGCCGCTCGACATGAACACGGGTGGCGGCGGCTTCATGTACCATTGGGGCGACAATTTCGTGTCCTATGGCTATGTCGTGCACCTCAATTACAAGAACCCGCATCTGTCACCCTTTGACGAGATGCAGCGCTCGAAAACCCATCCGCAGATTGAAAAGACCCTGAAAGGCGGCAAGCGCATTTCGTATGGCGCGCGCGCCATCACTGAAGGCGGCCTGCAATCGGTGCCCAAACTCACCTTCCCCGGTGGCATGCTGCTGGGCTGTTCGGCGGGTCTGGTCAACGTGCCCCGCATCAAAGGCACGCATAATGCGATGTATTCGGGCATCCATGCCGCCGATGCCGCCTTTGCGGCCATTCAGGCGGGACGCGGTTCTGACGATCTGGTCGAATATCAAATCGCCTATGAAACCGGCCCGATCTACAAAGACCTTTACAAGGTCCGCAATGCCAAGCCGCTTCTGTCGCGCTTCGGCAATCTGCTGGGCGCCGGGCTTGGTATGATCGACATGTGGATGAACAATCTGGGCATTGGTCTGCCCTTCACGCTGGGCCATGGCAAGCCTGACAGCCAGACCTTGCTGCCTGCCGACAAATGCAAGCAGATCGACTATCCCAAGCCCGATGGTGAACTGACCTTTGACAAGCTCAGCTCGGTGTTCATTTCCAACACCAACCATGAAGAAGATCAGCCGGTCCACCTGACGCTTAAGGACGAAACCGTCCCGATCAGTCAAAACCTGCCGCTGTATGACGAACCCGCCCAGCGTTACTGCCCCGCCGGCGTCTATGAGGTGGTACGCGATGATGACGGTTCAAACCCGCGCTTTCAGATCAATGCGCAAAACTGCGTCCATTGCAAAACCTGCGATATCAAGGACCCTGCGCAGAACATCAACTGGGTGACGCCCGAAGGCACCGGCGGGCCCAACTACGCCAATATGTAAGCCAAAGCTTGCGGGGCGCGCCCTGCACGCTAAGATCAGCCCAACGCAGAGGGGCGCCACGGGTCTCTTGCCCGATTGGCGCCCCATTTGCGTGGGAGTGAGTGTTGATGATCGCAAAATTGAAAGCCGCGCCCGTGGCGCTCCTGCTCGTTGCCTCTCTGGCGGCCTGCACGACCCAGTCTGGGCCCACCGCCACCGACCGGGGTGAAGAACCTCTGGTCATCAGCGAAAACAAGGAAGGCTCTGATCTGTTTGGCGCCTATCTGGCGGCGAGCCAGGCGCGGCTGTTGCATGATTTTGATCAGGCCTCGGACCTGTTCCGCTCGGTCCTCAAGGTCAAGCCCGATACGGTGCCGGTGCTGTCGCGCGCCTTTCTCAATGCCATTGAGGCCGACAATCGCAAGGAAGCCGAGCGGCTGGCCGAAACCTTGCTCGATCATTCCGACAGCGCCTTTGTCTCGCGGCTTGTGCTTGCGCTCAAAGCGATGCGGGAGAAAAACTATGACTTGCTGGTCGGCGATGGCGACAAGCCCAAATTCGCCGACAAGATGTTGTTTGAACCGCTGGTCAAGGGCTGGGCGCATGCCGGGGCCGGTGATGCCAAGAAAGGCATCAAGGAATTTGAAAGCCTGAATGACCGGGGCCAGCTCACCAGCTTTCACGATTATTATTCAGCCCTGATCTATGATTTTTCCGGCGAAACTGAAAAGGCCGCCAAAGCCTTTGCCCGTCTGGAAAAGGCGCAGGAAGGCTCCATCCGGGTGATCATCGCCCATGGCCGGTTTCTTGAACGCCAGGGCCAGGCCGACAAGGCCATCGCGATTTACGACCGCTTCCTCACGGAGAATGGCGACAATCTCGCTGTTCTGGAAGAGCGCGCGCGGGCCAGGCGCGGCGACACCGCACCGGCCTTCATCAAAACCGCAAGCCATGGTGTGGCCGAAGCGTTCTACGCTTTCGGGGCCGAAATGGCGAGCCGCGATTCGGGCACCTCGGTCTTGTTCCTGCGCATGGCGCTATTTGCCTATGAAGATCATGACCCCGCCCGCCTGCTGCTGGCGCGGCTGTTTGAGGTCAATGGCCGATTGCCCACCGCGCTTGCCGAATATCGCAAGATTGACGGCTCAGGTGCCCACGCTTTGTCGGCCAAAACCCGCGCGGCTGAAATCGCCGCCGAAATTGACGAGGCCGCGATCGACCGCTCCTTGCTTGAACTGCGTGGCCTTGCTGACCGGACCGAGCTTCACGCCGGACGCCGTCTGGTGCTCGAAACCATGGGCCGCATCATGGGCGACAAGAAGCGCTGGGATGAGGCGATCGAAATTTATTCCACCATGATCGATGATCTCGACACCCCGGTGCGTGATGACTGGCGGCTCTATTTTGCCCGTGCGGTGGCCTATGAACGGTCCAAGCGCTGGGAGCAGGCTGAGACCGATTTGAAGGCGGCGCTTAATCTTGAACCCGAACAACCCGAAGTCCTCAACTATCTGGGCTATAGCTGGATTGATCGCGGCATGAACCTGACCGAGGGCCGCATCATGATTGAACGTGCGGTCGAAGCACGGCCTGATGCCGGCTTTATCGTCGATTCGCTGGGCTGGGTGCATTACCGGCTGGGCAATTACGAACAGGCGGTCAAGGCGCTCGAACGCGCCGTGGCGCTGGAGCCGGGCGACCCCACCATCAACGACCATCTGGGCGATGCAATGTGGCGGGTTGGCCGCAAGATCGAAGCGCGTTTCCAATGGCGGCACGCTTTGGGCATGAACCCCACGCCGGAGCTTGAAGCCATCATTCGTCACAAGATCGAATGGGGTCTGGGCGAGGCCGATGAAGTGCCCAACTCCTCGGTCCACCGGGATGCGGGCAAAGCCCACAGTTGATGAGACTGCCGCGATGAGCCTGCTTGAAGCCGCGCCCGCCAAGATTAATCTGGCGCTTCACGTCACCGGACGGCGCGGGGACGGCTATCACCTGCTTGACAGTCTGGTGGTGTTTGCCGAACTGGGTGATCATCTGGTTCTGTCGCATTCGGCACCGCTGCCCCAGCTTGAAATCATCGGGCCGTTTGGCCCCGTCCTGCGCGCTGAGGCGGGCAATCTTGTGCTGGATGCTGCCCGCGCCTTTTGCGACCACACGGGCAATGAACTAGGTGGCGTGTCTTTCACCTTGGAAAAAAACCTGCCGGTGGCGTCGGGGATTGGTGGTGGGTCCGCCGATTGCGCGGCGACCTTGCGGCTGCTGAACCGCACCTTCGGCCTACCCTTGAATGAGGGGGAGCTCGCCGCGCTTGGTCTCACTTTGGGGGCCGATGTGCCGGTGTGCCTGGGCTCGCAAAGCTGCCGGATGAGCGGGATAGGCGAGAAGATCACGCCTCTGGCCATCCCGCCGCTTGATCTGGTTCTGATCAATCCCGGTGTAGGGGTCTCGACTGGGGCGGTGTTCACCGCGCTGGAAGGGGCCTATACAGAGCCGATGCAGGCACAGCCGCCCCAGGACCGCGCGGCCTTTGTCGACTGGCTGCACGCCCAGCGCAATGATCTCGAACGGCCTGCCATGGCGGAATGCCCATCGATCATGGCGATCAAGGAAGCGCTGGAGGCGACAGACGGCTGCGCGCTGGCGCGCATGTCAGGCTCCGGCGCGACGGTCTTTGGTCTGTATGACAGAAGCGATCAGGCTCAAAACGCTGCGGCCCGGTTGAAACTGGCTTATCCCGGCTGGTGGGTTGAGGCAACCCGAACGGTCTGAACACGCCAAGGCTTCCCAGCCGGAGGCGTGGCCTCAGCGGCCAGATGGCCGCTAGTGGCATCCGCCTTTGATGCCGCGCTTTTCAAAGTAACGTTGGTGATACTCTTCCGCGGGCCAGAAGGTGCTCGCCTCGGTGATCTCGGTCACGATGGGGCCGCGGAACCGGCCTGACGCATCGGCCTCGGCCTTCACCTTTTCGGCGGCGGCTTTCTGATTACCGTTGAGGTAGAAAATGGCGGAGCGATATTGCGTGCCGATGTCGGGGCCTTGCCGGTTTTTGGTCGTGGGATCGTGCAAGCCGAAAAAGGCGCGGGCGAGTTCTTCAAAACTGACGCGGGCGGGATCAAACTCCACTTCCACCACTTCGGCATGACCGGTGCGGCCGGTGCACACCTGCTCATAGGTCGGATGATCGGTCATCCCGCCTGAATAGCCGCAAATGGCTTCGCGGACGCCGGGAATGTCGCGAAAGGCTGATTCAACACCCCAAAAGCATCCGGCTCCAAAAATCGCTTTTTCCGTCATGATGGTCCTCGTGCGCTTAGTACTGGTTCGAGCCCCTGATTTGTGTACGATCCTTATAAACCACAACAAACAAAAGTGTGAGGGGGGCGCGCGTATGACCGCCAATGGGAAGTATCGTCACTATGTTCTGGGCGTTCTGCTCACGGTTTATACGTTCAACTATCTCGATCGGCAGATCGTGGCGATCCTGCTGCCTTCGATCAAAGCTGAGTTCACCCTGACCGATACTCAGCTTGGCCTGCTGTCGGGCGTGGCCTTTGCCCTGTTTTACGCAACGCTTGGCATCCCGATTGCCATGCTGGCCGACCGGGTGAGCCGGAAATGGATTGTGACGGCCTCGCTCACCATCTGGTCGGGCATGACTGCCCTTTCAGGCACAGCGAGTTCCTTCGGGCAGATGCTGGTCTATCGTGTTCTGGTCGGTGTTGGCGAAGCCGGTGGAAGCCCTCCCGCCCATTCGATGATCTCTGACTATTATAAACCCCAGGAGCGGGGAACCGCGCTTGGCATCTATTCGCTTGGCATTCCCATCGGGCTGTTGCTCGGCATGGTGATCGGCGGCCAGATTTTGGAACTCTATGGCTGGCGGACGGCCTTTTTCGTCGCTGGAATTCCCGGCCTGATGGTGGCGCTGCTGCTGGCTTTCACCGTGAAGGAACCCAAGCGCGGCCAGGCCGAAGCTGCCCCGGTGGAGACGGCGGCTGCCCCCAAGCTGGGGGAAACCGCGCGTTTCATGCTGGGTAACAAGGCGCTGGTTCATCTGTTTGCGGCTTCAACCCTCAATGCCTTTGTCGGCTATGGTTTCATCAACTGGATCCCCAGCTTCTTCATCCGCACCCACGGGATCAGCGCGGGGGAGCTGTCCTTGTGGCTGGGCTTGATCATCGGCGTTTCAGGCGGGGTGGGAACCTTTGCCGGGGGCTATCTGGCTGACCGGTTGGCGACCCGCCGGGGTGAGGGCTGGCGGGCTTACGTGATTGCCATCCCGTTGATGGTATCAGCGCCCTTCGGCATATCCCTGTTCTTCATTGAGGATGTGCAGCTTGCCTTGCTGATGTTTATTCCGCCGGCCTTTATCGGGTCTTTGTTTGTCGGACCGGCCCTGTCGATCATTCAAAGCAATGTGGCGGTCAATATGCGGGCGGTGGCCAGCGCGCTTTATTTCTTTGTGATCAATCTGATCGGGCTGGGCGGCGGGCCGCTGGTCATCGGTGCGCTCAGCGAAGCACTGGTGCCAAGCTTCGGTGACCAGTCGCTCAAATGGGCGATGGTCATGGTGGCTTTCGTCAATCTGTGGGCCTTTGTGCACTATGTGCAGTCGGGCCGTGCCTTGGCCCGGCAGGCGGCGGCCTAAAGCTTCAGCAAATCCTGCACGCCGTCGGGCGCGTCGCCGTCGGGGTCGATCTCGGACAGATCGGCCACCGTCTTGAAGGCGATGGCGCGCGCTTCCATCTTGACAGCAAGGTCGGGATTTTCCTCAGCCAGCGCGAGATAGAATTGCGCCGCATCGCGCATCATATAGACCGCAAGATCAAGATTGGTGGCCGGCGGTTCGTCCGACTGTTCAATATCGAGCTGGCCTTCGGCTTCTTTGCGGAACCAGCGGGGCATGCGCACCATGGGAAAACTCCTTGATTGCCCCGCCTTTCAATTACCAGTGGACGCCGCGGGTCAGCGCGGCAAAGGCGACAGCCTCTGCCGTGGGTTCGGTGTCAGCCACCTTCTTATCACCCCGGGCCGCCGCTGAGTCAGGGAAAAGTCGGAAACTTGTGTTAAAGATGACGTCGAGAATATTCGGCGTCAGCGCCCACAACACTTGCGCAAATGTGCCAAGCCGTGTGGTGACCACTTTGGGCCGTCCGCGAATGGCTTTACACACCATGTCGGCGGCCTCGTCGGGCGACAGGGTCGGGACATAATCATACATTTTGGTGGGTGCAATCATCGGCGTGCGGACCAGCGGCATGTAAACGGCGGTGAAGCGGATATTACGGTCGAGATATTCGGGCTGTGCGCAGCGCGAGAAGGCATCAAGCGCGGCTTTTGAGGCGACATAGGCTGAGAAGCGCGGCTGGTTCACCTGCACCCCGATGGAGCTGATATTGATGACCTGGCCGGTACCGCGTTCTTCCATATGGGGCAGGGCATTGAGGATGAGCCTGAGCGCGCCGAAATAGTTGAGCTGCATGGTGCGTTCAAAATCATGGTAGCGGTCGTAAGACAGGTGGATGGACCGGCGGATTGACCGGCCTGCATTGTTGATCAGCACATCAATCTGGCCATGGTCCTTGATGACCGAGGCGATCAGTTGGTCGCAGCTTTCAAGATCGGTAATGTCACAGGGATAGGCGCTCGATGTGCCGCCAACCGCCTTGATCTTGGCTTGGGTCTCGGCAAGCTTTTCAGGCGTCCGCGCGGCGAGCACGACATGGGCGCCGTTCTCGGCAAGCTTGAGCGCGGTGGCCTCGCCAATGCCTGATGAGGCGCCGGTGACAAGCACGACCTTGCCTTTGACGGCGCTTTTGAGCGACCGGTCCTTGAACAGATCGGGATCGAGATTGCGCGCCCAGTAGTCCCACAGCGCATCGGCATAATCTTCGAGCGGCGGACAGGTAATGTCTGAGCCTTTGAGCGCGGCCTTGGTCTCGCGATTGTCGAATTTGGTGGGGTAGTCGATGAATTTGAGGACCTGGCGCGGCACGCCGAAATCTTTAAGCGCCGTGTCGACAATGCGCCGGACGGGCGGGATGGCCCCAATGGTGTTCATCAGCCCCTTGGGCATGAAGGCGAGCAGGCTTGTATCGAGCCGCATGGAAAAGCGCGGAGCTGATGCGGCGCGGGCGAAAATATTGAGCATTTCGCCCGAACCCAGATGCTGATCCGATGTCAGGTGGAAGGTTTTCAGGTCAAGCTTGGGCTTGTGAGCGATATGGTCCATCGCCTTAACGACAAAATCCACCGGAACGACATTGAGCTGCCCGCCTTCGACGCCAATCAGCGGCATCCATTGGGGCAGGGAATTGCGAATGCGTTTGAGGGCCTTGAAGAAGAAGTAAGGCCCGTCAATTTTGTCAATCTCGCCGGTGTCGGAGCGGCCGACGACAATGCCGGGGCGGTAGATGCGCCACGGAATAGTCGCTTCTTCGCGGATGACCGTCTCGGAATCATGCTTGGTTTTGTAATAGGGCTGGGTGGTTTCGTGCCACTCGTCAAACATGTCCTCGCGCCAATGGCCGCGATATAGGCCCGCCGCGGCGATGGAGCTGGTGTGATGGAAGCAGCGCGCCTTGATGGCTTCGGCAAGGGCCAGCGCGTTGCGTGTGCCATCGACATTGACTTTGATTTGCTGGGCATCATCGTCATTTTCGATGTCGTAGATTGCCGCCAGATGGAAGAAATGCTTCACCGAGCCGGTGAGGTCCTTGATCTTGGCGGGTGCGACGCCGAGCTTGCCTTTGGCCAGGTCGCCCGTGATGGGGATGATGCGGTCGGCCTCGTCATTGAGCTCTTTCTTGAGCGCCTTGATCTTGCCTTTGGAGGCTGAGCGGACCAGCACATAAATCTCACCATCGCGATGGTCGAGCAATTCGCGCAAAAGGTTGCGGCCCAGAAAGCCTGTCGCCCCGGTTACAAAATAGGTCATGAAATCCCCCGTCGCATGAAGATGCTGCTTTGTGCAGTCAGCCTTTTATGGGCGACAGGTTAGCGGGGGATGGCGGATGTGGGAAGTCGCGATTGCGGCTTCCGCCCAATTGCTGTCATCCCGGAATGATGCGGGGAGGCGAAATAAAAAGGGGCGCTGGCCCATGGCACAACGCCCCCTTTCACGGAGTGATTTCCCCCTCCCGAGGCGGAAACGCCTCGGTCAAAGAAGATCATGGAGGGACCGCCTTAGTCGAAGAAGATCATGGTGAGCGTCTCGGCGATCATGGCCGGGCGCTCCTGGCCTTCAATTTCCATCGTGACATCATTGGTGAGCAAAAGGCCGCCGCCTTTTTCCTCAACGCCTTTGAGTTTGGTCACGCAACGGACTTTCGAGCCTGTCGGCACCATATTCGTGAATCGGACCTTGTTTGACCCGTAATTGATGCCGCGCGTGACGCCTTCAATCGCCAGGCCGCCGCTTGACAGGGCGGGCAGAAGCGACAGGGTCAGATAGCCATGGGCGATGGTGGTGCCCAGAAAGCCTTTGGCTTTTTCTTCATCGACATGGATCCATTGATGATCGCCGGTGGCATCGGCGAACAGATTGACCTGCTCTTGCGTGATCTGGTGCCAGTCGGACGTGCCGGTCTCCTGGCCGATTTTGGCGGTGAGTGCGTCTTTGGCAGCGGCGAGTGCGCTCATGGGAAGTCCCCCTTCAAACGGTTAAAATTCGGCGGCACTCTACGAAGGTGGCTGTCATTTGCCAAGCGCCGCCGCACGGATGGGTGTGCATACGAATGTATTATACCAAGGTGGAGCTGTGCCCGGCCCAATAGCGTGCCCGTATCTGTTTTTTGTAGAGCTTGCCGGTCGGTGCGCGCGGCAGCTCATCGTCAAAATCGATGGAGCGGGGGCATTTGATGGCGCTGAGGTGTTCGCGGCAATGTGCGATCAGCTCTTCGGCGGTTGCGTCGGATTTCAGCGCGGGATCGGCAAGCTGGACAACCGCCTTGACCTCTTCACCAAACTCTTCATTCGGCACACCGATGACGGCGACGTCGGCAACGAGGGGATGGGTGATCAGCAGGTTTTCGGCTTCCTGGGGATAAATGTTCACCCCGCCTGAAATGATCATGAAGGCCTTGCGGTCGGTGAGGTAGAGATAGCCTTCCTCATCGACATAGCCGACATCGCCCAGCGTCGACCAGCCCTTGTCATTCATGCTGTCCTTCGTTTTGTCGGGGTCATTGTGATATTGGAATACCGGTCCGTTGGCGAAGAAGATCGTTCCGGGTTCACCGGCGGGCTGTTCCGTGCCGTCCTCGCCGACAATATGCAATTCGCCCAGCAGTGCCTTGCCGACCGAGCCTTTGTGCGACAGCCATTCTTCGGAATGGATGGCACAAAAGCCATTGCCTTCGGTGCCGGCATAATATTCGAAGATCACCGGCCCCCACCAATCGATCATCTGTTCCTTGACCGGTACGGGACAGGGCGCGGCGGCATGGATCGCGACTTTGAGCGAGCTGACATCATATTTGGCGCGTACTTCTGCGGGCAGTTTAAGCATGCGCACAAACATGGTGGGCACCCATTGGCTGTGGGTGATCTGGTGTTTTTCAATCAGGCGCAGCGCGTCTTCGGCTTCGAAATTCTCCATCGCAATGACGGTTGCGCCAACCTTCATCGCGGCCATGCAGTAGCGCAGCGGGGCAGCGTGATAGAACGGGGCGGGGGACAGATAGGTGACTTCGGAATTAAAGCCGTAAAGCAGCGTGACCAGCATGATGAGCGGGTTCTCGCCGTCAATCTCGCCCTCGGGCAGGGGGACCTTGACGCCCTTGGGCCGGCCAGTGGTGCCCGAGCTGTAGAGCATGTCAGCGCCGGGGCTTTCATCGGCGATGCGGCTGGTCGGCTGGGCGTCGCGCAGCGCTTCAAAGGCTTCATAGCCCTCAATCGTGCCATCAACCATCAGACGTTTTTCGACACCGGGCATCATCGCGAGCAGCTCGGCGGCGACGTCTTTCTTGGCAATCGAGGTGATGAAAATCTTCGCCGCGCAATCGCCGACAATATAGTCGACCTCTTCAGCCGTCAGCCGGGACGAGACGGCGGTGTAATAAAGGCCCGAGCGCTGGGCGGCCCAGCAAATCTCGAAATAACGCGGATTGTTTTCCATGAAGATCGCAATCGCGTCACCGCGCTTCAAACCTTGCGCGCGGAAATAATGGGCGATCTGGTTGGAGCGTGCCTCAAGCTCGCCATAGGTCACCGCCTCACCCGAGCCCGCCATCTGATAGGCGATCTTGTCAGGCATGGTTTGGGCATGATGGAAAATATGCATGGGGGCCTCCCTCGAGTTTTTTGAATAGGTGTTGGCCCGGATCATACAAATCCCGGAGTGGCGCGCAACGGCTTGTCGCACTAGTCTGCCCCCATCGCTATTCACTTTAAGGGAGACAGTCATGAGCTATGACTTCATCAAAGCCGATATCGACAACAAGGTTCTGACACTGACCATGAACCGGCCTGACAAGCTCAACGCCTTCACCCATTTGATGGCCGATGAGATGATCGATGTGTTTCAAAAGGCCAATCACGATGACGAGGTCCGCGCGATCATCGTCACCGGTGAGGGCCGGGCTTTTTGTGCGGGCGCTGATCTGAGTGGCGGCGGGTCCGGCAAAGGCGGGGGCGGCACCTTCAACTATGGCGAGTATTCCACCAGCCTTGATGTAACCGAGACCAAAATCCGCGATTATGGCGGACGGCTGACCCTTGCGATCTATGATTGCTGGAAACCGGTGATCGCTGCGGTCAACGGTCCTGCGGTCGGCATCGGTGCCACCATGCAACTGCCGATGGATATCCGGCTTGCATCAACCGCGTCGAAATTCGGTTTTGTTTTCACCCGCCGCGGCATCGTGCCGGAAGCCTGTTCAAGCTGGTTCCTGCCCCGTCTGGTGGGCCCCCAACAGGCGCTTGACTGGATGTTGTCGGGCCGGGTGTTCGATGCCGAGGAAGCCAAGGATGGTGGTCTGGTGCATGAATTGCTGGCACCTGAAGACCTCTTGCCGCGCGCCATGGAGAAGGCCCGCGAGATTGCCGATCAGTGCAGCGCGGTCTCCGCCGTCATGGTTCGTCAAATGATTTGGCGCATGATGACAGCCGATCATCCGATGGAAGCCCACATCATTGACAGCCGGGGCGTCGCCGCCACTGGCCGGGGCGCAGACGCCAAGGAAGGCGTGCAGAGCTTTTTGGAGAAACGGCCCGCCAACTATACCGCCAAACCCTCAACCGATATGCCCGACTTCTTCCCCTGGTGGGAAGAGCGGCAGTACCGCTAGGGGGGCGATCATGATGCGCAAGGTTGGTGCCGCCCTTTTGATGAGTGTCCTGCTTGCTCCGCCGGCCTGGGCAGGTGGACGATGCACGGCGCCAGCCTTGCGTGATGATCCGGCCATTGCGGCCAAGCCGCTGGCGGCCAAGCCGCTTGACCCGCAAACCTATGCGCGCTTCTACGGTCCGCGCAACAAAGCTGAAATGACCGGCGCTTGCGCGGATAATCGAGCGTTCAAATTTGGCCTGGGCCAGGGTGATATAACCGGCCCGCTCTATGATCAGGGCATGGCGGGCTATGCCAAACCGGAGCAATTATCGAAAGGCAAGATCGACCGGCAATTTGCGCGTGCGTTTGCGATCGGAACTGAATGCGATCCCGGCACCAAAGCTGTTCTTGTCTCGGTCGATCTGGGGCTGATGTATCACGGCGTCCGCCAAGAGGTTGTGAAGCGGCTGAGCGGAAAGCTCGGCTACGCCCAATTGATGATTACGGCAAACCACTCCCATGCCACCGCGGCGGGACAATCCCATCACGATCTGTACAATTTGCCCGCCGGCGGTCATGACGCCCAGGCATTTGACGGGCTGGTCAGCGGTATTGTCGATGCGGTGGAACAAGCGCTCGCCGCGTATGAAACGGCAACGCCCGGTGCGATCAATTTTGCGCAAGGTGAGTTGCTCAATGCCTCGGTACAGCGCTCCCGCCCGGCCTATGATCAGAACCCCGAAGCCGAACGCGCGCCATGGGTCGACACGGACGGCAATCCCGTCACCATCGACCGCAACGCCGTCACCCTGTCTTTGATGCGGGATGGCAAGCGGCTTGGGGTCATGAACTGGTTTGCAGTCCATGGCACCTCGATCAGTTTCGCCAATCGCTTGTTATCGGGCGATAATAAGGGCTGGGCGGCACTGATGGCCGAACAGGGCGCGGATGCGCCCAAACTGGCGGGTTTTTTTCAAGGCACGCTGGGTGATGTCAGCCCCAATCTGTGGATTGATGGGTTGAGCGATTCTGTCCTGCAAGACGCGGACGACCCCGACTTCATGAAGCGCGGCGGCGGGCGCAATGACCGGGAAAGCACGTATTTAAGTGCGATGCGCCAGGCCGAAACAGCGCTTCGGCAAACAGGCGATGAGCCACTTCAGGGCGGTGTGTCCACCGCCCATGTCTTTGTCGATATGCGCACCGCCCATAGGGATGACGATTCCAAGGTGCGGACCTGTTCGCCCGCTTATGGTTTCGGCGCACCGGCGGGGGCGGAAGATGGGCGCGGCCCGATCAGCGAGGGCTGGCGGTGTTCCGACACATCAGGCTTTACCCAATGGGTGGCACGCGTTGGCCTGTGGGGGGCGATGAAATTCGGCTTCGGCATGGATTTGCCCGAGGGCATGCTTGATAATACCGGCTGCCGTCCGGCACACGAAGACCCTGATGGACCCTATGGCTGTCATGGGGAGAAGCCTATCCTCGCGCCGCTTGACTATTCCTTGACCGAGGCAGGCCAGCCGCTGACCGCGCCGGTGGTGCCGTTCCACATTGTGACCATTGGCCAGTTTGCGATTGTCGGCCTGCCCTTTGAGATCACCACCATGGCGGGCCGGCGGATCAAGCAGGCCTTGCTTGACGTTCTCGAAGCGCGCGGTATCGACTATGCGGTGGTGGCCAGTCACACCAATGGCTACAGCCATTATCTGACAACATCTGAGGAATATGACCTTCAATTGTATGAAGGCGCGTCGACCATTTTCGGGCAGCATGAGTTGGATATTGTGGTGCAGGAAACCACAAGGCTTGCCCGGGGTGAGCCAAGCCCGTTTGCCGTGCAAACTTATGAGACCGCCGTCACACCGTTTGTGCATGAACCCGACGCGTCCCTCTATCTCGCCAAAGAGTTCACGCCCGGCGAGGTTTTGGAGGAACCCGCACCGACCCAGTCCGTGGATCAAGGCGCAGTGCGCTTTGCGATACGCGGACCCAATCCCCGCCGGTCGCCTCAGGGGCGGGACCTTTATGTTTCGGTCGAACAGCAAACCAGCTCAGGCTGGGTCGTTGTTGCGTCGGACAGGTCTTATGAGACCGAACTCATCTATGATTCCGATGAGGCAAGTGTGACGGGCCTATGGTATCCGCCGGTGACCGCTGGTGAGGGTCAATACCGGATGGTGATCCGGGGCCGCAGCGATGCCGGCCTGTTCCAGACTGTGTCGAGCCCGTTCAGTCTTGAGGTGTGTCCGGGGTCGTGACGTCGTCTTGCGGTTCAGGCATGCGCATGGGCCATAAGGCCCCCGACACGATGGCGACGAGCACGACGAACGAACCGGCAATGGGCGGAATGTAGAGCGCATTCAATATGCCGACAGCGTCTGCTGCCACCCCCATAATCACCGATCCGATCGGGGCGGCCCCCATAAACGTCATCTGGAAGATGGCGAGCATTTTGGCCCGGTGTTTGGGCGGCGCGCCCAACTGAATGATCGAGCGGGTCAGCGGCATGGACATGCCCGCCGACATGCCCCACATCAGGATCAGCCCCAGCGTGACGGGCAGGGAGAAGCCTTGCGCAACCAGCGTCATGATCAGGGCCGAAAATGTCATGGTTCCCATCATCACCTGACCGGGCCGGTTGACGGGACCGAGCACAATGATAACAAGCCCGCCCAGAACCGTACCGCCCATAAAGGCCATCTGGATCCAGGAAATCTCCCGCGCTTCGCCGCCGAAAATATCGCGGATCAACAGCGGCAGGCCGACCATATAGGTCCCCATATAGAAGATGCCGCCCGCCACCGTGAACAGGGTGATGGTGCGGATCTGGTCTTGCCGCCAAACCTGCTTGATCCCTTCAAGAACATCGTCAAGGGCGCGGGGCCGGTCGGCAGCAGGTTGGGCGCCGGGCATGGGCTGAAGCCGGCTAAGGCAGAACGCGCCAAAACACAGCAAGCCGATCTGAACCACCATCAGCGGCGGGCCACCCAGCCGGTCGGCCTGTCCAGCGAGGGCAATGCCGATCATCTGGCCGCCAAACTGCATCATGGTCATGACGGTGGCTGCGCGCTGGATCGGGCCATGGCTGACATGGGTCAGCATCGTGTCGCGGGTGGGAATGATGAAGGCAGTCAGAATGCCGAACATCGCCACCATGACGAGCAGATTGGCGTAAGTGAGCAAATTGGCTGACAGGGCGGTCAACATTAATGCAACGGGGACAAGCGCCATCAAATTAAGCTTGATGAGCAGGGCGCGCGGATCGCGCCGGTCGGCAAGCGTGCCGCCGATCAGCAAGAACAGCAAAGACGGCAACATGCTGGCAAGCTGGACAAAGCCGACATTGCGGCCACTTTCTTGCAGGACGATCGCGGCCAGCCAGGTGACGACAACACCTTGAATGCCCATCGAAAGGAACCAGGCCCCCGCACCCGCGGCGTACCAGAGGAACTGTCCCCGGGCCGCGCTCATCCCCCCAGATGCTCCGCAAGGGCGGCTTGTTCAGCCTTGGAGAACCCGATCAGGTGCTTGCCGCCCAGATCAATGACGGGACGTTTGATCAGGGTGGGATGCTGGGCCATCAAAGCTGCCGCCGTGCCGGGGGTGAGGCCCGCTTTCGCCGCCTCATCAAGCTTGCGCCAGGTGGTGCCGCGCTTGTTCAAGACGCGGTCCAAACCCAATTCGTCGATCCAGCCTTGAATGGTGGCTGTGTCGATCCCCTCGGCGCGGAAATCGTGAAAACGATACTCCGCACCCGCGTCAGTGAGCGCCGTGCGCGCCTTCTTGACCGTATCGCAGTTTTTGATGCCGTACAAAATCATGGGGGAGTGCATAGGCCCCAAAGCCCGGTGAGGCAAGCGGTGGATTGGCACAGGCTGCTTGGAGGTCTAAGCTCGCCCCACTGATATTTGATAGTGAAGGAACATCCTATGAGCGAATTACCGAGCCTCGATCAATCGACGCCCGGCGCGTCCCGCGAATGGGCGGGCAAACGCGCGGAAGTGAAAGAATTTGTCGAACAGGTCGTTTATCCGGCCGAAAAGACCATGCATGCCGAAGGTGCTGACCGCAAACAGGTCATGCAGGGCCTGATGCAGCAGGCCAAGGATGCCGGCCTTTGGGCGCTGGGCCATCCGACTGAAATTGGCGGCCAGGGCATGCCTTTTATGGATTATGTCTATGTCAACGAGGTTGTAGGCCGGTCTGAGCTTGCCATGGTCGCGCTTGGCACACATTCGCTGCAGGATTCGATCATGCTGCATCTGTATGCCGACAAGGAATGGAAAGACCGCTATCTCGCCCCGCTGGTGGCCGGAGAGGTTTTTCCCAGCTTCGCGATGACTGAGCCCAATGTGGCCTCGTCGGACCCGACCCAGATTGAAACCAAGGCCGAACTTGACGGCAATCACTGGGTCATCAATGGCCACAAATGGTTCATCACGGGCGCCCAGGGCGCGTCATACACCACCATCATGTGCAAGACCGATCCTGACGCGCCGCGTCATGAACAGTTCACCATGATCGTCGTGCCGACCGATGCCGAAGGTTATGAGATCGTGAGGGACGTCAAAGTGATGGGCGAATATCACGACCATTGCGAGCTTCGCTTCAATGATTTGCGCGTGCCGACCTCGCACACGCTGGGGGAGCGCGGCCAGGCTTTCAAGATCGCTCAGATGCGGCTTGGCCCGGGACGGATTTTCCACTGCATGCGCTGGCTTGGTCAGGCCCAGCGCGCCTTTGATCTGATGTGCCACCGTTTGAACAACCGCAAAGCCTTTGGCGAGCGGCTGGCGGACAAACAGTTGATGCAGTTGCATGTGTTTGAAAGCGCCGCGCAAATTCAAGCCAGCCGTCTTTTGACGCTCGATGCCGCGCGCAAGATGGATTCAGGATCTGATGCGCGAATTGAAATTGCGCTGATCAAGGTGATCGGTGCGCGCATGGTCCATGACGTGATCGACCGGGCGATCCAGGTGCATGGCGCGATGGGTGTGACCGAGGACACACCGCTTGAAGGTATGTACCGGGCCGCGCGTTTTGCCCGCATCTATGATGGCCCCGATGAGGTGCATATCCAGTCAACAGCGCGCCGTATTCTCAAGGAATATGACAAGGGCCGGGGCTGGGACTTCGGCGAACGCGACCTGATGGCTTACGAAGCGTGAGCTGAGACGACGCGCTCAATATCTTTGTTGTGATGAACAAAGCGGCCATTGTCGTTCGACAGATCGACAGTGGCCGCCATGGCGCGGGCAACCGTGATCGCATCAACACCGCGGAAGCGCGACAAAGGCCCCGGCAAAAGCGGGGTCAAAAGCGGCGAGACCACCTTGCCAATTTCTTCAGTCAGACGAAATTCGTTGCGTGACCCCATCAGCAGGCCGGGCCGGAAAATATCCAGCCGCTCATAGCCAAGCCCTTGAATGGCGCGTTCGGCCTGGCCCTTGATTTTGAGATAGTAGCTGGGGGAGGAGGCATCCGCGCCGACCGAGCTGACCATCATGAAATGATCGGCCCCGCCGCGCTGGGCGCCATCGGCAAAGGCTACCACATAATCGCGGTCAACCTTGGCAAAGGCGTCCTTGCCCCCTGCTTTCGCCTGGGTGGTGCCCAGCACACACAGCGCTATATCGGCGTGGGCGGCCTCGGCTTCAGCGGAAATTTTGGCAAAATCAATCTCGCGCCATTCGACCCCTTCGACCGAACGGTCAGATGCCCAGTCCGGCGCTTGCCGAACCAGGGCGATGATTTTTTCAAGGTCGGGCTTCTTGGCCAGTTCGGCGGTTAGATACCGTCCGACCAGGCCTGTCGCGCCCACTATGACCGCGCGTTTGGCCGTCATGCCGCTCCCCACCGGCTTTTCTTGTCGAAGTCTCTAATATAGGGCGGGGGAAGGGTTCCGGCCCGGACACTTTTGGTCGCAGACCCGAAGTGTCGCGCTTTATCAATTGTTTGGGATCACACAGGCTCCCACGGGAAAACCGCGCGCGTGTTTTCTTCAACCCCGAAATAGGACGCTTCCATCGCCGGAAAAGCGCGGGAAAGCAGGCTTTGTGCCGTCCACCCTTGCGCGTCGGCCATGCCGCGTTCAATGCGTGGCTGGCTCATGAGAAAGATTTCATTGCCGCGTACGGTGAAAATCTGACCGCTGGTTTTCGGATCGGCGCACAGCGCAATTGCGGGCGGGGCGATCTGATCGGCGCGGGTCAGCTGTTTCATCCGTTCGGCGCGGGCCGCGGCTGCTTCATCCTTGACCGGGATCGTGTCGATCATGCGGGTCCAGGCAAAGGGCGCAATGCAATTGGAACGGACATTCTTGCGCGCGCCTTCCATGGCGACCAGACGGGACAGGCCCGCAATCCCCATTTTGGCGGCGGCATAATTGGCCTGACCGATATTGCCGATAATGCCGCTGGTTGAGGTGAACAGCACATAGGCGCCGTCTTCCTGATTGCGGAAATGTTCAATCGTGGCGCGGCACATATTGAACGAGCCTTTGAGGTGAACCGAAATCACGGCGTCCCAGTCTTCTTCGCTCATCTTGTGGAACATGCCGTCGCGCAGAATGCCCGCCGGGCTGATCACCGCATGAAGGCCGCCAAAGCTGTCCATCGCCTGCTCGAACATGTTTTTGGCGCCTGCCATCTCGGCGACGGAATCGGAGTTTGAGGCCGCCTCGCCACCGGCGGCGCGAATTTCCTGGGCAACCTGTTCGGCCGGACCGGCATCACCACTGTCACCGCCTGAAACGCCACCGCCGAGGTCATTGACCACAACGCGCGCGCCCTCCTGTGCGGCCAGAATTGCGCATTCGCGGCCAATGCCGCGGCCAGCGCCGGTGACCAGAACCACTTTTCCATCCAATACGCCCATAACGGCCTCCCTTTGAATCACATCGGCCTGCAGACTAGTCGAGGAAACCGCGCGACGGAATAGCGCTTGCGCAATCGGCCAAAGCGCACTATCACCCCGCCCCATGACGATGAACAGCACAGACGCGTTGCGACGACGATAGGTCGAACTCGGACCGGGCCGGGCCCGGAGCCGACCGCTTGTGCTTTTCCCAATTCCTGGCCCATGCTGGCCCAATGGATGATCGTCAAATGTGTCTTGAAAATATTGTTCTGCTCGATGAAGCCCCTGGACATCTGGGTGCCATTGAAACCCTGCTTGATCTGAGTTTCGGGCCGGGCCGCTTTGCCAAATCAAGCTATCGGCTGCGCGAAGGGGTGAAGCCGCTCACCGAGCTGTGCGCGGTGGCCGAGATTGACGGTATGATCAGGGGTTCCATCCGCTATTGGCCGATTGTGATCGAGTATGGCGATGTCAAACCGGCATTGCCCGCCTTGTTGCTGGGACCGCTGGCTGTTGACCCCGAATTGCGCGGCAAGGGCGTCGGTATCGCGCTGATGAAACACACGTTGGAGCGGGCGAAACAGGCCGGACACCAGGCGGTCATTCTGGTGGGGGATGAGCCTTATTACGCCAAGCTTGGCTTTTCCCGGCTGGCCGCAATGGGCCTTGAAATGCCCACCCCGCAAGACCCCAACCGGCTTTTGGGGCTTAATCTCGTGGACGGGATGCTTGATGGCACGGCGGGGCAAATCACGCGGGCTTCTTGATTTTGCCCCGCACCCGCGCAATATCTGAGCCATGTCAGAGCGCACGCAAAAACCCTTCGACAATGTTCTGGCCGAGGCCCAAAACGCCATCAAGCGGCGCGGCGTGGCCCCGGTCGAAAAATGGAATCCCGACTATTGCGGCGAGATGGATATGCGCATCGCCGCCGATGGTACCTGGTTTCATGAAGGCACGCCCATTGGCCGCAAGCCGCTGGTCCGCCTGTTTTCCACGGTTTTGCGCAAGGATGAGGATGGCCGCCATTATTTGGTGACCCCGGTTGAAAAGATCGGGATCGAGGTTGAAGACGCGCCGTTTCTGGCTGTCGAAGTCGCCATTGAAGGCGAGGGCGAAGACGCCACACTCAGCTTCCGCACCAATGTTGATGATGTGGTGGTGGCCGACAAGGACCACCCGATCCGGGTTGAGCTTGATCCCGAAACGCTTGAGCCAGCGCCCTACGTGCTGGTGCGCGGGCGGCTGGAAGCCAAGATCATCCGGTCTGTCTTTTACGAACTGGTGGAGATCGCCCGGGACCGGGATGGTGAATTCGGTGTTTGGTCGGGGGGCAGTTTCTTTGCCTTTTCCAAGACCGATCAGGTGTTTGCGTCATGATCCCGCCGCTCACGCGCCGTCATATTGAACAGGCGCTGACCCCGGCGCAGCACTCCACCCATTTGATGGAACAGATCGCCGAGGCGCGCTTGCGCTCCGATGCCGATCTGGCGCCTGAATTGCGCGATCTGCTGCCGCCGCCTGAAAAACTCCGTCACGCAGCGGTTCTGGTGCCGATTGTGGAGCGGGCGGACGGGTTGAAACTCCTGCTCACCGAGCGCTCGGCTGATCTGCCCAGCCATGCCGGTCAGGTTGCCTTTCCCGGCGGCCGCGTCGATGATGAGGATGACGGGCCGGTGGCCGCAGCCCTGCGCGAAGCCGAAGAAGAGGTGGGGCTCAACCCCGGCTGGGTGGATGTGATCGGATTGCTGACCCCCTATCTGACCTCATCGGGTTTCAAGATTTTGCCCGTGGTCGGCTTTGTTGAGCCCAAATTTACCCTTGATGAGCTTGTCTTGTCCCAAGCCGAAGTTGCCAAAGTGTTTGAAGTGCCGCTTGAGTTTGTGATGAACCCCGCCAATCATGATCGCCATGAAGTCGAATTTCGCGGCCGGATGCGCCATTATTATGCCATGCCCTATGAGGGGCATTATATCTGGGGAGCGACGGCGGGCATGCTGGTGAGTTTTTATGATGTGCTGATGGGCGAAGCTGCGCCCAAGCGGGCGTAATCATGCGCGGTGTTTTGCTTCATCTGGCGCTGTTCTTTCTGCCCTTTGCAGCTTACGCGCTTTATCTGCTGTTGGCGCGCACCGGCACGCGGTTTGTTGATGGCCCGATGGCGCGGCTTACGCTGATCGGGCTTGGGCTGGTCATTGTCTCGCTGATCGCGTTGGCGGCCTTTACCGGCGCGGACCCTGACAAGACCTATATCCCGCCAAGCTATGAGGACGGCGAAATCGTTCCCGGCCGGTTTGAGTGATGATGACCGTGTCTGAACCCGATGCGGTTCTGGCGCGGGCCTGGATCGAACAGCCCGGATGCCGGGCGGTGCTCAAGGCGCTTGATGCTGATGAGGGCAAGACCCGGATCGTCGGCGGGGCGGTGCGCGATGCGCTGCTGGGCCGGACGGTCAATGACATTGATCTTGCCACGCAATATTTGCCCGAACAGGTGATCGCCAAGGTTGAGGCGGCGGGCCTGAAAGCCGTCCCCACCGGGCTTGATCATGGCACGATCACGGTCGTGTCCGATCACCAGCCTTATGAGGTGACGACGCTCAGGAAAGATGTCGAAACCGACGGGCGGCGGGCGACCATCGCCTATACCGACAATTGGTCGGATGATGCGCTGCGCCGCGACTTCACCATGAATGCGCTTTATGCCGACCGCGACGGCCGGATTTATGACGCGGTTGGCGGGCGGGCTGATCTGGACCATCGCCGCTTGCGCTTTATCGGCGATGCCGAAACCCGCATCCGTGAAGATTATTTGCGCATCCTGCGGTTTTTCCGGTTTGCCAGCCAGATCGAGCCGCTGGCACTGGACCGCGCGGGGCTGATGGCATGCGCGGACCTTGCCGGCGGCATGCGCGATTTGTCAGCTGAACGGGTTCAGGCGGAGCTTCTCAAATTGCTCGGCGGTCACGGGCCGGTTGATGCGCTGAGGCAAATGGCGGCCGCCAATATTTTGGGGCATGTCTTGCCCGAAGCGCGCTCCATGGCACGGCTCGAGGCGCTGGTGCGGGTCGAACGGGAGCGCTTGTTTGAAAGCGATCCCTTGCGCCGGTTTTACGTTTTGGCGGGCGCGCGGCATGCAGCGGATGTCGGGGCGCGCTTGCGCTTTTCCAACAAGATGCAGGATCGGCTCAAAGCAATGGCCATCGCTGAAGAGGTGCAGCGCGCGCACAAGCTGATCGCGCCGGTGATGGAAGTGGCGGCCATGCAGCGCGCCTTGCACAAGCTTGGCGCCCCGGCCTTCCGTGATCTGGTGATTTTTCTGTGGGCTGAAGATCAGGGCGATGGCCGGGAAAATCTGTGGCGGGCCTTGCTTGCCCATGCCGATGTCTGGCAGCCGCGCAATTTGCCGGTGAGCGGCGAGGATATTATGGCGGCCGGTGTGAAACCGGGCCCCCAGGTCGGCCAGCTTTTGTCGCTGCTTGATGACTGGTGGTGCGAAAACGGATTTCCTGACCGCGAGGCCGTTCTCGCCCGGCTTTTTGAGCTTGTTTAATCCCACTCGGCCATGGGCGGCAGGCTCATCAAAATGGCGTCGGAATTGCCGCCGGTCATGATGCCGAAGCGGGTTCCCCGATCATGCAGCAGGTTGAATTCGACATAGCGGCCCCGCTTGAACGCCTGGCGCTTCTTGTCGGCCTCCGACACGTCCGATTGCCACCGCCTGCGCACAAGCTTGGGGTAGATGTCCCAGAAGGCTTCGCCGACGGCCTGGGTGAACGCAAAGTCGGTGTCCCAATCGCCTGTGTTGTGCCGGTCATAAAAAATGCCGCCGACACCGCGCGGCTCATTGCGGTGGGGGATGAAGAAATATTCTTCCGCCCATTGTTTGAAGCGCGGATAATAGTCCGAATCAAAGCGGTCGCAGGCCGCCTTGAGGGCGGCGTGAAAGGCTTGTGTGTCTTCATCATATTCAATGATCGAATTGAGATCGGCCCCGCCGCCGAACCACCAATCGGTGGTGACGATCATGCGGGTGTTCATGTGAACCGGCGGCACATGCGGATTGGCCATATGGGCGACCAGCGAGATACCGCTGGCCCAGAAGCGCGGGTCTTTGTCTGCGCCGGGGATTTCCTTGGCGAAGGCGTCGGAAAATGCGCCATGCACGGTTGAGACATTGACACCGACTTTTTCAAACACCCGGCCTTTCATCTGGCCCATGGTGCCGCCACCACCACCCTCGCGCGCCCAGTCGGTATAGACAAATTTTCCCGGCTCGCCGGGGCCGTCAAAATCGATTTCGATTTGTTCAAAGGCGGCGCAAATCCGGTCGCGCAATGTGCGGAACCAAAGGGCTGCGGTTTCCTTGCGGGTTTCAATGTCGGTCATTTAGGAAATCCATCAAGTTGGCGCAGCGCTTCGCCGGCCACCATGGCCGCTGTCACCGCCACGTTCAAGGAGCGGGTGCCGGCCGCCATGGGAACCGTCAGCCGCGCAGCAGCGGCGTCATGCACATGGTCGGGAACGCCCGCACTTTCCCGGCCCAGAAGGATCGCATCATCGGCTGCGAATCGGTGCGCGGTGTAGGGCTCAGCCGCCTTCGTTGTGAGCAGCACAAGCCGCCGCGCCCCTAATTTTTCAACAAAGCCATCCCAGCTTGCGTGCCGGATGAGGGCGGCGCGGTCGAGATAATCCATGCCCGAACGCTTCAATCCGTGGTCCGACAGCACAAAGCCGCACGGCTCAATCACCTCCACAGCCATCCCCAGACAAGCGCCCAAACGCAAAATAGTCCCGGTATTCTGCGGAATATCGGGTTCAAACAGGCACAAGGAGGGACGGGGCGTCGCAGTCATCATCGCCGCATATCCTTCCGGCGTATGAAGGTCAAGAGCGTCGCGGAATTGCGGATTTGCAGTTTTGCGACACAGTGTCCCGCGATCTGGCCTGCGCTCTTGCCGCATCTGGACTTTCTTGTGTCCTAATGCCACAAACTGCGCCGGTTTGAGGAAAAAGCTGAGGGGAGCCGCATGTCCGCCAATCACTCTGGCAACGCGACCCATGAGGGTGAAGAGCCGACCCGCCGCGACATTCTTTATGTCGGCACGGGCGCATTTGCAGCCGTCGGTGGCGCCGCCGCCGTATGGCCGTTGATTGATCAGATGAGCCCGGATGCCGGCGCGCTTGCGCTTGGTGCCACCGAGGTCAATCTGGGAAGCATGGAGCCGGGCCAGACCATCAAGGTCGAATGGCGCCGCAAGCCCGTGTTCATCACCCGCCGCACCAAAGAGGTGCAGGAAGAAATGGCGGCTGTCTCGCTTGGTGATCTGCCTGATCCCGAGGCTGACGATGCCCGTGTCGAAAATCCCGAATATCTCGTCGTCGTGGGCGTGTGCACCCATCTTGGCTGCATCCCGACGTCCGAGGACGGAGATTTCGGTGGCTGGTTCTGCCCCTGCCACGGTTCGCACTACGACCAATCGGGCCGGATCCGTAAAGGTCCCGCACCGAAGAACCTCGAAGTGCCGCCTTATTCATTTACCTCCGATACCACCATCCGCATCGGGTAAGGAGCAGAACCAATGAGCACCGGAAACGGACCCAAGCGCGACTTTATCGAGCCCGGCCATCTGGCTGAGCCCTTCAAGTCCGATGTGAAAGCCGTCAACTGGCTCGAAAGCCGCCTGCCCATCATCTCGCTGATGTATGATGCCGGCGTGAGCTTCCCGAGCCCGCGTAACCTCAACTATTTCTGGACGTTTGGCGCGATCTTGAGCTTCATGCTCGTCTTCCAGATCGTCACCGGCATTGTGCTTGTCATGCACTACACGCCGCATGTCGATTACGCCTTTGGTTCGATCGAGCATATCATGCGCGATGTGAACTATGGCTGGCTGATCCGCTATGCCCACGCCAATGGCGCGTCCTTCTTCTTTATCGCCGTTTATGTCCACATTTTCCGCGGCCTTTATTACGGCTCCTACAAGGCGCCCCGCGAAATTCTGTGGCTGATCGGCGTTGCGATCTATCTCGTCATGATGGCAACCGGCTTTATGGGCTATGTGCTGCCCTGGGGTCAGATGAGCTTCTGGGGCGTGACCGTGATCACCAACTTCTTCTCGGCCATTCCGCTGGTGGGTGAAGACATTGTGATCTGGCTGCGCGGTGACTACACCGTCTATAACGCCGCGCTGAACCGCTTCTTCAGCCTGCACTATCTGCTGCCCTTCGTGCTTGCCGGTCTGGTTGGCCTGCATATCTGGGCACTGCATGTGCCGGGGAACAACAACCCGCTTGGCATCGATATCAAAGGCAAACAGGACACGCTGCCCTTCTGGCCGTATTACACGATCAAGGATGCGTTCGGCCTGGTGGTCTTCCTGGTGATCTTCTTCGGTTTCATCTTCTATGCGCCGAACTATCTGGGTCACCCCGATAACTATATCGAGGCGGACAATCTCCAGACCCCGGCCCACATTGTGCCGGAATGGTATTACCTGCCTTTCTACGCCATGCTGCGGGCGGTGCCTGATATCTGGTTCATCCCCTCCAAGCTTGGCGGTGTGATTGCCATGTTCGGTTCGATCGCCATTCTGGCGTTCATTCCCTGGCTTGATACCAGCCGGGTGCGGTCAACAACCTTCCGTCCGGTCTATCGCTGGTTCTTCCTGATCCTGGTGGTGGATGTGCTGATGCTGGGTTGGCTGGGTGCGCAAGTGCCGAACGACACGCTTAACCTGATCGGCCTTGTGGGAACGATCTACTACTTCGCCCACTTCCTGGTCGTGATGCCGGTTGTCGGTATTCTTGAAAAGCCCAAGCCGTTGCCGACCTCGATTTCCGAGGAAGTGCTCGGCTCCGGTGGCGGGGGCGCACCAGCAGGTGCTGCCGCTTCGCCCGAGAAACGCGGTTAAGGAGAGAGACGATGAAACACACCATCGCCAAAACGCTTGCCGCGCTTTCGCTGACGCTGGGTTTGGCGGCCCCCTTGCAGGCCGCCGACGCACCGCCGGTGCCCGCCCAGGACTGGTCGTTCAACGGTGTCTTCGGCACTTTTGACCGGGCTTCCCTGCAACGCGGTTTTCAGGTCTATCAACAGGTTTGCGGCGCGTGCCACAGCCTTGATTATGTCGCTTTCCGCACGCTGGGCGGTCCGTCGGGTTCGGCCAAAGGCGGTCCGGGCTTCTCGGAAGCCCAGATGAAGGCGATTGCCGCGAGCTATTCGATTGCCGATCTGGATGATGACGGTGAAGTGATTGACCGGCCGGGTAAGCCTTCAGACAAGTTCCCCAGCCCGTTCCCCAACAAGAAGGCCGCTGCTGCCGCCAATAATGGCAAGGCGCCGCCGGATCTGTCGTTGATGGCCAAGGCCCGCATGGGCGGCCCGGACTATATCTTTGCGCTTTTGACGGGCTACAAGGATGAAGCGCCGCATAGCGAAGACGGACACGGCATCACGGTTCCCGATGGGGCGTATTACAATGAGTATTTCCCCGGCCATGTGATTGCGATGGCACCGCCTTTGTTCGACGATATGGTCGAATATCAGGACGGCACGCCGGCAACTGTTGAGCAGATGTCCCGCGATGTCAGCCACTTCCTGATGTGGACGGCTGAACCGAAGCTGGAACAACGCAAAGGACTGGGCGTGCGCGTGCTCGGCTTCCTGATCATTCTGTCGGTTCTGATGTTCCTGGTGAAAAAGAAAGTGTGGCGCGACGCGCACTAAGCGGCCGTGCCTTGACGACGATTCAAAGGGGCTGTCCGATGGGATGGCCCCTTTTTGCGATAAGGATCGGGTGATGAAACCAGTGATCGGAATTCTGGGCGGCTCTGGCGTCTATGACATGGATGGTCTTGAAGGGGCGGAATGGCGCGCGGTTGAAACACCGTGGGGCATGCCCTCTGATGAGTTGTTGTTTGGCAGCTTTGCCGGGGTTGATCTGATCTTTCTGCCCCGTCATGGCCGCGGCCATCGTTTGAGCCCCAGCGGGATCAATTACCGGGCCAATATTGATGCGCTCAAGCGCTGCGGCGTGACCGACATTCTGTCGGTGTCGGCGTGCGGCTCGTTCCGCGAAGAGCTGTCACCGGGCACCTTTGTGATTGTTGATCAGTTTGTTGACCGCACCTTTGCGCGCGACAAAAGCTTTTTCGGTGACGGGCTTGTCGCCCATGTGTCGATGGCGCATCCGGTGTGCGCCCGGTTGGGCGATGCACTGCATGAGGCCGCGATTGAGGCGGGCATTCCGGTGCATCGCGGCGGGTGCTATCTCGCCATGGAAGGCCCGCAATTTTCCAGCGGCGGGGAAAGCGCGCTTTACCGTTCCTGGGGCATGGACGTCATCGGCATGACCAACATGCCTGAGGCCAAGCTCGCACGGGAAGCCGAAATTGATTATGCAACGGTCGCCATGGTGACAGACTATGATTGCTGGCATCCCGATCATGACAATGTTGATGTTGCTTCCGTCATCGCCATTCTGGGCCAGAACGCGGCCAATGCGCAGGCGCTGGTAAAGGCTGTGGTTCCCAGGCTTGCGGATCGTCCCGAAACCTGCCCGCATGGCTGCGACACGGCCCTCGACAATGCCTTGATCACGGCACCCGAGGCGCGCGATCCTGTTCTGATCCAGAAGTTAAGCGCCGTTGCCGGCCGAGTATTGGGAGCGTAAGTGCCATGGACATCAAATCTTTGATCCGAACCATTCCTGATTTCCCCAAGCCCGGCATCCAGTTCCGCGACATCACCACCCTGTTCGGGGACGCCGAAGGCTTCCGCTATACGGTTCTTGAGATGGCGGCACAGGCACAAAATTTCGGCCGCTTTGATCTGGTGGCGGGCATTGAGGCGCGCGGCTTCATTTTGGGCGGTTCCATCGCGGCGGAGCTCAACACAGGCTTCATCCCGGTGCGCAAGAAAGGCAAACTGCCCGGCGACACGATCGCGCAAGATTATGATCTGGAATATGGCACCGACACGATCGAGATCCACACCGGCGCGATCAAACCGGGCCAGCGCGTGCTGCTGATTGATGATCTGATCGCCACCGGCGGGACGGCCGCAGCTGCATTTCAGCTGTTGACCGAGGCGGGGGCCGAAGTGCCGCTCGCCAGCTTTGTGATTGATCTGCCCGCGCTTGGGGGCACGAAAAAGCTTGAGGCGCTGGGTCTTGCGGTCCAGACCCTGATGGAGTTTGAAGGCGATTGATGAACCGCATACCTGAGAACAGACTGCCACCTATTCCGAGCTCCCGGACGCTGCTGGATTTCCAGATGCGAATAATCTGGGATAAAGAATTCAGAGAATATGTTTGTACCGAGGAATGGATAGAAAAAACTTCGAAGATCGCTGATGAGAATATTAGGAGGTACAAAAGAAATGTATTATGGATTGTTATTGTTGCGAGTGTAAATTTTTATGTATCATATGTTTCGCCACAAGAATTAAAAACAACTTTTGGCAATGTGATATTGTTCGAAAATATTGAAATATTATTATCATTCACTTTTTCTGTCATTTTGTATAATGCGCTGAATTTGCATTTTTCGTCAAAAACGCAATATGCCTGTGTTATGGCAGCCGCAAGTCAAATGGCAGACGATGCTGACCTAAAATACATTAATTTGGTTGGAATTTTAGGAGAGCCGAGAGCATTTCGATTGCATTCAAAGCTTGCGAATCCAAGTAAAATAGAAGAAATTTCTCGCTTATGGTCTGGTATAGTAGATTATTATTTTATTTTATTATCAATAAACTTAAGCGCTTTATTGGTCGTTATTTCGTTTGTAAATAATATACATTTTGGTGAGTGGTGGTCCGAGAACTTTTTTTGGTCGGCGCTATACTGTTTCGTCGTTCTTTTAATAGGGTCTGTTCTTTTGGTTTACAATTTGGGCTCATGGACTCGTATTTCCGCAAATGAGAAAAACGCTGAAAATTACAAAGACACAGTATGAAACAGGTCTGGACGCCGAAGACGAAGCCGCCCGCTTTCTGAACGCTCAGGGCTTTGCCGTTCTGGACCGGCGCTGGAAATGCAAGGATGGTGAGCTTGATCTTGTCGTCGCTTCAAAGGGCCTGATTGTCTTTGTCGAGGTGAAAGCCCGGGCCGATCAATCGGCCGGTCAAGCCGCGCTCGAACGGCTGGGCGCCGATCATGCCCGCCTGTTGGCCGCAGCCGAGCAATGGATTGCCGCCCATCCTGAAGCCTGTGAGGGCCGCGACATGCGCTTTGACGTGGTGTTGATCGTGCCGGGCGAACCCGTCACCCATGTCGAGAATGCGTTTGTTTAGCTGTTCGCCGCAAAAAATTCTTTCGTTCGGCCCCACGCCAGTGTGGCAGCCGCCTCGTCATAGTGATCGGGCCGGTCGGACTGGAAGCCGTGATCGGCCCCCTCATAGATATGGATGGTAATTTCGGGATGCTTGACCCGCAGCCGCTCGACATCCTCAAGCGGGATGGTGGGATCTTTTTCGCCGAAATGGCACATCACGGGGCACTGCGGTGTCTCATTCATCAGATTGATGATTAAACGGCCATAATAGGGGGCTGAGGCGGCTACGCCTGAACAGCGGCAGGCGGCAAGCCATGATACCGCGCCACCAAAGCAAAAGCCGGTGACGAAGACCGGACCCTCAAGCGCATCGATGCAGGCCTGCATGTCCAAGGCTGTCTTGTCGAAACGGCCCGCGCAGGCGGTGGCGCGGGCAATCGCGTCCTGCAATTCATCCTGCGAATAGCCGGTTTGATAGTCGCGCACCTCGCGGTCATACAGTTGCGGGGCGATGACGTCATAGCCCTCAGCGGCCCAGCGGTCGGAAATTTCTTTGATATGGTCTGTGACGCCGAAAATCTCCATCACAAGGACAATACCGCCTTTGCGCGCGCCTTCAGCCGGGGCGCGATAGGCGCCAAGCTCAAATCCGTCGCTGGTTTGAAGGGTGATCATTTCGCCCATGATACTGTTTCTCCATCTTTGGGTTTGCGCAAAACCAGTCCCTGGCCGGTAAAGTGCCACACACGCTGCCCCTTTTCATTAAAGGCTTCATTGAGGCTGCGTGACAGGCCCATGGTGGGGCGGGATTTAAGCTCAATCCAGGGTTCCAGTGTGGAACGGTACGAGATCGTTTCCCCGGCATAGACCGGCGCGTCGGCCACCCAGTCGAAAAAGCCCGGCGAGGGGCCGTACGCCTCATTGATGCCCTCACGCGCATCGAGCAGCAGCCGCATCCACAGATTGGCGACATGAAGCGGCGAAGCGGTCAGCGCGCCGAACGGCCCCGACTTGGCCGCCTCGTCGTCGAGATAAAGCGGGCAGGGATCATAGGCCGCCGCATAGGCCTTGATCGCCTCGGCGGTGAAAGTGTAGCTGCCGATTTCAGCGACGTCGCCGACCGGCATGTCTTCAAGATATTGCGTGAAGCGCTTCATGCCGCGCCTCCCATGCGTACTTTCAAGGTCGCCTTGGTCAGCACCGTGCCGGTTTTCTGATCGCTCATCGAACACTCCAGCGTCAGCAGGCCAAAGCCGGGCAGGTCGGACGCCTTTTCACGCGCAATGATCTCGGCTTCAATCGAAAAAGGCGTGTCGGGATAGACCGGCTTTTGCCAGCGCAGTTCGGGAATTCCGGTCAGCCCGCCAAAGGCACTATCCTTGAAAATTTGCGACACCAGCGTGCTTTGAATGACGCTGATCGAGTGCCAGCCCGACGCGGCAAGCCCGCCCAGAATGGATTGCTTGCCCGCCTCTTCATCAAGATGCATGGGCTGGGGGTCAAACTGGCTGGCATAGGCGATGATATCGGCCTTGCTCAAACCCGGTGCGGGGAGCGCAAAGCGCGCGCCCACCTCAAAATCAGCGATTGTTTTCATCAGACCTAATTGGCAAAGCGGAAATGCATGATGTCGCCGTCTTGCACGACATAGTCCTTGCCTTCAAGCCTGAGTTTGCCGGCATCTTTCGCCGCCTGCTCCCCGCCCAAGCCGACAAAATCGTCATAAGCGGTTGTTTCAGCGCGGATAAAGCCTTTTTCAAAGTCGGTATGGATAACCCCGGCGGCCTGCGGCGCCTTGGTGCCGGTGGGGATCGTCCAGGCGCGCGCCTCTTTGGGGCCTGCGGTGAAATAGGTGATCAGGTCCAACAGCCCGTATCCGGCGCGGATGACGCGGGTGAGGCCGGTTTCTTCAAGCCCGATGCCTTCGAGGAACTCGTCCTGTTCTTCGGGCGGCAGGCTGGCAATTTCGGCCTCAATCGCGGCTGAGATCACCACGGCAACCGCACCTTGTCTGGCGGCCATCTCTTCGACCTGTTTGGAAAATTCATTGCCCTGTGCGGCGGAGCCTTCTTCGACATTGCAGATATAAAGCACCGGCTTGCCCGACAAGAGCTGCAGGTTTTTAAACAAATCCCGCTCGTCATCATCAAGCTCAACTGTGCGGGCGGCCTTGCCGTCTTCGAGCACCGCCTTGATCTTCTGCATCAGCGGCACGACCGCCTTGGCATCCTTGTCGCCGGTCTTGGCCTGCTTTTCGAGTTTGACGAGGCGCTTGTCGAGGCTTTCAAGGTCCGACAGCATCAGTTCGGTTTCAACGGTTTCAGCATCTTCGACCGGGTTCACCCGGCCATCGACATGGGTGATGTCGTCATCTTCAAAACAGCGCAGCACATGGCAGATCGCGTCGGTTTCGCGAATATTGGCCAGGAACTGGTTGCCCAGCCCTTCGCCTTTGGACGCACCGCGCACCAGGCCCGCAATATCCACAAAGGTCAGCTGGGTCGGCACAATCTTGGCTGACGTTGCGATTGCGGCGATCTGGTCCAGCCGCTCATCGGGAACCGCAACCTGACCGACATTGGGCTCGATCGTGCAGAAGGGGAAATTGGCGGCTTGGGCCGCCGCCGTCTGCGTCAGCGCGTTAAACAAAGTCGATTTGCCGACATTGGGCAGCCCGACAATCCCGCAACGAAATCCCATGTCTTCAGTCCTTTGATGTGGCTTTGGGCTGGGGCAGATGATCCTGCACCGCCAAACTCACCTGGTTCATAAATCCGCTGTGGTCACCGCCGGCCAAAGCTTCAGCCGAGCGCGCCATCTGATCAAGCATGGGCTCAAGCCAGACCTGATCGGCCTTGGCGAAGTCACCCAGCACATAAGGGCTCACCCGGTCCTTGTGGCCGGGATGGCCAATTCCGATGCGCACGCGGACAAAATCGGGGCCGATATGCTTGGCGATGGAGCGGATGCCGTTATGGCCCGCCGCACCGCCGCCGGTCTTCACCCGCACCTTGCCGGGCGCGAGATCAAGCTCGTCATAAAAGACAATGACGTCTTGCGGCGTGATCTTGAAAAAGCGCATGGCTTCGCCGACGGCGCGCCCGCTTTCATTCATATAAGTGGCGGGTTTGAGGGCGAGCACCTTGTCGCCATCGAGCACGCCGTCGCGGACGGCGGCCTGGAACTTGGCGCGCTCAGGGCCGAAACGGTTGTGTTCGGCAATCGCATCGACGGCCATAAAGCCAACATTGTGCCTGTGGCCGGAATACCGCGCACCGGGATTGCCGAGACCGACAAACAGTTGCATCGCTCAGCGTCCCCCGTGCGCGTTTCGTGGTCCAAGGGCTTAGTCTTCGCCCTTATCCTCTTCTTCGCCTTCCTCGGCCTCAGCCTCGGCTTCCGCGTCTTCTTCCTCTTCGGTCTTGGCAACCGTCGGTGCGGCAATCGTGGCGATGGTGAAGTCGCGGTCGGTAATGGTCGGCGTCACGCCTTCGGGCAGCTCGACTTCCGAAATGTGGATCGAGTCGCCGATCTCATATTTCGACACGTCGATGACGATCTCATCGGGGATCGCAGTGGCGGGCGCGTTGATTTCGACTTCGTGGCGCACAACGTTGAGAACGCCGCCTTGCTTGAGGCCCGGGCTCTTGTCTTCATTGATGAAGTGCACGGTAACCTCAACAGCGACGGTCGCGCCTTTAGCGATGCGCAGAAAGTCGACATGTTCGGGGCGGTCGGTGACCGGGTGGAACTGAACCTCACGGGGCAGGGCCTGTTCGGTAACCGAGCCTGCTTCAACCTGATAGACGGTCGAGAAGAAGGTGCCGGTGTGCAGTTCTTTGACCAGATCCTTTTCCAGGATCGTGACGGTCACGGGGTCTTTCTTACCACCATAGATCACAGCGGGAATGCGTCCTTCCCGGCGTGCGGCCCGCGCGGCCCCCTTACCGGCGCGATCCCTGATCTCGGCGGCGAGCGTTGATTGTTCGCTCATCGCTGTCATCCTTTATGTAAAATGCCGGTTCCCTCCAAGGGTGCGAACCAGCGGAGAGCGGTGTTTAGCCGATCTTGGCAGGGAGATCAAATGAAACGCTTTGCCGCAGTCAGGATGTGAGCTTGCCGGTGGTGGTGATCAACGCATCCACCGCCAGGGTCAGTCCCAGCTTGGCATTGTCGTCGATCAGGACGCCGTCTTCATCAAAGGCGGTCATGGCGGCAGGCACTGTTACCTGGCTGGGCAGCACATGCATGCCGATATTGCCCAACAGCATGCGCAGCATCACCAGACCGCGCATCCCGCCCAGCCCGCCGGGAGACGTCGCCCCTAGCACGACGACCTTGCCAGCAAAGGCCGACAACATGGGGTCATCAAGCCCTTCTGAGCGCGAGCACCAGTCAATCACGTTCTTCAACAAGGGGGAGAAGCCGGAATTATATTCCGGCGAGGCGATAAAGAAGCCATCGGCGCTTTTGAAAATGGATTTGAGCGCCTGGGCGTTTTCCGGCACGCCGCTTTGTTCTTCCAGATCACCGTCATAAAGCGGCATGGAATAGGCGGCGAGGTCCACAAAGGTAGCATCCGCCCCCTTGTTTTGCGCTTCAGCGTAAGCTGCGCGCGCCAGTTTCTTGTTGAAGGAGTTGTCGCGGGCCGATCCTGCGAAAAAGACGAGGCTCATGGATGGTCCCCCAATCCGAATTAGTCAAACAGGCTGGAAACCGAATGTTCTTCGGCAATCCGCTTGATCGCCTCGGCCATCAGCGGCGCGATCGAGATGGTGCGGATATTGGGGGCGGCTTTCACCGCCTCGGTCGCCTCAATGGAATCGGTGATCACAAGGCTTCCCAAGGCCGAAGACGACACACGCGCCACCGCCCCGCCCGACAAGACGCCGTGGGTGATATAGGCGTGGACGCTTTCAGCACCGGCTTCGAGCAGCGCGGCGGCGGCATTGCACAGCGTGCCGCCCGAATCGACAATATCGTCCACCAGAATGCAGGTCCGGCCTTTGACGTCGCCGATAATGTTCATCACTTCGCTTTCGCCGGCGCGTTCACGGCGCTTGTCGACAATGGCAAGATCGCCGGTGAAGCGCTTGGCAAGCGCGCGGGTGCGCACCACACCGCCCACGTCGGGCGACACGAACAGAAGATCGGCACCGTCGAAACGTTCAGCGATGTCATCGGTCATCACCGGGGCGGCGAACAGATTATCGGTCGGGATGTCAAAAAAGCCCTGGATCTGACCGGCATGCAGATCAAGCGTCAGAACGCGGTCGGCACCGGCCTTGGTGATCAGATTGGCGACTAGCTTGGCCGAAATCGGTGTGCGCGGGCCAGGCTTCCGGTCCTGACGGGCATAGCCGAAATAGGGGATCACGGCGGTGACCCGGCGGGCCGAGGCGCGGCGCAGCGCATCGATACAGACCAGCAATTCCATCAAATGGTCATTGGCAGGGAAGCTTGTCGGCTGGATGACAAAGGCATCCTCGCCGCGGACATTTTCCAGAACCTCGACCCACACTTCCATGTCGGCGAAGCGCCGGACATTGGCCTTGGTGAGATCAACCGATAGATAGTTTGCCATCGCCTCATTCAAAGGCCGATTGGCGTTGCCACCCAAAAGCTTCATGAAAAGCGTCCCTCGCTCGCAATTTTCTCTCCCGCGATCGTTCAAAAATCTCGGTCGAGAAAGCCCCTTGCCACGGCCTGCTTTGTATCAGCGAGGCTGGGATGTGTAAACAAACGGTCATCAATTTTGCGCCGCGCCAGACAACCCGTCGCAGGGTTTAGCCTTGCAGAACAATGGCGGAGATCAGACGTCCGTAATCGGGCTCGTTGCGATGGGTGGCCCGGCGGAAACTGAAGTAAAGCTCTTCATGGGCGTAGGTGCACGATGGCGCGATGGTGCCGATTTGTGTCACGCCCTGTTCGCCAAGCCGGTGATGCACATAAGCAGGCAGATTGAAATGGGGTTTGGGCCAGTCTGCGCGCTCTTCCACAAAGGTGGTCGCGCCCGGTTCGGTCTCGTTCAGCGCATAGATGAAATCGGGTCCGATTTCGTAATTGTCCAGGCTGATCGTGGGGCCGATGGCGGCGCGCAGGCGCGCCCGATCAGCGCCGCACCCGACCATGGCGCTGACAACCGAGCCAATCACCCCTTGGGCCGCGCCGCGCCATCCGGCATGGGCCGCCCCGATCACCCCCGCTTCGGCGTCGGCCAGCAGGACCGGGCAGCAATCAGCGGTCAGAATACCAAGCGCCAGCCCCGGCACGGTCGTCACCAGCGCATCGGCATGGGCGGGCTCGGCTTGCGGGCCATCAAGCACCACGCAGTCGGGGGAGTGGATTTGATAGACGGTGCACAGCCGCTCGGCAGAAACGCCCATAGCCCCGGCGACCAGGCCGCGATTGGTGCGCACCACCTGTTCAGCATCGTCGGAGCCCAGGCCGCAATTCAGCGTCTGATAGATGCCCTCAGACGCCCCACCCTGACGGGTGAAGAAGCCATGGCCGATGCCGTCCAAGCCCGACAGAAGATTAGCGGTAAGATAGTGGGCAGCCATGACGAAGCTCCTCTTTCGGCCGACTTAATCCGGCATGGGCAGACCAGCCAGCGAATCCAGTGATTTGTGGGCAAAGCCGAAGGCCTTGAACAGCTCCCCCATCTGCCCGGGATCAACCAGGCGATGACGCGCCGCGGCAATCGCTTCGGTCTGTTTGCCGTCGGCATCACGCATCAGACGGTTTGCCCGGGCATCAATACCCAGCATCGTCAGAAACTTGCCCTGAGTGGTTGACGGATAGGCGAATACCCCGGCGGCGTTGGCAATGTGGAATAGGCGCTCAAAATCGACATGCACGGTCAGATCGGCGGTGCCGGGCTCGTCCAGAACATCATGGCGCTTGTGCTTGCGCACCGCTTGCAGCGTGTCGCCGAGGCCTGACTTTTCCGACCCATAGTCGACAAACAGCGCCGCGCCGCCCTGGTTTGCGATCTGAGTGGCGAGGGTTTGAACAATCGCCTCGGCAGGCCGCGCCAGTTCGGCGACGGCACCAAGCGGCGCGTGCCGCACCCGTTCGCCCAGCGTTTCGATGGGATTGTCGAGCGCTTGGGGCGCGAGCACAAAGCGGAAGCGGCGCAACGGCTGGGGCAGGCCAAGCGATCCAATCGCGCGGTCGAGATCAACCATCCGTTCAACCCAGCCTTTGGGCGTGTGTTGGAACTGGCGGACCGGCAGCGCATCGAAAAATTCATTGCCCAGAACAATCAGCGGCGCATCCGTCGGCAGGCTGGTGATTGTCTCGTGATGGGTGATGGAGACGGGCAGCGCCTCAATCTGCCGGTCGCGCAGCGTCGGGCTTGCCTCCACCATATGAAGGGTGAGCGCCTCGGCAAACGCCGGCATGACCTGCGCGGCGCGCAGCGCATCGGCCATCAGCGTGCCATGGCCGGGGCCAAGCTCAACCAGATGAAACCGAGCGGGAGCGCCCAGCCGCTGCCAGCTGTCGACGGCCCACAGGCCCAGCAGTTCACCGAACATCTGGCTGACTTCAGGTGCGGTGATGAAATCGCCGCGCGCCCCGATCGGATCAGACTGGGTGTAATAGCCATCCTCAGGATCGGTCAGCACCATCATCATAAACTGGTCAATGGGGATCGGCCCGCTCTCCGAAATGAGGGCGGCCAACCGGTCGGGCATCAAGACGGTCATGACTTTTTCGCCTGCCCCGCAGTAACCGGCGCGGTGTTGAGCGCGCGCATGATGAACCACAGTCCCACCGCAATCATCGGCAATGACAGCCACATGCCATGGGTCAGGAAGCCGAAAACGAGCGGCAAGTCAGTGTCATATTGCCGGACGCTTTCAACTGCCGTGCGCGCCATGCCGTAACCGGTGAAGAAGACGCCGACCAGCAGGCCGGGCCGGTCGAGCGCACGGAAGCGGAAGGCGAGTAAGGCGATAATGACAAACAGCACAACGCCTTCCAAAGCGGCTTCATAAAGTTGGCTGGGATGGCGCGGCACGCCACCGGCGCGCGGATCAGGAAAGATCATCCCCCATGACAGATCGGTCGGCCGGCCCCACAATTCGCCATTGATGAAATTGGCGATGCGGCCAAAGAACAGGCCGATAGGGGCGACCACCGCCAACAGGTCGCCCAGGGTGAACATGGAAATTCCCCGGCGCAGTGAAAAGATGATGGTGACGGCCACCACCCCGATCAGCGCACCATGAAATGCCATACCGCCTTGCCAGACGGTCAGGATTTCGGCCGGATTGGCGAAATAATAGTCGGGCTTGTAGAACAAGACGAAGCCGAGCCGCCCGCCGATCACAATGGCCAGTGTGGCCCACAGCAGGAAATCATCAAGATGATCCGCCGTCAGCGGGGCTTTGCCCTTGGGCCACAGCCGTTCGGTTTTCAGCATGCGCAGGATCAGCCGCCAGCCGACCAGAATGCCCGCCAGATAGGCGAGCGCGTACCAGCGAATGGCGAAAAAGCCCAGATCGATGGCGACCGGGTCGAATTGGGGAAACTGAAGCGCGGTGTGCGGAACAGGCAACATGGGGCGGGCTCTTCACTGTCAGGGGCGATGCGTGCAAGGTTTTGTACCTGATCGCACCGCCTGCGTCACTGCTGCGCTCTTGCGAAGCTGTGACGCGCTTCCTAGATTGCAGCCATACTCCGAAAGGGAGGCTGTCATGCAAAATGAATCGCGTTTCTTTGATGATGTTGCCAAGCTTGCAACCAATGCCGCCGGTGCGCTGTCAGGCGTGCGGGATGAGCTTGATACGCTGTTGCGCCAGCAGGCTGAACGCCTGATTGCCCAGATGGATCTGGTGTCGCGGGAGGAGTTTGACGCCGTTAAAGCGATGGCACAGAAGGCGCGCGAGGAAAATGAGGCGCTGAAAGCCCGGATCGAGGCGCTGGAAGGCCAGACGCCTGGCCCCCAATCCCCTGTGGAAAACTCGTAAAATTGCGGCAATAAGCCAGTGATTCGTGACGGCGGCGTGACAGATGATTCGTCATCGGTGACGCGGCGCCATCGGTTTTTCCGTAAGCCACCCCAAATACTCAGCTTTTTGCCTCGCTTGAAGATAGCGCTTGCGGGACCACAAAATATTGCGGCAACCTACATGGGCTTGTAGTCGCGGGCGTCAGGTGCCACCAGATGTGGCCGGGTGAGCCGGACATGGTTGGCGGTAACGAGGCGCCCTAAGAAGGGGAGGCCCCCTTGCAAACAATTCGTCTGGAACCTGAGTTCATCTCCTCCAATCCGTTGGACCTCGTCGAAACGATCGTGGAAGCGCATGAGTGGCCTTTTGACCGCTCAGACGGTGAATTGATCGTCTCGGTGTCCGGCAATTGGTGCGATTATCATTTGTGCTTTTCCCTGTTGGGGGATGGCGGTGCGTTGCACATCACTTGTGCACCCGATCTTCGAGTTCCCAAGCAGCGTTACACCGAGATTTATTCGCTGATCGGGCAGATCAATGAGCGGATGGTGCTCGGCCATTTTGATCTGTGGTCCGATGATGGCGTGCCGATGTTCCGCATCGCGCAGTTGATGCCGGAGCGGGAAGAGACCGCGCTGACGCTGACCGAGAATCTCATCGAGATTGCCTTGACCGAGGCGGAGCGCTTTTACCCCGCGCTGCAATTTTTGTTGTGGGGTGGCCGGACGCCTGAAGAGGCGCTGGCAGCCGCCCTGCTCGATCCGGTTGGAACGGCCTGACAAACCTGTTAATGAGGCCTGCTTAAATTTTGTGCGGAGCAGGCCTCATGCCTCAATCGTCGAACGCTGGTTCGAAAAAGATTTCTCTCGCCTTGCTGGGGGCTGGCCGCATGGGCGGCGCCATGCTCAAAGGCTGGGTCGCTTCGGGACTCAAAAAGCGTGATATGGCAGTGTTTGAGCCAAGCCCGTCCGATGATCTCGTCAAGATCAAGGGCCGCAGCAGCCTGGCCATCAATCCTGACCTTGCCGCGTTTGAGGGCCGTCCCTTCGATGTTGTGGTGTTGGCGGTCAAACCGCAATTGGCGGTTGAGGTGCTGCGCAGCCATGCCGCGCTGATCGGACCCAAGACCTTGCTGGTTTCAATCGTCGCGGGCCTGACCCTTGAAACGCTAGCCTCTCCTTTTGAAGCCCCGCGCGCTATTGTGCGGGCCATGCCCAATACGCCCGCAGCGATTGGCGCGGGCATTACGGCCTTTGTCGTCAATGCCAATGTCAGCAGAGCCCAGGCGAAACTTGCCGAAGAACTGTTGGCGGCGACCGGCAAGGTCGTGGCGCTCACGGACGAGGCGCAGATGGATGCGGTGACTGCTGTGTCGGGATCAGGTCCGGCTTATGTGTTTCACCTGACCGAATGTCTGGCCGCTGCCGCCCAGCGCGCGGGCCTGCCCGAGGCGTTGGCCCATGAATTGGCGCGGGAAACCGTCATCGGGTCGGGCGCGCTGCTGCGCGAAGCATCCGAAACCCCCGAACAGCTGCGCCAGAATGTGACCAGCCCCGGCGGAACGACGGCCGCCGCGCTGGATGTTCTGATGGGCGACATCGGCTTGCGCGATTTGATGAGCCGCGCGGTTGAAGCGGCCACCCAGCGGTCTAAACATTTGTCCCGGCCCAAGGAGGATTGAGCCATGGCGAAAGCATCAAAGAAAGAATTGAAGGATGAGGCGATCAAGGCGGAGCTGATTGATACCGCGCTTGAAATGATTGCCGAAAAAGGCTGGGTTCGGACCACCATGTTCGATGTGGCCCGCCGCTCCGGCACGCCGATTTCTAAAACCATGCGGCTGGTGCCGACCAAGCTTGCGGTCATGGATGCGCTGGAAGAGCGGGTGGACCGCACCATGCTGGAAGCGCTCGACAAGGAGTTGGAGCTTGAAGGCCCGCGTGAGCGCCTGTTTGAGGTTGTCATGGCACGCTTTGAAGCGATGCAGCAAAACCGCACCGTCATCATCGCCATGCTCAAAGGCCTGCTTTTGGACCCGGTGGCGGCGGCGGCCCTTGCCCGGCGTCACGAAAAATCCTTGCAAATCATGCTGGAAGCCGCGGGGCTTGAAAGCCCCGATCTCGACAATATCGCCCGGCGCCGCGCCCTTGATCTGGTGTTTGCCGATACGCTGAGAGGCTGGATGTCTGATGACAGCGAAGATCTATCGCAGACCATGGCCGCCCTTGACCGCCGCCTGACCCAGCTTGAAGGGGCTGTGTTCTCGGCCGGCGCGATTGTCGCTTCGGTTCTTGAGCGGTTTTCCGGCGATAAGAGCGAGGCGTGAGATGGCCAAGGTCAAGGTTCAGGAATTTCCCTTTGCCAGCCTGAGCATCACCCGGCTTCTGGAAGAGATGCGCCAGGAACTTGTTATCCCCGAAATGGATGATCTGGTCGCTGAACACAAAAAAACCGTCAAGGCGTTGCGCGAGGCCGGCAAGGTAACCGAGCAGGGCCTCAAAGACATGCACGCCACCGAGGTCGAGACGCTTTATGCCACCGGCGATGAGTTGATCTCTGCATTGCGCAAGGCGGCCAAAGCGGTGGGGGAAGGCGACCGCAAAGTCGCGCGTGATCACCGCAAGCAGGCCGAGGCGGCGTTTGACCAGGGGCTTGCCGTCCTGAAAGATCTGACGCGCCACGCCAACGGAACCTCAGAGGCGGCTTTGTCGATCCTGCTCGCGCGCGCCAAGACCGGAATTGCGGATCTGAATGCATTACGAGACAAGCAAAAGAAAAAGCGTAGCGGCGGGGACTAACGCGCGCATTTGATGCATAGCGCGACGGCGGGATCATTTTCCAGCCGGGGCAAGGCAATTTCTTCCCCGCACTGAACGCAATAGCCGTAATCCCCATCGTTGAGCCGGACGAGGGCGGCCTCGATCGACTTGATTTCCGCAGCACGCCGCTGGGCGGTGGCGGCCTCCATCTCCCTGGACTGAATGGCGTCCATTCGCGACAGCCGGCCGATCCGGGTCTGGTCGAGTTCGATGGACGAGCCATTGGCCGACGCCGCCTGGGCCAGGTCAGCCAGGCTGGCGCGCCTGGCTTCCAGGGCCTTACGAGCCGATGTTTCATCCAGTTTCTGCGGCTTGCTCATACCGCTCATATTAGCTGCGGCGGCCGGTCGCGGGCAAAGACGAAATTTTTCCGTGTTTTTCTAGAACATGTTCCAATTATATTGGTTGCAGTGCAACATGCCCCGCAGCCGGGGCTTTGGTAAGGAGTTGTCGCGCAATGGTACGGATGTTTATCAATGTCACCGGTCTGATTACCGTTCTGGCGATTGCCGCGGGCATGGCGACCGGCGAAGTCGCGGCCCACAATGCGTTCTTTCTGGCGGTTGCAACCGTGATGATCATTGGCGGGCAGGAATTTGCCAGCCGCGCCAATCAGCATTTCCTGCGTGCCACCCGCGCCATCTTTGTCGAGCCGAAAAGCTATGGCAGCTCGGCCCGTTACGGCCTGTTCGTGGCGACCATCCTGGCAGGTGTGCTGTTGTCGGCCAGCGCCGCGATCGCTGCGGGCTAATCAGCCTTCCCGCGTATCAGCGCGCATGCGGTGCGCGCTGGGAATGTTCCAACGGAAGCCGGATGGTGGCTTTAAGGCCGCCATACCGGCTTTTGTCTAACAATACATCCCCGCCATGGCCGCGCGCCGCATCACGCGCAACGGCCAATCCCAGACCAACCCCCCCACCTGAATCGAGATTGCGCCCTTCATCGAGGCGCGAGAAGGGCCGGAAGGCATCCTCGATACGATCGGCGGGAATGCCGGGCCCATCATCCTCGATGGAAATTTCAACAAACTTTGCGCCCACTTTGAGTTCCACATGGGCGCGGGTGCCGTAGTTGACCGCATTGTTGATCAGATTGGTCAGGCAGCGCCGCATGGTCGTCTGACGGATCGGCACAATCAGCGTGTCGGCGCCATCGGCGTCGAAATCGACCTGTTTGTCCTCCCGGTGGGCGTCGCGCACGGTGGCTTCGACAAAGCTTTTGAGTTCGGTCTCTTCGGGCTCATCGGCGGCCAGGCCACGGGCAAAGGCAAGATACTCATCAAGCATGCGCTCCATCAGATTGAGATCTCCGCGCATATCGTTAAAGCGCTCAGGCTTTTCCATCATCGCCAATTCAAGCTTGATGCGCGCAATGGGGGTTCTCAGATCATGGCTGATACCCGCCAGCATGGCGGTGCGCTGATTGATCTGGCGTTCGATGCGCTGCTTCATGGTGATGAAGGCACGCGCGGTCCGGCGCACTTCATGCGCGCCATGGGGTTTGAAGCCCGGCGCATCAAGCCCCCGGCCAAACCGGTCGGCTGCAATCGCCAGTTCGCGGATCGGACGGACTTGATTGCGCAAAAACAAAAAGGCGATGATCAGCAAGGCCAGCGATAGCCCCACCATCCACAGCATGAAGATATAGGCGGTGTTGGAGGTGAGACGGGTGTGTGGAACCTCGGCGCGCAACACGCTGCCATCGTGCAACGCGATGAGGAACATGGCCGCGCGTTCGCTGGCATAGATTTCGATCCTGTTGTCGCGGCCGGTATGTTCGGTCAGCTGATCCTTGCTGATGGCATACAGCGTGTCGAAGCGGAACCAGGCGGGCGGGGCGGCGGGCGGCAAAATCTCATTGGGAGCAAAGGTGAGTTTGAGATCAAAATTGCGCGCTGCGAGATCGCGCAAAAATTCAGGGTCGGTGCCTTGATTATGCAGCTCGATGATCGCGCCGAGATCGTTCGCCACCGCCATGGCGAGCCTTTTGGTCACCCGGTCCAGATGCCGGTCATAAAAGATCACCGCCAGAAGCGCCTGCAGCAGGATGATGGGGGTGACGATGATCAGAATGGCACGCGGCAGCAATCCACGCGGCGTCACCGCCTTGGCAAGCTGGCCGACATTGTATGGCCAACGTAACGGATTGTTCCATTCGAGCGGCGGCGCATCGCCGCCCAGCCCGCGCTGGGTGTCGGTGTGAAGCGGGGATTCGGGGGGCAGGTCAGGGCCGGTCATGAGGGCTTCTCAGTATCGATCATCAGCGCATAGCCAAGCCCGCGCACGGTTTTCAGATAGGCGGGATCGCGGGAATCCTCTTCAATCTTGCGTCTGAGCCGGGTGATCTGAACATCGATGGAGCGTTCCTGAACAATGCCCAGCCGGGCGGCCAGCTCGCTGCGTGAGACCGGCATGGGCGCGCGCGCCGCCAGCAAGGTCAGAATGTCGGCTTCGGTTTCGGTCAGTTTGAGACGGCGATCATTCCGCGTCAGCGCGCCGCGATCAAGGTCATAGCTGTGCGGACCGAACCGAACCACGCCGCCGGGCTCCGCCTCGGCCCGCACGGCAGCAGGACCGCTGCGCTTCAAAATGGCCTGGATACGGAGCACCAGTTCTTCAGGCTCGAAGGGTTTGGCCAGATAATCATCAACACCGCTTTTCAGCCCCTCAATCCGGTGCTCTGTTTCGCCCATCGCGGTCAGCATGAGGATCGGCACTTGCGATGTCACGCGAAGCTTCTGGGCAAACTCAAGGCCCGACCGGCCCGGCATCATGACGTCAAGCACAATCAAATCGAACTCAAGCCCCTCAAGATAGCGGTCGGCTTCGTCGGCATGTTCGGCGGCTGACACACGGTAGCCCTGGCCCGACAAGAAGCGCTTGAGCAGATCGCGCAACCGCCGGTCATCATCGACAACCAGAATATGGGCCGGCCCTTCGGGTTCGGCCTCCGTCATGCCTTTTCGCCTTCAAAGCTTTTCAAGATGCGGTCGCGATCGCTGGCATTGATCAGACCCAGCAGCACCGCGCGGAAACCCGCAACCGCTTCAGGCCCCGCTTCGCGATAGGCACGGGCGACACGGGCGCGTTGGGGTTCAGACAAGCGTTTCTCAAGCTCGGCGCCCTTGTCTGTCAGCGACAAAAGCCGCTGGCGGCGGTCGCGCGTGCCGGTCTTCTGGGTGACATAGCCTTCCTCAACCAGCTGTTTCAAAACCCGCGACAGGCTTTGCTTGGTAATCCGCAAGATCGCCAAGAGGTCCGATACAGTCATGCCCGGATTGCGGCCGACAAAATGGATCACCCGGTGATGGGCGCGGCCATAGCCGATCTCGGCCAGAATTTCATCGGGATCGGCGGTGAAATCGCGATAGGCGTAAAACAGCAGTTCAATGCCCTGACGCAGCTCTTCATCGCGCAGATAAAGCAGCGGGTTCGCAGGGGCGACCCGGGGCGTTGGCGTCAGGCCTGGTGTTTTTACGTCAGTCATGTTGACATATTAGCGGGAGAATGTTACCCAGCGCAACCTTTTCGCGACACAATCGAACCCAAAGACGCGAAAATCAATGCAAACCCTGCAAAAAATGGACTGCAGGCCCCGTGGGAGTAACGATGATGGATTTGGTGCCTTTTGATGATCGTGATGGCTCGATCTGGATGAATGGCGAACTTGTGCCCTGGCGCGAGGCGAAAATCCACGTATTGACCCATGGCTTGCATTACGGCTCCTGCGTGTTTGAGGGCGAGCGCGCCTATGAGGGCGAAATCTTCAAATTGCGCGAGCATACGGAGCGGCTTTTTAAATCCGCCGAGCTTCTGGGCTTTGAGATTCCTTATTCCATGGACGCGATTGACGCGGCCTGTGTTGAAGCCATGCAAGTCAATGGCCTGGTTGATGCCTATATCCGTCCCGTTGCCTGGCGCGGCAGCGAGATGATGGGCGTCTCGGCACAGCACAATAAGATCAATGTGGCGGTCGCGGCCTGGGCGTGGCCAAGCTATTTCAAGCCTGAAGAACGCCTGCAAGGCATCCGGCTTGATATCTCGAAATGGAAACGGCCTTCACCGGAAACCATTCCATGCGAGTCCAAGGCTGCGGGGCTGTACATGATCTGCACCCTGTCCAAGCATGAGGCGGAACGCAAAGGCTATGCCGATGCGCTGATGTTTGATTATCGCGGCTATGTGGCCGAGGCGACCGGCGCGAATATCTTTCTCGAGCGCGACGGTGCATTGCATACGCCCAAGCCCGATTGTTTCCTTGACGGGATTACCCGGCGCACGGTGATTGATCTGGCGCGCGCGCGCGGCATCGAGGTGATTGAGCGCCATATTGAGGCTGACGAGCTTGGCAGCTTCAATCAATGCTTCATCACCGGCACGGCAGCGGAAGTCACGCCGGTGTCCGAGATTGGCCCGCACCGCTTTACGGTTGGTCCTATCGTTGAAACATTGATGGGCGACTATGATGCGGTGGTGCGCCGTCAAAAGGCAGCGTAAACGTAATCGAATGGAGTAGGTGTGATGGCCCGGCCCCAAACGGTCGTGATCATTTCCGATCACGCCTTTATCAATGGCGGGCAGGCCAAGGTCGCACTCGACTCGGCGCTGGGTCTCAAGGCGCGGGGATTTGACGTTCGGCTGTTTGCCAGTGTCGGCCCTGCCGATCCCCGGCTTGAGGCTGCCGGTATTCCCGTCACGCTGCTGGATGGTCATGACATTCTGGGCGATCCCAATCGGGCCCGCGCCATCCTCAATGGTGTGTGGAACCGTGCGGCTGGACAAGCGCTGACCGACATGCTGCGCGGGCTTGATCCCGCCTGCACGCTTGTCCACACCCATGGCTGGGCGAAAGCCTTGTCAGGCGCGGTGGCGCCCGCGATCCGGGGATCGGCTTTGCCCCATGTCTACACCATGCATGAATATGCGTTGGCCTGTCCCAATTCAGCCTTTCTCGATCACAAGCGGGTCGAGATTTGTACGCGTAAGCCGCTGGGCTTTGACTGTCTGACCACTCAGTGTGACAGCCGGTCGTACGCCCACAAGGGCTGGCGGGTGATGCGCCAGCTTGGACTGCGCGCGGGCGGCTGGCCCAAACATCTCACCCATCTGATTTATTTGAGTGAGACCGAGCTTGAAGCCATGCGGCCCAATCTGCCCGAAAGCGCGCAATTGTGGCATGTCACCAATCCGGTTGATGCGGTGGCCGATGCGCAAGTCGGGGTCGCGGACAATGATGTGTTCTTGTTTGTCGGCCGCCTGTCGCCCGAAAAAGGCCCCGTCCTGTTTGCCGAAGCCGCCAAAGAGGCGGGCGTGCGCGCCGTCTTTGTCGGTTCAGGCGATGAGGAAGAGGCGGTCCGCGCCGCCAATCCGGCCGCCGAGTTGACCGGCTGGGTGACACCCGATCAGGTCCAGGACTGGATCGGCAAGGCGCGTGCGCTGGTCTTCCCGTCGGTCTGGTATGAGACCCATGGCCTGGTTGCTTATGAGGCGCAAGCCCGCGGTGTTCCGGTGATTGTCGGGGACCGCTGCGCCGCACGCGAGGCAATTGCGGATGGTGAAACCGGACTGTGGTTTCCCATGGCGTCCAAGGACGGGCTTGTGGCGGCGCTGCAACAGATGGAGGACGGCGCGGTGGCCGCGCAGATGGGCCAGACCGGATTTGACCGGTATTGGAAAAATCCGCTGACTATGGACAGTCATCTTGACCAGCTTGAAGCGGTCTATGATGCGGTGATGGCGGGTTAGCCGTCCCAGCCCTTGCGGGCATCTGCATCCGAGCCGCGCGCCTCGACCCATTTTTCGCCGCCCGAACCGGTTTCCTTTTTCCAGAACGGGGCGTCGGTCTTCAGCACATCCATGACAAAGCGGGCGGCCTCAAACGCGGCATCCCGGTGCGCTGAAGAAGCGATCACCAGCACAATGGTTTCGGTGGGCCTCATCGGGCCGACACGGTGGGCAATGCGCAAGCCGGTGAGCGGCCAGCGCGCTTGCGCCTTGGAGGCAATGTCGGCCAGGGCCTTCTCCGTCATGCCGGGATAGTGCTCAAGCGTCAGCGTCTCCAGCGGGGCTTCAGCGGAGGAGCGGACGGTGCCTGTAAAGCTGACCACTGCGCCGGTCTCGGCATCACGCGGAAACGCTTTGAGTTCGGCAGCCTCATCAATAGGTTCAGACCCCACGGTGACGGTGACATCCGATCCCCCGGTCATGGGCGGAAAAAAGGCAACCTCATCGCCGTCCTTGATGGGGTGATCAAGCGGGACGGCCTTCATATTGACCGCAGCCCGTATGACGCTGCGATCTTCAAAGGCGCGCGCATAGGCAGGCGACAGGGTTTCAAGATGGGTGATCAGCGCCTCGACCGTCTCTGTTGCGGGCGGCAGGTCTTTTTGTTCTTCATCACACCCGATCTGCTCGCGCACCCAGGCAAAATAGACAAGGCTGATCACGATTGTTCAGCCTCATCGAGTGTCTCATCAGCGGCCTGAATATGGGGCAGGCCACCTTTGAGATAGTCCCATCCGGTGACCGCGGTCAGCAGCGCGGCAAGCCACAGCGTGGCGATGCCCAAGGCGGGCAAGCCTGTCCAGAGTTTTGCACCCGCCGACCCGGTCAGCAGGATGGCGAGGGCCACAAGCTGCACGGTTGTTTTCCATTTGGCGAGTTGGGTAACGGGAACCGAAATCTGGCTGGCGGCGAGAAATTCACGCAAGCCCGAAACGAGAAATTCACGCGCCAGAATGATGAAGGCGGCCAGCACGCTGATCCCGCCAATGACGCCGTCCCACACCAGCACCAGCAAGGCCGCGGCCACCAGCAGCTTGTCGGCTATGGGGTCCATCAACTTGCCAAGCTCGGACGTGGCATTGAGTTTGCGCGCCAGCCAGCCATCGAAAAAGTCGGTGACGGCCGCGCCAACAAACAGAGTGAAGGCAATCCAGTATTTGCTTTCGCCGGGCAGGTAGAAGGCCAGCACAATTGCAGGCACCGCCAGTATACGGCCAAAGGTCAGAAAATTGGGAAGGCTGTGCACGGTCGCTCCGTCGTGATTTGGACGATCCTACCGTTCCCGGAAATGATCGTAAATGCGTAGCGCGACGGTTTTGGAAATTCCTTCTACCGCTTCAAGGTCGGTGAGGCTTGCGCGCTCAACCGCTTTGGCTGATCCGAAATGATGCAGCAGCGCGCGTTTGCGCGCCGGGCCGATGCCGCCGATCTCATCAAGCGGGTTTTTAAGCCGGGCCTTGCCGCGCCGCGCGCGGTGGGTGCCGATGGCAAAGCGGTGCGCCTCATCCCGCAGCCTTTGCAGATAATGCAAAACGGGATCATGCGCCTCGATCATCTGGGGCGGCTGGCCTTTCTTGTGGAATTGTTCGCGGCCTGCATTGCGGTCAGGGCCTTTGGAAATGCCGACAACGTCCACGCCTTCAACGCCCAGCTCATCCAGCACTTCCAACACGCTCGACAATTGCCCTTTGCCGCCATCAATAAGCAGTAGGTCGGGGCGGGGCGGGGTCTCGCCCGCCTGTTCGGCCTTGAGCATGCGGGAAAAGCGCCGCGTCAGCACCTCGCGCATCATGCCGAAATCATCGCCGGGTGTGGTTTCCGGATTTTTGATGTTGAAGGTGCGATATTCCCGTTTTTCGAAGCCCTCAGCGCCCGCCACGATCATGCCGCCGACCGCATCAGTGCCCTGAATGTGGGAATTGTCATAGACCTCAATCCGCTCGGGTGGACCATCTAGCCCGAACAGCTCGGCCACGCCGTCAAGCAGCGCGGCCTGGGCTGCGCTTTCAGACAGCCTCCGGGCCAATGCCTCGCGGGCATTTTGCTCGGCATGTTCCACCAGAGTGCGCTTCTCGCCGCGCTGGGGTTTGGTGACACTGACCTTGCGGTCGGCCCGCAGGCTCAACGCTTCGGCCAGCAGGGCCTCGCTTGGCAATGTGTGATTGGTCAGAACAAGTTTGGGGACCGGCTTGTTGTCGTAGAACTGGCCGACAAAAGCCTCCAGCACCTCTTCGATCGTGTCGGACTTGTCATGGCGCGGGAAATAGGCCCGGTTGCCCCAGTTCTGGCCCGAACGGTAGAAAAACACCTGAATGGAGACCTGCCCGCCATCTTCGATGGCTGCGATGACATCGGCCTCATCCAGCGTTTCGGGATTGATGCGCTGATCGAGCTGGACATGGCTGAGGGCTCGGATGCGGTCACGCAGGCCTGCGGCACGCTCAAACTCCATGGCCTCGGCGGCCTGTTCCATCTCGGCGCCGAGTTCTTGTTTGATGCGCTGGGATTTGCCGCTGAGAAAACCGCGCGCCTCATCCACCAGTTCGGCATAGCCCGGCTCGTCAATATAGGCGACGCATGGCGCGCTGCACCGTTTGATCTGAAACAGCAGGCAGGGACGGGAGCGGGTTTCGAGCACATGATCGGAGCATGAGCGCAGCAAAAACGCTTTCTGGAGCGTGTTGAGCGTCCGGTTGACCGATTTGGCCGATGCGAAGGGGCCGAAATATTCGCCTTGCCGGTTGCGCGCGCCGCGATGTTTGACGATCTGGGGAAAGGCGTGGTCGGTGGCGATCAGAATATAGGGAAAGCTTTTATCGTCGCGCAGGATCACATTATAGCGCGGCTTGAGGCGCTTGATCAGATTGGCTTCCAGCAGCAGCGCTTCGGTTTCCGACGCGGTTTCGATGATCTCAAGCGCGCGGGTCTCATGCACCATGCGGCCGATCCGGTTGGTGTGGAACCTTCCTTGCGCATAAGCCGAGACGCGCTTTTTCAGATCACGCGCCTTGCCGACATAAAGCACCTCCGCGCCTTCGCCGAGCATGCGGTAAACACCGGGCCGGCCGGGCAGGGTTTTCAGCGCGGCTTCAAGAACCGCCGGGCCGCTCAGATCGGGGCTGTGGGCGGGCCGGTTCCACGCATCGGCGCCACCTTCGGGAATAGCCTCGGGCGTGTAGAATTTTTCCATGTCGGAGCGGGATGTCGGCTTGGCCATGACGCTAGTTTTGAAGGGGAAGCGGTGATGGTGCAAGCCTTTCGGCGCAGCGGCTGAGGGCGTGACAAAATTTGTCTCCCGGGGGCAATTTTTTGCTTGACCCAACCTGTCCACGATTCCTGTGGATAAGTTTGTGGTCAAATCTGGGGGCAGGGGCCACAGCCCGCAGAAACCCTAGCCTTGGACATACTTGCCTAAATATTAATCAAAAAAATAGAGCATTGATATTGTTGAATAATTCGCCGTCAAGACGTAAATTTCGGAAAATCCACGTTTTTGACCTCATGTCCGCCGGTGGTTTCAGTGCCGCCTTTTTCGCTGTGCACAAACATCACCGAGCGCTGCGACAGAAGGGCTCAATCTGTCAAGGGGCGATTGAAATTTGTGCATTTTTGAAAGGAATCGCAGAAAACCGCGCCCATTCGCTGGACAGCTTGTTTAAAGCATAAACATTTCAGGCAAAATTCTGCGCTGCACTGGCGATTTCGCGCTGCAATATCAGCGGCGCCGTTCGAGCGTGACGCCAACCGTTCTGGCTTCGTCAATGGCGTCTGGTTTTTCGACAGTGATGGCGGCATCCAGCACACGGGGGTCTTCAAAGCATCGCTCGGCGATCAGATCGGCCAGTGTTTCGACAAGTCCGATATGGCCGCGCGCGACGATCGCCTTCACCGCATTGACGAGGCCTTCATAGCAGACCACCGATTCAATCGTGTCGGCGATGGCGGGGGCATGGGCGTCGACGGTCAACTCAATCGAAATGCGGACCGGCTGGGCCTGGCCCTGTTCATGGGCGTGGATACCGATATGGGCCGGCAGTTCAAGCCCGCGCACAAAGACGCGGCGCGCCACGGTTTCACCGTCGCGGGCGTTCAAGGGCTGAACATTGGTCGGCTGGCTCATCAAGTGATCCTTTTCGTTGAAAGCGCGGGTCTTAGCGGATTTGCGCCTATTCGTCGATGCCCTGAATGTCGGGCGTCTCCCAGCCCAGATGCTGGCCGCCATCAAGGGCGATCATCTGGCCGGTCATGGAGCGTGCGGTCCACATAAACCGCACCGCATCGACAAATTCCGACAGCTCAGCGCCGCGCTGCAAGATGACACCCTGTTGCTGGCGGGCGAAATGCTCGTCGGATTGCCGGATGTTTTTGAGCGTTGGCCCCGGCCCGATGGCGTTCACCCGGATGTGCGGCGCGAAGGCCTGGGCCAGCGTTTGTGTCAGGGTCCACAGGCCCGTCTTCGACAGGGTGTAGCTGGTGAAATGAGGTGTCAGCGCCCAGACCCGCTGGTCGAGCAGATTGACGATCAACCCGTCGGTGCCGTGAGGCAGTTGCGCGGCAAAATGCTGACTGAGCACAAAGGGTGCGCGCAGATTGGCGGTCATATGCGCGTCCCAGCTCGCCTTGGTGGCACTGGCTGCGCTGTCATACTCAAACAGGCTGGCATTGTTGATCAAAAGATCAAGCGGGCCGAGCGCGTCGGTCGCGCGTGCCGTGAGCGTTTCAAACTGGCTTTCATCTTTCAGGTCGGCCTGCAGGGCGACGGCTTGTCCGCCTTTGGCCTTGATCTCGTCGGCCAGAGCGCGGGCCGCGTCTTGAGAGCTGTTATAGTGGATGGCGACAGCGGTTCCCTCGTCGGCCAGTCCAAGCGCCAGACTGCGGCCGATGCGGTGGGCGGCCCCGGTGATCAGCGCTGCGCTAGCCGGCATGGATCACATCCGGGGCGGGGATATTCGCCTGCGGCGCGGCGGGTGTATCCTGCGGGCCGCTGACAATCACCGCAGCGATATAGATGACATAGCCCAGCACGAAGGTGACGCCCCACAAGCGGCTGAGCGACAGATGGAACATGGCAAAGGGCACCAGCAGCAGTGAGATGCCAAACAAGATCCACAAATCAAACTCAATAAAGTGCGGCGCGACATGCAGCGGCTTGATGATCGCGGTGATGCCGATAATGGCGAGAATGTTGAACAGGTTTGAGCCGATGACATTGCCGATCGCCACGTCGGAGCGTTTGCGCAGCGCGGCGACCACGGTGGTGGCAAGCTCCGGCAGGCTGGTGCCCAGCGCCACAACCGTCAGCCCGATCACAGCGTCGGAAACATGGAAGGCGCGGGCAATATCGGTGGCGCCGGTGACCAGCAGATGCGCGCCCAGCGGCAGGCCGATCAGCCCGGCACCGATAAAGCCCGCAGTGGTGATGGGCTTGGAGGGGATGCCTTCAACATCGTCGAGCCCGGCTTCCTCGCCATCATTCTGGGTCATGGCACGCCAGCCTGAATAGATCAGAAAGGCGGCCAGCAAGATGACCATGATGATTCCGTTGCCGCGGCTGAATTCGCCCGACTGGGCAAAGGCGATGAACAGCAAGGTTGCGCCGATCATCATGAAAGTGTTGCGGCGGATGCCGACCTGATTGCACGCAATCGCGTAGATCAGGGCAGGGACGCCCAGCACCAGAAGCACATTGGCGATGTTGGAGCCAACCACATTGCCGACCGCAATCCCCGGCGATCCGGCAAGGGCCGCATTGACCGAAATCATCAGTTCAGGCGCTGAGGTTCCGAAGGCAACCACGGTGAGCCCAATGATCAGCGGCGGCGCGCCCAGCTTGCACGCCAGCCCCACAGAGCCGCGCACCAGCAAATCGCCCGAAAAAAGCAGCAGGATCAGCCCGCCCAACACCAAGGCGTACATCATGATCGCGGCTCTCCCGGCAGGGTTAAAACCCTTCTATATGCCCCGACTGTCACTTCGGTGCGCCTCACCCTTGGTTTAGATTTCTATAAAGGCGTGTCAAAACAGGTTCTGCAAGGCTTGTAAACATGGGGCGTTCCGGTACGCGGCAAAAGGCCTGGGGTCTGTCCAGCGGCCCGGAAAGTCGCGCGCCAATATCATCCGCTGTTACATCCTTTTGGTGGTCCGGCCCTTCTTCTTGTGCGTGCGGGTGCCCGCCTGGCCCCCGGCGGAGCGGGGCCGGCTTTGTTTTTCCCGGTCCGCCCACTGGGCTTTGGCCAGCGGGTCGTTCGCCAAAGTCAGCTCCAGATCCTGTAACCGCTTGATTTCATCGCGTAATCGGGCGGCTTCCTCAAATTCGAGATCGGCGGCGGCGTCCTTCATTCGCTTTTCCAGATCCTTCATATGGCTTTCAAAATTATGGCCGATGCGGTGGACGGTGTCGGCATCGCCGGTTTCAACCCGGACATGATCGCCCTCATAAACCGATTGCAGAATATCACCGATCTGTTTTTTGACGCTTTCAGGCGTGATGCCGTGTTCGGCATTGTAGGCCATCTGTTTTTCGCGCCGCCGCGTTGTTTCAGCCATGGCGCGTTCCATCGAGCCGGTCACCCGGTCGGCATAGAGGATGACTTTGCCATCGACGTTTCGGGCGGCCCGCCCAATCGTCTGGACCAGCGAGGTTTCAGAGCGCAAAAACCCTTCCTTGTCGGCGTCCAGAATGGCGACCAGCGCACATTCGGGAATATCAAGCCCCTCGCGCAACAGATTGATACCGATCAACACGTCAAAGGCGCCAAGCCGCAAGTCACGAATGATCTCGATCCGCTCGATCGTATCGATGTCGGAATGCATGTAGCGCACGCGGATGCCTTGCTCATGCATATATTCAGTCAAATCTTCGGCCATGCGCTTGGTCAGCGTGGTGACAAGCACCCGGAAGCCCTGTTTGGCGACCAGTTGGCATTCGGCAACCAGATCATCAACCTGTTTGGAGACCGGCCTGATTTCAACCGGCGGATCAATCAGCCCGGTGGGGCGGATGACCTGTTCGGTGAAAGCGCCGCCGGTCTTTTCAAGCTCCCAATCGCCTGGCGTCGCCGACACATAGACCGAATCGGGCCGCATTGCTTCCCACTCTTCAAACTTAAGCGGGCGGTTGTCGATGCAGGACGGCAGGCGGAAGCCATATTCGGCCAAAGTGGTCTTGCGCCGGAAATCGCCGCGATACATGCCGCCAATCTGGGGCACCGAAACGTGGCTTTCATCGCAAAACAGGATGGCATTGTCTGGCAGATATTCAAACAAAGTGGGGGGTGGCTCGCCGGGTTTGCGGCCCGTCAGATAGCGCGAATAATTTTCGATCCCTGCGCAAGACCCCGTCGCCTCCATCATTTCGATATCAAACCGGGTGCGCTGTTCAAGCCGCTCGGCCTCCAGCGGCATTTCGTTTTCCTTGTACCAGGCAAGCCGCTCAGCCAACTCCGCCTTGATATGCTTGATCGCCTGGGTCAGCGTCGGGCGCGGGGTGACATAGTGGGAATTGGCGTAAACCTTGATTTGTTCGAGAGTACCGGTTTTCTCACCGGTCAGCGGATCAAATTCGGTGATCGCCTCAAGCTCATCCCCCCAGAAGGAGAACCGCCAGGCGCGGTCTTCAAGGTGAACGGGAAACAATTCCAGCGTGTCGCCACGCGCACGGAACGCCCCACGCTGAAAGGCCTGATCATTGCGCTTATATTGAAGCGCGACCAACCGCTTGATGAGGTCCTGCCGGTCCATCGCCTGGCCCGCCTTCACCAGTTCGGTCATCTCCGAATAGGTTTCGACTGAGCCGATACCGTAAATGCACGACACGGACGCAACGATGATCACATCGTCGCGTTCAAGCAGCGCCCGGGTGGCCGAGTGGCGCATCCGGTCGATCTGCTCATTGATGGTGCTTTCCTTCTCAATATAGGTGTCGGTGCGCGGCACATAGGCTTCGGGCTGGTAATAGTCGTAATAGGACACAAAATATTCGACCGCATTGTCAGGGAAGAAGTTTTTGAACTCGCCATAAAGCTGGGCGGCCAGCGTCTTGTTGGGCGCCAGGATGAGTGCGGGCCGGCCCGTCCGGGCGATGATCTGCGCCATGGTGAAGGTCTTGCCCGAGCCGGTGACGCCCAGCAGAACCTGGTCGTGCTCCTGGGTGTTGAGCCCCTCAACAAGCTCCTCAATCGCCTGGGGCTGGTCCCCGCGCGGCTCAAAGTCCGAGGCCAGTTTGAAAGCAATCCCGCCTTCGGTTTTTTCGGGCCGGGCGGGACGATGGGGTTCGAATGTGTAGGTATCGACGGTCATGGCGCCAACCATAACGTCTGGGCGCAAAAATGGGAGGCGGAATTGACGCATCCGGCGTACAGACGGTTGATGCGTCCGGCTGCTGGGCGTACGACTCGGGATTGCCCGACTGTCCGGGCGGACCAAGAATAAAGGCCAACAGATTATGGCGTTTCTGTCAGATGCGTTGAAGCGTGTGAAGCCCTCGGCAACCATTGCCGTCACCCAGAAGGCGCGCGAGCTGAAAGCCGCGGGCCGCGATGTCATTTCGCTCGGTGCCGGTGAGCCGGACTTTGACACTCCCGACAGTATCAAACAGGCCGCGATTGCGGCGATCGAAGCGGGTGACACAAAATATACCGCTGTCGATGGCACCCCTGCGCTCAAAGCCGCCATTGTCGAAAAATTCAAACGTGAAAACGGCCTCAGCTACACCGCCGATCAGATCAGCGTATCCACCGGCGGCAAGCAGGTGCTTTATAACGCGCTGATGGCGACGCTCAATCCCGGAGACGAGGTTGTGATCCCCGCGCCCTATTGGGTCAGCTATCCCGATATGGTGGCGCTGGCGGGCGGCACGCCCGTGTCTGTGGAAGCGGGTGCCGAAACCGGCTTTAAACTCACGCCCGACGTGCTTGAGGCGGCGATTACCGACAAGACCAAATGGCTGATCTTTAACAGCCCGTCCAACCCGTCAGGTGCCGCCTATTCGCGCGATGAGCTCAAGGCGCTGACCGATGTGCTGATGAAGCATCCCCATGTCTGGATCATGACCGATGATATGTATGAGCATCTGGTTTATGACGATTTTGAATTTGTGACGGTGGCGCAAGTTGAGCCGGGCCTTTATGACCGCACGCTGACCGTGAACGGCGTGTCCAAAGCCTATGCCATGACCGGCTGGCGCATCGGCTATGCCGGTGGACCCAAAGAGCTGATCAAGGCGATGGCGAAAATCCAGTCGCAGTCGACCTCGAACCCCAGTTCGGTCAGTCAGGCCGCGGCAACCGCCGCGCTGGCCGGTCCGCAGGATTTCATTGCCGAGCGCGCGGCCGTTTTCAAGGACCGGCGCGACCTTGTGGTGTCGATGCTCAATCAGGCTGACGGGCTGTCCTGTCCGACGCCAGAAGGGGCGTTTTACGTCTATCCGTCCTGCGCGGGCACCATCGGCAAGAAAACTGCTGGCGGCGTTGAAATTGCGTCGGATGAGGATTTCGCCCGCGAACTGCTCGAAGCCGAGGGCGTGGCGGTGGTGCATGGCGCAGCCTTTGGCCTGTCGCCCCATTTCCGCATTTCCTACGCAACCTCGACCGAGGCGCTTGAGGAAGCCTGCACCCGCATTCAACGGTTCTGCGGTAGCCTTAAGTCATAAACGTCATCGTCATGCCGGGCGACCCAAATAAAGTTTGGGGAGGCCCGGAATCTGTCGGCACCGAATTGCGTTCTGCACCGTATGGACGGGTTTGATTGCATCACGACCAGATTCCGGTCTTCCGCCCCCTGAAAGGTTCAGGGTGCGCAAACCGGAATGACGCCCCAAAGGACAATAGCGCGCCTCACAAGCGCTTGATTGGCACGTCATCGCGATCTCGGCTTAAGGTATGGGCCGAGATGGAGGTCTGTCATGCTGATCAAGAACAAGCGCGCGTGGGAAATTCCCGAATGCGAAGCCACCCCGGAACATATTTACTGGTCGCGCCGCGACTGGATTAAGGCTGCCGGGGTTGCGGTTGCAGGTTCCATCCTGCCGCCGGGCATTGCGCTGGCGAGCGAAGACACCAGCGCCGGGCTTTATCCCGCCCCGCGCAATGAGGCCTACACGCTGGACCGTGACCTCACCCGCGAAGAAATCGCGACCAGCTACAATAATTTCTACGAATTCGGCTCGCACAAGCAGATTGCAGAACGTGCGCAAGACCTCAAAACCCGGCCCTGGACGGTCAAGATTGACGGCATGGTCGACAATGCGATGGAACTCGACATTGATGATCTGTTGAAAAAGGTCACGCTGGAAGAACGGCTCTACCGCTTCCGCTGTGTCGAAGCCTGGGCAATGGCGGTGCCGTGGACGGGCTTTCCGATGGCTGATCTCGTCAAAATGGCGGGTCCGCAATCGGGCGCAAAATATGTCCGCATGGAAACGTTCCTGGACCCCAAAGTGGCGCGTGGTCAGAAACAGCGTTGGTACCCCTGGCCCTATGTGGAGGCGCTGACGCTGGAAGAGGCAACCAATGAGATGGCTTTCATGGTGACGGGGCTCTACGGCAAGCCCTTGCCCAAGCAGAACGGCGCCCCCTTGCGGCTGGCTGTGCCGTGGAAGTTTGGCTTCAAAAATATCAAATCGATCGTTCGGTTCACCTTTACCGATGAGAAGCCAACAAGTTTCTGGGAAGACATTCAGCCCAGCGAATATGGCTTCTGGGCGAATGTGAACCCCGAAGTCCCCCATCCTCGCTGGAGCCAGGCGTCAGAGCAACTGATCGGCACGATCAAGCGGCGCAAGACCTTGTTGTTCAACGGCTATGAAGAGCAGGTCGCCCATCTCTACAAGGATATGAAGCAAGGCGATTATCTCTACCGCTAGGCCACCGGGTTCGGTAGGCTCCCTCCCGACAGTCCTGTTTTTTCGGGGGAGGCTCTCATGTGGAAATGGATCGCCATTGGTCTGGGCGTGCTGATCGTTGTGGTCGGCATTGGTCTGGTTGTGCTGCAAGAAGTGGGCATGGCCATGCTTTATAAGCCTGATACCGAATTTGCCGAGCATGAGCCCTGGCCTGCGCCGGACTATTCAGACCCCAAAAGCTGGTCGGCGCTGCCTGGCCGCGATGACGCTGCCGATGCGCTGCCCGAAGGGGTGGATGCGGTTCCCGAAGCCCAGCGGCTGGCAGATGTGTTTTATGTACATCCCACGGTGAATTTCAGCACCGACCGCTGGAACGGCAAGGTGGGTGACCCCGAGCTTGATATGCTGGTGGATCAGTTGCCGGTCAAATCGCAAGCCAGCGCGTTCAATGGTTGTTGCCGGGTGTCGGCGCCGCGCTACCGTCAGGCAACCTTTTACACATTTATGGAAGACAAGCCCTCCAACATCGCCGCGATTGATCTGGCCTATCAGGATGTGGCGCGCGCCTTTGATTATTTTGTCGGCACGCTGGAGCCGGGCCGCCCGATCATTCTGGCGAGCCACAGCCAGGGCAGCCATCATCTGGCGCGTCTGTTGGCCGAACGTGTGTCGGGAACCGCGATCGCGGAACGTGTTGTGGCCGTCTATATGATCGGTATCGGCTTTCCAGTTGAGGCCGTTGCAAAGAATGCCCCTGATTTCCCGGTCTGCCAAAGCGCTGATGACACAGGCTGCATCATCCATTGGGACACCTATTGGGAGAACGGCAATCCAGACATCAATTATCGCGGATTGCCCAAATGGATCGATGGAAAATATCAGCACCCCGAAGATGCCACCGGCGTGTGTGTCAATCCGCTGACCTGGACCAGCGAGAAGGGCGAGAAGTCCGATCATGCCGGGGCCGGCCGGGTTGATCCGGGCGCGTTTGCCGATGTGTTCACGGGCGGATCGGCCCCGGAGGCGGGGTCTGAAAGCCATTTGGGGCCCATCATTCCCAATCTGACCGAGGCATGGTGTGCGCGCGGCTTTTTGTGGGTGCCCGACAATGATCATGAGGCGTTTCAGACGCTGCGTATCCCCGGCGGCAGTTTGCACCTGCTTGATTACGCCTTGTTCTGGAAAGACATTCACGACAATGCCAGCGTAAGGGTGAATGCCTTCATCGCTGCGCAGGCGAACGCATTGAGGTAAGTGTGTCATGGCCCGATGGCTGGTTGCGGGGTTCATTCTCCTGCTTGTTCTGTTTGGTGTTGCCATCGCCTATCAGGATGTCCTGATTTATTATTTCGGCACGAAACCGCCGCAAGCGTTTAACGACACCGACCAGCCCTTGCCGCCCGATTATCGGCAGACGGGAAGCTGGGCGGCGCGGCCGGGCATGGACGGCTTGAACTACGCTGAAATGCTGCCGGCGGGGGTTGATCACGTTCCAATGCGGGACCGGGCGGCCGATGTGTTTTATGTGCATGGCACTTCGGTTTTCCTGCCTGTGTGGAACGCCACGCTGGATCACACCGACACCAATTGGCGAACCGACAGTTTCGGTCTGGTTCAGCAAGCCAACGTGTTCAACGCCTGTTGCCGGGTGTTTGCGCCGCGCTACCGGCAGTCGGGCCTGTTCAGCTTTGTTGACGGCGGTGAAGATGGCCGCCGGGCCGTCTCTCTCGCCTATGACGATGTGCGCGACGCTTTCCTGCATTACCTGTCGGTGGTCGATGAGGACCGGCCATTTATTTTGGCGGGACACAGCCAGGGCGCGGCTCATATTCTGCGCCTGCTTTCGGAGCTGGTGGAAGGCACGCCGCTCGAAAAACGGCTGGTGGCCGTTTATGCCATTGGCTATTGGCTGCCCGACGATTTTTATCCCCGCCTGTCCAGGACACCGGTGTGTGAAAGCCCTGCCGATACGGGCTGTGTGGTGAGCTGGGATACGTTCATGGAAGGGGGCGAGCGAAGCATCGCCACACCGCGAATGGGGGTGTTCGCAGACGGGGCATACGGGCCGAAGGCTGAAGGCAGGGGGCTGTGCATCAATCCTGTCAGCTGGATGCGCAATGGCGAGACATCAAAGGAGGAGCATCAGGGCGGCTTGCCAATGGGCTTTATGACCGCAGATGCCAATCCTGATCCGGCCCCGTACCGGGCGTTTGAGCTGGTGCCGGTTTTGCCTGCCCATACTTATGCAAGGTGCGCCGACGACGGGGGGCTGATTGTCTCACCCGATATTGACCCGCATTTCCGGGTTGCCGAGATGCCCGGCAAGTCGCTGCACCCGATGGATTTCAGCCTGTTCTGGGCCGATATCCGGGCCAATGCGGTGCTGCGCAGCCGCACCTTTGTGCAAGGAGAGTAGCCTTCATGTTTCGCGTGTCCGCCCGTACTTTGCTGCGTTTGTTTGGCCTTGCTGTTGTGCTGGGTCTTGTCGCGCTTTATGCGGCCTGGACGTTCCGCTTTGAGCTGCTTGAGCAACGTGTGGCGGTGACCAAGCCATTTCGTGCCGAAGAAGCACCTGCCGCGCCTGATTATGATGATCCACGCTATTGGTCGGCCTGGCCGGGCAAGCCTGGTTTTGCAGCGCTTGTGCCGCGTGACTTGACCCCGCTGCCTGAAGCGGCGCGCAAGGCTGATGTGTTTTATGTTCATGCCACAACGCTGGACCGGGCGAGCGCATGGAATGCAAGCCTTGATGATGCAGTAATCAATGAGGTGACCGATCAGCTTTACACCGCGCGCCATGCCAGCGTGTTCAATTCCTGCTGCCGTATCTTTGTGCCGCGCTGGCGTCAGGCAACCTTGTTTGCCTCGCGCCGTCATACCGCCGACACGGCGGCGGCGATGGCGCTGGCTTATCGGGATGTCGAAGCGGCCTTTGAGCGGTTCTTGGAAGAGATTGGCGACCGGCCGTTCATTCTGGCAAGCCACAGCCAGGGCAGCCTTCACATGGAACGGCTGCTTGCCACCAAGGTTGCGGGTAGCCCGCTCGAACAAAGGCTGATCGTGGCTTACATGATCGGCTATTGGACGCCCGAACGCATCGCCGCAAAAGCGTTCCCCAGCCTGCCGGTCTGTGAAAGCGCGGCGCAAACCATGTGCGTGGTCAGTTGGGACAGCTATGGCGAGGGCCGAACGCCTTTTGAGAAGGTTGATGTGTTCGGCCATTGGGATGGCGAACGCTACGCGCCCGGAGGCGAGGGCAAATCCATTTGCGTCAATCCGCTGAGTTGGGAAAAAGATGGCGGCCCGGCGGATGCCGCCTCCAACAAGGGTGCGCTTGCGGTGGATTATGATCTTGCCCGTACCATTGGGCCGGGCGTGACGTCACTTCCCCCGCTGCAAAAGGGTCTGGTTTCAGCGCAATGCCGCGCGGGCCGCCTTTACGTGCCGGTACAGGATGGCCTGTTCGCCTACAAGGTGACGATGCCGAGCTATCACCGCTTCGACTGGGGCTTTTTCTATGGTGACCTGTGGGCCAATGCAGCACTGCGCACCGATGCGTGGCTGGCAGCCCGCTAGAAGGTCACATTCGCCTGAACGATAAGTGTGCGGGGATCGCCGGCACGCGCCCAGTGGCTGCCATTGAACAATGGCACATCAAAGCCGCGGATTTTGATGGTTTTGTCGAAAGCGTTTTTGAGAAAGACGCTGGCGCTCCACCAGCCGTCCAGAGATTTGAGAGAGGCCCGGAAGTTGACCCGGTAATAGGCATCCTGGCTGTCAAACTCGTCGAGATCGGCTTGCAGATATTGCTTGCCCTGGAAATACAGATCGCCGCCGACAATTAACTCAATGGGCCAATCAAACAGCAGGGTGGTGTAGTCGACAATGACGGTCAGCTGATAGCGCGGTGCGCCCAGCCGCTCGCCGGTCAGATCACAAAAACCGCTTTGCCCGGCCTGACAGGGGCCGTTTTCATATTCGGTATAGTAAGCATCAAGGAAGGAGGCCGAGCCGCCCAAGAAGAAGCCCCACGGCAGGACGGCGCCGCCTTCGATCTCAACCCCCTGGCTCACGCTGGCGGCGGCATTTTCAACAATCGGGGCAAGCCCGTTGAAAATGAAAGTTTGCAGATCGGTGAATTCGGTACGGAACAGCCCGACATTGACCCGGCCCACGCCGTCTAGAAAATCAGCCTTGAACCCCAGTTCATATGTGTCCGATTGCTCGGGCTCAAACTCGATCTCTTCGGCCGTGAGCGCCTGCGTGTTAAAGCCGCCCGATTTGAAACCGCGCGCATAGGTGGCGTAGACATTGATATTGTCCGTGGCGCGCCAGATGACCGACAGCTTGGGTGAAAATTCAGACTCGCGCCGGAACAGGTCGTCTTCATTGATATTTTCAGCCCCCAGAATGGGCTGGATCAGCAAGCCTTCGCTAGGAATAGTGCCCAGTTCAAAGTTTTGCGCAAACTGGCTGCCTTCCTTGCGCTCCACCGAAATGCGCATTCCGGCGACGACCGAAATCCATGGCCGGATATGCCAGGTGAACTGGCCGAAGGCAGCGACGCTTTGCGTGTCCTGGACGAGCGTGCCGTCGCGCTTCTCAACCGGCGCGCCGATATTGGGCGTATCAAGAATGCCGAGCAGAAGCGGACCAACAAGCGGGATGGGGTTGAGTATGTCATCCAGAACAAGGCCCAAAGTGCCGCCCAGATTGTCGATCTTGCCGACACTGATATTGGTGTCGGCATCAAGGTGCGACCGGAACAGATAGACCCCGCCGATAAATTCGCCATCGCCCCAGCTTCCGAAATTGGTATCTCCCGCGACGCGCAGCTCCAGCGAGCTTTGGTCATAGAGCTGGAGCTCCTCAAGAAAGATCACCGGAACGGGAGAGAAATCGCCATCGACGAAATTGTCCCGGTCGAACTGTGAATGGTGGCCGATCAAATCAAAGCTGAGGTCAAACAGCTCAAACTTTGCCTTGGCAGTGAAGTCTTTGTTGATTTGAAGGCTTTTGGACTGTTGATCCTGGGAGCCTTGCCGGTCAAGCCGCGTTTCAAACTCAGGATCAAAAATCTCGGACAAGACACCCAGGCCGCTTCCCACCCGATCAATCTCAAAGCCCGCACCTTGCGGTGTGTCGTAACGGTTATAAACAGCCGTCAGCACCAGTTCAGCGGTGTCTGAAAATGTGAACTTGACCTTGCCGCGCACCAGATCCTGGGTGAACCGGCCATCATTCATGTCCAGAAACGAATTGTAGAAAAAACCTTCGCGTTCAGAATGGGTGGCAGCGATCCGCACTGAAACGAAATCCTCGATGATCGGGATATTGCCGACAATGGTGCCGGCAAGTTTTTGATAGGTGCCGATCTCGCCAGTCAGGCTGGCTTCATACTCTTCATGAGGGTCTTCGGTGCGAACGGTCAGCGCACCGGCAATCGTGTTCTTGCCAAACAAAGTGCCTTGAGGGCCGCGCAGAACCTCGATCTGTTTCACGTCGAGAAAGGCCATAGAGAGATAGTGCAGCCGACCATAATAGACATCATCAATAATCAGTCCGACGGACTGTTCAAAGCCTTCCAGCTGGCCAGAGCCGAGCCCGCGAATGGCGACCTCGTTAAACACGCCGCCTGAGACCACGGTGAGATTGGGGGTGTATTTCGACAGATCGGAAAAGTCTTGAATGTTCTGGTCTTTGAGCGCTTCACCCGAAACGGCGGACACCGAAATCGGCACCTCGCGAATGTCTTGCTCTTTCTTCTGGGCGGTGACGATGATTTCGTCGAGGCCCCGGCGCCTGGCCCGGTCATCGCCTTCAGCAAGGGTTTGGACGGACTTCGATTCGGGGTCGAGTGTGCTGCCAAAAGTTGAGCCTTGCGCGTCCTGAGCCCTGACAGGCAAGGCTGTGGCGGTGACGGTGAGGGCCGCTGCGGTCAGCACCAACGCTGCGCGGCGGTGAGAGGACAATGGAGGAAGTCTGAGACGCATACCGAATTTCCTCGCTCAACGAAGGGCTCACCCTGCTAGAAGCTGGCTGTGAGTTGAATGGAGTATGTTCGCGGATCATTGGTCCGCGCCCAATGCGACCCAGTGAACAGGGCAATGTCAAATGAGCGCGTGATTGTGGTCTTGTCGGTGAGGTTGCGCACGAACAGATTGGCACTCCACCGCCCGTCAATATCCTTCAAAGCCGCCCGCAGATTGAAAATCATATAGGCGTCCTGCTTGTCGGCGTCGTCGAGATCTGATTGCAGGAACTGCGTGCTCTGATAGTAAAGGTCACCGCCCACCACCAGCTCGACCGGCCAGTTAAACAGCTGGGTCGTGTAATCGGTGATCACCGTCAGCTGATAGCGCGGTGCGCCCAGCCGTTCATCGGACAAATCGCAAAACCCGTTCTGGCCCGCTTTGCAGGGGCCGTTCACATATTCGGTGTAAAACGCATCGAGAACCGAAAAGGACCCGCCCAGGAAAAATCCAAGCGGCAAGACCGCACCGCCTTCAAGTTCGATCCCCTGGCTGACGCTGGCCGCGGCATTGTCGACGACGGGAGCAAGGCCGTTAAAAATGAACGTCTGGAGATTTTTGAATTCGGTGCGGAACAGACCCAGATTGACCCGGCCGACGCCATCGAGAAACTCGGCCTTGAGGCCAAGCTCATAGGTGTCGGATTCCTCGGGCTCAAACTCAATTTCCCCGGGATTAAGGGCCTGGGTGTTAAAGCCGCCGGCTTTGAAGCCGCGAGCATAGGTGGCGTAAATATTGATGTCGTCGGTCGCGCGCCAGATGACGGAAACTTTTGGCGACAACTCGCTTTCTTCGCGCTTGAGGCCCTGCACATTGTAGTTGCCCGCACTCAGCACCGGAAACAACACAAGCCCGGGGCTGGGGATCTGGCCCAGTTCAAAATTCTGTGCTGTGAGTGAACCTTCCTTGCGCTCAAATGAGATGCGCAAGCCCGCAACCAGCGAAATCCAGGGCCGGATATGCCAGGTAAATTGCCCGAACGCGGCAATGCTTTGCGTGTCTTGCAGCAATTGGGTGTCACGGGTTTCAAGCGTTGCACCAAGGCCCGGCGTATTGAGCGAGGCCTGCAGCAGGGCGCCGACAACCGGTGTATTGACCAGAAGGTTGGGCAGCAAGTCGGTGAGCGTCACGCCCAGATTGTCGATTTTGGCGAGCTGGATGTGCTGAAACGCGTCGAGGTGAGAATCAAAAAGATAAAGCCCGCCGATAAACTCGCCGTCGCCCCAATCGCCGAAACTGGTGTCACCGGCAACGCGCAGCTCAATCGTGGTTTGGTCATATTCATCAAATTGATCAAGCTGGATGATCGGAACGGGCGAGAAATCCGCATCAAGAATATTGTCGCGCTCATAAATCGAATGATTGGCAACCAGTGTGAAATCGAGCCCGAACAGTTCGGTGCGCAGGCGGGCAGAGAAATCGGTGTTGACCTGTTCGGTAAAGCCGCGCTGATCGAACGAGCCTTGCCGGTCGACCTGAAACTCGACATCGGGGTCAAACAGTTCCGACAGCACGCCCAGGCCGGTCCCGACCGCGCTGAGCTCAATGCCCGCGCCTTGCGGAACCACATGTTTGTTGTGGGTGGCGGACACAACAAGATCGGTCGTGTCGGTCATCTCAAATGCGATTTTGCCGCGCACCAAATCCTGTTTGACCTGGCCGTCATCCTCGTCGAGATAGGTGTTGTAGACGAAGCCCGCGCGTTCGGTGTGCATCCCCGCAAAGCGGACAGCAATGCGGTCATCAATAATCGGAATGTTGACCGCGCCCTGGATGGCGCGCTTTTCATGGCTGCCCAACTCGCCGGTTGCGGTGACTTCCCAATCATAGACCGGGTCCTTGGTGCGCACCGTCAGCGCACCGGCAATAGTGTTCTTGCCAAACAGCGTGCCTTGCGGGCCGCGCAGAACCTCGACTTGCTGCACATCAAGAAAGGCCATGGTGAGGTAATGCACCCGGCCATAATAAACATCGTCAATGATCAACCCGACCGATTGTTCAAACCCTTCCATCAGCCCCGAACCCAGGCCGCGAATGGCGACTTCATTGAACGGGCCCGATGACAAAACGCTCAGATTGGGTGTGTATTTCGACAGGTCCGAAAAGTCCTGAATGTTCTGGTCTTTGAGCGCTTCGCCCGATATGGCCGAAACCGAGATCGGCACTTCGCGGATGTCCTGCTCTTTCTTCTGGGCGGTGACGATGATTTCATCAAGTCCGCGGCGCTTGGCCCGGCCGGCTTCCTGGGCCAGGGCCTGATTGGCAGGGGTGTCTTCTTCAATGGCAGAGGCGCCGAACATGGAGGTTGAGGGAGGCGTTGTCTCGTCCCCAGCCCCCTGCGCCGCAGCAGAGCCGTGAGACAGCGATGCAGCCACAATGAAGATGCCGGCTGATTGGCGCAGACGATCTCTTGATGGGCAATAGCGCATTTAAACCACTCCGTTATTGCCGGGTTGATCCGTATGCCGGTCTGGAAAGGCTAGAATGTGGCCCGAAGCTGAACGGCGAAGGTTCTGGGATCGTTGGTTGTCACCCAGTGAGACCCGGTGAAGAAGGCGACGTCGGAGGACCGTGTCTTGATGGTGCGGTCCATGACGTTGCGGACAAACAGCGAGACGTTCCACCAGCCATCAATACTGCGCAGTGACGCGCGCAGATTGACAAGATAATAAGCATCTTGCGCATCGAACGGATCGCGGTCGGATTCAAAAATCTGCCGGGTCTGGAAATAAAGGTCTCCGCCAATCACCATTTCGATCGGCCAGTTAAACAGGCCCGTCGTGTAGTCGGTGATGAAGGTGAACTGATTGCGCGGGTTGCCGCGCTTCTTGCCGGTCAGGTCGCAAAACCCGTCCTGTCCTGCAATACACGGACCGTTTTCATAGCTCGTATAGAAGGCATCAAGGAAGGAGTAATTGCCGCCAATGAAGAAGCCCCAGGGCAGCACCGCGCCGCCTTCGATTTCAAGTCCCTGGCTGACAGATTCAGCAGCGTTGCGCACAATCGGTGCCAGGCCATTAAACACGAAGGTCTGAAGGTTCTTGAACTTGGTACGGAACAGGCCGAAATTCACCCGGCCGACACCGTCAAGAAACTCGGCCTTCAAACCCAGCTCAATGGTTTTGGATTCTTCGGGCTCAAAGGCAATATCGGTTAGCGCAGCAGATGTGGATTGGGTGTTGTATCCACCGCCTTTAAAGCCGATCGCGTAGGTTGCATAGACATTGATCTCGTCAGTGGCGCGCCAGATGACCGAGAATTTGGGCGAGAAATCACTTTCCCGGCGGAACAGCTGATTGTCGCCCGTATAGTCGAAATTGTCGGCGTTCAGAACCGGCGCAAGGATGAGGCCAGGGCTTGGCACTGCGCCGAATTCATAGTTCTGGGCGAACAGATCACCGGTTTTGGTTTCAACCGCATAGCGCATGCCGACCAGCAGCGAAATCCACGGCTTGATATGCCAGGTGACCTGGCCAAAGGCCGCGACGCTTTTGGTTTCTTGAAGCAGGCTTGTTTCGCGGGTCTCGAACACAAATCCGGCATTGGGCGTGTTGAGCAGCGTATTGAAGATCAAGCCCAGAAGCGGATTTTGGCCGGTAATATTGTCGAGCGGTGTGCCGATCAGGCGGCCCAGATTGTCGACCTGGAATATTTGAATGTTCTGGAAGGCGTCCAGTTCGCTGCGGAACAGATAGGCGCCGCCGACATATTCAATCTCGCCCCAATCGCCAAGGAATGCATCGCCATTGACCCGGATTTCCAGTGTGGTCTGCTCATATTCATCAAGCTGGTCGAGCTGGACGAGGGGCAGTGGCGAGAAGTCGGCATCAATGCGGTTGTCGCGATCATAAATCGAATGCGCGGCAATGACGGCAAAGGTCTGGTTGAACAACTCAAAATTGGCGCGGCCCGAAAAATCGGTCGTCGTCAGGTCGGTCATCGCCATTTCGTTCATCGAACCCTGGCGATTGATGTCGGCTTCAAACTCATCGTCATAAAGCGGAGCGGCGACCTGCATGCCACCATCGGCCCGGCTGAGTTCGACACCGACCCCGTTGGGAACATCATACTGGTTGTGAACCACCGTCAAAATCACGTCGGCGGTATCGGTAATGTCGAATTTCAGCTTGGCGCGGATCAGCTTTTGTTCGTTGGCACCGTCTTCGGCGTCAAAGAATGTGTTGGTGGCAAATCCGCCGCGTTCCGCCCAGCGGCCTGACACGCGCAGGGCCAGCCGGTCGTCAATGATGGGGACATTGATGGCGGCATTGACGGAGCGGCGCTCAAAATCGCCAATCTCGCCGGTGACATCGACTTCCCATTCATAGCTGGGATTGGTGGTGTTGATGATCAGCGCCCCGGCAATCGTGTTCTTGCCAAACAGCGTGCCTTGCGGTCCGCGCAGAATTTCAACCTGTTTGACGTCCAAAAAGGCCTGGGTGAGGTAATGGACGCGGCCAGCATAAACATCGTCGATGATCAGACCAACAGCCTGTTCAAAGCCTTCCATCTGGCCTGATCCCAGGCCGCGGATCGACACGCCATTGAACACGCCTGAGGCGTTGACCGACAGGTTGGGGGTGTATTTGGACAGTTCGGTGAAATCCTGGATGTTCTGATCTTTCAGCGACTCGCCGGAAATGGCGGAGACGGAGATCGGGACTTCACGAATGTCCTGCTCGGTTTTCTGGGCGGTGACGATGATCTCATCAAGGCCACGCCGCTGCGCGCGCGGGGCGCCCTTGCTCATGGAGGCGGCAACATCGCCTTCAACATCGGCTGACCCGAATGTTGATTTTTGAGCCTCTTTGGTTTCACCAGTCTCGGCTGCGGGCTGGGAGGGGTCGATGGCGTCTTGCGCGGCGCTGGGCAGGGCGGTGCCTGATATCAGTAGTGACAGAGCCAGTCCGGCAACAGCGCTTTTTCGGATGCTGCCATTTTGCAGTGCAGCATTCGCTTCGTGATGCATCATCGTGTCAGCCCCTCAACCAGCATCGATACAGTCATGTCTATCTGAAAACGGACAGTACAGAGCCGGTTTTGGATGACGCAAGTGCACAATCAGCGCAGTTGGAGTAATCACTCCAAACTTGTCCCGTATTGGTCACACCCTTGTAAAATAAAAGATAATTAAAAAAATAAACTGACAAAAATATTGGTCAATCGTTATAAAACCATGGCACAAAAAAAAGCCGGATCCCGAAGGATCCGGCGAGTTCAACAGGGAGGCTTCACGTCTGGAGAGACGTGAAAGGTCGGGTCCTAAATGGGGGGCAAGGACCCAACCAGCGTCGACCGGAGCCGACGCGGTACCATGGATCGCGTGGTGCGATGCAACATGGCACACTCTCTATCTACGCCTTATACAAAGGGGATGCAAGGGCTATTGTGCACTGCACACTTAATGGTCTCTTGAAGGAAAAGCCTGAAAAATCAGCTAATTGTTTGATTTTTCAGAACAAGTGTGGGGTCTTCCCTACAGGACTGTTCGCAAGTGCGACATTGGGGCACGTCGTTAGACATATTAAAGATAATTGTCTAATCGTCTCTCTATCGCCTTGAAAATAAAAGAGAATATTTTCAGATTATTCCGCGGCCGCGCTAGACAGTTTGTCCAGCGGGTGCTCTGCAATAAATTTTTCCGCCTCAAGCGCCGCCATGCAGCCCATGCCCGCGGCGGTCACCGCTTGGCGATAGACCTTGTCGGTCACGTCGCCGGCGGCAAAAACACCGGCAATATCGGTCGCGGTCGAATCAGGGGCCTTCTTGATATAGCCGCTGTCATCCATGGAAACCGCACCTTTGAAGACCTCGGTCGCGGGCGCGTGGCCAATGGCGATGAACACGCCATCGGTTTTGATTTCGCTCGTCTCGCCGCTCTTGACATTTTTCAGGCGCACGCCGGTGACGCCAAGGGGATCTTCATCCCCCAAAATCTCGTCAAGCACCGAATCCCAGACAATTTCGACCTTGTCATGGTTGAACAGCCGCTCTTGCAGGATGCGTTCGGCGCGGAATTCATCGCGCCGGTGAACCACCGTGACCTTGGAGGCAAAATTGGTCAGAAACAGCGCTTCTTCAACCGCGGTGTTGCCGCCACCGACCACCACAACCTCTTTGCCGCGATAGAAAAAGCCGTCGCAGGTGGCGCAGGCCGACACGCCGAAGCCCTGGAACTTGTCTTCCGAGGGCAGCCCCAGCCAGCGGGCTTGAGCGCCGGTGGCGATGACAACGGTTTCGCCCCCAGTAAATATCGCCCGAATCACCCACCGCCTTGAAGGGGCGCGAGGAGAAATCGACACTCATAATTGTGTCCTGGATAAGGGTGGTGCCGACATGCTCGGCCTGGGCCTGCATCTGTTCCATCAGCCAGGGGCCCTGGATCACATCGGCGAAGCCCGGATAGTTCTCAACATCGGTGGTGATGGTCAGTTGGCCGCCGGGTTGAATGCCGGCCACCATGATCGGATTAAGCATGGCCCGCGCCGCATAGATCGCCGCTGTATAGCCGGCGGGGCCTGAACCAATGATCAAGACCTTGGTGCGGTGTTCGTTTGCCATGCGTCCCTCCAATTGCTGTTGCACCTATCTAAGGGGCAGGCGGGGGGGATGCAATGGCCATCACGGATCGGTGAGAAATTCGGTGATGCGCGGCATGACGGATGCTGACCAATCAAGCGTCTTGCTCTCAAAAGTCTCAAGCCGGCCCGCAAAGGGGCGGGTGTGTCCGGCAGCTTCAAGATCGGCATGGAAACGGTCAAACTTGCTGACGCGGCTGAACCGGCGGTGCTTGCGCGGCAGGTCAATTCGGTAGACCGGTTTTCCGGTCGCGGCCGCTTCGCTGGCCATATTGACCGAATCTGAGGTGACGACAATCAGCTCGGCAAGGGCCAGCATGCCAAACAGCGGATTGTCGCCCGCCCCGTCCCACAACCAGCCGTGCCGCGACCCGGCAAACCGGTCCTGAAGGGCCTTGAGGGCCGCCCCTTCGGTCCGGCGGGAAGCGGTGGCGAGCACCGACAGACCCGCCCGGTCGGCTGCTGTCAGCACCTGATCAGCCATCTGACGGGCAAAGGCGGTATCGAGTTTGAGCCGGGAGTTCGGCCCGCCAATCAGCAGGGCGGCAAACGGCGCGGGCCGTGGCAGCCGATCCTGCCAATCGGCTGCGGCCTCATCCAGGGTCTGGTCGGTGATGCGGTGCACCGCCCCCAGAATGGAGATGACATTGGGGCCGCTCAGCCGGTCATGGCTGGGGGCCACCACCAGATCAAACAGGCCCGGCGCGACGCGCGGGTCTTGAATATAGACCGTGCGCACGCCCTGCTTGCGCGCCAAAATAAGATAGGGGATTGCGCGGCGCCCGCAACCGATCATCAGCGGGGGCCAGGGAGGTTTGAAATCTTGCGGGTTTTTAAGCGCCGCCATGGGGTCTGGCCAGCGGTCGGGCGGAAAATGCACTTGCCGTCCGGTCGGCTCAAGCCGGACAATGCGGAATGGCTCTCCAAGCCGTTCGGCCAGTCCCAAAGCCTGATTTTCCATCCCCGCGCGGCCATCAGAGACCACCCAGATGCGCGGCGGTGCGGGCTGCGACGAACGATCCTTACCAAACTCGGTCATTTTATTGCGCAAACGCCCTCAAAGGGTTTATAGAAACGCCAGGTGCAAAGATGCGGTGGCGGCGGGAAAACCCTGTCAAAGCTGCACACAAAAGGCAATGAGGGGTAGGGCCAGGCCATGCCGGACAAAGGCCATAAACTGGATGCGACCGACGTCAAAATCCTGACCGAACTGCAGGCCGACGGGCGGATCACCAATGTTGAACTGGCCCGCCGGGTCGGCATCTCCGCGCCGCCCTGCCTGCGCCGCGTGCGTGCGCTGGAAGAAGCCGGGCTCATTCGCGGCTATCATGCTGATCTCAATGGCCGGGCGCTCGGCTTTTCAGTCACCGTTTTTGCCATGGTCGGACTGGATAGCCAGAATGAATCAGACCTCGAAGCCTTTGAAGCCCATGTCAAAGCCCATCCCATTGTGCGCGATTGCTACATGCTCAATGGCGAGGTGGATTTCATGCTGAAATGTGTGGCGCCCGACCTTGATGCGTTTCAGGCCTTTTTGACCAGCCATCTGACACCTGCGCCCCATGTGGCGAGCGTGAAGACAAGCTTTGTCATCCGTCAGGCCAAAGGCGAACCCGGCGTGCCGCTTGGGAAATGACAAAAGCCGGAGCGTATGCCCCGGCTTTAAATTACACACGCAAATGCGTGTCAGCCGATGAATTTCACCGACAGAATTTCGTAGGAGCGGCCACCACCGGGCGTGTTGACCTCAACCGCGTCGCCTTCTTCCTTGCCGATCAGCGCGCGCGCAATCGGGGACGACACCGAGATCTTGCCGTTTTTGGGCTCGGCTTCATCATCGCCGACAATCTGGAAGGTCTGCTCTTCTTCCGTGTCTTCATCGACCACGGTGATTGTCGCGCCGAACTTCACCACCGAGCCATTGAGCGCTTTCACGTCAATGACCTGGGCGCGGGAAAGCTTGCTCTCAAGCTCATTGATGCGCGCCTCAATATGGCCCTGCTGTTCCTTGGCGGCGTGATACTCGGCATTCTCTGACAAATCGCCATGCTCACGCGCCTCGGCGATCGCCTGAATGACGTTCGGCCGGTCGACATGCTTGAGCCGCTTGAATTCTTCTTCGAGCGCTTCATAGCCCGAAGCGGTCATAGGTACACGTTCCATCATGGGTCCTCGGCTTATGATGCCGGTTGATCAAAGGTTTCAACAAAGACCAAAGCCGAACGGGTCAATAACTCTCAGCCCGGGCGGGGTGCCCGGCCTTCAAGGTCACACTCGTAAGAAATATCGACACGGGCGCAGACGCTACCCGTCAGACTTCGATCAGCCAAAAGTGTAAGACTGGAGCGGCGCGACTTCAAGAGACCCTGTTTTCACAGCGCAAATCCCGTCCGCCGCCGCCAAAGCGCCGGCCACCGTGGTGTAGTAGGGGATCTTGTTCAGCAAGGCCGTGCGGCGCAAACCCTTTGAATCTTCAATGGCTTGGCTTCCTTCGGTCGTGTTGAAAACAAGCTGAACGTCACCATTTTTCATCGCGTCCACAATATGGGGCCTTCCCTCCAGCACCTTGTTGACGGTACTGACAGGCAGGCCTTGTGCGGCAATAAAGCGCGCAGTTCCGCGCGTGGCGATAATCGAAAAGCCTGCCTCGACGAGTTTTTGAACCGCTGGCAGGATCGCATCCTTGTCGGCATCGCGGACCGACACAAAGGCGGTGCCTTGGGTCGGGACCTTGGTGCCACCGCCCAGTTGCGACTTGGCGAAGGCGCGCTCAAACGTCGTATCAAGGCCCATGACCTCGCCGGTTGACCGCATTTCGGGGCCAAGCAGAATGTCGACGCCGGGGAAGCGGGCGAAGGGGAAGACCGCTTCCTTGACCGCCACATGGGTCAGGTCAGCCGAGGGCAGATCAAAGCTGGCGAGCTTTTCGCCGGCCATGACACGGGCGGCGATCTTGGCAATCGGCGCACCGATTGCCTTGGCCACAAATGGTACGGTCCGGCTGGCGCGCGGGTTGACCTCGATCAGATAGATCACGTCATCCTTGACCGCGAATTGAACATTCATCAGCCCGACGACATTGAGCTCAAGCGCCAGCATGCGGGCCTGGCGCTTCAATTCGGCAATGATCTCTTTGCTGAGCGAATAGGGCGGCAGCGAGCACGCCGAGTCGCCCGAATGCACACCCGCTTCTTCAATATGTTCCATGATGCCGGCGACATAGACGTCGGAGCCGTCGCACAGCGCGTCGACATCAACTTCGGTCGCGCCATCAAGATAGCCGTCGATCAGCACCGGTGAGCTGCCCGAAACCACCACGGCGTTTTTGATATAGCGCTTGAGACCCGCTTCATCGCGGACAATTTCCATCGCCCGGCCGCCCAAAACGTAAGAGGGGCGGATGACGACGGGATAGCCGACGGTGCGGGCGATTTCGATCGCCTGCTCTTCGGTTGAGGCAATGCCGTTATTGGGCTGTTTGAGATCAAGTTTCTCCAGCATCTGCTGGAAGCGTTCGCGGTCTTCGGCCAAATCAATCGCATCGGGCGTGGTCCCCAGGATCGGGATCCCCGCTTCTTCCAGACCATTGGCAAGCTTGAGCGGGGTTTGCCCGCCAAACTGCACGATCACGCCATGCAAGCCACCGGCGTCCTGTTCAAGCTTCAAAAGCTCCAGCACGTCTTCCAGCGTCAGGGGCTCAAAATAAAGCCGGTCGGACGTGTCATAGTCGGTTGAAACCGTCTCAGGGTTACAGTTGACCATGATGGTTTCATAGCCCGCTTCTTCCAACGCAAAGGCGGCATGACAGCAGCAATAGTCAAACTCAATGCCCTGGCCGATCCGGTTGGGGCCACCGCCGAGAATAACGACTTTCTTGCGGTCGCTTGCGCCCGCTTCGCATTCGGCCTGATCAGAGCCGGGCACTGCGGTTTCGTAAGCCGAATACATATAAGGGGTGCGTGCCTCAAACTCAGCGGCAACCGTATCAATGCGTTTATAGACCGGCTTCACATGGGCGGCGCGGCGCTGGGCGGAAACCTCGGCCTCATTCTTGCCGAGCAGTTCAGCCAGCCGCGCATCTGAAAAGCCTTGGGCTTTGATGTGCTGCCAGTCGCGCGCGTCGGTCGGCAATCCCTTTTGCTTGATGTCTTCTTCCAGATCGATGATCGCCTTGATCTGGCTGAGGAACCAGGGGTCGATCTTACAGGCGGCAAAGACATCATCAATGGTCAGGCCAAGCCGGAAGGCCTGGGCCACCGCCAACAGCCGTTCGGGCGTCGGTGTGCCAAGCGCCTTGCGGATGGCGTTCAAATCATCGCCTTCATTGAGGCCCGGCACAGCATAATCGTTGAGCCCGGTAAGCCCGGTTTCAAGTGACCGCAATGCCTTTTGCAGGCTTTCAGGGAAGCTCCGCCCAATCGCCATGGCTTCGCCCACCGACTTCATCGCGGTTGACAGAACCGGCGAGGCACCGGCGAATTTTTCAAACGCAAAGCGCGGAATTTTGGTCACGACATAATCGATGGTTGGCTCAAAGCTCGCCGGGGTTACGCCGGTAATGTCATTGTCGAGTTCATCAAGCGTGTAACCGACCGCCAGCTTGGCAGCGATCTTGGCAATCGGGAACCCGGTGGCCTTGGAGGCCAGCGCCGAGCTGCGCGACACGCGCGGGTTCATCTCGATGACGACCAGACGGCCATCGGCGGGGTTAACTGCAAATTGCACGTTCGAGCCGCCGGTTTCGACGCCGATCTCGCGCAGCACCGCCAATGAGGCGTTGCGCATGATCTGATATTCCTTGTCGGTCAGGGTCAGCGCGGGCGCAACCGTGATCGAGTCTCCGGTATGCACGCCCATCGGGTCGATATTTTCAATCGAGCAGATGATGATGCAATTGTCGGCCTTGTCACGGACGACTTCCATCTCGAACTCTTTCCAGCCCAGCACACTTTCCTCGACCAGCACTTCGGTGGTGGGGGAGGCATCAAGGCCGGTTTCGACGATGTGGAGATATTCTTCCTTGTTGTAGGCAATGCCGCCGCCTGTGCCACCCAGGGTGAATGAGGGGCGGATGATCGCGGGCAGGCCGATAATGTCGAGCGCTTTATAGGCATCGGCCATGGAATGGACGATTTCCGAGCGCGGGCTTTCCAGACCAATCCGGGTCATCGCCTCGCGGAACTTGTCGCGGTCTTCGGCCTTTTCAATCGCATCGCGATTGGCGCCGATCAGCTCGACGCCATATTTGGCAAGCACGCCCTGATCAGCCAGCGCCAAGGCGGTGTTGAGCGCGGTCTGTCCACCCATGGTCGGCAGCAGCGCATCGGGCTTTTCGCGCGCAATGACCTTTTCAACGATCTCAGGCGTGATCGGCTCGATATAGGTGGCATCGGCCAGATCGGGATCGGTCATGATCGTGGCGGGGTTCGAATTCACCAGCACGATCCGGTAGCCTTCGGCTTTCAGCGCCTTGATGGCCTGCGTGCCGGAATAGTCGAACTCACAGGCCTGGCCGATAATGATCGGACCCGCCCCAATGATCAGGATCGAGTTAATGTCTGTACGCTTGGGCATGGGTTAGGCGGCCCCGGTTTTATGGGTTTCGATCATCCGCACGAAGCGGTTGAAGAGATAGAAGCTGTCTTGCGGGCCCGGGCTTGCCTCAGGGTGATATTGCACCGAAAAGACCGGCCGGTCTTTCAACCTGATGCCGCAATTGGTGCCGTCAAACAGCGAGACATGAGTTTCCACAACGCCATCAGGCAGGCTGTCGCGATCCACCGTAAAGCCATGGTTCATTGAGGTGATTTCTACCTTGCCGGTTTCGAGGTCTTTGACCGGATGGTTCGCCCCGCGATGGCCCTGATGCATTTTGGTGGTCTTGCCGCCAAGCGCCAGGGCGAGCATCTGATGGCCCAGGCAAATGCCGAATAAGGGCTTGTTGCTGTCCACCAATTCTTTGATCACCGGCACCGCATACTCACCCGTCGCCGCCGGATCACCCGGCCCGTTGGCGAGGAAGATGCCGTCCGGGTCAAGCTCCAGAACCTCCTGGGCGCTGGCGGTTGCGGGCAGCACGGTCACCCGCGCACCTTCCGATGCCAGACAGCGCAGAATGTTGCGCTTGCAGCCATAATCGATGGCGACGACATGGTGCTTGGCTTTTTCAAGCCCGCCAAAGCCCGCGCCGAGTTCCCACCGTGTTTGGGTCCATTCGCTGCGCTGGGCGCAAGTCACATCCTTGGCAAGGTCCATGCCTTTAAGGCCGGGAAAGCCATGCGCCATGGCTTGCAATGCTTTGAGGTCAAACTCCCCGTCGGGATGGTGGGCCACCACGCCATTGGGTGCACCGCCCAAACGAATGCGGCGAGTGAGCGCGCGAGTATCGACCCCGGCAATCCCGACAAGGCCCTGATGGGCCATCCAGTCCGAGAAATGCTTGGCCGAGCGGAAGTTGGACGGTTCGGTCACCGGCGCGCGCAGCACACAGCCCCGCGCGGCGGGCGTGGTCGTCTCGTGATCTTCGAGATTGGTGCCGATATTGCCTATATGGGGAAAGGTGAAGGTGATGATCTGGCCCGCAAAGCTGGGGTCGGTCAGGGTTTCCTGATACCCGGTGAGCGATGTGGTGAAACAGACCTCGCCGACCACCTCGCCGGTGGCTCCAACGCCTGTGCCTTCAAACACAGTGCCATCGGCCAACACCAAAACGGCGGTGATTTTCGGGGCATAAAGCCCGGCGGCGCGCGAAAAGGGGACGGGCGCCGTTGTGGCGTCCGGGTTCTGACTGTCAGGCTCGGCCATGAAAATCCTTACTCGGCTTGGGATCGCCCGTTTAGGGGCGATTCTGCGCGTGGGTTTTCGGTTTATAGGAAAGATATCGGGTCTGGTCAAGAAACCGACATATTTTGAAAATACAATAAAAACAATAACTTAGAGTTTTCAAAGGGTGGTTGCGTCTGGCCGTCGCATGTCTTATGGTCCCGCGCCTTTAAGGTGTGACCCAAGGATTTGTGATGCGAGACAAGTTTACTGCAGCTTTGAAAGACGCCGTGCGCGCGAAAGACCAGCGCCGCGTGTCGACTGTGCGGCTCATTCTTGCCGCCATCAAGGATCGGGACATTGCCGTGCGGACCGAAGGCCGGTCCGAAGGGGTTGATGACAGCGAGATCCTACAGATCCTGCAAAAAATGGTGAAGCAGCGCACCGAAAGCGCCAAGACCTACGAAGATGCCGGCCGCATCGAACTGGCCGAAGCCGAACGTGAAGAGGTCGCCATCATCGAAGAATTTCTGCCCAAGCAAATGTCCGATGATGAGATTAATGCTGCGGTGGCTGAGACCGTCGGTGCCATCGGGGCCGAGAACTTGAAAGATATGGGCCGCACCATGGCTGCGCTGAAAGAAAAATATGCCGGCGCCATGGATTTCAAAAAAGCCTCCGCCGCCGTTAAATCTGCCCTCGGTGCCTAACCGGCCAGCTGGCCGGGGAGATCATCCCTCCGCGAAGGGATGCGCAACGCGTTGCGGGTAGTCGCGGTGGAGCGTAATGTCCGCAGACCATGGCCATTTCGGAAAGCTTTCTCGATGAACTGCGCGCCCGCGTCGCTTTGAGCGATGTGGTGGGCCGCCGTGTGACCTGGGACAAGCGCAAGACCAATCTGTCGCGCCGGGACTATTGGGCGTGCTGCCCGTTCCACAATGAAAAATCACCCAGCTTTCATGTCGACGATCAGAAAGGCTTTTACCATTGCTTTGGTTGCGGCGCGTCGGGCGATGTGGTGCGCTTTCTGATTGACCATGACGGGATGGGCTTTCGTGAAGCGGTGGCCGAACTTGCCCAGATGGCGGGCCTTGAGGTGCCCGATGCCGCGCCTGAAGACCCCCGCCAGAAAGAAAAGAAAAAGACGCTGCACGACGTGCTTGAGGCCACGGCAGAGTGGTTTCACGCGGCGCTCAAGTCGGACGCGGGTAAGCAGGCGCGTCACTATGCGATGGAACGGCGCAAGCTCGATGCCTCCATCCTCACCCGATTCCGGGTGGGCTTTGCGCCGTCTGACCGCCAAGCGCTGCGCAAGGCCCTTCTTAAACAGGGGTTTGTCGATGCCATGCTGGTCGAGGCAGGCTTGTGCATTGCGCCTGAGGATGGCGGTGAGCCCTTTGTGCGCTTCCGCGACCGGCTGATGTTTCCCATTGAAGATGCGCGCGGCGCGGTTGTCGGCTTTGGCGGGCGTGATTTGTCAGGCCGGGCGCAGGCTAAATACCTCAACTCGCCCGAAACGCCGGTCTTTCACAAATCCAACCTGCTCTACAATTTCAAACGTGCGCGGGAAGCCTCGCGCAAGGCCGGGACGCTGCTGGTCACGGAAGGCTATATGGATGTGATCGCTTGTGCGCGGGCGGGGCTTGATCACGCAGTTGCGCCCAACGGCACGGCATTGACTGAGGAGCAGCTGCGCCTGATGTGGCGGACCGTGTCCGAACCCGTTCTGTGCTTTGATGGCGATCAGGCGGGCCGCAAGGCTGCGTTCCGTGCCGTCGACCTGGCACTTCAGCATATTGCACCGGGCCATTCGCTGCGTTTTGTGCTGCTGCCCGACGGCAAGGACCCCGATGATCTGTTGAATGAAGGGGGCCGTGCGGCGCTCGAAAAGAAATTTTCTGAAAACGTGTCCTTTGCCGACATGCTGTTTTTGAGCCTGAAGGAGCAGCAGCCGCTGGAGACGCCCGAACAGAAGGCGGCGTTTAAAAAAGCGGTGCGGGCAAGTCTGGGGCGGATCGGCGATAAAGACGTGCGCGAATTTTATGCCCAGGATTTTGAAGCCCGGCTTTCAGCCCTGTTTGGCACGGCCGAAAAAGGCTTGTCGGGACCGGGCCGGGGCGACCGGACCGTGCCGCACCAGCCCTGGGAAGCCGGAGGCCTGCGCGAACGCTGGGTGCGGGATCCCCGTTCGGGCCGGTCTCACAAACAAAAGGTCGGCCTGTCGAGCGCGGGCGTCAAAAACACCCTGATCCGCCGATTGAAGAGCGATGGCGGTCAGATGGCGGCCGCCAGCCTGCGCGAAGCCCGGCTTGTGGCGCTGCTGATCCGCTTCCCCGGTCTGATTGAACCCCATCTGGAAGAAATTGCTGATTTGCCCTTGTCCGACGTGCAGCTTGACAGACTGATGGCTGGCCTATTAGAAGTCGCGTCCGAGCATCCGGGCCTTGAAATGGCCGGACTCAAACGCCACCTGACGGATCAGGGTATGACAGAAGGGTTGGAGCGCCTTGAGAGAGATGATCTCTTAAGCGGGCGCTTGTCGTCGTTTGAGGAAGCAGAGCGGCGGTTTCACGGGCTGTTGGCACAATTCAGGGTCAGCGTGGCGGAAACCGAAGTCCGGGATGCGGAGGATGCGCTCAGAAGCGACTTCACCGAAGACAATTCCAACCGGTTGAGCAGGGCTCATCACGCACTCGAACTGGCTCGTGCACAGGCGCGGTCCTTCGACGATTAGGATGCGAAAGGCGTAATACGCATATGGCGAAGAAAGCGAAAGCAGCGGCCGAACCGAAACAAGAGGCTCAGGCTGGCGACGGCCCCTTGCTCGATATGACCGACTCAGCGGTCAAGAAGATGATCGCGGAAGCCAAGCGCCGCGGGTTTGTGACGGTTGATGAGCTGAACAAGGTGCTCCCGTCCGAAGAAGTATCCACCGACCAGATCGAAGACACCATGTCGATGCTGTCGGAAATGGGTATCAATGTTGTGGATGCCGAAGATGCCGATGACACCGACAATGACGAGGATGATGCCTCCGACGGTGAAGAGGAAGAAGGCAGCAAGACAACCGCCATTGTTGCCACCACCCAGGGCAATCAGACCGGCTCTGACCGCACCGATGACCCTGTCCGCATGTATCTGCGTGAGATGGGCTCGGTTGAGCTTCTGTCGCGCGAAGGCGAAATCGCCATTGCCAAGCGCATTGAAGAGGGCCGCAACACGATGATCGGCGGGCTGTGCGAAAGCCCGCTGACTTTCCGCGCCATTACCATGTGGCGCGACGAGTTGCTCGAAGGGCGCATTCTGCTGCGCGACGTCATTGATCTCGACGCCACCCATGGCGGTGGTCCGGGCCAGGCGTCGAATGATGACAGTGAAGACGGCGAGGAGAGCGACGCGGCAGAACCTGAAGAGGAAACCAAGGCCGACGCGAAGCCTGAAGCCGGTGAAGACAAGGCCGAGGGCGAAGAGGGCGAAAAGTCTGCTGACGGCGATGGCGATGGCGATGATGACGAGGATGATGACAGCAACCTGTCCCTGTCGGCGCTGGAAGCCAAGCTCAAGCCCGAAGTGCTCGAAATCTTCGATGCCATTGCCAAGACCTACAACAAGTTCCAGCGCAGCCAGGAACAGCAGATGGACAGCCATCTGAAAAACAAGGAAACCACCAGTTCGCAAAACCGACGCTACAAGCAGCTGCGGCAGGAACTGATTGACCTTGTCTCCTCGCTGCATCTGAACAATCAGCGGATCGAAACGCTGGTCGAGCAACTTTATGCCATCAACAAGCGGATGGTGACGCTGGAAAGCCGGCTGGTGCGGATGGCCGATGCCGCCGGCGTCGACCGCGAAGACTTCCTTGCCGAATATCGCGGCAACGAGCTTGATCCGGGCTGGATGCGCCGGGTGGGCCGCCTGACCCGCGCAGGCTGGAAAGACTTTATCAAGGACCATCGCGACGAGGTGAAGGATATTCGCGGCGAACTGGCGATCATTTCCCAGGAGGTCGGCGTCGACATCACCGAATTGCGCCGTATCGTTTCAACCGTCCAGAAAGGCGAACGCGAAGCCCGCATTGCCAAGAAGGAAATGGTGGAAGCAAACCTTCGGCTGGTGATCTCGATTGCCAAGAAATACACCAATCGGGGCCTGCAATTCCTTGACCTCATTCAGGAAGGCAATATCGGCCTGATGAAAGCGGTTGATAAGTTTGAGTATCGCCGGGGGTACAAATTCTCGACCTATGCCACCTGGTGGATCCGCCAGGCGATCACCCGCTCGATCGCCGATCAGGCGCGCACCATCCGTATTCCGGTGCATATGATCGAGACGATCAACAAGCTGGTGCGGACCTCGCGGCAAATGCTCAATGAGATTGGCCGCGAGCCGACGCCTGAAGAGCTGGCCGAAAAGCTCGGCATGCCTTTGGAAAAGGTCCGCAAGGTTCTCAAGATCGCCAAGGAGCCGATTTCGCTTGAAACCCCCATCGGCGATGAAGAAGACAGCCATTTGGGCGATTTCATCGAGGACAAGAATGCCGTCCTGCCGATTGACGCGGCGATCAATTCGAACTTGCGGGAAACCACCACGCGGGTGCTCGCAACCCTGACGCCGCGGGAAGAACGCGTCCTGCGGATGCGCTTCGGCATCGGCATGAATACCGACCACACGCTTGAAGAGGTCGGTCAGCAATTCTCGGTGACGCGGGAGCGGATCCGTCAGATCGAAGCGAAAGCCTTGCGCAAGCTTAAACATCCCAGCCGGTCGCGGAAGTTGCGCAGCTTCCTCGATAATTAAGCGGCAGCGGGGGACCTATGCAGCAGGTAGAAATCCGGCCCGCCGGACCGGCCGACCAGTCGCAATTTCTGAGCATCGTCAAGCTCATCCGGGACGAGATGGGCCATGGCGAGGCCAAGCCCGGCGCGCTTGATGAAATGGCGCATATGCTGTGCGCACCGCATTATGACGGCATCAAGCATCATTGGTTGCTGATCGCGGTCGCGGATGGCGAGATTGTCGGCTATTGCACCATGCACCGGGTGCCGATGCCGATTGTCGGCGGCTCGGAAGCCTATATCTCGGACCTGTTTGTGCGGGCCGATATGCGCGGCCATGATCTGGGACACCGCTTCATCGACAAGCTCGACGAGATCGCCCAGGCCGAAGGGTTTGTCCGGATGCATGTCATCAATCGCAAGGACCGGGAAAGCCACAAGCGCGGCTTTTACCCCAAGCTTGGCTTCCGCGAACGCGAAGAAACCGCCAGCTTCGTGCTGGAATTCTAGGCGGCGGCCGCGCGCCGACCATCTTGCCTCCGGCAGGGCGGGGAAGAGAAACACCCCAACGCAGCGTCATTCCGGTTTTCGCCCGCAAACCTGTTTGGGGGCGGAAGACCGGAATCTGGAGGTCCTGCGACTCCACGGATCGGTGCGGTGCAGAACGAAACGCCGTGCCGACAGATTCGGGGATGCGCAAACGCACCCGGAATGACGGTGGAATGATCCAAACCACCCCTTGCCGATTCAGCGCGAGAGTGAGAAGACTTGCCTTCCCAAAGCGCGGGGCCGTAGCTCAACTGGTTAGAGCCATCCGCTCATAACGGATTGGTTGCAGGTTCAAGTCCTGCCGGCCCTACGCCTTCAAATGCTTCACCAGAAAATCCCGCGCCGCGGCGGAGCCCAACTCGAACTGGTTGGCATAGACTTCCATATGCCCGCCTTGCACCAACAACAGCTCTTTGGGTTCAAGCGCGTGTTCGTAAGCCTCCAGCGCAATATCGGTGGGCGTGACAATGTCATGGCTGACCAAAATCATCAGCAGCGGCACCGGGCTGATCTGGTGGATATGCTGGGCGGGTTCATACTCGGCCATCATTTCCGAGGATTTGAGCGTCACCTGGTTGAGCCATTGCTCGGTCCCCAGCAGGCCCGATTCGCGAATGAAATCCCATTCCTCGGGTGAGGGCAGGGCGCATAGCGCACCGCGTTCGGCAAAGACATCGATCACGGCGGCTTCGCCACCCGCAAAGCGGGTTTCGCGGTCGCGGTCATACATATCCCGCAGCACTTCGATTTCTTCCTCGCGGAACACACGGTGCGTGTTTTTGTGGCCCGAAATGAACGGCACCTGGCTCACCACCGCCTTGATCCGTTTGTCGAGCCCGGCCACGGCGAGCACATGGCCGCCCGAATAGCTTGTCCCCCAAATGCCGATCCGCTCGCGGTCAATGTTGGGATGGGTGCGCGCAAAGGTGATCGCGTCGCGATAGCCCTGAACCTGCAACCAGGGATCGGATTCAAGGCGCGGGCTGCCGTCCGAGGCGCCGAAATTGCGATGGTCATAAACCACGCAGGCCAGTCCCGCCGCGCAGAAAATCTCGGCATATTGATCGAGAAAGACCTCTTTCACGGCTGAAAAGCCGTGCGCCATGACCACGGCGGGATGGGGGCCTTCACCCTCGGGCAGATAGAGCCAGCCGCGCAGCGTGACCCCGTCGGCGGTTTGAAATTCAATATCGGATCGCATGATCGCCCCCATTTTTGGTGAGTGTTTTGACGATCATGCTAGTGGCTGTAGCCAGCCTGTCACCCCTTCGGCGGGAGGGGGATCAATGTTGTTGTTTTTTCAATTCCTGTTCAAGCGCATCCACCAGGCTGGTGCGAAACACGCTATAAGCCCGCACGATCAAGGCAAGGTCCTGATCGCTTTGGCTTTCAAGGTAAATTGACAGGCGCGTCGCCAGATCGGCCGGGATCGTCGAGGCCTCCAGAAGTTCATTGTAAAGCTCGATGATCTGCTCGGTCTTGTCGGCCATCTCCGCAGGGCTGTGGGTGGCTTTGAACAATTGGGCGGGGGCCAAGCCCGCAACCGTTTCAAACGGTGCGGCAAAGACGTGGGCGATGTAGCTCGCACTTGCAAAGCACATCACACCACCTGCCAGAATGTCGGCATCGCCGGGCGGGGTGGCGGCATTGCCTTCGGCATCGATCACAAGGCGCGCGAAATGGGCGGCAAGCCGGATGCATTGATGATCATGGCTGTCTGTGTCGTCGAGGATCAGCCCGGTGGCATTGGCCGTGGTGACAATCGCCTCGCTGGCGGAGCGAACCGTGTTCATGGGGCGGCCGTCCCGGCATTGGGCTGGGGTGCTGTTTGCGGTGCGGCGCCTTCGGGTTTGAAGATCATGATAGCGCCTTCAAACTGCATATGGGCGGCGCACATGCGCTCCTCATCATCGTACCAGACATCGACGAGCCCTTTGGAGCTCACCACCCGGTATCCGGTGCAGCGGCGCTCCTCACCATCAATGGTGACGGTCTGGGGCGTGCCGGTGGCGCGTTTCATGCCCACGGGCTTGCCGGTCAGTGGCTCAAACACCAAGGGCGCAGATGCCATCGTGTCCTTGTTCCAAAAGGCAAAGGGGACCGCGCCGGGGTCCATCTCGCTTTTGTCTTCGGGCTTCACGCCGGTGATGGCGATTTTCTGGCTTTTCTTGTCGCGCTTGGCTGAAAAGCTCGCCTCAAGGTCATTGTCACCGATCTTGCCTTCGAGTTGATAGAACTGATCGCCCAGCCAATATTCCCGCATGATCAGACGCACCTTGCGTGGCTTGCCCTCGGCATCGCCCACCACATAGGTTTGCTGGGCGGTGATGGTGCGGGCATTCTTTTTGTGATGGCGGTACTGGATGACATAGCGGCCCGCCTTGATGCCATTGATGTAAATCTCAAAATTCTGGTCTTCGCCATCGGTGCCGAAATAGGCGGCGTGCGAGGCGGCCGGCAAAGCCGAAATGGTCAGCAAGAAGCCAAACAAAGCGCAGCATGCGCGCAAAATCGTCATCATAATCGTCCTGTTCGCCCAATTCCCCAAGGCGGGAGCCTAGCCCAGGCGGTGGGGCCGCTCCAAGGGGGGGAGAAGCAAAAAAGTCCCGTTATGGGCAGGGTTTAGCCAAATAGCGTTCGATCCAGGGTTTGGCGGAGTAGATCGTGCGCCAGCCCGCCGAGGTGGCCCCGCCGATCACATAACCCGCATTCCCCGCGCCGATGCTGGCCACGCCATGCCGGCCATGCGGCAAGGCTGCGCCGGGGTTCCACATGCCGGTATCGAGATCAAGCGTATCATGGCTTTTGAGCACATCAGCCTGTGGAGTTTCACCACCCCACACATGAATGGCACGCCCGACCAGCGCCGCACCATGGCCTGCGCGGGGTGTGGGCAAAGGCCCGGCTGTTTCCCAGCGATCCTCCACCATGTGGTAAATTTCGAAGGTGTTGAGCGGTTTATAATCATCTCCCCGTCCGCCCATGACAATGATCTGTTGGGTTTGTGGATCGTGAATGGCGGTCGCGGAATGCCGGTATGTGGGCATGGGGGCGTGATCATCCGACCAGCGATCGGTTGCCGGATCATAGGACCAGACCGGCCGGCCGGTTTCGCCGCGTCCGCCGAACAGCCATAGCTTGCCTTGCGCGGCAATCATGGCATGTTCACCGCGCGGTCCGGGCATATCGGCTTTGCGCTGCCATTGGTCGGTTTGGGGATCATAGGCCCACAATTGGGGGTCATTGGGGGTGAAGCGAAGGCTGGTATAGCCGCCGCTGGCATAGATTTTGCCGTCAAGTGCAGCCAGGGCCACATGATGAAGCCGGTGAGGCAGATCGGCCCGCTCAACCCAGCGATCCTCCGCAATCATATAAGATTCAAAGGCTTTTTGCGTTCCGCCCCAAAGCCGGATGCCGCCGGCGACATAGAGCTCTCCGCCAAGCGCGGTGACCGAAATCTCTGATCGGGCGGTGGGCATGTCGGCCAGCCGTGTCCAGCAGCCCTCGGCAAGGGCCGGGCCGGTCAGAAATCCCAAAAGCGTGACAAGCGCGATCACTTTCATATTTGCCCCCCATAGAGAGGGGGAGTTTTGCGCGTCCCGGCCTTGCATGCCAAGGGCCAATCATGGATAGTTTGACCAGAGATTGTTCAAAGGGAGAGCATTATGGCCTGGACAAAACCCAAGCTGATCGAAATTCCGGTTGGTCTTGAGATCAACGCCTATGCCTGCGCAGACCTGAAAAAGTAAGCGCTGACCGCAAGATTAGGCAGCTTTAAATTCCAAGCGGGCCGCGGCGTGTGACGTCTGCGGCCCGCTTCATTTGGGCACCCCACATGCATGTAATTATTCTTGGTGCCGCCGCAGGCGGTGGCCTGCCACAATGGAACGCCAATGGCCCGATGAACGAACGGGCGCGGGCGAATGATCCTGACTGCCCGCCGCAAACCCAATCCTCCATCGCCGTCAGTGCGGATGGCGAACGTTTTGTGGTGTTTAATGCCTCGCCCGACATGCGCGCGCAGCTCAATGCCACGCCGCAGCTTCACCCCCGGCTGGGGGAACGGCGGCATACGCCCATTGCCGGCATCGTTTTGACCAATGCCGATGTTGATCACATTGCCGGCCTGCTGACGGTGCGCGAACGCCAGGCGTTTGACCTGTTTGCCTCATCGCGCGTGCTGGATGCGCTGGGCGCCAATCCCGTGTTCAACGTGCTGAACCCCGATTTTGTCACCCGCAATCAAGTGACGCTCAACCAAAGCTTTGAATGCGCGGAGCTTACCATCACTCTGTTCGCGGTGCCCGGCAAGGTTGCGCTGTTTTTGGAAAAAGAAGGCGAGGCAGGCTTTGGCACGGCGGACGGCGACACGGTCGGCGCGCTGATTGAGGCGGGCGGCAAGACGCTGGCCTATATTCCCGGCTGTGCAGCCGTGCCGGATGATCTCAAAACCTGCGTGGCGGGAGCGGATTGTTTGTTGTTTGACGGCACGCTCTACACTGATGATGAGATGGTGGCAGGCAAAGAAAGCCCCAAGACCGGCGCGCGCATGGGTCATATTTCAATCTCGGGCGATGATGGCGCGATTGCCGCCTGGGACGGAGTTACGCTGGGCCGGAAACTGTTCATTCATTTAAACAACACCAACCCGGTCTGGCTGAAGACCAGCGCGGAACGCAAAGCGGTCGAAGCGGCAGGCTGGGGCGTGTGTCATGACGGCATGGAGATCACGCTGTGAGCGATTGGGTTCTGACCGGCACGGTGTCGCCGGACACGCTTGAAGAGATGCTGCGCGCCATCGGGGCGGAACGCTATCACAATCGCCATCCCCATCATGCCCGCATGCGCGATGGTGGTCTCAGCAAGACCGAAATGCAGGCCTGGGCGCTTAATCGCTATCTCTATCAAAGCCGCATCCCGATCAAGGATGCCGCGATTATGAAGCGGATGATCGACCCGGCTTTGCGCCGCATCTGGCGTCAGCGCATCCTGGACCATGATGGCGAAGGTGCGGATGAGGGCGGGGTGGAACGCTGGCTCAAATTGACCGACGGGCTGGGACTGGACCGTGACTATGTGGTGTCGGAAGCCGGCATCTTGCCCGCAACCCGGTTTGCGGTTGATGCCTATATTCAGTTCGTTTCGGACAAAAGCCTGCTGGAAGCTATCGCCAGTTCGCTGACCGAACTGTTTGCCCCCACCATCATCGAAGACCGGGTGGCGGGTATCTTGCGCAATTATGATTTTATCCCGGCCGAGACGCTGAGCTATTTTGATTACCGCATGACCCAGGCGCCGCGCGATGCGAACTTCGCACTCGATTACGTCAAGGAACATGCAAGATCGGTCGAAGATCAGCAAAAGGTGCTCAATGCCTTGCTGTTCAAAACCGGCATGTTGTGGGCGCAGCTCGATGCGCTTGATTATGCCTACGCGGGCAAGGGGCAAATCCCGCCCGGCGCGTTTAACCCGGCGGAGCATGGATGAAGGAAGGCGACACAGTCCGGCTTCAGCCCTTTGCGCGGCCCCGTTTTGATGAGGTGCGCGGCCAGTGGATCATCAATGCGCCGGAACGGGTTCTGGTTCTCGACGATACGGCCAAGGCCATTGTCGATGCGCTTGATGGCCGGACCCTCAAAGACATCATCGATGGACTGGCCGTGCAGTATGATGCACCGCGTGATGCGATTGCGGCGGATGTGCTGAGCTTTGTGTCGGAACTGAATGATAAACGGTTGGTGCGTCATGGCTGACCCTGCTTTGGAACCGCCGCTCGCGCTGCTGGCCGAACTCAGCCACCGCTGCCCGCTATCCTGTCCCTATTGTTCGAACCCCTTGGAGCTGGTGCGCGCGAGCGGAGAACTTGCAACCGACCAATGGATTTCCGCGTTTGAACAGGCTGCCCGCATGGGGGTGTTGCAGCTTCACCTGTCGGGCGGCGAACCGGCGGTGCGCAAGGATCTGGTCGCGCTTGTTCAGGCGGCGTGCGATGCCGGGCTGTACACCAATCTCATCACGTCAGGTCTGCTGCTTGATGTGGACCGTCTTGCAGCCTTGCAGGTAGCAGGGCTTGCCCATGTGCAACTGTCGGTGCAGGGCGTGGACAAACAGATGTGCGACTGGGTCGGAGGCACGGACGGCGCCTTTGATCAGAAGATGAAGGTGGCGGGCTGGGTTGATGGACTGGGGCTCGCGCTCACGCTTAATTTCGTGCTGCATCGGCACAATTGTCATCAGGCGGCCGCCATGCTGGCGCTCGCCCGGCAAATGGGCGCCCAGCGGGTCGAGATGGCCCATACGCAATATTATGGCTGGGGCTTGAAGAACCGGGCAGCGCTGTTGCCGACCCGCGCGCAAGTTGATGCGGTGACCGATCTGGTCGAGGCTGAGCGGGATAAAGGCGGCCTCACCATCGATTATGTGGTGCCTGATTACTACGCCGCCCGCCCAAAGGCCTGCATGGCGGGATGGGCGCGGCGTTTTTTGACGATCACGCCCGATGGGCTTGTGCTGCCCTGTCATGCTGCCCAGACGATCCGCCATCTTGAATTTGAGCGGGTGACTGACCGGCCCCTCGCGGATATTTGGGAAACCAATTCAGGGCTCAACGCCTATCGCGGAACCGGCTGGATGGCGGAGCCTTGCCGGTCGTGTGAGCGGGCCGAGATTGATTTTGGCGGTTGCCGGTGTCAGGCGCTGGCGCTGGCGGGTGATGCCGGGGCGGTTGATCCGGCCTGTGCGCTGTCTCCGCAGCATCATTTGCTGGACGAGTGGGCACAAAAAGAGACGGGCGCCGAAGCGCCCGCCTTCATCTATCGCAGATTTTCCTAAGACCTAGTTGGCCGCGGGAACATCCTCAAACTCTTCTTCCACCGCTTGATCAACGGCCGGTTGGGCATCGCCAACCGGAAGGCCCAGCGCTTCCTTGATGTGATCAGGGAAGTCAGGAATGGCGGTCGGAATGTCACCTTCATGGGCGCGGGCGATCACATAGGCTTTGATCGCCATCAGCTCGTCTTCATTGATCGCATCAGAGAAGTTCGCCATGCCGTTTTCGGCCAGCATGCCTTCGAGAACAATCTCTTTATACATGTCGAAGATGGCTTGATCGGAGTGACGCAGATCAGGGATGACGCCACCCGAAACCGCACCCACACCGTGGCAGACCGCGCAGTTGGCTGCAAACAGGTCGGAGCCTTTCTGGATCAGCTCAGGATCGTCGATCAAGGCCGGGGGCTCAGGAATGTCCTTCGCCGTCGGACCCTCAGGCATGGGCGCATTGGCGCCGAGCTTGAAAGTCATGACCTTGCCGTCGGCCTGGCTGCCTGCGGCTTTCGCAGCGCGGCCATACGCCAGCGCAAAAGCGCCGCCCCAACCAGCCAGCACTGTCACATATTGCTCGCCATCGACCATATAAGTCACCGCTGGCGCAATGACGCCGGTGGTCATGGGATGCTGCCACAACAGCTTGCCGTCGGTCGCGCGATAGGCTTTGAAGAAGCCGTCACCCGTGCCCTGGAAGACAAGATTGCCGCCGGTGGTCAGCATGCCGCCGTTCCAGTTGCCCCAATGGGCAACTTTCCAGGCTGTTTCACCTTTCACCGGATCAAAGGCCTGAAGGTAACCCGCCCGGAACGCTGCGGGTCCCGCATCGGTCAGGGTTGACCAGTCCATCGCGGTGTTCCACTGGGTTTCCTTAAATTCATAATCCTTCGGCGGACCGGCAACATTGGTGTTGTCCATGGACGGGATATAGACAAGGCCGGTGTTGGGGTTGAACGCCATGGGATGCCAATTATGGGCGCCCGTGGGGACCGGCGAGTAGATTTTGAAATCCTCGCTCCAGCGCGTGTCATTTTCCACCGGACGGCCGGTTTCCATATCGACATGGCTGGCCCAGGTCACATCCATATATTTCGGCGCCCGCAGCAGCTCCCCGGTTTCCCGGTCGAGCACGTAGAAGAAGCCGTTTTTGGGGGCCTGCATGGCCACCTTGCGCATCTTGCCGTCAATTTCCATGTCAGCAAGGATGATGTGCTGGGTGGCGGTGAAGTCCCATGTGTCGCCCGGCGTGGTCTGATAATGCCATTTCAGGCTGCCATCGTCGGGATTGATCGCCAGGATTGATGAAATATAGAGATTGTCGCCGCCGCCGGGGCTGCGCTCTTCAATATTCCACGGTGAACCATTGCCGGTGCCGACATAAAGCAGGTTGAGCTCGGGGTCATAGGCCATCGAATCCCAGGCTGTACCGCCGCCACCGCGTTTCCAGTAGACGTCGCCTTTCCAGGTCTTGGCGGCTTCTTCCAGTTCGGGATGCTCGTAAGGCTGGCCGGGGTCACCCGGCACGATATAGAAGCGCCAGGCCTGATCGCCGGTCTCGGCGTCATAGGCGGTGATATAGCCGCGCACGCCATATTCGCCGCCGCCATTGCCGATGACCACTTTGCCATTCACGATGCGCGGTGCGCCGGTGATGGTGTAGGGCGCGCCGGGGACGGTTTTCACTTTCCAGATCACTTCGCCGGTGCCCGCGTCGAGCGCAACCAGATTGCCATCAAGCGTGGCGACATAGACTTTGCCTTTCCACACCGCAACGCCGCGATTGACCACGTCACAGCAGGCATAACGGCCGTAATCTTTCGGCGTTTCGGGGTCATATTCCCACAACAGCTCGCCGGTCTTGGCATCAAGCGCGTAAGTGATGGCCCAGCTGGCGGTGAGATACATCACGCCATCAATAACGATGGGGGAGCTTTCAAGGCCGCGCAGCGTGCCGGTGTCGAAATGCCAGGCGAGGCCAAGCTCACCCACGCTTTCTTCATTGACCTGCTGGAGCGGGCTGTAGCGCTGTTCGCCATAATCGCGGCCATGGGCGAGCCAGTTGTGCGGCTCGCTGTCGGCATTGATGATGCGTTGCGCGTCGATCTGGGCGGCGGCCCGGCGGGCCTCGACCGGATCGGCGGGAGCCTCTGCAGCGGCGTCCTCTTTTACGGCGGGTGCCGCCTCTTCAATTTCAGCAACAGGTGCAGGTGCAGCCTCATCCGGGCTATTGCCACCAAACACCAACAAAACGACCAAGAGCGCCCCGATCACGGCTGCGCCTACGGCAAAACGGACACCATCCATAAGATGACCCCTCCCCTAGATTCAGTTTTATGGCTGCGAGCCTATCAGCGGCATTTTGGCCCATCAACGACCAATTCGGGGGGCGGTGAGGGTGGGGCGTGTGCGGATTGCTAGAGCAGGGGCAGGGTGGAGGCCAAATCCCCACCGCAAGGGGGGTCAAACCGTCAGGCTGAACAAAATTGAGCCGATTGAGAAGATCAGCAGCCCACCCAGAATTTCAAAGTTGATGGCCATCACGCCGCTGTTGGAGCCGCTGCGTTCAAGGACTGAGCGGCGCAGCCACACGCTCACCATGCCCAGGCTCGCCATGGTGGCGGCCATCCCGACCGAGATTGCGGCGACGACGAGAACGCCCATCAACACGATGTCATTGGCGAGTGCGAACAGCATGACCAGGATCGCGCCGGTGCACGGCACCACACCCACCATCAACGAAATCAGCGACCGGCGGCGGGTGATGCCGTTTTTATCTGTGGTGTGGATGGCGCAGGAACAGCCATGCTCATGATCATGGGCGTGATGGTGTTGGTGGCGGCGATGGTTGCGGTGGGCGAGCCACTTTTTGGCCGCCGTCCACAGCATGTAAAGGCCAATCGTGGCGATCGCGGCGTAGGAGATCAGCCGCACAGGGCGGTATTGATCAGCCCCGCTGACCGCGATGCTGGACAAAAGTAGATCGGCAATCAACACGATCACAATGGCCGATGACACATGGATGAGCGCGATTTGGGTTCCCATCCACAGCCCTTCTTTCCACCGCCCGCCATTGGCGAGGAAGTATGATGAAATCACCAGCTTGCCGTGGCCGGGCCCCAACGCATGGATCGCGCCATAGCCAAATCCAAAACCAAGCGCCACAAACAAGGGCGACAGATTCTCGCCCGACCGAATGCCTTCAGCGGCCGCCGCCATCTGCGCCTGAGCCGAAGCCTGGAAATAATCCAGCATCATGATCAGGAATTTGCCGAAGGTCAGATTGGCAAAGGCGGCATGATAAGCGCACGCGTCCGCCGCCGTGGGGACGGCAAGCATAAGCAGGATCAGTGCTGTGAGCCTTGGTGACATTTCGTCATTATAGACTGAATCGAATTGAATGGGGAGAGGCGTTGCCGTCCGCCCCGGCCATGGGCTAAAAGCGGCGTCAACTTCCCGAATTTCCTTAAAGGAGGCGTGCCGGTGGCCGTTCAATATGTTTATCACATGCAAGGCCTGTCCAAGAGCTGGCCGGGCGGCAAGCAGGTCTTGAAAGATATTCACCTGCAGTTCTTGCCGGGCGTCAAAATCGGCGTTCTGGGCGTGAACGGCGCGGGTAAATCAACCCTGCTTAAGATTATGGCGGGCCGCGATACCGACTATACCGGCGAAGCCTGGGCGGCAGACGGCATCAAGGTGGGCTATCTGGAGCAGGAGCCTGAGCTTGATGAAACCAAGACCGCGCTTGAAAATGTCATGGACGGGGTCCGTGAGATCGCCGACCTGCTCAAGCGCTTTGACGAGATTTCCGCCAAATTTGCCGAGCCGCTCGACGATGACGAGATGAACAAGGTCATTGAGGAACAGGCCGAGGTTCAAGAAAAGATCGACGCGGCGGATGCTTGGGACATTCAGAACAAGGTTGAAATCGCCATGGACGCGCTGCGCTGCCCGCCCGGCGATGCCGATGTCACCAAATTGTCGGGGGGTGAGCGCCGCCGCATCGCGCTGTGCCGCCTGCTTTTGGAAAAGCCCGACATTCTGCTGCTTGACGAACCGACCAACCATCTGGATGCCGAATCGGTCGCGTGGCTTGAGAAGTTTTTGCAGGACTATGAAGGCACTGTGATGGTCGTCACCCACGACCGCTACTTCCTCGACAATATTACCGGCTGGATCCTGGAACTCGACCGGGGCCGGGGCATTCCCTATGAGGGCAATTATTCAAGCTGGCTGGAACAAAAGCAAAAACGCCTTGAACAGGAAGCCAAGGATGATGTGGCGCGCCAGAAAACCCTGTCGCGCGAATTGGAATGGATCCGGCAGTCGCCCAAGGCGCGTCAGGCCAAATCAAAAGCGCGGATCCGTGCCTATGACGAGCTGTTGCAACAGGCCGCTGACCGGGCGCCGGGCCGCGCCCAGATCATCATTCCGCCGGGACCGCGTCTGGGCGATGTGGTGATCCGGGCCGAGGGGCTGGGCAAAGCCTATGGCGACCGGCTGCTTTATGAGAATGTCAGCTTCGACATTCCTCCCGGCGCAATTGTGGGCATTATCGGCCCCAACGGCGCAGGCAAGACGACCCTGTTCCGGCTGATCACCGGCCAGGAAGAGCCTGATCAAGGGTCCATCACCGTCGGTGACACCGCAGAGCTTGGCTATGTCGACCAGTCGCGCGGTGCGCTCGATCCCGACAAGACGGTCTGGGAAGAAGTGTCCGGCGGACTTGATGTCATTGAGCTTGGCAAGCATGAGATGAATAGCCGGGCCTATGTCGGATCGTTCAACTTCCGCGGGCCCGATCAGCAAAAGAAAGTCGGCATGCTGTCGGGCGGGGAGCGCAACCGGGTTCACCTCGCCAAAATGCTCAAATCGGGCGCGAATGTCATCCTGCTTGATGAACCGACCAATGATCTTGATGTCGAAACGCTGCGGGCGCTTGAAGATGCGATTGAGAACTTTGCCGGCTGCGCGATTGTGATCAGCCACGATCGCTGGTTCCTCGACCGGGTGGCAACCCACATTCTCGCCTTTGAGGGCGACAGCCATGTGGAATGGTTTGAAGGCAATTATCAGGATTACGAGGCCGATTATAAGCGCCGGCATCCTGAAAATGCCGACCGGCCCCACCGCATCCGCTACAAGAAATTCTCACGCGACTAGGAAGGACCAAAATCATGATTGGCAAACTCAACCATGTGGGGGTCGCCACCCCGTCCATCGACGACAGTGTGAAGCTATATCGCGATATTCTGGGTGCGACCAAAATCGGCAAAAAATTCTCCATGCCCGAGCAGGGCGTGTGGGTGTGCTTCGTTGATCTGCCCAATTCGCAGATTGAGCTGATCGAGCCCTATGGCGATGACAGCCCGGTCCACGGCTTTTTGAAGAACAACCCGGCGGGCGGTCAGCATCATGTCTGCTTTGAAGTGGAAGACATCATCGCTGCGCGCGATGAGATGCGCGAAAAAGGTGCCCGCGTGCTTGGCACGGGCGAGCCGCGCATCGGCGCCCATGGCACGCCGGTGATCTTTGTACACCCCAAGGATATGGGCGGTGTTCTGGTCGAACTGATGGAAACGCCGAAAGACGCGCATTGACCAAACTGTGTCATTCCGGGGCGGCGCGGATGCGACGAATCCGGAATCTGATCACAAGCTGAGGTCTTTCTCCAGATTCCGGGTTCTGGCTATTGCATTGCCAGCCCCGGAATGACGAGATGCGTTGAGATCAACAAAAAAGGCGGGGTATTGACCCCGCCTTATTGTTGAAAGCCCTCCTTCCCGGAGGGCAATTGATTGGCGCGTCGTCGCGCCCTAGCCGCCAAGCTCGGAAATTTTGGCGCGCATTTTCGACAGAAGCGGTTCGATATTGCCGCCCGAGCTTTGCAGGGTCGGCACATTGGCTTCACGTTCCGACTGGCCCATGGACACGCCGGCGACGACGAGATCAATGATCTTGTGGCTGCCATCTTCGCCTTCGCGGATGCGCCAGCCCAGATCGGCATTCTGGCTGCCATCATTCAGGGTGACTTGCGAATTCACCATATACTGGTTTTTCGAAAGCGGCGTCACACCGACCACGTCGATCGAACGCACTTTCAAAGCCGACAGCTGCGAGGCGCGTGAATAGATCAGATACTGGCGGTAAAGTTCGACATACTCATCCATCATATCGGGCTGATCAGCCTCGATCTGGCGGCGATAACGGCCCAGCACAAAGCGGGCGACACGGTCCATGTCGACATCGCGGGACAGCAGCGTGTCGAACTCGTCGATTTTCTGTTTTTCAGTCAGACCGTCATTGTTGAGGATAGCAACCGTGCGGTCGGACAAGGCCTCAATCAATTCCCGGGCTTCGGTTTCACCGGCTTTGGCGGGCAGAACGGCCACGACAGCCAAAAAAGCCACGCCCACAACGCTCAAAATCATTCCGCGCATCATTGCGGTGTCTCCCATCATCAGTCTTTTGCGCAAGCCTTGCGGCGCTGCCTTAATAGGTGAATTCGAATTCATCGGCGCTGACCGGATCTCCATCGGCGGAGCCATTGGCGATTTCCTGTTCCCGGCGCTGGCGATAGGCGCTGCGGACGGTGGCGTAAAGGTCAATCGAGCTTTTCTCGATGGCCTCAAAGCTCTCGATGGAGCGGGCCCGGGTGTCGACAATGTCGAGGCCGGTGCGGGTATAGACGGCCCACTGGCCGGCAATGTCGTCGAGCAGATAATCAACCGGATCGGCGATCCACTCGACGGCGGTGCCGACACCATGGCGCAGCGAGCGCGGGCCAAGCAACGGAAGCACCAGATAAGGCCCCTCCGGCGCGCCCCAAACCGCCAGCGTCTGTCCGAAATCTTCGGTATGGCGCGGATAGCCTTCATTTTTGGTCACGTCGAGCAAGCCGCCAAGCCCAATGGTTGAGTTAAAGATGAACCGCACCAGCGTAATGCCGGCCCGGTCAATCTCACCCTGAAGCAGATCATTGGCGAAAATAAGGGGGCTTTCGAGATTGTTCAGCACATTGCGGATGCCGTTGCGCGGCGCAGGCGGCAGCATGTTGCGATATTGTTTGGCCACGGGCTTCAACACATAGCGGTCGGCCGCCATGTTGACGTCCCACATCGCCCGGTTTGCCGGTTCCAACGGGTCGTTCAGTGCTTCAAATTCAGCACGCGCGACCGGGTCTTCCGGCGGTGTTGCGCAAGCCCCAAGGCCCGCAGAGACAAGAAGCGCCAAGGCTCCGTATTTCACATGACGCTTCACATCCATCACGCTTCGCATCCGTTTTTACTCCCCAAACCAGCCCATCAGGGCCGATCCCAGCATTTCAGGCGACAAGTCCAGCCTACGCACCCCAAGCCGGACAGGATTGGCCGAACCAAACCGGAAAGCCAATCCAACTGCCTATATTTCAACCGTTCCAGCCTTGATTGTATAGGGCTTTTTGGGCGCACCTGTTAGCCTGATCGGCGTTTGCTCACAAACTTGTCATGGAACGTGACGTTTCTGCCCCACTTCGTTGTGAAATGGCCTTACAAATAACGATATAAAGATATCCTTATTTCTATCTTGCGTCTCCTGGCCTTGTCATGATAGCCCTTTCGGCGGAAAGGACGAGGGTTATGGACGCACTTTTGGCAGCATTGAAAGCCGCAGCGGAGCCGACACGGCTGCGCCTTGTTGCGCTGCTGGCGCGGGCTGAACTCACCGTCACAGAATTGACGCTTATTCTGGGGCAAAGCCAGCCCCGTGTCAGCCGTCACCTGAAACTGATGGTCGAGGCGGGCCTGATCGAGCGCTATCAGGAGGGCAGCTGGGCCTTTTACCGGCTCAATGATCGCGGCGAAGGCGGGGCGCTGGGCGCGCGTCTGATTGAGCTTTTTCCCGATGATGACGACGAACTTGTGCGCGATGGCGAGCGGCTGGAGCGTGTTCTGGATGAGCGGCGTGAGCGGGCGCAGGACTATTTTGCCCATAATGCCGCCGAATGGGACCGGATCCGGTCGCTTTATATCCCTGAAGAAGCGGTGGAGGCCGCCCTGTTGAAGGCTGCCCAGGGCCGCAAGATCGAGACCATGCTCGATCTGGGGACCGGAACGGGACGGATTTTGCAGGTTTTTGCAGAACAGATCGACCATGGGACCGGCCTTGATCTATCCCTCGACATGCTGTCGGTGGCGCGCGCCAATTTAAGCGCGGCCGGCGCAAGCCATGTTCAGGTCCGCCGGGGTGATTTGCTCGCCTTGCCGTTTTCAGACCGCCAGTTTGATCTGGTCACCGTTCATCAGGTGCTGCATTTCCTCGACAAGCCGGGCCAGGCGCTGGATGAAGCCGCCCGCGTGCTGGCGCCCGGCGGATTGTTGCTGGTGGCTGATTTCGCGCCCCATTCCCTTGAATATCTGCGCGAAGATCAGGCCCATCGCCGGCTTGGATTTTCTGATGAAGAAATCGCTGAGCTTTTGCGAATGGCGGGCCTGACCCCGCGTGATCCTCTTCATCTCAAGCCCGAAAAGGGCTCGGACGCCAAATTGACTGTCACATTGTGGGCAGCCGAAGCGCCGGGCCAGGTGAAATCCGAACCTCAAAGGATGAGCGCCTAGACGCTCAAAAACTGTCATGAATGCTATTACACACAAGCTGGCCGACGCGTTCGGCTTTGATGGTGCCATCGGCACCGATGTCAGCGTGTCGTTTGAATTTTTCCCGCCCAAGACCGATGGGATGGAAAAAACACTCTGGTCGTCGATCAAACGGCTTGAACCGCTCAATCCCAATTTCGTGTCGGTCACCTATGGCGCGGGTGGCACCACGCGGGAACGCACGCACAAGACCGTCACCCGCATCCTGGATGAAACCAGCCTGACGCCAGCCTCGCATCTGACTTGCGTGGGTGCCAGCAAAGACGAGATTGATGACATTGTGCGCAATTATCATGCCCATGGTGTCCGCCATATTGTGGCGCTGCGCGGTGATCCGCCTGAAGGGCAAACCCAATATGCGCCCCATCCGCATGGCTATGCCAATGGCGCGGAACTGACTGCGGGTATCAAGCGCGTCGCGCCTGATATCGACGTGTCGGTGTCGTGCTATCCCGAACGGCATCCCGACAGCCCCGACTGGGATATTGAGCTTGATAATCTCAAGCGCAAGGTTGATGCCGGTGCCAGCCGGGCGATCAGCCAGTTCTTCTTTGACGTGCCGGTCTATGCCGAAATGGTCGAGCGGGTGCGCCGGGAAAATATCGACATTCCCTTGGTGCCCGGCATCATCCCGGTGCTCAATTACAAGCAGGTCGCCAAATTCGCCAAGATGGCAGGCGCAAGCATACCGCCCTGGCTGGGCGAATTGTATGACGGGCTCGATTCCGACGAAGAAACCCGCAAGATGGTGGCGGCCATGGTCGCGGCTGATCAGGTGCGCAAACTTTACGCCATGGGCGTGCGCGACTTTCATTTTTATACATTGAACCGGGCCGATCTGACATTTGCGATCTGCCACATTCTCGGCATTCGTCAAAACGGACAGCCGGGTGAGGAGGGCCAGTCATGACCCGCGAAGACCGGCAAAAAGCCCTGCATGAGGCATTGAAGAAACGCATTCTGGTGCTTGATGGCGCGATGGGGTCTTTGATCCAGTCTTATGAACTGTCCGAAGCTGATTTCCGCGGCGATCGCTGGACGGACTGGAGCCATGATCTGAAAGGCAATAATGATCTGATCCAGATCACCCAGCCCCAGGTCCTGCGCGAGATCGAACAGCTTTATCTTGATGCGGGCGCCGACATTATCGAAACCAACACATTTTCGGCGACGACGATTGCCCAGGCCGATTATGGTCTCGAAGATGCGGCCTATGAAATCAATCTGGAAGGCGCGCGCATCGCCCGTGAATTGTGTGATGCGCAAACCGAAAAGACCCCGGACAAGCCGCGCTTTGTCGCCGGTGTGTTGGGTCCGACCAACCGGACGGCGTCGATTTCACCGGACGTCAACGATCCGGGGTTCCGCAATGTCAGCTTTGATGATCTCGTCACCGCCTATTCAGACGCCACCCGCGGGCTGATCGAAGGCGGGGCTGATCTTATTTTGGTTGAAACCATTTTCGACACGCTCAACGCCAAGGCAGCCTTGTTTGCCGCGGAAGAAGTGTTTGACGAGGTGGGCATCAAATTGCCGATCATGATTTCAGGCACCATCACCGATCTGTCGGGCCGCTTGCTGTCGGGGCAGACGGCTGAGGCGTTCCTGATTTCGGTTGCCCATTCGGGTCCCTTGTCGGTCGGCCTGAATTGCGCGCTGGGTCCCAAAGAGCTTCGCCAATATGTTGAGGCGGTGTCCGACAATGCGCCCTGCCTGGTCTCGGCACACCCCAATGCGGGCTTGCCCAATGAGATGGGCGGCTATGATCTGACGCCGGAAGACATGGCGGTTCACATCAAGGAATGGGCCGAAAGCGGCTTTTTGAACATTGTGGGTGGCTGCTGCGGCACCACGCCGGATCATATCCGCGCCATTGCTGAAGCCGTTGAGGGAATTGCCCCGCGCGCCACAGAAAAGATTGAGGATGCCGCATGAGTAATTTTGAACGCAGGCCGCTGGTCCTTTCAGGGCTTGAGCCGCTGATCGCCAATGATGCGCTGGGCTTCATCAATGTGGGGGAGCGCACCAATGTCACCGGGTCGGCCAAGTTCCGCAGGCTGATCACCGAAGGTGATTTTGACACCGCGCTTGATGTGGCGCGCGACCAGGTCGAGAACGGCGCGCAAATCATCGACATCAATATGGATGAGGGCATGCTCGATTCCGAAGCGGCAATGGTGACCTTTTTGAACCTGATCGCGGCCGAGCCCGACATTGCCCGCGTGCCGATCATGATCGACAGCTCAAAATTCTCGGTCATTGAGGCGGGGCTGAAATGCGTGCAGGGCAAGCCTGTCGTGAACTCCATTTCGATGAAGGAAGGCATTGAGCCCTTCATCGAACAGGCCAAACGGGTGCGCCGCTATGGGGCGGCGGTTGTGGTCATGGCGTTTGACGAAGACGGCCAGGCCGAAACCGCCGCGCGCAAGGTCGAGATCTGCGAACGCTCCTACAAGATCCTGACCGAGCAAGTCGGTTTTCCGCCTCAGGACATTATCTTTGATCCCAATATTTTTGCGGTCGCGACGGGCATTGAAGAACATAACAATTACGCGGTGGAATTTTTTGAGGCCTGTAAGGGCATTCGTGAAAAATGCCCCCACGCGCGTATTTCCGGCGGTCTGTCGAACGTGTCCTTCTCGTTCCGCGGCAATGAGCCGGTGCGCCGGGCCATGCATAGCTGCTTCCTTTATCACGCGATCAAAGCGGGCCTCGACATGGCCATCGTCAACGCCGGTCAATTGGATGTCTATGAAGACATTCCAAAAGAGCTGCGCGATGCGGTGGAAGATGTGCTGTTGAACCGCCGCGATGATGCCACCGACCGGCTGCTTGATCTCGCTGAACAGTTCAAGGGCCAGGGTGCCAAAGCCAAGGTGATCGATCTCAGCTGGCGGGAAAAGCCGGTTGTCGAACGCATTTCGCATTCGCTGGTTCACGGCATTGGTGATTATGTCGAAGAAGATGTGGAAGAGGCGCGCAAAAGCCTTGCCCGTCCCCTTGATGTCATCGAAGGCCCGTTGATGGACGGCATGAATGTGGTCGGCGATCTTTTCGGGTCGGGCAAAATGTTTCTGCCGCAGGTCGTCAAGTCGGCCCGCGTGATGAAAAAGGCTGTGGCCTATCTGCTGCCTTATATGGAGGCCGAACAGGACGGCGTGCAGGAAGCTGCCGGTAAAATTCTGCTCGCCACCGTCAAGGGAGATGTCCACGATATCGGCAAAAACATCGTCGGCGTTGTGCTTCAGTGCAACAATTATGAAGTGATTGATCTGGGTGTGATGGTTCCCACCCAGAAAATCCTCGACGTGGCGCGTGAAGAAAAGGTTGATGCCATCGGCCTGTCGGGGCTGATCACGCCCTCGCTCGATGAAATGGTGCATGTCGCCAAAGAGATGGAACGCGAAGGCTTCGCCATTCCCTTGCTGATCGGCGGAGCGACCACATCGAAAGTGCACACGGCGGTCAAGATCGCGCCGGGCTATGACAACCCGACGGTTTATGTCACCGACGCCAGCCGGGTGGTCGGCGTTGCGGCGAACCTGTTGTCGGCATCGAATTCCAACACTTATGCGCAGGACATTCGCCGCGATTATGACGCGATGCGCGCCAAGCATTTGGCGGGGCAGGAGAAAAAAGCGCGGACGCCCATCGCTGATGCGCGGGCCAATGCCGTCAAGATCGACTGGGACGGTTACACACCGCCCAAGCCGGCCTTTTTGGGCACCAGAAGCTTTGACGATGTGCCGCTTGAAACCCTGGCCGACTATATTGACTGGACGCCCTTTTTCCAGACCTGGGAATTGGCGGGTCATTATCCCGCAATCCTCAAGGATGAGGTGGTGGGGGAAGCCGCCCGCGAGCTGTTTGACAATGCCCGGACCATGCTCAAACAGATCATTGATGAAGGATGGTTCACCGCCAAGGGTGTGATCGGCATGTGGGCAGCCAATCGCGAGGGCGATGACATTGTGCTCTATACCGATGATGAACGGGTGGATGAGCTTGGCCGTTTCCACATGCTGCGCCAGCAAATGTCGCACTCGCGGGGCCGGGCCAATCATTGCTTGAGCGATTTTGTGGCGCCGGTCGAAACCGGACTGGCCGATTATGTCGGCGGCTTTGCCGTGACAGCGGGTCATGGCTGTTCGGAAAAGGCGGATGCATTCAAAAAGGCGCATGATGATTATTCGGCCATCATGGTCGAGGCGCTGGCTGACCGGCTGGCCGAAGCGTTTGCTGAATATATGCATGCCGAGGTCCGCAAGACCCATTGGGGTTATGCGCCGGGTGAGGGTTTCGGGAATGACGATCTGATTGCCGAGGCCTATCAGGGCATCCGGCCTGCGCCGGGCTATCCCGCCTGTCCCGACCACACAGAGAAGGACTTGCTGTTCCGCCTGCTTGATGCCCCGGCGCAAGCGGGCATTACGCTCACCGAAAGCTTTGCCATGTGGCCGGGCGCGTCTGTGTCGGGGCTTTATTTCAGTCATCCCGACGCGCGCTATTTCGGGGTCGGCAAGATCAATCGCGATCAGGTGGAAGATTATGCCAGGCGCAAGGGCATGGATTTGAAAGTGGCTGAACGCTGGCTTGCCCCCAACCTGTCTTATGATCCCGATACGGTGGAAGCGGCCTAAGCGTTCAGGATGCTCAAATGCAAAAAGGGCGAAGGCATGCCGTCGCCCTTTGTCATTGGCTGGATGCGCTTAACGCTTAATCCTCGTAGCAATAATCATAGTCGGTGCGGAATGTCGTCTCCGACTCCGCCGAGGCGGTGTCATAGTCATATTTACAATCACGCTTGTCGTCATCGTCATCATCGCCCAGCGTGATGGCCAGAACCGCGCCAAGCGCCCCGAGACCCAAAATACCAAGCGCCCACAAAACGTCCCGGTCAAAGCCGCCTTCACCAGGCGTATGCGCATAAAGCTGATCACGCAGCATCAGCGTGTCGACACCGTTCAAATAGGCGCCGGTCAGCATGAAGTCGCTATTGAAGCTGAGATCAATCATTTGCGGCTGGCCCTGATCAAAGCCGAAGCCGGTCGGTTTTGTGCCGAACGTATCGACATCGGCCTGGAATCCGAATTTGGCCCCGTCGCGGCGCTCATTGGCAACGCCGCCTTGGAAAGGCAGCTTGAAATAAACGCCGGCGCTGACATCGCGCTCATGGCTGGACCGGAAATCACCTGCGATTGCCGCTGTTGAGGCGAGGCTCAACGCAGCAGCAGCGGTCATGGCAGTCAGTGTTCTGATATTCATAGTCGCACCCTCAATTGTTACCCCGGTTAAACCCTTAACAGAGTCGCAATACCGTAACATTGGTGAGGCTTCAAGGATTCTTGACGCGCCGTCAGGTCAGATAAGGGGGTGGGACAGGGGCTTTTAACAGCAAAAGACCCTGCCCGGAGGGTTCGGGCAGGGTCCCCTGGTGAGGTTGACCAAAGACGATCCGCCATAAAGCCGTTGGTGCGGATGCGTCACGGGCCTGGTGCGAAGGCCTGCAGGAACCGCTGATGCGCTATCGGTCCCCGGTGACGCGGTGTTCGGCATGACCGCTTCACGTCATTGGTGTTGCAATTGTGCAGCAATTTTAGAAAAAAGTGAAGCTCTAAGTGGCATCCTGTCGCACTTTTTTACGCAACTAGCCTGAGCGGGGTGTTCCGTATCCGCCGCCCCCCGGCGTTTGGATCGTGAGCGTATCGCCTTCGCGCATTTGGACACTATCGGACGGCTTTAGATTTTCTTCGGTGCCATCAACGCGGGTGAGCTTGTTCACGCCCGCCTGGCCATCGCCGCCGCCCTCCAGTCCGCGTGGGGGAACCAGCCGGTGGGACGACAGGATCGAGGCTTCCATCGGCTCCAGAAAGCGAAGGCGCCGGTGCAAGCCATTGCCGCCGCGATTTTTTCCCGGCCCGCCGGAATTGAGCCTGAAGCCGAACCGTTCGACCCGGACGGGAAACCGTGTTTCGAGCACTTCGGCATCGGTCAGCCGCGAATTGGTCATATGGACCTGCACACCGCTGGCACCATCAAAGCCTTTGCCAGCCCCGGCACCGCCGCCGAGTGTTTCATAATATTGTGTGTGGGCATTGCCGAAGGTCAGATTGTTCATCGTGCCTTGGGAGCCTGCCAGCACGCCAAGCGCTTCAAACAGGCAATCGACAATCGCCTGGCTCGTCTCGACATTGCCCGCCACAACAGCGGCCGGATGAACCGGGTTCACCACCGATTCAGGCCTCAAGACAATATCGAGCGGTTTGAGGCATCCCTGGTTGAGCGGAATGTCATCATCGACCAGACAGCGGAAGACATAGAGGACAGCAGCGCGCGCCACCGGCGCAGGCGCGTTGAAATTGCCGTCATGCTGATCCGATGATCCGGTGAAATTGATGACGGCTGACCGCGCCTCCTGGTCGACCGTGATGCGCACTGTGATGCGCACCTCATTGTCCAGCGTGATCGTGGCCTCGCCATCTTTGAGCTTGTGAATGACCCGGCGCACTGCTTCTTCGGCATTGTCCTGCACATGGCCCATATAGGCGGTGACGACATCAAGGCTGAATTCTTGCGCGAGGGCTTTTAGCTCGCGCGCGCCTTTTTCGCAGGCCGCCAGCTGTGCTTTGACATCGGCAATGTTCTGTTCGGGGTTGCGTGCCGGATAAATCCCGCCGGCGAGAAGCCCGCGCATCAAGAATTCTTTGAACTCGCCCTTGTCTACCAGCTTGGCGGGGCGGATCAGAACCCCTTCGTCCTGAATGCTTGTTGAGTGTGGCGGCATGGAGCCCGGCGTCAGCCCGCCAATATCGGCATGATGGCCGCGCGCGGCGACCCAGAATTGCGGTTCGCCGCTTTCGGTCAGATAGACCGGCGTCATTACCGTCACATCAGGCAGATGGGTGCCGCCTTCATAAGGCGCATTGAGGATAAAGGCATCGCCCGGTGCAATATTGCCGCTGAACGCTGTGATGACGGCTTCGACCGAGGCACCCATGGATCCAAGATGAACCGGCACATGGGGAGCATTGGCGACCAGCGCGCCGGTTGCATCAAACAGCGCGCAGGAGAAATCGAGCCGTTCCTTGATATTGACCGAGCTTGCGGTTTTTTCGAGCACCGCGCCCATCTCCTCGGCAATGCCCATGAAGCGATTGTTGAAGATTTCCAGCATGATGGGATCAGCACTCGTGCCGATGGCCGTGCGGGCTGCGCGGGGCCGGGTGCGGCTCATCACGCAGTCATTGCGTGCGGTGATGCGCGCCTGCCAGTCGGGTTCAACCACCAGCGTGGCGTGGGGTTCAATAATGATCGCGGGTCCCGGCACGCTCATACCCGGCGCGAGGCTGTCGCGGGTGAAGACGGCGGCCTCATGCCAGGCTCCGCGTGAGAAAAAGCGCGTCGTTTGAGCGGGTGCGGGCAGGGGCTGGTCTGACACATCCGCCCCAGGCTGATCGGGCGCGAGGCCCGTTTCGCCGATCGCTTCGGCGATGGCAAGCGCGGCGACCAAAGGCCGTTCGGGGGTTGAAAATCCGAATTGGGCGCGATGGGCGGCATCAAACAGCTCCGGCACGCGGCGCAGATCATCGGCGGGGATCTCAAGGGCGGTGTCGGTGCCGTCATATTTGACATGCAGGCGCAATTCGGTGCGCAGGCCCGCCATATCGACCCCCTGGCCGATCACCTCCATTTCAGCTTTGCGGGTCAGCTGCGACAACGCCATGCCGATTTCGGCGAGGTGATGATCAAAGGGCAACTCAAGCGTGCGCTCTTCAATGTGGCGAATATCGGCAAGGCCCATGCCATAGGCCGACAGAATGCCTGAAAAGGGATGGATCAGCACATGATCCATCTCAAGCGCATCGGCCACCAGACAGGCATGCTGTCCACCCGCGCCGCCAAAGCTTGTCAGCACCGCCTTGGTGACGTCATGGCCGCGCTCAACCGAAATTTTGCGGATGGCGCGTGCCATGGTTTCAACCGCGACCTGCACGAAGCCATCGGCGATCTCTTCAGCGCTGCGCCGTTCATCGATGTGCAGCGCAAGCCCTTCAAAGGCGTTCACCACCTGGGTCTTGTCGAGCAGCTGGTCTGCTTTGGGGCCGAAAATCTTCGGGAAGAATTCCGGCAATAACTTTCCGCAGGCGAGATTGGCGTCTGTCACCGTCAAAGGTCCGCCCTTGCGATAGCTCATCGGTCCGGGATCGGCCCCGGCGGACTCCGGGCCAACCCGCAAGCGCGCGCCGTCAAACTGCAGGATGGAGCCGCCACCAGCGGCCACCGTTTCAATCCGCATCATTGGTGCGGCCAGCCGGACCCCGGCCACCGCGCTTTCGGTGACGCGCTCATAAGCCCCGGCAAAATGGCAGACATCGGTTGAGGTGCCGCCCATGTCAAAGCCGACCATGGCGTCAAATCCGGCCGCTTTCGACACGGCAGCGGCGCCGACCACGCCACCGGCGGGTCCCGACAGGATGGCATCCTTGCCGCGGAAGCGGCCCGCATCTGTCAGCCCGCCATTCGATTGCATGAATTGCAGGCGCGGGCCTTCGCCACCCGTCTCAAGGGCCTCGGCCACCTGATCGACATAGCGCCGCAGAACCGGCGTTAAATAGGCGTCGGCTACCGTCGTGTCACCCCGCGGCACCATTTTGATGGTGGGGGACACTTCATGGCTCACTGAAATCTGGGAAAAGCCGACCTTCTGGGCGATGTGAGCGGCGGCCTTTTCATGGGCGGGAAATTTCCAGCCATGCAGAAACAGGATCGCGACCGACCGGATGCCGTTTTCATAAATGTCGACAAGCTGTTCTTCGAGGTCGCGCTCATGCAGCCGCTCAAGCTCTTCCCCCGCCGCGCTCATCCGGGCGGAAACTTCAACCACGCGCTCATACAGAAGCTCGGGCTTTTCGATGGCGAGCTTGAAAAGGTGGGGCCGTGCCTGATTGCCGATGGCAAGCACATCGCGGAAGCCCAGCGTTGTGACCAGCACCGTGCGTTCGCCCTTGCGTTCCAGCAGCGCATTGGTGGCAACGGTAGTGCCCATCTTGACCGCGTCGATTTCAAGCCCGTCGGGACCGAAGCTGCGCGGCACGTCCATCAGGTCGCAAATTCCGGCAATGGCGGCATCGGGATAGTGCGCTTCATTCTCCGACAAAAGCTTGTGGGTTTTGAGCGAACCATCAGGCGCCTTTGCCACAATGTCGGTAAAGGTGCCGCCCCGGTCGATAAAGAATTGCCAGTCGCGCATCGAACTTCGTATCACTTCAGACAGATTTGATCTTGTTATACAGCAGGAATGCGCTTTCGCACCCGGCCAGTTTGGAGCTATTGAAGCGTCGAGATGTCAATTTGGGGTAAAATTCTTGGTGGAGCGGCCGGACTGGCGCTGGGCGGACCTTTGGGCGCGCTGATCGGCGCGGTCGCGGGCCATCTGGGCATTGACCGGGAATGGGGGGACGATGAAAGCGATCCGACCCGCAGCGCCGCTTTCACCATCGGCGTGATTGCCCTGTCGGCCAAGATGGCCAAGGCCGACGGGCAGGTGACCCGCGATGAGATTGCCGCCTTCCGCCAGGTCTTTGAAGTGTCCGCCGAGGATGCTACGGCGGTGGGCCGCATCTTCAACATGGCGCGTGAGGACGTGGCGGGCTTTGAACATTATGCGCGTGATCTTTACCGGCTGCTCAAAGACCAGCCCGGTGTTTTGGAAGACGTGATGGACGGGCTGTTTTATATTGCCCGCGCAGACGGGGCGGTGGACCTCAAGGAAGTCGCGTTTCTCGCGCAAGTCGCCGATATTTTCGGCTTTTCCGAATTTGAGTTTGAACGCATCAAGGCCAGCCATCTGCCGCCCGATGAAAATGACCCGTATGTGGTGCTTGGCCTGACCCATGATGCCGATGCCGAGGCGATCAAGAAAGCCTATCGGCGGCTGGTGGCTGAAAACCATCCTGATCGCTTGATTGCGCGCGGGGTGCCCGAAGAGTTCGTCCAGATTGCCAATGACAAGCTTGCCGCCATCAACGCCGCCTATGACCGGCTGAAAGAGCGCGGCTGATTTCCGCCTTCCCCCAAGCCTGCGCGACCTGCTAAGCCTGACACAGCCGTCATTTTTGAAATTTCGAGGAACGTCATGGCCCCGCGGCATCTTCTGCTCATGCTGGTCGTCAATCTTGTCTGGGGCTTTACCTTTGTCGCGGGCAAGTGGGGCGTCACCGAACTGCCGCCAATCCTGTTCACCGGCTTGCGCTTTTTGCTGATTGCTGCGGTTCTGGCGCCGTTTCTCAAGATCCACAAAGGCCAGATGAAGGCCTTGTTCCTGATCGGGATGTTTTCCGGCGCGCTGCATTTTTCCGCCTTTTATGGCGGGATGAGCCTGGCTGAAGACGCGTCAACCATTGCCATTGCCATTCAGCTGGGCGTGCCGTTTTCGACCATTATGTCTGTGCTGTTTCTCGGCGAGAGCATCGGCTGGAAGCGGGGGCTTGGCATCGGCATGGCCTTTGGCGGCATCATGGTGATGAGTTTCGATCCGCGCGTGTTTGATTATATCAACGGCATGCTGCTTGCGGTGCTGGCCGCCTTCATGGCGGCGATTGCGACCATTTTCATGAAGCGATTGTATGACGTCAAAGTCTTCCAGTTGCAGGCCTGGGTGGCGCTGTTTTCTTTCCCGGTTCTATTTGTGTTTTCCGCGCTGACCGAATCAGGCCAGTGGGCGTCTGTACAAAATGCCGGCTGGATGGGCTGGACCGGGGTGGTTTACACCGCCATCGGCGCGAGCCTCGTGGGCCATGCGGGCATGTATTATCTTATTCAAAAATATGATGTTTCTCTGACGGCGCCGCTGACGCTGCTGGCGCCGATCTTCGGGGTTATTTTCGGTGTCACAATTCAGGGCGATGTTATCACCGCGCGTATGGCGATGGGTGGGGCGTTGACTTTGCTGGGCTGTTTCATCATCGCGATCCGCAAACGCGAACTGGTGGACACAGGCCCCTGATGGAATTGGACATGACACAAACTCCAAGCCCCAATCATGACGAGCGGGGGGCTGCCATTGATATGGTGGTGCTGCATTATACCGGCATGAAAACGGCCGGGGCGGCACGGGCGCGCCTGACTGATGCCGATGCAAAAGTGTCCGCGCACTATTTCATCGACGAAGATGGTGCGATTGAACAGATGGTGGCCGAAGATCGCCGTGCCTGGCATGCCGGGGTGGCAAGCTGGAAGGGCGACAGTGACATCAATGCCCGCTCCATCGGTATTGAACTCGTCAATCCCGGCCATGAGTTGGGCTACCGCTTTTTCCCCGAAGCTCAGATCGCAACGGTTGAGACGCTGCTCAAGGCGCTGGTCAAACGATACCGCATTGCGCCTGAGCGCGTGGTCGGCCATTCCGATGTCGCACCGGCGCGCAAATCCGATCCCGGCGAGCTGTTTCCCTGGGGGCGGCTGGCTGAGCAGGGCCTCGCCACCATGTTGCCGCCCCATGGGCTGACGGGCTCGCGCGCGCCATCATCCAGGGCGGCCAAGGCGCTCGGCCAATTGACACGGATCGGCTATGACGTTTCAGACGCTGATGCCGCCGTTACCGCCTTTCAGCGGCATTTCCGGCCCGGCTTTTTGACCGGCATGATGGATGCCGGCACGGTCAATGCCGCCGATTGGCTTGTGCTTCAGCTTGACAAATAGGCCATTTGCCCGCACATCCCTGCCCGCCAGATGGCCGGATGGTCGCCCTGCTTCGCGAGCGGGGAGGAAAGTCCGGGCTTTACTGAAACACGGTGCCGGGTAACGCCCGGCGGGGGCGACCCCAGGGACAGTGCCACAGAAAGCAAACCGCCTGCGTTTTTCGCGGGTAAGGGTGAAAGGGTGCGGTAAGAGCGCACCGCGGGCCTGGTAACAGGACCGGCACGGTAAACCCCACCGGAAGCAAGACCGAATAGGAACGGCCGGCCTTCGGGCCAGATGGGTTTCAGCATCGCCGTTCGGGTTGGTTGCTTGAGGCGGTTGGCGACAGCCGTCCCAGAGGAATGACCATCTATGTCCCCGAAAAGGGGGCGGGACAGAACCCGGCTTACAGGCCATCTGGCACTTTTCTTCTCTATTCTTGATTTGTTCTCATTTTCTTGGGTTGGCTGCTCCGCCAATTCAATGTTCTGTTTATGTTCCGATCCATCAATTCGCGCTCAAACCCAATGTATTAAAGGGTTTTACCATCAGTTTCCGTTGACGCCCATAAAATCCCATGTTATCCCATGACTGATGGGTGAAATGGCGCAGTGTTTCTGCGTTTCACCCGGCCTGACCCCAAAAGACCGCAGCCGAGGGCAAAAGGCGGGTCTTGGACGGCAAAGGCGATGAGAGCCGCCCGGCCCTGGATGTGAGGTTGAGGGGGGGCGGATGGAACCGGAGCGCGGATGATGAAGTTCTTTGTTGGTAATCAGACCAACAAGGTCGACAAAAAGGGGCGGGTCTCTGTACCGGCCTCTTTCCGCGCGGCTGCGTCGGGTTCGTCCTTTCAGGGCGTGGTCCTGTTTCCCTCCATCATGCATGACGCGATTGAGGCCTGCACGATTGAGCGCTTTGAGCGTTTGGTTGCTGAGGTTGATACGCTCGATCCCTATTCGGAAGAACGCCAGGTGCTGTCGGAAGTCCTGTTTGGCATGTCAGAGCAATTGGCCTGGGATGGTGAGGGCCGCTTTGGCCTGCCGTCCGGCCTTGCCGTCCATGCCGGCATCACCGACGCCGCCAAATTTGTTGGCAAGGCGACCCATTTCGAGATCTGGAACCCAGACGCGCATGGCGCAGACACGTCCGACGTGCTCGCCCGCGCCCGGGAACAAAAGCTTGCACTGCCCTGGGGGCGTGCGGCTGGTCTTTCGACGCCGAAAGGGGGTGAGGGGTGAGTGTCGAAGAGCAAATCACGCATGACGGTCCGCACATTCCGGTTCTGCTGAAGGAGGTGATCTCAGCTTTGAGCCCCCGTGACGGTGGGCAGTATTGTGACGGCACGTTCGGCGCGGGCGGCTATACCAAGGCCATGCTCGAAGCCGCCGATTGTGCTGTTTTGGCGATCGACCGCGATCCGGACGCGGTGATCAAGGGCCAAAGTCTCGTCAACTCTTATGCGCCGCGGTTGAGCCTTGTTGAAGGTCGCTTCGGTGATCTTGAAGACATAATCGGGGAGCGTGCGGCAGACGGTGTCGATGGCATCGCGCTTGATGTCGGCGTCTCCTCGATGCAAATCGATCAGGCCGAGCGCGGCTTTTCCTTCCGCTTTGATGGTCCCCTGGACATGCGGATGGAACAGGCCGGCCCGTCGGCTGCCGATATTGTGGCTCAAGCCGAAGAAGGTCTGCTGGCCGACATTCTGTTTCGCTATGGCGAGGAGCGGGAAGCGCGCCGGATCGCACGCGCGATTGTCCGCGCCCGTGACGAAGCGCCCATCGACACAACCGCCAAACTGGCAGGGTTGATCGCACAAGCCATGGGTCCCAAAGCGCGCGCCATGAAGATTGATCCCGCGACGCGCAGCTTTCAGGGCTTGCGCATCTATGTGAATGACGAATTGGGTGAGCTTGCCCGCGCGCTGCTCGGCGCCGAACAGGTTTTGAAACCCGGCGGGGTCCTCGCGGTGGTGTCGTTCCACTCACTTGAGGACCGCATGGTCAAAAAATTTCTCACCGCGTGTGCCAAGCCCGGCCAGGGCGGCTCTCGTCACGCGCCTGAGATTGTTGCACCTGAGCCGAGTTTTGAATTGCTCAGCCGCAAGGCCATCGAGGCCGGCGAAGACGAAATCCGATTGAACCCGCGCGCACGGTCGGCACGGCTGCGCGCGGCCCGGCGCACACACGCGCCCGCCATTGCGCCGTCTCATGACGCTATGGGCTATGTGCCATTAGAGGGAGGACGGGCATGAACCGCTTCACCATCGCGGCTGCGGCATTCACCATTCTGGGGCTGATGGCCGGAACATATGGCCTCAAACAGACGGTCAAGCAACGCACGGCCGAAATGCATGAGATTGAGCGCCAGATCGAAATTGAACGCGAAACCATCCATGTTCTGCGCGCCGAAGTCACGCTGCTGAGCGATCCCGCCCGGCTTGAATCGCTGGCTGGCCGTCATCTTGAGCTTGGCCCGCCTGAAACGCTTCAGTTTGCCAGTCTGTCTGAGCTGCCTTTCAAGATGACCGATGGCGAACAGGCCGGTGAATTTGTCGTGCTCGGCGATGCCGATGCCGTCATTCCCCGTCCCCATGCCCGGCCCTACCGGCCGCGCGCCAAAAGTTTCAATTCCGCGCTTGCCTCGCTTGATCGCAAGACCCGCCGCAATGCGCGTCTGGCCAGCAGCTACGCGTCCGACTTTGATGCCTTGCCGGTGGTTAATGCCGCGCTCGGCGAAGGGGAAGTTCCCGGCGGAGGATATTAATGGGCCAAGGCGCATCAGATGATACTGATCGCGCGTCAGGCGCTGCGAGGGTCCATGTGCCGGAAGGATTTTTGGGCCGCACGCGGCCTGCGCCCGATTTGGCGCTCGCCATGGATGGCGGGGAAAAGCGCGCCGTGTCGATGGCGCGCGAACGGCTTTCTATTGTCGCGCTGTGCTTCATCTTTGTCTTTGCCGTCTTAAGCCTGCGGCTGGTTGATGTCGCCGCCTTTGGCGAGCCGCCCATTGCTTCGGCGGGTAATGCCAATCAGGCCATGCGGCCGGTCCGCGCCGAGATCACAGACCGCAATGGCCGCCTTCTTGCCACCAATCTGGAAACCGTTTCGGTCGCTGTGCGCAAAAACCAGGTGCTCGATCAGGCGCGTCTGATCCGTCTTGCCGCGCTTGAGCTTGAGGGGGTGAGCGAAGCGGATATTCAGCGCAAATTCGATGCCGGATCGAACTATTTCTTCTTGAAGCGCAAGATCACGCCGCGCGAACATCAGGCGCTGTTCGCCCATGGTCTGGTCGGCCTTGAGTTTCAGCCTGAAATCCGCCGCGCCTATCCCCATGGCGCGCTGGTGGCCCATATTGTGGGCTTTTCAGATGTCGACAATCGCGGGCTGGCGGGGGTGGAGCGCACCCTCGATGAGCGGCTTGTCGGCAATCCCGATCAGCCGGTGGCGCTGACCATTGATCTGCGCATTCAAAATGCCTTGATGCGGGAATTGGCGCAGGCTGTTGTTGAGTTTCGCGCCCAGGCCGCGGCCGGGATCGTGCTCGACGTCAAAACCGGCGAGGTGCTCGGCCTTGTCTCGCTGCCGACCTATGATCCTGAGGAGCCGACCCAGGCACCTGCCGCGGCCCGCCGTAACCGCGCTGTGGGGGACCGGTATGAGATGGGCTCCACCTTCAAGGCGTTCACCGCAGCCATGGCGCTTGATTCAGGCCGGGTCGGCCTGTCGACCGTTTATGACGCCACCCATCCGATCAAGATCGGCCGCTTTACCATTCGCGACTTCCACGCCAAGCGCCGTCCGCTGACGGTGCCCGAAGTCATCATGTATTCCTCCAATATCGGCACCGCCAAAATGGCGCTCGAGATTCCCAGCGACACCCATCAAAGCTTTTTGCGCCGCATGGGACTGATGCAGGAAAGTGCGGTTGAGCTGTCTGAGGCTGCGCGCCCATTGACGCCTCGCCAGTGGGGCGAGGTTGAGCGTATGACGGTGGCCTTCGGTCACGGTATTGCGGTCACCCCGATCCATGTCGCCACCGCCATGAGTGCGGTGGTCAATGGCGGTGTTTTGGTGCCTGCCACATTACTGCCGCGCAACACCTCTAATCCGGTTGTCTCCGAGCGGGTGATTTCAGAGGAGACAAGCGCGGTGATGCGGGGATTGTTGCGATTGGTGGTGGAGCATGGCACAGGCCGCAAAGCCGATGTGCCGGGCCTGCTGGTGCTGGGCAAGACCGGCACGGCCGAAAAATCGGTCGCAGGCGGCTATGCCCGGTCGAAAAAGATCACAAGTTTTGCGGGCGCGTTTCCGGCACACAACCCCGCTTATGCGCTGGTTGTGATGCTGGATGATCCCAAAGGCAATCGGGCGACGCACGGTTTTTCAACCTCCGGCTGGAATGCCGCCCCCACGGCGGGCAAGGTGATCCGCCGGATTGCGCCCCTGCTGGGTGTGCGCCCGGTCGATGAGGGTATGCCTGCGGTTGAAGAGGTGCGCGCTTTGTCCACGCTGGTCGGGCTCAAGCTGGCGGGGCATGTCGAATGATGAGCCTTGATCGCCTGGCAGGCCCTGATTGCCCCGAAAGCGCCGCTGACCTCATGATTGAGGGATTGACCGCTGACAGCCGTCATGTGCGCGATAATTATCTGTTTGCGGCCATTCGCGGCACGGCGATGGACGGCACGAAATTCATCTCCGATGCCAAGGCGAAGGGTGCGGTTGCGGTGCTGGCTGACCCGGATGCCCATGCGCTGGCCGAAGGGCTCGCCTTTGTGCCGGACCCCAATCCGCGCGCCCGGCTGGCGCGCATGGCCGCGTTGTTCTACGGCGCCCAACCCGATTGTGTGGTCGCCGTCACCGGCACCAATGGCAAGACGTCTGTTGCGGATTTTGTCCGCCAGATTTTCACCTCACTGGGCGAAGATGCGGCCAGCCTGGGGACGCTGGGGCTGATTGCGCCGGGCGTCGCCCGCGATCTGGGCCACACCACGCCTGATCCGGTGGCCATCCATGAGGCGCTGGCCGAAATTGCCGGAGAGGGCGTCACTCATCTGGCGCTGGAGGCGTCAAGCCACGGGCTTGATCAGCACCGGCTTGACGGGGTGTGCGTCACCCATGCGGCCTTCACCAATATCAGCCGCGATCATCTTGATTATCATGCCGATTTTGAGAGCTATTTTGCCGCCAAGCGCCGTCTGGTGCAGGAGCTGACCGCGCCCGGCGGTACGCTGGTGCTTAATCTGTGGCGCCAGCCGCCTGAGATTGCGCAAGCGCTGATGGATGATGCTGCCGCGCGCGGCCTTGCGCTGATGACATGTGGAACCGCTGACAGCGATTTGGCCCTTCTTGATCACGGTTTGAGTGGCGCGGGCCAAAAGCTCACCATTGGGTTTGGCGGCGAGACATACAAGGTGACGGTGCCGCTGATTGGTGATTTTCAGGCCAGCAATATTCTGGTCGCTGCGGGCCTGGTGCTGGCTGAAGGGGTGGAGCCTGAGGAAGTCTTCGCCGCGCTTGAAGCTCTTCAAGGGGTGCCGGGCCGGATGGAACTGGTGGGCGAGGGCGTGCTGGTTGATTATGCCCACACCCCCGCAGGGCTTGAAACCGCATTGCAGGCAGCCTGCCCGCATACAGACGGCCAATTGATTGTTGTGTTTGGCTGCGGCGGTGACCGCGATACCGGCAAGCGTAAACCGATGGGCGAAATTGCGGCCCGTCTCGCCAACCAGGTGATTGTGACCGACGATAATCCGCGCAGCGAAGACCCCGACGCCATCCGGGCTCAAGTGCTTGAAGGCGCCCCCCAGGCGCGCAACATCGGGGATCGCCGCGTGGCGATCAAAATGGCACTTGAGATTCAACAGCCCGGTGATCTGGTGCTGATCGCAGGCAAGGGCCATGAGCAGGGCCAGAAAGTCGGCGACACGGTCCACCCGTTTGATGATCGCGATGAGGCGCGCCGCGCGCTTTCGGAGGTGCGGTCATGAGCGCCTTGTGGACCAGTGATGAGATTGTGGCGGCAACACGCGGCCAGCTGACCGGCCCGGCTTTCGAGGTCAAGGGTATCAGCATTGATTCGCGTACGGTGGAGCCGGGCGATCTGTTCATTGCACTCAAAGGCCCCAATCATGACGGTCATGATTTTGCGGTGACGGCGGCGGAAGCGGGCGCGCATCTGCTCATCCATCAGGATGTTGATTTGCCCGATGGAACCTCGGCCATCAGGGTCGAAGACACGTTTGCCGCGCTCTATTATCTGGCGAACGCGGCCCGTATCCGCACCAGCGCGCAGATCATCGCGGTCACCGGATCGGTCGGCAAGACCGGCACGAAAGAGGCGCTCAAAGCCGTGTTTAGCCGGTTTGGTGCAACGCACGCGCCGGTTGGCAGCTTCAACAATCATTGGGGTGTGCCGCTGACCCTGGCGCGCATGCCGCGTGACAGTGATTTTGCGATCTTTGAGATCGGTATGAACCATGCCGGTGAAATCAGGCCCCTGTCGCAACTGGTCCGACCGCACCTGGCGCTGATTACGACCATTGCGCCTGTCCATCTGGAGCATTTCAGTCATCTTGATGATATTGCCCGTGCCAAGGCAGAAATCTTTGAAGGGCTGGTGCATGGCGGGCAGGCTGTGCTGCCCTATGACAGCCCCTATTTCGGTCTGCTGAGTGACTTTGCGCTCGGCAATGGCGCTTCCAATGTGGTTGGTTTTGGCGAGGATGGCCGCGCCCAATCCCATACGGTGAAGGCGCATCCCCATCCCGATTGCACATGTGCATCGGCGGTGATTGATGGTCAGGCGCTGACCTTCAAGCTGGGTTTGCCGGGACGGCACCTGCTGTCCAACGCCTTGGCGGTGTTGACGGCAGCCAAGCTGATGGGCGGGGATCTGGCTCAAGCGGCCCTGGCGCTGGCCGAGCTTGAACCGCCTGAAGGCCGGGGGCGGCGCTTTTCCATCGCCCTGGCTTCGGGCCGCTTCACGGTCATTGATGAAAGCTATAATGCAAGCCCGCCCTCCATGCGGGCCGCCCTTGAAACCATGGCAGGGCTCAAGCCTGAAGGAAATGGCCGCCGAATCGCTGTTTTGGGCGATATGCTGGAGCTTGGGCCGTCATCGGGACGGCTGCACACCGGGCTTGGTGCCGATCTTGAAGCTGCAAACATTCATCACGCCATATTGGTCGGGCCGCATATGGGCTTGCTGCACAAACAGTTGCCCGCAGCCATTCGCGCGCGCGCCTTCCAATCGGCCGATGATGCCGCAGAGCGGGTCGCAAGCATCGTGCGTGCTGGGGATATTGTCATGATTAAGGGCTCGAACGGCATGGGATTGCGCCGCGTGGTCGAAGCGCTCAAAGCGCTCGATGATGCGCCGCTGGCCGTGGCGAGTGGGGGATGATCAGCCATGTTGTATAATCTACTCGTTCCGCTGGCCGATGAGTTTGGGCCGCTTAACCTGTTCCGCTATGTGACCTTCCGCACCGGCGCCGCAATGATGACGGCGCTGTTTGTCGCCTTTGTCTTCGGCCAGCCCATCATCAACTGGCTCAAAGCTCAGCAGGGCAAGGGCCAGCCGATCCGCGAAGTGGGCCCCGAACGGCATCTGATTGAAAAGCAAGGCACCCCCACCATGGGCGGCTTTTTGATCCTGCTGGCTTTGTCGGTCGCTACCCTGCTGTGGGCCGATCTGACCAATCCCTATATCTGGGTTGTGCTGCTCGTTACGCTTGGTTTCGGCGCGATCGGCTTTGCCGATGATTATTTGAAAGTCACCAAACAGACCTCTGACGGCATTCATGGCCGGATCAAATTGTTGCTCGAATTCACGGTTTCGGGCGTTGCGGTGCTGTATCTGATGCATTTGGGCGGCGAAGCCGAGGGCAGCTCGCTTGCGGTTCCGCTGTTTAAGGATCTGTTTGTCAATCTGGGCTGGTTCTTCCTGCCCTTTGGCATGTTCATCATTGTCGGCGCCTCAAACGCGGTGAACCTGACCGACGGTCTTGACGGGCTGGCGATTGTGCCGGTGATGATTGCGGCGGCGAGCTTTGGGTTTATTTCTTATCTCGTCGGCAATGCAGTCTTTTCCGAGTATCTGCAAATTCCGTTTGTGGCGGGAACCGGTGAACTGGCCGTGTTCTGCGGCGCGTTGCTCGGCGCGGGGCTCGGCTTTTTGTGGTTCAACGCCCCGCCGGCCATGGTTTTCATGGGGGATACCGGATCGCTGGCATTGGGCGGGGCGCTTGGTGTGATCTCGGTCGCCACCAAACATGAGATTGTGCTGGGCATCATTGGCGGCTTGTTCGTGCTTGAAACCGTCTCGGTCATTGTGCAGGTCGCGAGCTTCAAGCTGACCGGCAAGCGTGTATTCCGCATGGCGCCGCTTCATCACCATTACGAAAAGAAAGGCTGGGCCGAACCCACCATCGTGATCCGTTTCTGGATCATTGCGGTTGTGCTCGCGTTGATCGGCCTTTCGACACTAAAACTGAGGTAGGGGCTCTTGATCCCGGTGGATGCGTATCGTGGACATCATGTAGGCGTGTACGGCCTGGGCCGGACCGGCCTTGCGACGGCGCGCGCGCTCACCGCGGGCGGGGCGCTGGTCCATGTCTGGGACGATGGCGAGCCCGCGCGCACGGCTGCGCAGGACGAAGGGTTGAACGTCAGCAACTTTGCCGATGGGTCCTTGTTCGGCTATGCCGCGCTAGTGTTGTCGCCTGGCGTGCCGCTGACCCATCCCGAACCCCATGCCATTGTGAAATCGGCTCGTGAGCAGGGCTGCCCCGTCATTGGAGATATGGAGCTGTTCGCGCTCGCCAACCGCTACAAGGTGGGCGAGAATACCAAGCCCGTCATTGCGATTACTGGCACGAACGGCAAATCGACCACCACCGCTTTGCTTGGCCACATTCTTGGAGGCGCGGGACGCGCACCCCAGATCGGCGGCAATATCGGCCGTGCGGTTCTTGATCTTGCGGCCCCCGACGAAGCAGGCGCCTATGTGCTGGAATTGAGTTCCTATCAGATCGATCTGTGCCACACTTTTGATGCCGACATCGCCGTCCTGCTCAATATTGCGCCCGATCACCTCGACCGGCATGGCGGGATGGATGGCTATGTCACCGCCAAGCGCCGGCTGTTTGACATGCAAAAGGCCGGCCATACGGCGATTGTCAGTGTGGATGACCCGCATGCTGCCAGCATCTGCGCCCAACTCGCCGGACAGGCTGACCGCTCCGTGATCCCCATCTCCATTGAAGGGCCGCTGGGGAAAGGCGTGTTTGTCGAAAACGGCACTCTGATGGATGCGCTGTCGGGCGCGGCTGAAGCGGTGCTTGATCTCGCCACGCTGGCGCGTTTGCCGGGCCGCCACAACGGGCAGAATGTTGCGGCTGCCTATGCGGCCGCCCGCAGCCTGGGCGTGGCGCGCAACGATATTGTTGCGGGTCTTCAAAGCTTTCCCGGATTGCCCCATCGGCTGGAACTGGTAGCGGAAAAAGACGGTGTCCGCTTCGTCAATGATTCCAAAGCCACCAATGCTGATGCGACCCAGCATGCGCTTAAGGCCTTTGACCGGATTTACTGGATTGCCGGCGGGCGCGCCAAAACCGATGGCGTAGCCGCATTGACGGATTTGCTGGAGCCTGTGCAGCGGGGCTATTTCTTTGGGGAATGCGCGGCCCGCTTTGCCGATGAGGTGAGCGAGAAAATCGAGACCCGGCAGTTCCGCACACTCGGCGATGCGATGACGCAAGCCGCGCAGGATGCCCGCCGTGATGGCGGCGGCACGGTTTTGCTGTCGCCCGCTGCGGCAAGCTTTGACCAATTCAAGGATTTTGAGGCGCGCGGCGATGCCTTCAAGGCCGCTGTTCATTCCTGGCTTGAAGGAGATGCGGCATGAGACGGTTTGCGCGCACCGACACAAGCCGGATGGCGGAATGGTGGTGGACGGTTGATCGCTGGTTGCTCTCCATGCTGTTGGTGCTGATCGGCATTGGCCTTGTGATGATCTTTGCCGCTGGTCCGGCGGCGGCGGGCCGGATGAATATTTCCAACAGCTGGCACTTTGTGATCCGCCAATTGGTGTTTCTGGGTCCCGCGCTTGTCTTGCTTCTGGGGGCGTCACTGCTTGATGTCAAACAGGTCAAGCGGGCTGCGCTGTTGGCCTATGGCGGGGCGCTTGTCATGGTGCTGCTGACCTATGTCTTCTCACCCGAAGTCAATGGCGCGCGCCGCTGGATTTATCTTGCAGGTTTTTCGCTGCAGCCTTCTGAATTCATCAAGCCTGCCTTTGCGATTGTCGCGGCGAGCCTGATCGCGCAAGGCAAGCGCGACCCCTCAATGCCCGGCCACTGGATTGCGCTGGGACTGTTCGTGATGACGGCGGCACTTGTGCTGGGGCAAAAGGATTTCGGTCAGACTGCTTTGTTGTCGCTGGTGTTCGGCGCGCAACTTTTCATCGCGGGTTTGCCGATCATTGTGGCGCTTGGTCTGGGGCTGGCCGGGATTGGCGGCATCGTGCTCGCCTATCTGTTCCTGCCTCATGTGACGAGCCGGTTTGACCGCTTTTTGAACCCGGCCACCGGCGATACTTATCAGGTTGACCGCGCCCAGGATGCGTTTGCCGCCGGCGGTCTTTTGGGGCGCGGGCCCGGCGAAGGCGTGGTGAAAAGCCAGATTCCGGACGCGCACACCGACTATATATTTGCCGTCGCAGGGGAAGAGTTCGGCGCCTTGATCTGCCTTGTGGTCATTGGCATTTATGCGGTGATCGTGTTGCGCGGCCTGCATCGGGCCTTTGCTGATTCAGACCATTTCGTGCAGCTCGCCGCCAGTGGGCTGATCATCCAGTTCGGTCTGCAAGCCATCATCAATATGGCGGTCAATCTTGATCTTGCACCGTCGAAAGGCATGACGCTGCCCTTTATTTCCTATGGCGGCAGCTCGCTTCTGGCGCTCGCTTTCTCCATGGGGCTCATGCTCGCCCTGACTCGCGAACGGGTGCCGGGGCTTCATTCATCGCATGGACTTTTGGGACGGAGGGCCACGGTATGAGCCAGCTTCCCCGCGATCTTGGGCCGCTGCATTTTGTTGGCATTGGCGGCATTGGCATGTCGGGCATTGCCGAGGTTCTGATCAATCTGGGCTATAAGGTCCAGGGATCGGACATGAGCGACAATGCCAATGTCGAACGCCTCAAGGGTTTGGGCGCCACCATTCATATCGGTCACGCCGCCGACAATGTTGGCGATGCCGAGGTCATGGTGATTTCATCGGCCGTCAAGGACAGCAATGTCGAGGTCATGGCGGCTCGCGAACGCAAAATCCCCGTCGTGCGCCGGGCCGAAATGCTCGCTGAACTGATGCGGCTGAAATGGTCGGTTGCGGTGGGCGGTACCCATGGCAAGACAACCACCACAAGCCTGGTGTCGGCCATTCTGGACATGGCGGGGTTTGACCCCACCGTGATCAATGGCGGCATCATCAATGCCTATGGCACCAATGCGCGATTGGGCGCCGGGGACTGGATGGTGGTTGAGGCCGATGAAAGTGATGGCACCTTCACCAAGCTGCCGCACACCGCAGCAGTCGTCACCAATATCGATCCTGAGCATATGGACCATTACGGGTCTTACGATGCGCTCAAAACCGCGTTCCGCACCTTCATTGAAATGGTGCCGTTTTATGGCTTTGCGGTGCTGTGCATCGATGACAGCGATGTACAAAAAATGATGGGCGAAGTGCGTGACCGCCGCGTCATCTCTTACGGTTTTTCAGGTCAAGCTGAAGTGCGCGGTGAAGATTTGCAGTTTGAAAATGGCGTGGCCCGGTTCACCGTCACCCGGCGTGATCCGCGCACCGGCGATGAAACACGGCTTGAAAATATCAGCCTGCCAATGCCTGGTGAGCACAATGTATCAAACGCGCTGGCCGCTATTGCGGTTGGACTTGAGCTTGGCATCGGGGCTGAGTCCATCCGCGCGGCACTCGCCCGCTTTGGCGGGGTCAAGCGGCGCTTTACCCGCGCCGGTGATGTCAACGGCGTGGCGATCATTGATGATTACGGTCACCATCCGGTTGAAATCGAGGCCGTGCTTAAAGCCGCGCGCAAGGCTTTCTCAGGCAAGATTTATGCGGTGATGCAGCCGCATCGCTTCACCCGGCTTCAGTCGCTGTTTGAAGATTTCTGCACCTGTTTCAATCAGGCCGACACCGCAATTATCACGCCGGTTTATGCGGCGGGTGAAGATCCGATCAAGGGCGCAGACCAGCCTGATCTGGTTGAGGGGCTCAAGGCGCGCGGGCATCGCGATGTCATTGAACTGGAGGGTGAAGACGCGCTTGCCCCCTTGCTGGCCAGCCGACTGGAACCCGGCGATGCCGTCATCTGTCTCGGCGCAGGTTCAATCACCCAATGGGCGCACCGTCTTCCCGCCGCGCTGGAAAAACAGATGGGGGCAGGCTGATGCTGAAAGAACCCGAAAGCCATCTGCTTGACCAACTGCCCGAAGTGCGCGGCACGTTGCAGGCCCATGTTGCGCTCGCACCCTACACCTGGTTCCGTGTGGGCGGACCGGCCGAAGTTTTGTTCCGGCCTGCCGACGCCCATGATCTGGCCGCCTTCTTGGCTGCGATCAAAGACAAAAACATTCCGCTTACCGTGCTGGGCGTGGGCTCGAACTCCCTGGTCCGGGATGGCGGCATTGAGGGTGTCGTTATTCGGCTGGGCCGCGCCTTTGGCGAAATCGAGGTCGATGCCGAAAACGCCCAGATTCATGTCGGCGCAGCTGTGCTTGATGCGCAGGCCGCCGAGCAGGCCGCACGACACGGTGTTGCCGGACTTGAGTTTCTGCGCGGCATTCCCGGCACGATTGGCGGGGCGCTGACCATGAATGCGGGCGCTTACGGGGCGGAATTGAAAGATGTGCTGATCGGCGCTGAAGCGGTCACCCTCAAGGGCGATCTGGTGCGCTTCACACCTGAAGAGCTGTCTATGAGCTACCGGAAAAGCGCGCCGCCTGAGCCCGTCATCTTTACGACCGCCACCTTGCAGGGTTTTGCCGATCAACCAGACGCTGTCCAGGCCCGTATGGCCGATATTATGGCCGCGCGCGAAGACAGCCAGCCGGTGCGTGAAAGAACAGGCGGTTCGACCTTCAAGAACCCCGACTTCATTGAGTCAGATGGTCGCAAAGCCTGGCAATTGATTGATGAAGCGGGCTGCCGTGGATTGCGAATCGGCGGCGCTATGGTGTCCACTCAACATTGCAACTTTTTAATCAATACGGGGACTGCAACGGCCGACGATCTCGAGCAACTGGGAGAGGAAGTGCGCCGCCGCGTGAGCGAGAAGACGGGAGTGACCCTGAATTGGGAAATCCGCCGGCTCGGTCACAAGAGTCCCCGCCAAGCGCGGGAGGCCGGCCGGTGACGGTTGCAGCCAAACATATCGCCGTTCTGATGGGCGGCCTGTCGGCGGAACGGGAGGTTTCTCTCGTTTCTGGCCGCGCTTGTGCTGATGCGCTGGAACGGTTGGGTCACAAAGTCGAACGGCTCGATGCCGGGCGTGATCTGGCTCAGATGCTTGCCTCTGAAAAGTATGATCTTGCCTTTAATGCGCTGCATGGCCAGTGGGGCGAGGACGGCACCGTTCAAGGCGTGCTTGAAACGCTTGAGCTGCCTTACACCCATTCAGGTGTGCTGGCGTCTGCTTTGGCTATGGACAAGGCGCGCGCGCGGATGATTTTCGCTCAGTGCGGCTTGCCGATTGCCAAGGGTCAGATGGCCAGCCGGGCTGATGTGATTGCAGGCCGGGTGATGGAGCCGCCCTTTGTGGTCAAACCCAATGCCGAGGGGTCTTCTGTCGGTGTGCTGATCGTGCGGCCCGGCGACAATGGCGCCCTGGCCGAGCTTGAATCTGACGCCTGGGCGTTTGGCGATGAGGTGTTGATCGAGCAGTTTGTGCCGGGACGCGAATTGTCGGTCGCCGTGCTTGATGGCCGCCCGCTGGGTGTAGTGGAAATCATTCCCAACACCGACTGGTATGATTTCGAGGCAAAATATTCCGACGGCGGCTCGACCCATGAAATTCCCGCCAAGGTTCCCGCAGAGATTTATGAACACGCGATGCAGATCGCAGCCCGCGCCCATCTGGTGCTGGGTTGCCGGGGCGTCAGCCGCGCCGATATCCGCTTTGACGAAAAAGGTGAACTGTCTGGCGGCAAGCCGGGGCTTTACCTTCTTGAGGTCAACACCCAGCCGGGCATGACGCCCACCTCGCTGGTGCCTGAAGTGGCGGCGCACGCCGGTCAAAGCTTTGATGATCTGATTGCCTGGATGGTGGAGGACGCATCATGCGCCAGGTAAACAAAAAAACCCGCAATCCTGCAGGCCGCGCCACACGCGGCGTCGCAACACCGGGTGCCCGCAAGCATAAGGGCGTCCAAGGCCCCGGACCGCTCGACCGGTTGGAACGCTTTTTTATGCGCCACAAAAGCCTGCGCCGCGCGCTCGGCCTTGCGGTTGTCGGCTCCATTTTGGGGGCGGGCGCCGTTTATGCTGAAAAGTCGGGCCTGGCCAGCAGCGCAGGCCAAGCGGTTTCCAAACAAGCCGAGAGCCTGTCGCGGACGATGGGCTTTGTCGTCTCCGATGTCACTGTGACGGGACGCGACCGCACACAGAAAGACCGGCTCTTGTCGGTTCTGGGAACCGCGCGGGGCGATGCGATCCTGTGGTTTGATCCTGAACAGGCGCGGATTGCATTGGAAGCGCTGCCCTGGGTCAGCCATGCGCGTGTCTCACGCTTGTTGCCGGGCCGCATCCATATCGAACTGGCCGAGCGCAAGCCTTACGCCATCTGGCAACATAAGGGCGAGCTTGCCCTGATTGACCGCACCGGCACCATCATCACCGGTGCCTCCCTCAAAGAGTTTCGCGAATTGCCCATCGTTGTGGGGGAAGAGGCACACACAATTGCCCACGAAATTGTTGATCTGGTTTCAGCAGAACCGCTGATTGGCCCCCGTGTGGATGCGGTGGTGCGGGTTGGCGGGCGGCGTTGGACGCTCAAGCTCGACAATGGCATTGAAGTCGCGCTGCCCGAAGCCGATGCCAAGACCGCGCTTGATTATCTGAGCAATCTCGAACGCGATCACCGCATTCTCGACCGCGATATTCTCGCCATTGATTTGCGCCTGCCTGACCGGATGGTTGTCCGCACCCAGGATCAGGGCGCGGGCTTCCGCCTCAATTCGGCGCGCGGGGAGGACCTCTAGATGGCGCGTCTGAACTCTCACCAAGCCAGCCGTCTGCATCTGTCCCGCGGCGCTCCGGTCGCGGCCCTCGATATCGGTTCGAGCAAGGTGGCCTGCTTTATCGGACGGTTGGCGAGTGACGAGCCCGGCGCATCGACACCGTCGATCCGGGTGGATGGTATTGGCCTGCAAATGTGTCAGGGCTTGCGCTCGGGCACTGTGGTTGATGTCCCCGCGGCGGCGGCTGCGATCCGCGCGGCAGTTGAGGCGGCTGAACGCATGGCCGAAACCACCATTGATGATGCCTTTGTCAATGTCAGTTGTGGCGGCATGCGCAGCCATTCCGTGTCCGTCGAGGTCTCCGTCGCCGGTCATGACATCACCGACTATGATCTCGCGCGCGTCTTGCGGGCGGCACAGGATGCCGCCGAACCCGATGAGCGCGAAATCATCCATTCCATCCCGACAGGCTATTCGATTGACGGGCAGGCGGGCGTGCGCGATCCGCGCGGCATGTTCGGCGACCGGCTCGGCGTGTCGCTCCATATCGTCACCGCACAGCCTGGACCGTTGCGCAATCTGATCTCGGCGGTTCATCAGGCGCGGCTTGGTGTTTCGGGACTGGTTGCGTCGGCTTATGCGAGCGGATTGGGTGTCCTGTCCGAAGACGAGATGGATCTGGGGGCAACCCTGATTGATCTGGGGGCAGGGACGACGACCATTGCGGTCTTCTATGAAGGCTCGCTCCTGTTTACCGATATGGTACCGCTGGGCGGGGGTCATGTGACGTCTGATCTGGCCTATGGGCTGCAAACCTCGCTCGCCACCGCTGAAAAGATCAAGGCGCGCTATGCCAGCGCGGTTCCAGGCGTCGATGATTTTCGCCGGGTGATCGACTATCCCGCGATCGGCGAAGATCAGGATGGCGCAACCAATCAGGTGGCCGCCTCCATGTTGCCGGGCTTTGTTGGCCCGCGCGTCGAAGAGATTTTTGAGCTTGTGCAAAAGCGCCTTAAAGCGGCGGGCCTCAACCGGCTGGCGGGCCGCACGCTGGTGCTGACCGGCGGGGCAAGCCAGTTGCAAGGCATTGCACAGATGGCGGAGCGCATTCTGGACAAGAAGGTCCGGCTGGCCCAGGGCCCCACACGCTTTGTCGGGCTGGCCGATGTCACCAATGGACCGGCTTACGCGACGACATCGGGCCTTCTGGCCTATGCGCTCCGGGGTCCGTTGGAAGCGGTTGAACGGGAAATGGTGGCTGAATCGGCTCCCTCTGCGAGCGCGATGGGCCGTCTGGGACGATGGCTGCGTCAGGCCTTTTAAAAACACTGGCGCGATTGAGAGAGAGAAGGAAGGAGAGCCAAAATGGCACTGAATTTGGGAGTGCCCCAACCGACGGAGCTTAAGCCCCGAATCACAGTATTCGGGGTTGGCGGTGCCGGCGGCAACGGGGTTAACAATATGATTGATGCCGGCCTTGAAGGGGTCGAATTCGTCGTCGCCAACACCGATGCGCAAGCGCTGGCCCAAAGCCGGGCCGAGCACAAGATCCAGCTTGGCGCCGGTGTCACCCAGGGCCTTGGGGCCGGCGCTCAACCCGAAGTGGGCCGGGCTGCCGCCGAAGAGGCGCTGGAAGATATTCTGTCCCACCTTGATGGCTGCCACATGGTTTTTGTCACCGCCGGAATGGGCGGCGGTACTGGCACCGGGGCGGCCCCCGTCATTGCGGCGGCAGCCAAGGACCGGGGCATTCTGACCATTGGCGTTGTCACCAAACCCTTCGCCTTTGAAGGCTCCCGCCGGATGGTGATGGCCGATCAGGGCATTGCCGACATGCAGCAATATGTCGACACGCTGATTGTCATTCCCAACCAGAACCTGTTCCGGCTGGCCAATGAAAAGACGACCTTCGCGGACGCCTTTGCGATGGCCGACAATGTGTTGCGCTCGGGCGTGTGCGGGATCACCGATCTGATGGTCATGCCCGGCCTGATCAATCTCGACTTTGCCGATGTCAAAACCGTTATGGCCGAGATGGGTAAGGCTATGATGGGCACCGGCGAAGCTGAAACCGAAAACCGCGCCATCGAGGCGGCCGAGGCGGCGATCTCCAATCCGCTGCTGGATGATGTGTCAATGGAAGGCGCGCGTGGGGTTCTGATCAACATTACCGGCGGCATGGATATGACGCTGTTTGAGGTTGATGCGGCGGCCAACCGCATCCGTAAGGAAGTTGATCCCGACGCCAATATTATTGTTGGGTCGACCTTCAACGAATCGATGGAAGGCCGGATGCGCGTGTCAGTGGTTGCCACCGGCATAGACTGCGAGGCTGATCAGGAAACTCCGTTCACCAAACGCAGCCAGTTGCATGTGGTGAGCACCAAACCTGCCATCCCCGCCAAACCGGCCCAGACAGCGGCGGAAGTGGTGGCCGAACCCCGTCAGGCCGAGGTCAGCGACAGTGCCTTCATCCCGCCCGCGCCGATCAAGCGTGCAGCGCGCGAGGCTGAGCCTGTCATGATGACCGAGCCGGAGGCCGAGACCGAACTGCCGCTCGCCGACGACCAGCCCGACATTTTCTCGGAAATGGAGCAGCCGGTCGCCGAACAGGCACAACCGGTTGCTGAGCAGCCGGTCGAGGAAGCCCCGCGCATTCTGCAAGAGACGGCTGAGCCCAAACGCAAGAAAGGCGGATTGATCGAGCGCGTGCTTGGCCTGTCGCTGGATCGCAGTGGCACAGCACCGGCACCGCAGGCTGAACCCCGGCGGGTTGAACCCCAGCTTCATGCCGAGCACGCTGAAGCCGAGCCGGTGGCCCGGACCGAGGCAAACCCCGCGCCGCGCCCGCAAACCGCTGCTCCGGCCCCCAAGCCGGAACTGGCCAGCGACAATGCAAGCCTGTTTGAGGCCGAGGAAGATCCCGACGGGCTCGATATCCCCGCCTTCCTGAGACGCCAGGCCAACTGACGTCTCAAACTTAACCTTCTTCTCTCTCTTGGGGCGTCTGGCTTATGGTTAGACGCCCTTTTTCTATCCCCCTGATTTCATTAAAAAAAATCTGTCACATTGGGCAACATTGGGTGATTTGAGACTCGCGCCGGGCTTTCTTATCTCTTCACCACACCAAAAGCGCTCACAAGGCGCGAAAAACGAAAGTGGCGGACCCTGATGGCCTTTGAAAAACAAACCCGTTTTGCCTTGCAAACGAGCCTTGCGGACATTGCGTCCTGCGAGGGGGTGGGCTTGCATTCAGGCGAGATGATCGCGCTGGTCATTTATCCTGCGCCCGCCAATTTCGGCATCAAATTCCGCCGTAGCGATCTGGTTGCAGAGCTTGGCGCAGAGGCTGCGACCATTCCTGCGCGCTATGATTCGGTCACCGAAACCATGCTTGGCACGGTGATTGAAAATGCAGCCGGGGCAAAAGTTTCGACTGTTGAGCATTTGATGGCCGCTTTGGCCGGTGCCGGGGTCGACAATGCGCTAATTGATGTGTCGGGCCCCGAAGTGCCGGTGATGGATGGCTCCTCACAGGTCTTTTTGGACCTGATTGCCGCGACGGGCCTTCACATGCTCGATGCGCCCAAGCAGGCGCTGCGAATCACCCGCGAGGTGATTGTCGAAGATGGCCTCAAAAAAGTTGCGCTCAAGCCCCATGACGGCTTTTCCGTTTCGGTGGAGATTGAGTTTGATACGCCGGTGATCGGCCATCAAAGCTCAACCCTCACCCTGATGAATGGCACCTTTGCCCGTGAGTTGGGTTCAGCCCGGACGTTCGGCTTCCTGAAGGATGTCGAGATGATGAAGCAGCTGGGTCTGGGGCTTGGCGGCTCGCTCGACAATGCCATTGTGATCGACCAGGACGCGGTTCTGAACGAGGATGGGCTTCGTTTTGATGACGAATTTGTCCGTCACAAGGCGCTCGATGCGGTGGGTGATCTGGCCCTGGCCGGCCTGCCGATCCTGGGTGCGTTTGAAGGCACACGGCCCGGGCATGAGATGAACAATCGCGTTCTTCGCGCTTTGTTCGCCGATCCGGCCAATTATGAGATTGTCAGCCTGACCGAAGCGCAGGCCCAGTTGCTGCCCAGCCTCGCCTAGGCGGGCATGTCACTTTCGGTGGCGATCAGGGCTTTTCCTTTACCGTCAGGATCGGCTACAAGGGGCTTCCTATCTCATGTGCAGCCGAGTTGGATCCTGAACGGTGCCTCTTAAGTTCCCTCGAATTTGGTCAAACGGTGTCAGAGCCGTCTGTGTCGCCCTCATTGTGGCCTTCGTTGCCGCGTGCGGTGGCGATGACGGGCCGCGCCTGCCTTATAATGAGCGGCCGGTGGAAGATCTCTACAATGACGCGCTTGATGAGCTGCGCAACGGGATCTACCGGGTTGCCGCGATCAAATTTGACGAGGTGGAGCGTCAGCATCCCTATTCGGCCTGGGCGCGCCGCGCCATGCTGATGAGTGCCTATTCGCATTATCTCGACCAGCAATATGATTTGGCGATCCTGTCGGCGGAACGCTTCCTGGCGCTGCACCCCGGCAATGCGGGCGCGCCCTACGCGCTTTATCTTGTATCGATCTGCTATTATGAGCGAATTTCCGATGTCGGCCGCGACCAGAAGATGACCCGGCTTGCGCTGCAAAAGATGAATGAGCTGGCGCGCCGCTTCCCCGATACCGAATATGCCCGTGACGCCCGGCTCAAGATTGACCTGGCGCGGGACCATTTGGCGGGCAAGGAAATGGCGATTGGCCGCTATTACCTCAAGCGCGGTGATTATATTGCCGCCATCAACCGTTTCCGCACGGTTGTGAGCGATTTTGAAATCACCACCCACGTCCCTGAAGCGCTGCACCGGCTGGTGGAAACCTATTTGACGCTGGGCATTGTGGGCGAGGCACGGACGGCAGCCGCTGTTCTGGGCTTCAACCATCGCGACAGCGCCTGGTATGCCGACAGCTACGCGCTGCTGCGCGAGGCTAATCTGTCGCCTGAACTGCTTGATGAAAGCTGGATGCGCTCACTCGTAACACCGCGTATTCCAGTTGAGACCGGCCCCGAAATTCTGCGCGGCGAAGGCCCCGACATTGTTCCGTTTAATGAGGATGGCGAGCCCTTGCCGCTGCCGCGCAAGCGTGAGGATGGCGAAAGCATTCTGTTTGCGCCCGACACGCAAGCGCCTGCACCCGCGCGTGAAGTGGCCCCGCCCTCAAGCCCGGCCATGCAGGAACAGTTCACGCCGCAATCCGAGCGTAAAACGCCCGAAGTGCGCCAGCCGCGCGTTCCCGCCCCGCCGTCTGAAAAGGCTGAACGGGCGCGCAAATCCCGGGCCGCTGATCCGCAACCCAAGCGTGATGCTTTTGACGTGCTGTTCGGTGATCCCAAGAACCGCCGGCCGATCGCGCCGCCACCCAATGAGCCGCTGAGCCGCGATGATCTGGACGGCGACACCCGCCGGGCCATCGGTGCGCCGACCGGCTCTGTTGAGACCGAGCCGCTTGAGGAGCCCGGTGCTGACCAGTAGGAGCTGGGAGCCGCTAGAGGAACGCTGATGCTCACTCATTTGGCGATCCGCAACATTGTCCTGATCGAAGCGCTTGAGCTTGATTTCACGCGCGGCCTGTCGGTGCTGACCGGCGAGACCGGGGCGGGTAAATCCATTTTGCTCGATGCGTTGGGGTTGGCGCTGGGCGCGCGCGCTGATTCAGGCCTGGTTCGTCAGGGGACCGACAAGGCCTCTGTCACTGCCCAGTTTGACGTCCCGTCCGATCATCCCGTCTGGGCTTTGCTTGAGGAGCATGAGGTCGAAGCCGAGGCCCCGCTTCTGGTGCGCCGGTCTTTGGGGGCCGATGGCCGCAGCCGGGCCTTTATCAATGATCAACCTGTCAGCGTGCGCCTGCTGCGTGAGGCCGGTGATCTTCTGGTTGAAATCCATGGCCAGCATGATGAGCGCGGCTTGCTCGACCAGAAGGGCCACCGGGCGCTGCTTGACCTTTACGGAGAACTCGAACCACTGCGCAAGAAAGTAAGGACCGCTTATGAGGCGCGTCATGCCGCACGGGTTGCGCTCGCCTCAGCCCGGGAAGAGCTGGAGCAGGCCGCCCGCGAACAGGATTATCTGGCTCATGCCTTGGCGGAACTGGACCAGTTTGACCCGCAATCCGGTGAAGAAGAAACGCTCGCCGCCGATCGACAGGTGATGATGAATGCCGAGAAAATCGGCGAGGATCTCAAGGCTGCGCAAGCCTTGATCGCACTGGATGGCGAAGGGCTGGATGGAAAGCTTGCCCAGGCTCTGCGTGCCATTGAACGGGCTGCAGGCAAGCTGCCCGACGGGCTTGAAGGGGTCGTCACCCAGATTGAAGCTGCGTTGACCGAAGTAACAGAGGCGCGCGCCCGGCTCGATCATGCGCTTGATGCGCTGGAGTTTGACCAGGCCGCGCTTGAGCGCACCGAAGAGCGGTTATTCGCCCTGCGCGCGCTGGCCCGCAAGCATCAGATGACGGTGGATGAATTGCCCGGCCTGATGGCGCGCATACGCAGCAAGCTGACCGCCATTGAAGATGGTGGCGCTGAAATCACCCGGCTTGAAACCGCGGTTAGAGAGGCCGATGCCGCCTATAGCGAGGCCGCGCAGGGCTTGTCGGAGGCGCGGGGTCACGCGGCCGTCGCGCTGGATGGCGCAGTGATGCAGGAATTGCCGCCGCTCAAGCTTGAAAAAGCGCGCTTCAAGACACGCCATGACCGGCTGGCCATGGCCGACGGCGGCCCCGACGGCATTGATGTCATTGGCTTTGAGGTTGCAACCAATCCCGGCTCTGCCCCCGGGCCGATCATCAAGATCGCTTCAGGGGGTGAGCTGTCGCGCTTTATCTTGGCGCTCAAAGTCTCGCTGGCGAAAACCGGCGCCGCTGAAACCTTGATTTTTGACGAAGTGGACCGGGGGATTGGCGGGGCGACGGCGGCCGCTGTGGGCGACCGGCTCAAGCGGCTGGCCGGGGATGCGCAAGTGTTGGTCGTCACCCATTCGCCGCAAGTCGCCGCCATGGGCCAGAACCATTTCAGGATTGAGAAATCCGACCCGACACCGGACGCCACCGTGACCTCTGTGGTCGGGTTGAGCAGCGATGACCGGCTTGAAGAAATTGCCCGCATGCTGGCCGGCGCCACCATCACCGAAGAGGCGCGTGGGGCTGCCCGGCAGTTGCTGGGCTCCGAAGGTGGGGCATTATGAGCGGGGTGCGCACCAAAGCGGTCGATGATTTGAGCAAGGATGAGGCTGTTCTGGAGCTCAGCGCCTTGGCCGACGAGATCGCCGAGCATGACCGCGCCTATCATCAGGATGACGCGCCGAAAATTTCTGACGCTGACTATGATGCGCTGCGCCGCCGCAATGAAGCGCTCGAATCCCGCTTCCCGGAGTTGAAGCGCGCCGATTCTCCCAGCGAGAAGGTCGGTGCGGCCCCCAGCGGCAAGTTTGCCAAGGTCACCCATGAAATTTCCATGCTGTCATTGGGCAATGTGTTTGCCGAGGATGAGCTGGCTGACTTCGTGGCCGGTATCAAACGCTTTCTGCGTTGGGACGATAGCGAGCCTTTGGCCTTTTCCGCCGAAACCCAAGATTGATGGCCTGTCGGCCAGCCTGCGCTATGAAAACGGCACGCTTGTGCGCGGTGCAACGCGCGGCGATGGTCAGGTCGGTGAAGACATTACCGCCAATCTCAAAAACCATTGCCGACATCCCCACGACGCTCAAGGGTTCTGATATTCCGCCGCTTCTGGAAGTGCGCGGTGAAGTGTTTATGAGCCATGCTGATTTTGCCGCGCTGAATGCGCGTCAGGAAAAAGACGGCAAGCCTGTTTTTGCCAATCCGCGTAATGCAGCCGCAGGCTCGGTCCGGCAACTTGATGTCTCCGTCACCGAAAGCCGGCCGTTACAATTTTTCGCCTATGGGCTGGGGCATCACAGAAGGGTTTGAACCCAAAAGCCAGATGGAGGCGGTGGAGCGCTTCGGGCTGCTTGGCTTTGTCACCAACCCTTTGATGAAGCGCTGTGAAACGGTGGATGAGCTGATGGCGCATTACCGCGCCATTGAAGAGCAGCGGGCTGAGCTTGGCTACGACATTGACGGGGTGGTCTATAAGGTCGACCGGCTTGATCTGCAGGCCCGCCTTGGCTTTGTGTCGCGCGCGCCGCGCTGGGCGACGGGCGCACAAATTCCCGGCAGAGCAAGCCGAAACCGTTCTGGAAGCGATTGATATTCAAGTCGGGCGGACCGGGTCATTGACGCCGGTTGCCAAGCTTATGCCGGTGACAGTCGGCGGTGTCGTTGTGCGCAATGCCACGCTTCACAATGAAGATGAAATCAACCGGCTCGGCGTCCAGATCGGCGATCATGTCATTGTTCAGCGCGCAGGCGATGTCATCCCCCAGATTGTGCGGGTGCTGGATGACAAGCGGCCCCAGGATGCGCAAGCCTTTGTGTTTCCCGAAACATGCCCGGCCTGTGGCAGCCATGCAGTGCGCGAGAATCAACCCCCAGACGGGGGAACCTGACGCCAGGCGGCGCTGCACCGGCGGGCTGATCTGCCCTGCCCAACAGGTTGAGCGGCTTCGCCATTTTGTTAGCCGCAATGCGTTTGACATTGAAGGGCTGGGGGGAAAAACAGATCGCGGCCTTCTTTGATGAAGGCTGGATTAAGGAGCCTGCGCATCTGTTCGAACTTGAAGCCAAAAACGGTGCGCTCAAACTTGAGGAGCGTGATGGCTGGGGTGCCCAGTCGGTGGCGAACCTGTTTGGGGCCATCCGCGCCCGCAAGCAAGTGAGCTTTGACCGCTTTCTGTTCGGGCTTGGCATTCGTCATGTCGGGCTGACAACAGCGCGGCTGCTGGGCCGGACCTACGGGCCATTTGAATGTTTTTTTGACGCGATGATCGCAGCGGCTGATCCTGCGTCGGACGCCTATCAAGGGCTGATCGATATTGACGGGATCGGGCCGGTTGTCGCCAATGCGCTGGTTGATTTCTTTACAGAGGAAAACAATCAGCGGGCGGTGCGCGACCTGCTTGCCCATGTTGCGGTGACACCGCTTGAGGCGGCCAAGACCGACACTGCGATTGCCGGCAAGACGCTTGTTTTCACCGGAACCCTTGAAAAGATGAGCCGGTCCGAAGCCAAGGCGCGGGCTGAAGCGATGGGCGCGAAAGTGTCAGGTTCGGTATCGAAAAAGACCGACCTTTTGATTGCGGGGCCCGGCGCAGGCTCAAAGCTCAAAAAGGCGCAGGAGCTGGGCGTCGATGTGATCGATGAAGACGCCTGGATTTCACTGGCAAACAGCTAGAGCCAAACAGCTAGAGCGGGGCGCATTCGGCCATGAGCCAGGCGCGGTCTTCCTCATCATCGAGAAGCGGGCTGATCTTCTCAACCACTTCGGCATGATAGGCGTCGAGATAGTCCCGTTCGGCCAGTGTCAATAAGCTTGGTTCAATCAAGGCCCGGTCAATCGGCGCAAAAGTCAGGTTCTCAAAGCCGAGCATGGGCTGGTCGCCGCCGAGATCTTCCGGCGCGCTGACAGTTACGAGATTTTCAATGCGGATGCCGTAATGGCCTTCCTTGTAATAGCCCGGCTCATTCGAGACGATCATGCCCGGCTCAAACGGCGTCGTGGCGCGGCGTGAAATCCCGCACGGCCCTTCATGTACGCCAAGATAGGCCCCGACCCCATGGCCGGTGCCATGGCCATAATCAAGGCCTGCGGACCACAGCGCGTTGCGTGCCAGAACATCGATGATGGCACCGCTTGTCCCCTTGGGGAATTTGGCTTGGGCAATGCCGATATGGCCCTGAAGGACGCGGGTGAAGCGGTCTTTCATTTCCGATGTTGGTTCGCCCAGCATGACGGTGCGGGTGACATCGGTGGTGCCATCCAGATATTGGCCGCCCGAATCGACCAGATAGATTTCCCCGGCTTTGAGCGGCCGCCGGGATTGCTCGGTCACGCGGTAGTGGGGCAGGGCGGCATTGGGACCGGCGGCGGAAATGACATCAAAGCTGAGATCTTTCAGCACTCCGGTATCGGCCCGCATGGCCGACAAGCGCTCTGCCGCGCTCAATTCATTGGCGCCTTCGTCCACCGCGCGGGTTTTCACCCAGCGCAGAAAGCGGGTGAGGACCGCGCCATCGCGCAAATGGGCCTGGCGCATGCCTTCGACTTCAACCGGGTTCTTGATCGATTTGGGCAATTGCACCGGATCGGGACCGGAAAGGATTGTGGCGCCCGCTTTTTCAAGCTTCATGCGGAACCAGTCGGAACTGGCCTGCGGATCAAGCAGAACCGTTTTCTTTTTCAGATCTTTAAGCGATTTGGCGAGAACCGCTTCATCGGTTCGGGTCACCTGATTGCCGAGATGGGCGTCAAGCTCGGGGCTTGCTTTGTCGGGATCGACAAACAAGGTGGCGTGGCCATCGGCGTGAAGCAGCGCGCTTGCCAGTACAAGCGGTGAGCGGTCTACATCGCCACCGCGAATATTAAACAGCCAGGCGACCGAATCTGTCAGCGTGATCATGGCTGCATCAACGCCATGTTGGGCGAGCGCCTGACCAAGCCGCTTGCGTTTCGCCTCAGAGCTTTCCCCCGCATAGTCGAGGCTGTGGGGAACTGCAGGCGCTTTGGGCGGAGCAGGCTGGGACGTCCACACGGCATCGAGTGGATTGGTGTCGAGCGCGACAAGGTCGGCCTTGGCATCCGCGCATGCTGCGCGCAGGGCCTTGGCCCCAGAGACGGTGTGCAATTTGGGGTCGTAGCCGAACCTTTGTCCCTTTTTGAGATTGTCCCGAATATAGGCTGGTCCCTGATCAGCCATCAGGTCGATAAAGTCATACGAGCCCGCATCGACTTGATCGCGCGCCTGAATCGTGTAGCGGGAATCGACAAACACCGCCGCTTTGTTGCTGAGCACAATGGCCATCCCGGCTGAGCCGGTAAATCCGGTTAACCAGGCCAGCCGTTCGGCCCGCGCGGGAAGAAACTCATTCTGATACTCGTCCGAATGGGGAATGATGAAGCCATCGACCTCAAGCCGCGCCAGCTCGGCGCGCAAGGCTGCAAGCCGCAAGGCGGCATCATCTTTGGTTGTGCGTGCGATTTCTGTCATGTCTCTAATCTAGTGCAAAATCAGCGTGGACCAATCCCCCCGCCGCAGCCTTGTGTGCAGCGACAGGCCGAACGGCCGGTAGCGCGACAAGACCCGCATTTCCTGATGATGCATCAGGCCCGACAGCACGACATGGCCGCCCGGTGCCAAGGCTCCGGCAATGGACGGGGCAAGCCCACATAAGGGCCGGGCCAGGATATTGGCGATGATCAGATCAAAGGGCGCGGCCTGCCGCAATGCGCGATGATCAAGCCCCGGCGCGGTGATGATCTCAAGTCCCGTCACCTTGTTGATCTTTGCAGCCTCCCGCGTGAAGGCGGTGGCGTCGGGGTCAATATCACTCAAACTGATACGGGCGGCCGGCCACAGCTTGCGGGCCGCGATCCCCAGCACGCCGGTGCCGCAACCAAGATCAAGCACAGTCCGGGGAGAGGTGAATTTTTTCAACAGGCTTAACGCTTCAAGACACCCCGCCGTGGTGCCGTGATGGCCGGTGCCGAAGGCGGTGCCCGCTGCTATTTCCAGCGGGATGAGGCCGGGCGGCAAAGGCTCCGTCCAATGAGGCGCATAGACGAAAAAGCGGCCCGCCGCCACCGGGTTCAATTCCCGTAAACTGGCCGCCACCCAGTTTTGCGGCAGGACCGGGCGAACCGAGGCATCAGTGAAGGGGCGGGCGGCTTGAAAGGCAGTGTCTTCATCGGCAAACCACGCCTCGATCCGCCAGCTTGCGCCGTCTTCGAAGCTTGCCACCGCGAAAGGGTCCATCTCTTCAAGGGCAGCCATGATCCCCTCACGAAGATCGGCATCGACCCAAAAACTGATTTGCCAGCTTTCGGGTTCCATCACTTCACCCGTTCTACAAAACGGTCGATGACCTTCTTGCGGCCAGCCTTGTCAAACTGCACGGTCAGCTTGTTGCCTTCGACCAGCGCGACCTGGCCATAGCCGAACTTGTCATGAAACACTCGTTCGCCGACTTTATAGCGGGCGGAATTTTCGGTCGCACTGACGGTCAGTGTGCGCGCCTCGTTCGGCGTGCGGGTGCGTTCAAACCCTCCGCGCGACTGGGCGCGTTTCCATCCCGGTGTTTCGTAAGTCGATGAAAAGCCCTGTTGATCGGCCCCGGCAAATTGCGGTGCCATCAATCCGCCGCCGCCATAAAGCCCGCCATCGCGCGCGCGGATTTCGACATGCTGTTCGGGGATTTCATCGACAAAGCGTGAGGGGATGGACGACATCCACTGGCCATGGATAAAGCGGTTGGCCACAAAGGTGATCATGGCGCGTTTGCGGGCGCGCGTGATGCCGACATATGCCAGGCGGCGTTCCTCTTCCAGCCCCTTGGTGCCGCTTTCATCAAGGGTGCGCTGGGATGGAAACAAGCCTTCTTCCCAGCCGGGCAAAAACACACAGTCAAATTCAAGGCCCTTGGCGGCATGCAGCGTCATCAGCGAGACTTTCTCGCCATCCTCGCTTTTGTCATTTTCCATGACGAGCGCGATATGTTCAAGAAAGCCGCCCAGCGTGTCGAACTCATCCATCGCATTGACGAGTTCTTTGAGGTTATCGAGCCGACCGGGTGCCTCGGCGGTCTTGTCGGCCTGCCACATGGCGGTGTAGCCGCTTTCATCAAGCACCATTTCGGCCAATTCGGTATGGGGAATGACGCGGGCCTCGGTGCGCCAGCGATCAAAATCATCCAGCAGCTTTTTGAGTTCGGTGCGCGCCTTGCCGCGCAGTTCATCAGTGTCGACCAGTTCGCGCGCGGCATCGACCATCGGCATTTGATGGTTGCGGGCGTGGGTGTGGACGATCTGGATCGACTTGTCACCGATGCCGCGCTTGGGCTTGTTGATGATGCGCTCAAAGGCAAGGTCATCACTGGGCTGATGGACGGTGCGCAGATAGGCCAGCGCGTCACGGATTTCGAGCCGTTCGTAGAATTTCGCGCCCCCGACCACCCGGTAATTGAGGCCAAGGGTCAAAAACCGTTCTTCAAATGCGCGGGTTTGAAAGCCGGCCCGCACCAGGATGGCCATTTCATTGAGTGAATGGCCCGCCCGTTGCAGCGTCTCGATTTCTTCGCCGATCAGCCTAGCTTCTTCTTCCCCATCCCAGATGCCTTGAACAATGATCGGCTCGCCGGGATTGTCCTCGGTCCACAAGGTCTTGCCCAGCCGGGATTCGTTGGTGGCGATCAGGCCCGATGCGGCACCCAATATATGTTCGGTCGAGCGGTAATTGCGTTCAAGCCGCACAATTGTGGCGCCGTCAAAATCCTGCTCAAAGCGCAGAATGTTGCCGACCTCGGCGCCGCGCCAGGCATAGATCGATTGATCCTCATCCCCCACGCAGCAAATGTTTTTGTGGCCCTGGGCGAGAAGGCGCAGCCACAAATATTGTGCGACATTGGTGTCCTGATACTCATCGACCAGAATATATTTAAACCGCCGCTGATAGTCGGCGAGCACATCGGGTTGGCTCTGGAACAGCTCGAGATTGAGCAGGAGCAGATCGCCGAAATCCACCGCATTCAATTGTTGCAGGCGGTGCTGATAGGCTCGGTAAAGGGTGATGCCTTTGCCATTGGCGTAAAGATGGGCATCGGCGGAAGGCACCTTGTCGGGACCAAGCCCGCGGTTCTTCCAGCCGTCAATCAGCCCGGCCAGCATGCGGGCGGGCCAGCGCTTGTCGTCTATGTCGTCGGCTTCGATCAATTGTTTAAGAAGCCTGATCTGATCATCGGTATCGAGGATGGTGAAGTTTGATTCCCGCCCCACCAGCTCGGCATGCCGCCGCAGGATGCGCGCGCCGATGGAGTGGAAGGTGCCCAGAAAGGGCAGCCCTTCAACCTGGCCGCCGATCAGGCCGCCGACGCGCTCGCGCATTTCCCGGGCGGCCTTGTTGGTGAAGGTGACCGACAGGATCTGTCCGGGCCAGGCGCGGTTGGTCGCCAGCAGATAGGCCAGCCGGGTTGTCAGCACGCGGGTTTTCCCCGTGCCGGCGCCCGCCAGCACCAGAACCGGGCCGTCGGTCACCTCGACCGCGCGGCGCTGTTCGGGGTTGAGCCGGGCAAGCCAGTCAGGCTCCCGGGCAGGTTCAGCGGGGGCTTGCTGAGGATCGGGGGCCGCAAGCGGCACATCATTAAGGTCAAACGGGTCGGACATGGCGTTCTTTTACGATTCGGACGCGCACTATAGCACGGCCGATCAGCGATCGCCTGCGGCTTCCCGTTCGGCCGCCACCAGCGTGTCGGAATAATGTTTCAAGGCGCGTTGGGCATGGACCACCCCGGCAAAGACGCCATCGGTACCGGTCACGGCCAAAGTGCGGTGGTCACCGGCTTCCATCAATGCGATGGCGCGTTCCAGCGGGCAATCGGCAGGAACCGCGGCAATCGGCTCGGCCATGTCGCGCATAAGATCGGGGGCGACGGCGGCAAACAGGATTTTCCGCACCTCGGTTTCCGACAGCATACCAACCGGCTTGGCCTCTTCATCGAGCACAAAAACGGTTCCGCTGCCAAGCTTGCGCAGGTAGGAGCGGGCATCTTCCCCCCGCATGTCGGCGGGGATGGTCTGCCTTGTCTCGACAATCAGATCGCGAATGGTCAATTGCTGGGCCAGCCTGAGGGCAAAGGCTGCCTCCAGATCAATGCCCTTGCGGGCCAACTGGCTGGCAAAGAAGCTTTTGGTGCCAAGCGATTGGGAGATGACCGAGGCAATGACGGTGGCGACCATCAGGCTGGTGGCGGTCTGATAATCGCCGGTCAGCTCAAACACGATCAGAATGGTCGAGATCGGCGCGCCGAGCACCGCACCAGCCACCGCCCCCATACCGACCAGTGCATAGAGCCCGTGGGTTTCGGTGAGCGAGGGGAAGACATCACCGATCAAAATGCCGTAGGCGCTGCCCAGCATCGCGCCAATGAACAAGGCGGGTGAAAATACTCCGCCGCCGAACCGTCCGGCAATCGAGATGGCGGTGGCGGCCAGTTTGGCAAAGATCAGCAACACGACCAACATGAGCGGCAGGCCTTCTTTGAGCGCAAGGTCGGTTGCCTCATAGCCGACGCCCAGAATATGGGGGGCATAAAGCGCAATCGCCCCGATCAGCAGCCCGGCAATGGCAGGCCGCAGCGGTACCGGAACCGGCGAACGGTCCGCCCAGTGCTGGGCAAACAAGGTGGTGCGGACAAACAGGGCGGCAAGGCCGCCTGCCAGAATGCCCAGTCCGATGAAAAAGCCATATTCGGCCAGCGCCACCACCTCATAATGGGGAATGACGAAGGCAGGTGAGGCCCCCAAATGGGTGCGGGTGACGATGGTGCCGGTCACACTCGCCAATGTGATGGGTGCGAAGGCCCGCCAGGAATAGTGGCCAAGCACAACTTCAAGCGCAAACAAGGTGCCTGCGATGGGGGCGTTAAAGGAGGCCGCGACGGCGGCAGCCACCGCTGAACCAAGCAAGGTGCGGGTGCCGATGGCATCAAGTTTGATCCGGCGCGACAGCGCACCCGCCAGACTGGCGCCGAGATGAACCATCGGACCTTCCCGGCCCGTGCTTGACCCGACCCCCAGAGAGACGGCTGAGATAAACGCGCTCGATAATCCATCGCGCAGGCGCATGGCACCATCGCGAAAGGCGGCCGCTTCAATCGCATCCTGGACGGCATGAACACGCTCGTCGGGCCGCAACAGCCAAATCAGCCCGCCCACGACCAAGCCGCCTGCAACCGGCGTGCCGAGCACCATCCACCAGGGAAGGGTGGCAAGGTGCGCAAGCCAGTCCTCGCCGAAATAGCCGAAGCTTGCATATTGCACCGCGCCGATCAGCAGACGGAAGCCAAGGGTGGCGTAGGCGGCAACGAGCCCGGTGGCGATGGCCAGGCAGGCCAGTCTGAGATGCGCCGATCCCCAAATGCGTTTGTGGAGCCCGGCGCTGTCATTCATTCGGAAAACTCGGCCTTGATCGCCTGGGTCTGCTCGCCCAGACGCGGGGCGCGTGGCCTTGTGGCCGGGTCATCCATGCTGGCGACCTTGATGGGATTGCCCGCCATGCGCAGCGCGCCGGCGTCTTCATCCTGGGCGGCAACGATCATATTGCGGGCGAGGATTTGCGGGTCCTGCATGACCTGATCGACGCTATGGATCGGCCCGCACGGGATACCGGCGGCTTCAAGCCTGTCGATCCATTCTGCGATGGGTTTGTCCACCAAGACCTCTTCGATTCGCACGCGCAATTCTTCAGGATAATTGCACCGGGTTTCATTGTGTGCAAATCGGGGGTCTTGAGGCAGCTCTTCAACGCCCAGCACCGCGCACATCTGGGCAAACAATTTGTCATTGCCCGCCGCGATGACCATATAGCCGTCTTTGGCCTGATAGGCCGCAAAGGGCGCGATCGAAGGATGACGCGAGCCGATGGGGCCGGGAACTTCGCCGGTGCCGACATAGCGCGCTACGGCGTTCTCCAAAATGGCGACCTGACAATCGAGCATACCGACATCAATGCGCTCGCCCTTGCCGGTCTGTTCGCGGCGGTAAAGCGCGGCGGCAATGCCGACTGCGCCGAACACGCCGGCCACAATGTCACCGATGGAGCTGCCCACCCGGGTGGGCGGCGTGTCGGGATGGCCGGTCACCGACATCAGCCCGCCCATCGCCTGCACCACCATGTCGTAGGCGGGTTTTTGCGCATAAGGGCCGGTTTGGCCGAAGCCCGAGATCGACGCAATGATCAGCCGGGGGAAGCGCGCTTCAAGCCAATCAAGCCCCAGGCCGAGTTTTTCCATCGTGCCGGGGCGGTTATTTTCGACCACAATATCGGCGGTTTCGAGCATGCGCAGCAGCACGGCCTTGTCCGCCTCATCCTTCAAGTTGAGCACAACCGATTCCTTGCCCCGGTTGATGGCGGTGAAATAGGCCGAAACGCCATTGATGTAAGGCCCAATGTGACGGGCATCATCGCCGATTTCAGGCCGCTCGACCTTGATCACGCGCGCGCCCAGCTCCCCAAGCTGCATGGTGCAGTACGGCCCGGCCAGCACATGGGTCAGATCAACAATGGTGACGCCGTCGAGAAGTCCCGGACGAAGTGGGGGCTGATCAATCATTTTTCACCTCAAAGCTGTACTCGGGGAGCAGGATTTCATAGGGTTCGGTTCTGAAAAGATGGTTGAAATCGTCATAATTCCTCCATCTTTCCTTCGGGGAATAGTCGCACCAAGCACGGATGCTTGGCGCAGATATGTGTAGCCTGTGTGACAGGCTGCGCGGGTACCAAAAGAGGCAAGCATGAAACGCATTCTGATCGGTCTGGGAATTGTCATCGGGCTTGTGGTGGTTGTGGCGCTGATCGCGCCCCTGTTCATTGATGTCAATCAATACAAGCCGATGATTGAGGAGCAGGCAGAGAAAGCCACCGGGCGCAAATTGACGCTGGAAGGCGATCTGTCCCTGTCGCTTTTGCCCAGCCCGACTGTTTCGGTCGAGAATGTGAAGCTTGCCAATGACCCGCGTTCCAAAGACCCTGAAATGCTGGATGTCGGCCGCGCCTCGGTTTCGGTCTCCTGGTTCCCGCTGCCTTACATTTCAGGCAAGGTGAATGTCTCAAATGTCGAGCTTGAAGATACGACCATTATCTTTGAGCAATATGCCGATGGGTCAAACAATGCGCCCACGCCGCAAACCGATGTGTCGGACGATGATTTCCTGTCTGATGATGCCCCCGACGCAACCGCTGAACCCACTGAAGCGGAAACCGCAGAGGCCGCACCGCTTGATGTTTCAATCGGCTCGCTCAGCCTCAACAATATCAATCTGGTCTATCGTGATCAGGCCGCAGCCAGTGAAGAGCGTGTAACGCTCGACGATGTCGATATTTCACTCGGCGGGCTGATGGGCCCGTTCCATGGCGATGGCAAGATTGCCACGCGCGGGCTTGCGGTTGGGTTTGAAATGAATGTCGGCAAGCTTGAAGAAGAACGCTCCTTGCCGGTGTCGCTGACCATTCTGGAAGAAAGCTCGGATTCGAAAATCGGCATCAGCCTTGCTGTGCTCGACGCCATGTCCGACCCGCGGGTCAATGGCACGCTGAAGGTTGAATCGGATGATCTGGGCGGACTGGCCGCTTTTGCCAGCGGGGCGGAGCCTGCGTCTGACCGTAAAAAAGTCCCCTTCCTGCTTGAAAGCCCGCTTAAAGCCTCGACCAGCGGTGTTGATCTTTCCGAGATTGCCATTCGCCTGGGCGATGAAAGCTTTGATGGTGCGATTTCGGCCACGCTGGGTGATCAGACCGCCTTTGATGTGAATTTGAAATCGAGCACGGTTGATCTCGACCGTCTGCTGGCCGCCGTCGAGGGCATTACAAGCGGCATGCCCGCCGCGGAGGCAAAACCCGCCCAAGCGGCCGAAGCCAAAACAGAAGAGGCCGCCCCGTTTGAAATTCCTGCCGACCTTAAAGGAAAGGTTGCGCTCGGGATCGGTGCACTGACCTATCAGGGCGATGCGGTTCAGGATGTTGCCTTTGTGATGGAACTCGACAAGGGCGTGGCCCGCATCACCAAGGCGGGCGCCAAGTTACCGGCTAGCACAACCGCCTCGCTGAACGGTTCTTTGCGCGCCTCGAACGGTGCGCCCCTGTTTACCGGAACCGCCAATCTGTCGACACCTGATCTGCGGGGCCTGCTGACATTTGCCGGTGTTGATGTTTCCACCGTGCCGGACGGCAAGCTGAAGGTCTTCCGTGCCAATCTGCCGATCACCGCAACAGACAGTTCGGTCAAACTCAATGGCATGTCAGTCAATTTCGATGGCTCGACCTTGTCGGGTTCGCTGGCTGCGGGCCTGGGCGCCATTCCGAAAGTCAGTGCCGATCTCGCGCTCGACCGGATCAATGTAGATGATTATCAGGGTGGCGAAGCCGCCCCAGCTGAAACCAAAGCGGATGCCAAGTCTGAAAGCAGTGGTGGCACAGGCGGCGGGGCGAGCCCCTTTGAAGCCGATATCGCCCTGCGGGTCGGCACGCTCACCATGTCGGGCACCACGCTGCAAAATGCCCGCGTTGCCGCCCAAGTCGAAGGCGCGGCCGATGGTTCCTCGACGATCAATGTTGATGGCACGCTCGGCTCCACCAAGCTCAAGGCCGATGGCCGGATTGGCGATATGGCCGATCCGATCAAGGCATTGACGCTCAATGCCAAAATTTCCAATCCCAGCGCCCGCGCCTTTGCCGCGCCTTTTGCAGGCATGCTGCAAGGCCCGCCGCGCTTCGTGGATGGGCCGTTGAGCTATACGGTGGCACTGGTCGGCAAGGGCTCCACGCTCAATGCCGATTTTGAAGCCAAGTCGAATGTCGGTGCGCTGACGGTCAAGGGCGATGTCACCGATCCCATGTCGGATGCGCCCAAGCTCGACATGACGGTGGCCGCAGATGCCAGCGAGTTCTCCACCTTCTTCTCCAGCCTTGCTTTGCCTTATGATCCAGCTGGGCGGCGTATGGGGGCGCTCACCCTGCGGGCCACCGCCAGTGGTTCGCCGACTGATGTGAAACTCAACCTCACCACTTTCAAAATCGGTGATGCGGAAGTGACGGGGTCGGTTTCTGCCTCAAACCTTGATGACCATCCCAAGATCAAGGCGGACTTCAAGGCGGGCGAGGTTGATCTTGACAAGCTGATGCCGCGCGGTGAAGGCGGCAACGAACCCACCGCCCAGGCCCAGGCCGATGCCACTGAACGGGCGCCCGGCACCCCGCCTTATACCGATGAGCCGATTGACTTGTCGGGGCTGCGTGGCGTTGATGCCGACGTCACCATGCAAGCGAAATATCTCAAGGGCCAGGGGCTCGACTTCAAGGATGCCGATCTGGTCTTCTCGCTGAAAGGCGGCGTCGCCCACCTGTCGAAGCTGACCGGCAAGCTGTATGACGGCCCGGTCGATATGACCCTTAAGCTTGATGGGTCAACCGATGTCCCGGCGCTTGATGTGAAATACAGCCTGGAGCAGGCCAATTTCGAAACCGCGTCAATGGCGCTGATGAATGATGATTTCATCACCGGCACATTGTCCTCGAAAGCCGATGTCACAGGCAAAGGCCGGACCGATCGGGAACTGGCCGCAAGCCTCAATGGTTTCATCTACATGTTTGGTGAGCGCGGCAAGATCAAGGGCTTTGATCTTGAGGCACTGGCCAAAGCACTGGGCCAGTTGGGCAAGGGCAACTTCCAGGGCGTGCGCGATGCCATGTCGAGCGGCGAGACGGAGTATAAGTCGCTCACCGTCAAGTTCGACATTAAGGACGGCGTGATGACCTCCAATGATGCGGTGGTTGAAGTGTTCTCCGGCAAGATCACCGGCAAGTCGCGGGTTGATCTGCCCCAGTGGAACCAGAACAGCCGTGTTGAAGCCCGCGTGGCGACAAAGGACGATGTCCCGCCCGTGGCGCTGATCTTCTCAGGCCCGGTTGATGCACCCCAGCGGCAGATCGACCTGGCGTCCCTGACCAAATATTACGCCACTTCGGGCATCAAGAACCTGTTGGGCGGCGGCAAAAAGGATGGCGAAGAGGGCGGCGAGCAATCGCCCGGCGCGGGCATTCAGCAATTGTTTGGCGGTGGCAAGAAGAAAGAAGACGCCCCCGCTGAAGGTGGCGAGGCAGCCCCCGCTGAAGGCGGTGAGGCAGCACCGGCTGAGGAGAAGAAAGACCCCGCAGCCGCCATGCAGCAATTCTTTGGTGGAGGCAAGAAAAAGTCAGAGCCTGCGAAAGAGCCTGCCCCTGCGCCCGCCCCGGCTGAGGAGCCGGTGAAGCAAGAGCCGGCCCCGGCTGAAAAGCCTGCCTCTGCTGAGGAGCCGAAAGCCGAGCCTGAAGCCGCCCCCGCCGAAGCCCCGGCGGAAGAGCCGAAGGCAGAAGAGAAGAAAGAAGATCCTGCCGAAGCGATCAAAAAGCTGTTTGGCAATTAGGCGCGCCACAGGGTCGTTCCGGGGCGTCCAAGCCTGTCTTGGGCGAACCCGGAATTTGAAACCGGCATTGCTTCACAGCCTTCAGAACCCGGATCAGTACCGCGTCGTTTGATGCCGCAGAGCATCCGGGATGACGCCTATACAGAAATGTCAGAGGTGCTGATTTCGCCTTCGAGCGCGGCGTGCATGACCGCGACCCGGATATAGGACGACAGGCTTTGGGAACTTTTGGCCCCCTTGGGGTCGGCGATTGAGGCACGGGCCTCATCAATCATGCCGACAAGCTGGGCGAGCGAGACGCCGCGCTTGTCCGCCAGTGCCTTGAGCGCGTCCCAGAATACAGGCTCCAAAGACAGGCTGGTGCGATGGCCGGCCAATGTAATGGAATGTTTCATCAGCCGGCCTGCGCAGTCTTATTTCGGGGCGATCATCTTGCGCGGATCGACAAGCTTGTCGAACTCGGCTTCGGTAACCAGCCCGGCGCCGACCGCTTCTTCTTTCAGCGTCGTGCCGTTCTTGTGCGCGGTCTTGGCGACCTTGGCGGCATTGTCATAGCCGATCTTGGGCGCCAGTGCGGTGACCAGCATTAAGGAACGTTCCATCAATTGTGCGATCTGATCGGTGTTGGGCTTGATGCCGACCACGCAATTGTCGGTGAAGCTGCGGCAGCCATCGCCGATCAGCTGGGCTGACTGCAGCAGCGAATAGATCATGACGGGCTTGAACACGTTGAGCTCGAAGTGACCATTTGAGCCTGCGACCGTGCAGGTGACATGATTGCCCATCACTTGCGCGCAGATCATGGTCAGCGCTTCACACTGGGTGGGGTTGACCTTGCCCGGCATGATGGATGAGCCCGGCTCGTTTTCCGGCAGACTCAATTCACCCAGGCCCGAGCGCGGGCCCGATCCCAAAAAGCGGATGTCATTGGCAATTTTCATCAGGCTGGCGGCGACCACATTGAGAGCACCGGACGCCTCGATAATCGCATCATGAGCGGCGAGTGCTTCGAACTTGTTGGGCGCGGTCACGAAAGGCAGTTTGGTATATTTGGCGATTTCGGCGGCGACTTTGCGGTCAAAGCCTTTGGGGGCGTTGAGGCCGGTGCCGACAGCGGTGCCGCCCTGCGCCAGTTGATAAAGCCGCTTCAGCGTGGCTTCGACGCGTTTGATGCCGTAATCAAGCTGGGTGGCGTAGCCGGAAAATTCCTGGCCGAGTGTCAGCGGGGTTGCATCCTGGGTGTGGGTGCGGCCGATCTTGATGATCTTGTTCCACTCTTTCGACTTGGCTTTCAGCGCGTCGCGCAGATGGGACATGGCGGGCAGGAGCTTTTCATTAATCTCGACAGCGGCGGCAATGTGCATGGCGGTCGGGAAAGTGTCGTTTGAGCTTTGGCTCATATTGCAGTGATCATTGGGGTGAACCGGGTCTTTCGAGCCCCGCTCGCCGCCCAGAATTTCAATCGCGCGGTTGGCGATCACTTCATTGCAGTTCATGTTGGTCTGGGTGCCTGACCCGGTCTGCCATACGACCAGCGGGAAATTGCCGTCGAGCTCGCCTTTAAGAACATCATCGCACGCCTTGACGATGGCCTTGCCGATCTTCTTGTCCAGATTGCCCAGATCCATATTCACGATGGCCGCGGACCGTTTCAGAACCGCATAACCGCGAATGACGGCGGTGGGCATGGTTTCCCAGCCAATGGCGAAGTTTTGCGTGCTGCGCTGGGTTTGCGCGCCCCAATATTTGTCGGCTGGAACATTGATTGGGCCGAACGTGTCGGTTTCGGTGCGGGTGGTCTGGGCCATCACCAAATCTCCATCTGGAAGGTGGGGGAATGTGTCAGGGTTTCTTGCGGAACTGGTCGAGCGCGATGACCTCGCCGGTCTTTTCCTCATCATCAGAGGCGTCGGCGCTTTCGGCATCAGGCTGAGGGCTGTCTTCGTTCATGTCCTGGTCGAGCTGGTGAGAGACGAAGTCCGACAGCTCTTCAAGGTCGCTGTCAAAATCTCCCTCATCATAGGGCTCGGTGCGGTCTTCATCGCCTTCAAACTGAAGGCCGAACTGAACCGAAGGATCAAAGAAGCCTTTGAGCGCGGCAAACGGTACCTGTAAATTGGACGACCGCCGGTCAAAATTCAGCGTCACCGAAAAACCGTCCTGGTCGACTTCAAGATCCCAATATTGATGCTGAAGCACGATGGTCATCTCTTCAGGAAACCGTTCCTTAAGATGGGTGGGCAGGCGAACGTCGGCATGGGTCGTGTCGAAGGCGATATAGAAATGATGATCGCCGACCAGACCAAATTTGACAGTGTGTTCGAGCGCTTCGCGCACCACCGACCGCAGTGCGTTTTGGACCATCAGGTCGTAGCGCAGCTCGGAATCTGTCATGGGTAGCCTCGCGGGCAAGAGGAAGATTGTGGTTCGCTGCTACCGTAGTCATGGCGACGCCGGAGTCAATCGCTGCGCGCAACGATGCGTCATAGCTTCCCGCGGAGGAGACGGGTAGAGTGCCGGGCGGATGTTTGATCTCTCATTTGATCTCTTGTTTGATCTGTGGGGACGCACCGCCTATATGGACGTTTATGATGACCGATACGCTTCAATCCCTGCTCACCCGCCGTTCCGTGAAAGCCAAGGATATTATTGCGCCAGGACCTGACGCGCCCGCGCTTGATCAGATCATCCGGGCAGGCATCCGGGTGCCTGATCATGGCAAGCTTGCCCCGTGGCGCTTTATTGTGATGGAAGGCGAGGAGCGCGCGCGCTTTGGCCGCGTACTGCAGGACATTTTCTGCAAGAACAATCCTGGTTCCGACGAGTGCACGACCCGTGCGGTGGCGGAGCTTCCCATGCGCGCCCCGATGATCGTCACGGTGATCTCGGAACTGTCTGATGCCAAGCCCATCCCCGAATGGGAGCAACGCCTGTCGGCCGGCGCGGTGTGCATGAATATGCTCAATGCCGCCCATGCGCTGGGTTATGCCGGGCAATGGTTGACCGAATGGCCCGCCTTCGATGAGGATGTCGCCAACCATTTGGGATTGGGGACCCATGACAAGATTGCAGGCTTTCTTTATTTCGGCACGGCGGCGCACAAACCTGACGAGCGGCCAAGACCCGAACCAGACGCGGTGGTAAGCCGCTATGCCGGCTAATCCCGAATCGGCTTCAAGGCAATTACCAGGGCCTGACTGGCTGTGGGCCATGGGCGGTGCGCTTGTCATGCTGGCAAGCTATGTCGTCGCCGCGCTTGCACTCGGTCTTGATCTGTTTGACCAGGAACAGCGGGAGGTCCTGATTCCCGTCGATACCGGGTTCTGGGCCGCCATCATGACATCGATCATTTTCGGCCTGTCGCTGTTTTTTACGGTCCATAGCCCCCGGCTGGACGCGCGTGCGCTGAAGCGCCTTCCGGTTGATCCGGCGCGGCTGGATGATTTGGCCGCAGCACTTGCCGCCCAGCGCAATGCGCCCCTTTTTAAAACCAGACTGCGCCGTATGGTCATCGGCGCGGTGGTGACGGGGGTGATTTTTGGCGGGCCGGGCATTGCCTTGACCGTTCCGGTTGATGATTGGGACTTGCGCATCCGGGTGGCGCTTTGGTTTGCGTGTGTTTTGCCGCTTGTCTTTGCCTATTTCACCCGCTCGGCCCTGATCAGCGCGGTTCATGACCGGGCCATGTTTGATTGGCTTCGTCAGCAGGTGCAGGTTGATCTGCTTGATCCTGCACCGCTCAAGCCGTTTGCGACCATGGCGCTCAACCGGGCCTTGCGGTGGAGCCTTATTCTCACCGCGCTTGCGCTCATCTTACTTGGCACCGGCGTTTCGACCTTGTTGATGGCCCCGCTGATTCTCGCCTGGCTGTTTGTGGCCGTACAGGCTTTTTTACGGCCCATGCGCGGGGTGCATCTGCGTCTGGTGGCTGAAAAACAGGCGGCGCTTTCCCGTCTTAACCGCCAGATTGAACAGGCCAGGGGCGCCATGGAAGCCGGTGACGCAGGGGAAGCGGCGCGAATTCAGGGATTGATTGCCTATCGGGGCTTGATCCTGGAGGCCAAGGAATGGCCCTATGACGTCGGAACGCTGGCGCGGCTGCTGTTTTATCTCGCCATCCCGGTTGGGGGATGGGTCGGCGGTGCGCTTGTCGAGCAAATTATAGACAGCCTGTTATAGGGGGGCGGCATGAACGGAGCAGATGCTCTTATCGCGACATTGGTGAAGAACGGTGTTGATGTCTGCTTCACCAATCCCGGCACTTCGGAAATGCAATTTGTGACCGCCATCGACAAGGTGGACGGTATGCGTGCCGTGCTCGCCCTGTTTGAAGGGGTCGCAACCGGCGCAGCCGATGGCTATGCGCGGATGGCAGGCAAGCCGGCCTCAACCCTGCTTCATCTGGGGCCCGGCCTGGGCAACGGGCTTGCCAATCTGCACAATGCCAAGCGTGCCTTTTCGCCCCTGATCAATATTGTCGGCGATCACGCCATCTATCATCGCGGGCTTGATGCGCCGCTGACGTCGGATGTCGAGGCGGTCGCGAAGCCTTTCTCGCACTGGATCCATACCGCCACCAGCGCCGACAGTCTGGCTGATGACGGCATTGCCGCCATTGAAGCGGCAAGCCAGCAGCCCGGCTCCATCGCAACGCTGATCGTGCCGGCCGATTGCGCCTGGGACCCAGCCCAAGGCCCGTCGGACAAAACCCCGCAATTGGCCGACCGCAACAGCTCTGATGACAGCAAAGTCGCGGCGGTGGTCGATGCGCTCAATTCCGGCGCTCCATGCGGGTTTCTGTTCAATGATGAGGCATGCAGCGAAGCGGGGCTCGCGCTGATGAGCCGGATTGCCGCCAAGACCGGCGCGCGGGTGATTTCCGACACATTCGTGGCCCGTATCGCCAAGGCCGCCGGACGGGGCGCCTATGAGCGGCTGGGCTATTTTGGCGAAAGCGCGGTCGAGCAATTACAGGACCTCAAATATCTTATTCTGGTTGGCACCAAGGCCCCCGGTCAGCTTCTTTGCCTATCCGGGCAAGCCATCCCATCTGACGCCGGAGGGAACCGCTGCGCTGGAGCTTGGTCCGGCCGGGTCTGACCTTCTGGGTGCGCTCGAAGCGGTGGCCGATGGGGTTGGCGCCCCGGCTGATCCTGTCCTCCAAGCGCTTAACCTGCCTGATCTGCCGAGCGGGGAGCTTAATGTCGTCTCGGCCTGGCAGACGATTGCCAACCTCATTCCCGAAGGCGCGATCCTGGCTGACGAATCAACCACCAGCGGGCTGGGTGCTGACATGTTCATGAATGGCGCGCGGCCCCACGATCTGCTTTTGCTCACGGGCGGCTCGATCGGCTATGGCCTTCCGGTTGCGGTGGGCGCGGCGATTGCCTGTCCTGACCGCAAGGTGGTGTGTCCCCATGGCGATGGCGGGGCGATGTACACCATTCAGGCGCTGTGGACGATGGCGCGGGAAGAGCTTGATGTCACCACGGTGATATTCAACAACCGCTCTTACGCCATTCTCAATATCGAATTGATGCGGGTGGGCGCGGAAAATCCGGGGCGCAAGGCGCTCGACATGCTTGATCTGTCACGCCCCAATCTCGACTTTGTCGCGCTGGCGCACGGTATGGGCGTGGAAGCCAGCCGCGCCACAACAGCCGAGGAATTCAATGATCAGTTCGCCAGCGCCATGGCCCATAAGGGGCCGCGCCTGATCGAAGTTATGCTTTAGGAGTGTCTCAATGACTGTCTATCAATTTGGTGACAAGCAACCTGAACTGCCCGGCGATGACTATTGGATTGCCCCCAATGCGTCGGTTATGGGACATGTGCGGCTGAAGAAAAATGCCAGCATCTGGTTCGGCGTTGTCGTACGCGGTGATCAGGAAAATGTCATCGAGATCGGCGAGAATTCAAACATTCAGGACAATAGTGTCATCCATACCGATCACGGCATTGACTGCATCATCGGTGATGGCGTGACGGTCGGCCACAAGGCGATGATCCATGGCTGCACCATCGGCAACAACACGCTGATCGGCATCGGCTCGATCATTTTGAACAATGCCAAGATCGGCTCGAATGTGATTATTGGTGCCAACTCGCTGATCCCCGAGGGCAAGGAAATCCCCGACAATTCGCTGGTCATGGGCAGTCCCGGCAAGGTGGTGAAAGAGCTTGAGGAAAAGCACCGCCAGGTCATTGCGTTGAGCGCGCTTGGCTATGTCGAAAATTGGAAGCGCTTCAAGCGCGATCTCAAAGCTATCTGAATTTCAAACCAAGAACCGGAGGCTCCCATGGGGGAATTCACGAAAGTTGACCGCGATGGTCCGTTGACCATTGTCACCATTGATCGCGAGGATCGGCGCAATGCGCTGCACCCGCCCGCCAATGCGGAGCTGGCGGCGATCTTTGATGAGTTTGAGCAAGACAAGGATCAATGGGTCGCGATCATCACCGGGGCGGGCGACAAAAGCTTTTGCGCCGGCAATGATCTGCGCTGGCAGGCCGAAGGCAATCCGATCACCGTTCCTGAAACCGGCTTTGCCGGGCTGACCGCGCGCTATGACATGGTCAAACCCGTGATCGCGGCGGTCAATGGCACCGCCATGGGCGGGGGATTTGAAATCGCCTTGGCGTGTGATCTGATCATTGCCGCCGACACGGCCCAGTTTGCCTTGCCTGAGCCGCGTGTTGGTCTGGCGGCGCTCGCTGGCGGCATGCATCGCCTGCCGCGTCAAATCCCGCTCAAGCACGCCATGGGCATGATGCTGACCGGACGCCGGGTTCCGGCCGCAGAGGGCCAGCAACTGGGCTTCGTCAATGAGGTGGTGCCCGCCGCTGAACTGATGGCCGCAGCGCGGCGCTGGGCCGATATGATTTTGGAATGCGCGCCGATGTCGGTGCGCGCCTCCAAGCAATCGGCCATGCAGGGGCTGAATGAGCCCGACCTCAAAACCGCCGCTGAAGCCCGGTATGATCAGGTTCATGCCATGCTGAAATCCCCGGATCTGATCGAAGGTCCGATGGCCTTTGCAGAGAAGCGCAAGCCGGTCTGGAAAGGCGAAGGCTGACAATTTTGTAAGAATGACGCTTGCGTCACTTTTGACTTTAGGGCATAGTCCCGCGCCGCAACAAAAGCACGAAATGACGGCCCGGGCGGAGACGATTATGACGGAACAACCAGCCGATATCGGCACATACGATTACATCATCATTGGCGCGGGCTCGGCTGGCTGTGTGCTGGCCGCGCGCCTGACCGAAGATCCCAACACCAAGGTCCTTCTGGTGGAGGCCGGCGGGAAAGACAAAAGCCCGCTGATCCATATGCCGGCGGGTGTGGCCCAGCTGATCGGCGGGGAAATGGCCAACTGGTATTACTATACTGAGGGCCAACCCCACATGAATGGCCGCAAGCTGTTCTGGCCGCGCGGCAAGGTGCTGGGCGGGTCAAGCTCGATCAACGGCATGATCTATATTCGCGGCCATGCGCAAGATTATGATCAGTGGTCGCAGCTGGGCTGCCGGGGTTGGTCGTTCGCCGATGTGCTGCCTTACTTCAAAAAGTCAGAAAGCTATGAAGGCGGCTCGGACAGCTTCCATGGCGGTGAGGGGCCGCTCCATGTGTCGGACCCCGAAGACACCAACATTTTGTTTGATGCCTTCAAGGAAGCTGCGCAGCAGGCGGGCTATCCCTACACGCCCGATTTCAACGGCGCGCAGCAGGAAGGTGTGGGCCCCTATCAATTCACCATCAAGGATGGCAAGCGCTGGTCAACGGCGAGCGCCTATCTCAAGCCCGCGCTTGACCGGCCCAATCTGCATGTCGAGGTCGAAGCGCTGACCCACAAGGTCACCTTTGAAGGCAAGCGCGCCACCGGCATTGTGTTTGAGCAGAAAGGCACGCTCAAAGCCGCGAGGGCGGGCAAGGAAGTGCTGATGTGCGGCGGCGCTGTCAACAGCCCGCAACTTCTGCTTCTGTCAGGTATTGGCCAGGGCTCTTATTTGCAGAAATGGGGCATCCCGGTCGTTTCCGACGTTCCCGGCGTGGGCCAGAACCTGCAAGACCATCTGGATGCGTCGTGCCACTGGGAATGTACCCAGCCCATCACCTTTGCCAAATATACCGCGCTGCACCGCATGTTGCTGACCGGCATTCAATACACATTCTTCAATAAGGGGCCGGGGCGCACCAATGCGCTTGAAGCCGGGGCCTTTTTGAAGACCCGGCCCGAGCTTGATATCCCCGATATCCAGATCCACTTCATCGCCGCTTATTTGATGGACCACGCGCGCGAGAACCCCGGCGGGCATGGCTTTACGGTGCACACCTGCCAGCTGCGGCCTGAAAGCCGGGGCTATGTGGCGCTTAAATCGCTCGACCCCAACACCCATGCGCTGATCCAGCCCAACTATCTGGACGCCGAGAAGGACCGCATCGTGATGCGCGAGTCGCTCAAAATGGCGCGCAATATTGTTGAGCAGCCCGCCTTTGATCCCTATCGCGGCAAGGAGATCAATCCCGGTGCCGATCGTCAGACCGATGACGAGCTCGACGCCTGGATGCGCGAAAAAGGCGAGACCATCTATCACCCGGTCGGAACCGCCAAAATGGGTACCGACAGCGACCCGATGGCGGTTGTGGATGACACGCTCAAGGTGCGCGGTGTTGAAGGGCTGCGCGTCATTGATGCATCAGTCATGCCTACATTGATCGGCGGCAATACCAATGCGCCGACCATCATGATCGCTGAAAAGATTGCCGATCACATTCGGGGCAAGGCCTTTTTGCCCGCCGAAGAGATCGGGGTGGCCCACGCTGCTGAATAGCGTGACCCATTTAAGACAGATCGCAAACAATTGATCCAAAGGGCGCCCCGGTGGCGCCCTTTGCCTTTGGTCCGGGCCGCAAGCCCCTATATTTTGGATCTGAGCTGGAACCGGACAAGGATGAGACTGTGGCGCGAGAGCCGATTTTCAACGCCCCGCCCGCTGTGGGTCGTGTCATTGTGGTGCTCGGCGCGATCTTTCTTGTTCAAAGCCTTGTGTCGCCCGAGTGGCAACGGCTGATCATTGAATGGGGCGCGTTTAATCCAGCGCGCTATTCCGACACCAGTGTCTATATGACGTTGAGTAATGGCGCACGCATCAAGCTCGATCAGGCGCTGCCGGGCGCGCCGCTGACCGATGTGACGAGTTTTCTGACCTATGGATTGCTGCACAGCAGCTTCCTGCATCTGGGGTTTAATCTCATCTGGCTGCTGGCCTTTGGGACGCCGGTCGCGCGCTATCTGGGCGAGGTCCGCTTTTACGCCTTCATGATGACCGCCAGCATTGCAGGCGCGGTGGTCTATTATCTGTTCAATATTGAAAGCTTCGGCAACATGATCGGCGCATCGGGGGCTGTTTCGGGCCTGATGGGGGCGGGGATCCGCATTCTGTTTGCGCCCGTCCATGTGGTGTTCCGCGATGGACGGCTTGTCGGTGCTAACCGGCAGGGGCTGGCCGCGTTCACTGACAAGCGTCTAGTGGGGTTTGCCGCTGTGTGGATCGGGCTCAACATTGTGTTTGGTCTGCTGAGCCAATCGGGCAGCACAGCCATTGCCTGGGAAGCCCATCTGGGCGGCTTCGCGTTTGGCCTGTTCGCTTTCAGCCTGTTTCTTCCCAAACACAGATAGCGGCGCTCCCCCCTTGAGAATTCGCAACGGGTTCCCACATTGATGGGAGGCATTCATGGTTTGAATGCCCCGAAATCGGGAGAGGAGGCGGAAATGTCAAATACTCAAGACACCCAATCCGACGCACCCACGGCGGCGCAAGCCGAAGATACGGTGCTGGCGCGGTTGTTGTTCATGCTGCTGTTTGGCGTTGTCGGATACTTCGTTTTTTGGGCCAGTCTTCTTGCAGCCGGGCTGCAATTCATTGTCCGGCTTGTGACCGGCGCTGTGAATGACGAGCTGGTGCAGTTCTCAACGGTCTTGAGCGACTATCTGGGTGATATTCTGCGGTTTGTGAGCTTTCAGACTGAAGACAAGCCCTTTCCGTTCAATGAGCAGAAAAAGACCGACGTAACGGTCACCGACGCTTGAGCCTGCGGACGCGCCGGGCTTGTCAATCACTGCCCGGCACGTCATGATTTCCCCTAAATCCATAAGGGCCAAAGAGCCCGGAACAAGCGGGGAGAGCGTTGATGAATGTCGCGCAGATTTTGAAGACCAAGGGCAGCGATGTATTGACCGTTGCCGATGATGTGAGCCTGGGTGACGTTGCCCGCACGCTGACCGAACGGCGCATCGGCGCGGTAGTCGTCTCACGGCCCGGCAAGCCGGTCGCGGGCATCTTGTCGGAACGCGATATTGTGAAGGCCGTCGCGGCGCGCGGACCAAGCGCGCTGTCCTCGCCGGCGTCAGAGGCGATGACGTCTGACGTGTTTTGCTGTGACCCGAGCCATTCGATTGATGAGCTGATGGCGATGATGACCGACCGGCGTATCCGGCATATTCCGGTGCTGCAGGATGGCGCGCTCAAGGGCATCATATCGATCGGCGATGTCGTCAAGCTCAAGATCGAGGAAACCGTGCGCGAGGCCGAGGCGCTGAAAGACTATATCGCCACCGGCTGATCGCCTTTTTTCAGTCTTTGCTGAGCCTTATT
>CBDDFN010000009.1:292500-367148 GCA_965227065.1 Alphaproteobacteria bacterium
CGGCCCTTTTGGGTCATCTCATAGAGAAGCAAACCCGGGGAACTGAAACATCTCAGTACCCGGAGGAAAGGACATCAACCGAGACTCCGTTAGTAGTGGCGAGCGAACGCGGACCAGGCCGAGATCATGACAAAGGGGAACAGACTGGAAAGTCTGGCCATAGTGGGTGACAGCCCCGTACCTGTTGATGATTGATCCGTTAGAGTAGGGCGGGACACGTGAAATCCTGTCTGAACATGGGGGGACCACCCTCCAAGCCTAAGTACTCGTGTGTGACCGATAGTGAACCAGTACCGTGAGGGAAAGGTGAAAAGCACCCCGACGAGGGGAGTGAAACAGTTCCTGAAACCGGATGCTTACAAACAGTCGGAGCGGATTTATTCCGTGACGGCGTACCTTTTGCATAATGGGTCAGCGAGTTAGTTTATCGAGCAAGCTTAAGCCGTTAGGTGTAGGCGCAGCGAAAGCGAGTCTGAATAGGGCGTTGAGTTCGTTGAATTAGACCCGAAACCGGGTGATCTAGGTATGGGCAGGCTGAAGATGCGGTAACACGCGTTGGAGGGCCGAACCCACGTCTGTTGAAAAAGACGGGGATGACCTGTTCCTAGGGGTGAAAGGCCAATCAAACCCGGAGATAGCTGGTTCTCCGCGAAAACTATTGAGGTAGTGCGTCTGATATTGCCATCGGGGGTAGAGCACTGGATGGGCTAGGGGGCCGCGAGGCTTACCAAACCTAACCAAACTCCGAATACCGATGAGTACAGTCAGGCAGACAGACTGCGGGTGCTAAGGTCCGTAGTCGAAAGGGAAACAGCCCTAACCGCCAGCTAAGGTCCCTAAGTCATGGCTAAGTGGGAAAGGATGTGGGAAGGCCAAAACAACCAGGAGGTTGGCTTAGAAGCAGCCATCCTTTAAAGAAAGCGTAATAGCTCACTGGTCTAATAGCCGTCCTGCGCCGAAGATGTACCGGGGCTCAAGCCATGCACCGAAGCTGCGGGCTCGTAAGAGCGGTAGCGGAGCGTTCCGTAGGTCCGTGAAGCCAATCTGTGAGGATTGGTGGAGATATCGGAAGTGCGAATGCTGACATGAGTAGCGATAAAGAGTGTGAGAGACACTCTCGCCGAAAGTCCAAGGGTTCCTGCGCAATGCTCATCAGCGCAGGGTTAGCCGGCCCCTAAGGCGAGGCCGAAAGGCGTAGTCGATGGGAATGCAGTTAATATTCTGCAGCCAGGTGGGAAGTGACGGATTGTGGTGATTGTTCGGTCTTATTGGATTGATCGGGCAATGAAGCAGTCCCAGGAAATAGCCCCACCGTTGACCGTACCCTAAACCAACACAGGTGGACTGGTTGAGTATACCAAGGCGCTTGAGAGAACGATGCTGAAGGAACTCGGCAAATTGCCCCCGTAACTTCGGGAGAAGGGGGCCCTGTCATTGGGCAACCAGTGGCAGGGGGCACAGACCAGGGGGTGGCGACTGTTTATTAAAAACACAGGGCTCTGCGAAGCGGTAACGCGCTGTATAGGGTCTGACGCCTGCCCGGTGCCGGAAGGTTAAAGGGAGGGGTGAGAGCTCCGAACTGAAGCCCCGGTAAACGGCGGCCGTAACTATAACGGTCCTAAGGTAGCGAAATTCCTTGTCGGGTAAGTTCCGACCTGCACGAATGGCGTAACGACTTCCCCACTGTCTCCAGCATCGACTCAGCGAAATTGAACGGCCGGTGAAAATGCCGGCTCCCCGTGGTTAGACGGAAAGACCCCGTGCACCTTTACTACAGCTTCACAGTGGTGTTAGGGGCGACATGTGTAGAATAGGTGGTAGGCTTTGAAGTTTGGGCGCCAGTCCAGATGGAGCCGCCATGTGAAATACCACCCTTGTCGTCTCTGACATCTAACCGCGATCCGTGAACCCGGGTCCGGGACCCTGTGTGGCGGGTAGTTTGACTGGGGCGGTCGCCTCCCAAAGAGTAACGGAGGCGCGCGATGGTAGGCTCAAGCCGGTCGGACATCGGCTGTTGAGTGCAATGGCATAAGCCTGCCTGACTGCGAGAGTGACAGCTCGAGCAGAGACGAAAGTCGGTCATAGTGATCCGGTGGTCCCGCGTGGAAGGGCCATCGCTCAACGGATAAAAGGTACGCCGGGGATAACAGGCTGATACTGCCCAAGAGTCCATATCGACGGCAGTGTTTGGCACCTCGATGTCGGCTCATCACATCCTGGGGCTGGAGCAGGTCCCAAGGGTTCGGCTGTTCGCCGATTAAAGTGGTACGTGAGCTGGGTTTAGAACGTCGTGAGACAGTTCGGTCCCTATCTGCCATGGGTGTTGGATGATTGAGAGGAGCTGCCCCTAGTACGAGAGGACCGGGGTGGACGATCCTCTGGTGGACCGGTTGTCACGCCAGTGGCACAGCCGGGTAGCTATGATCGGACGGGATAACCGCTGAAGGCATCTAAGCGGGAAGCCCCCCTTAAAACGAGTCATCCCTGAGAGGCGTGGAAGACCACCACGTTGATAGGCGGCATGTGGAAGCGCAGCAATGTGTGAAGCTAAGCCGTACTAATCCCTCGATCGGCTTGAAAGACTATGTACAGTGATAAAAAACTTCACTGATCATGGAACTTTAAGCACTCTATCTCAGACCGAAATTTGTTGGTCCTCTTTGTTGAGCAGCGCCGACCTGGTGGTCATAGCGCAGTGGCTGCACCCGATCCCATTCCGAACTCGGCCGTGAAACACTGCAGCGCTGATGGTACTGCGTCTTAAGGCGTGGGAGAGTAAGTCGCTGCCAGGTCTGCCCTGCTCAACAAAAGCCAACAAATCTCATCCTTCTTCAAAACTCTGATCCTCTGATCTGCTGTCTCAAAGACGCCGCAAGGGTTCGCCCGTTCGGGTGAAATATCTTGGCGCGGGGTGGAGCAGCCCGGTAGCTCGTCAGGCTCATAACCTGAAGGTCGCAGGTTCAAATCCTGCCCCCGCAACCAACACTACTTGCTCAAGGTCGTCCGCAGTCATGCTGGCGGCCTTTTTGCTTTCGGCACAAAGGCTTAAGATACCGGCCAAGGCTCCGTGCAGGTCGATGGTGAGGCCCTTATCGGCTTCTGTGTCAGGGGTAAGCACAATCTTATCCACCAAGGAACGTATGATGCTGGCGGCTTCGACGCGTTTATCATCTTCATTCAAGATGGCGACAAGATCGGTCACTTGCTCCCGATAGCGCTTGCCCATTTCCGGATGGATATAGGTTGGCGCTTCATCGGTCGTGCTAATCAGGCGTTCCAGTTCTTCTTTGCGGTGTTCCAGTTCCCACATGCGGTCTTTGACCTTGGCGGCGGGCGTTCCGGCGCAAATGGCATCAATCAGCTTGTCGAGTTCCTTGTCTGCCCGTTCCCATTCAGCTTTCCAAGCCTCAAGGGACGTGTTGCGGTCGATCCGCAGTTTGTTCATATGGGCAGTATATTCTTCTGCAAACAAGGCCGCGAGTTCCGGGTCCATCAAATGATGTTGAAGCCCATTCAAGACAGTCTCCTCTAACACATCACGGCGGATAGACCGGCGATTAGAGCAGGTGCCCTTGTTGCGCGCGGTTGAACAGCCGAAATGGTCTTTAGAAATCTTGCTAAATCCGCCGCCGCATTCCCCGCAGGTCATAAGGCCGGAGAACAGATATTTGGGGCGACGGCGATCCCATAATTTATCACCTTCTGATTTGGACTGCTTTTTGAAGGTCAGGCCTTTTTGGCGGGTTTTGACCGCCTGCCAAAGCTCTTGGTCAATGATGGCAAGCTCCGGCACCTCCTGAATGATCCAATCTGATTCAGGATTGAGGCGCGATACGCGCTTGCCGGTATCGGGATCTTTAATATAGCGCAGCCGGTTCCAGATCAGACGCCCGATATAAAGTTCATTGTTCAATATGCCAGTGCCGCGCTCACGGTTGCCATTGATCGTGCTTTGTGACCAGCCTTTGCCGGTCGGGCCTTTGATGCCGCGCGTGTTCAGATCAGCGGCAATAGCTTTGGGAGACTGTCCATTCGCATAGGCTTGAAATATCTCGGTGACAATGGCGGCTTGGGCCGCGTTGATCTTGCGCTCGCCTTTGACAGCCTCGCCGTTCGCATCGAACTTTTTAACGACATCATAGCCATAGCATTTGCCGCCGCCGGATTTACCTGCTTCCACACGTCCGCGCAGGCCCCGCCGTGTCTTATCAGCAAGGTCTTTAAGGAAAAGCGCATTCATCGTGCCCTTAAGGCCGATATGCAGGTGGGAAATCTCGCCCTCTGACAGGGTGAGAATTGTAACCCCAGCAAAGGACAGGCGCTTATAGATACCGGCAATATCTTCCTGATCACGGGACAAACGATCCAGCGCTTCTGCGATCACAATGTCGAATTTGCCGTCTTGGGCGTCTTGCATCAGTGATTGAATGCCGGGGCGCATCATGCTTGCCCCTGAAATCCCATGATCCATATAGGTTTGACCAACCTGCCAGCCCTCGCGCGTCGCCCGTTCCGAACACAAGCGCACCTGATCTTCGATAGAGGCTTCTCGCTGCATATCGGTGGAATAGCGGGCATAAATGGCAATGCGGGTCATTTGGAATCCTGTTCACCCCGCTGTGGGCCACGGAGATCACTTTGAGCACTTTGGAATAAGGCATCATCGCGCTCTGCGGCGGCGCGCGCAAGTAGTTTGACGAGCTCTTTGACCGCCTCATGGTGGCCGGTGCCGTCTTTATTCGTATGTTTGAGTGCCTTGTTCATGAAAACGAGGATAGGACGCCTTCGCCGGTCCCATCCTCGCGGCGGCCTCGTGGGCTAAAAGCCCGGCGGCTTAGGCGTAGGCACATGACGCTTGGCGGTAATTGTGCGGCTGATCTTATCCATATTGGCTTGGGATATGGCCTGCGTGACGTCTGCGCTGTGCAGGGCTTCGGCTTCCTGACGGAATAGAGCCTGCAAGCTGCCAATGCTCAAATGCTGTAAATCTGAAATCGTATATATCTTTCTCATCTTAAGTCTCCTTTCGTTCGAAGACCTTGTCCATCAAGGCCTTTACGCCCTGATCCCCACACCATGTATTGGCTAAGGCCCTTGATGGGCTGATGCGGGTGAGAACGGGTCAAAGGAGACCGAGAAAGGATGGGGCGGATTCAGTGAGGTTTGAGCGGTCAGATTTGTCTGCCTTGCGCAGAAAGATAAGTTCCAAAAAGCGCTGTCACAGGTCGATTCCAGCCGGCTTGATAAGAAAAAGTTAATAAATACACCTTATACTTGTAGTATGTGCTGCGGGCACGTGGATGGGAGGCGTATGGGGAAGAATGACGACAAAAAGCGTAATCGTAATCCCGGATTGATGATCGAGTACCGTGAACTCGGTACGATATCGATTGATGAACTCGCCCAAGCCATACTCACCGACATCAATGCTTTGAAGGACATTTATAATGTCCGCTATGTCACCGGCGTTCGTATGCGGATACCGGTTACGAATGAGTATGGCGAAGCGATTGTTGTTCGCCGGACCGGCGGCGGCACCTTGCTCAAAATTGATACGCATCACTACCGGCCTCACTGTTTGGATTATGACGGACATTAGGAGGGCAGAGTGACGGGACCACATTACATAGATTTGGATGAAGCGCGGCAGGTGCTTTCCGAAATGGGCGTTGAATTTAATAAGCGGCAGATGAAGCGTGCGGCAGAGCCGGACGCGCATGGCAAACGAAAGCTGCCATTCTTCATCGACCCCATAGATGGCAGGCTGAAAATTGAAAAGCAGTCGCTCATCAATGTGTACAGAAAACGACAGATAGAGGCCGAGAACCATTTTACCTGTGGATAAGGTTCACAGGTTTCTTGATCAAATGACTCGGCATCGGAAATTATGATTCTTGATGGCAGACATAAGAAAGCGGGATTACAAGTCAGGATCGAAATATCAGGTTAGGCATCCCAGTAGCAGCACAAAATCCGGATATGCGTATAGGACATTCGATACGCTCAAAGAAGCGCGTGCCTTTCTTGAAAGCGGGAAGGCATCTGAAATAGGTGGTGCCGTCGATAGTTCAATCGCGCTCGTATCTGATGCGATAGAACGCTGGCTTGAAATCTGCGAAAAAGAGGGGACGGACGGCAATGACCCTGTAACCTCTCACACACTTGAGACCTACCGCTATTTTTCAAAGTTCATGAGTGCCTATCCCTGGGCAAAGCCCCTACAGGAACTAACGCCGCCGGATATCGTCAAATTCCGATCATGGCTGATGGAGAATTGTCCGTCCCGCTATATTGCGCGGCGTTCCCTCACTTATTTTCATACTGTGATGAAGGAGATGGCGCTTCGTGGATATATCGCAGCAAACCCAGCCTCAGGAATTAGCATCAGCGCGGGGTCACGCTATGATACCCCGATTACGCCACCAACAGAGCGTGAGTTTTATGAATTGCTTGCCGCCGCTGACAGGCTAGCGAATTCCAAGAATGCTCAGATAGCCAGAGCATGGGAGCGCAACCGCCCTATGCTTTATCTCGCCGGTGATACCGGTATGCGACCTGGCGAGTATCTAGCTCTTGCCAGATCAAATCTTGGCAAGGATGAGGTGAAAGTAGATCGTGCGGTTGAGCGTTCGGGCAAGCGCATTTCAGTCACCAAGACACCTGCCGGACATCGTTGGATTGAGATTAGCCCGGAAATTGCAGATATGGTTCGGCACTATGCTGATCATATCGCCCCGCCTAACAAGCATGATCTGGTTTTTCCCACGAAGACAGGCAGATGGCAGACGGTGAATAACTGGCGACGGCTTGCATTCACGGCAGCTTGTATTGAGGCTGGACTTGCCTACGAAGCGGACGTGAATGGACGCACAGTCGTGAAGCCAAAATTTACACCTTATGACTTGCGCCACTTCTATGCGTCCATGCTTATAGAGCAGCGGGTAAACCTAAAACGGATTCAGCAGCTCATGGGACACAGAAATATAACAACGACACTCTCCCATTATGGTCACTTGATTGAGCGCGCAGAAGCAAACGAAACCAACAAGAAAGGACTGATGTCGCGTTTGAGGGAAAATTCATGTGGCCAATCTGTGGCCAATCAGCTGTAAGCCGCAGAAAATATGAGTTCTTTTCCTGTCTTCTAAGCAGGATGTTGCAGGTTCGAGTCCTGCCGGGCGTGCCATAATTAAATCAATCGCTTAGCGGAATAATACGGAAAGAAACGAAGCGATCTAGCGATTTTGGCCACAAATTTTGTGGCCGCTGTAATCCGCATGAATCCGCCACTCTCTGAATCGGTCTCAGATTCCTTGTGGCCAATTTGTGGCCAAAACACATTTGTGAAGCTGTAAGCATATGGGGAAAGCTTTCCCCTGACTACAACTGGTTTTGGCATTTTCCATCACCCCTTCTTGCGGGGACACCCCGCAACGCCCCGTGCTAAGGGCTTCGCCCCCGCGCAGCGCAAGGCATCCAACCGTCTCCACCAGCAAGCTGGCAGACCCTCGGTCGGAGCCTCCTTGCGCTTTGCTACCCCCTTCTCGGCGAAGCACCAAGGTTGCATGACGCAACCCCTGCCTATTGGCGGGAAAAGAGAAGGGAAGACCCATGACAACTTTATACGCCAACCCCTATGACATATCTGCCAGCGGATTTTATTTTGAAACGGCAGAAGACTATCACGCGAAAGCCAAAGCCTTACGCAATGACTATGGCGAGCCTGTCGAAGAGTTCGAGGTCGAATTTATTGACGGCGATGAGATTGATTGCGCCTTGGCAAAAGCTTGGGGGCTTTATCAATCCAATTTCGCAGCCTTTCTTGATGCGTGTGACGATTGGGACGAGGAGCAAAAGCGCCGCTTTATTATTGCGGTCGGTGAATGTGGTTATAGCTTCGATCCGGCGAAAGATACGCCAGACCAGTATGATGTTGATATTTATGAATGCGATTGTATGCGCGACCTTGCCGAAAGCTTTGTGGATGAAGGCCTCTACGGCGCAATTCCAGATCACTTGGTGAATTATATCGACTATGACGCTATAGCCCGCGACCTTTCTATGGACTTTACTGAAATCAAAATTGCAGGCGTCCGCCTGATCTATGCTTGCGGATAGGGGGCGGCTGTGAACAGCAAGACAGAAAAGGAAGTGATTCATTGGCGAGAAATTGCCATTGAATTGCGCTATGTCCCTGAATGGTCGAAGGTATTTACGAAAACCTATGGTGAGCCGCTGGCTCATCTGGAGTTCAGAACGATTTCGCCAAGTGAAGCCCCTTTGCCGATAACTGAAACCGGCTACAAATCCATGTTTTTGATGGATAGTGAAATTCAGGAATTTGGCGGGGCTGAAAAATTCGCGCGCGCCGTTCTGGACGACGCCGCGCGCGATAAAAACTGGCAAGCCTATGCAGAACAGGCGCGCCAGCTTACTCTGTTTTGATCATTTTTTAGGAAGCAGCTTCACGTCAAAATAAGGGAGGCGTTCCGACTCCTTCGGGCTTTCCAGAGCCGGTCGTGCCTTCTTGCCCGAAAGTGATTTTGCCTTATGTGCGCGAACTTCAAAGCTGTCTTGAAGGGTCTGACCCGTACTTGGGCATCCGGGCGCGCAGGTATAGGTTTTGCGCCCATCTTCATGCCGGACTTTTGTGCCGCCGCAATAGGTGACTTGGCAGTGTCCACAATTCACAGTGCCGCTATAGTCGCCACACCAAGGGCAATCCCATTTTGCCAAATTGAACTCGGCTGCATCGAAAGCAGCCTTGGTTCCGCTTCCACCTGAAAAGTGCTTTGCAAGAACACCTTTCTTTGAAGTTGTTGCCGGTGTTTCTGTTGCAATCTTCTCAAGCGTGAAGCGCTTTTCATCGGGCGCGCGTTTGCAAATAATGGCAAACGGCTTCAAGGTTTTGGCACAGCGCATGGGGATGATGCGGTGTTCTACCTTGCCGCTTGCGGCCTTCAAGGCCTGCATTGTGTCTTCGAAACTGCGTTCAGTGGCAGGGGGTGTTTCTTCCCGCGCGACAATTTCATTCTTTTTGTTCCAGATCGTCAGTTTACCCATTATTTCCATCCTTTCGTTTTCAGTATTAAGTCGCGAGCCATGTTGAGGCGGGTGGCAAAGCGCGCATCGCCGCTCACATCGGGATGAGCCTTTTTCATCGCCATTTTGTAACGCGCGCCTAGTTCGGCCTTGGTGAAGGGCTCAGAAAGACCGAGAAGCTTAAGCGCCGCCTGATAGTGATCGCGCTTTTCAGTGTTCGGCTTTCGCTGTTCTTTCTTTTTGCCGCCACCGGCACCGCCGCGTTTCTTTTGATTTTGCTGCTTACGTTTGCGTTCATCTTCCTGACGGCGGCGCGCTTTGTCGAATTGCTCGCTGTACATCTGTTCACCGATATCGGCATCAGGATCACTATTCGGATAGGGCGGCTGTTCACCCCGCTGAAGCGCTTTCCAATATTTCACGAAGGCGCGAAAAGAATGAAAGTCATCGCTATATTCTTCGCGGTACGCGGCTTTCAACTTGCGGCGCAGTGCCTTCCGCGCGTGAAGTTTGCTTGCGATCCAGCCAAAGAAATCGGCGATCAGCTCATAGAGGGTACGAAACGGCCAGCTCACAATCTCCCAAACTAAGCTGACTATCGTCAGAAATAGCGAGAGAATGCCGCGCACCAGCCATTCTATGGCCTCGGCCAATGCTTCGGCGGTGATGACGATCATCTGCCAAACCCATTTGCCAGTGGCAACGAGCGCCACCCAAATGCCTGCGATAGTGAGCAGGGAGACGACACCAGCGACTAAAGTGATAACGCCGCCGGTGATCACAAGCCCGACTTGGAAGGCGAAGGATGCCCAGCCTTCCCAGCTTTCAGCACGGGCTGCAAGGACATCAAGTTCCGCGCGATAGCCGATCCAGTCGGCGACCCAGAAGGGAACATGCCAACAAGTGGCAATTCCGAATATCAAGCCGACGACATAGACCCATTCTTTATGTTCATAGTCTTCCATTGGGATGTCCTATTCATCAAGATCACCGGGACCGGTTTTCCAGTCATCCTCGGGGCGAGTGGCAAACCCTTCACCCAAGCCGAATTGCGCGTTCAAAACTTCATCGCAGGCGATCAGGCGCGTGAGAATGCGCAGGGCTTCTTCCTGCCCGTAGATCGTCATCAGGTCATTGCGCTGCCCGAGATAATCGAAAGACAGATGAAAGGAGTTGCCATAGACGGGCAGCTTTGCGATGGCGCGCCCGCGAGCGGCTTCTTTCTGGATGGCAAGGCCGTGTTTGATCTGCTCGATCTTGGCCGAGTCATGGGGCAGCAGCGCGAACTTATGATCGAGCTTGCGATCAAAACGAACCTTGCCCAGAAAACGACCGGCCTCGACTGTCTCCTCGCTCAACTTGATGCGCTTGGCGCGGCTGAAAATCAGACGAAATGTGCCGAACCAGAGCGACCAAAGCAGCCACGGCGCGATTAACGCTACGAGTATAGACCAGTCGGGGCTTTCCGGATGCTCGGCTAACCACCAGCAGGTGGTAACCATCACGACAAAAGCGGTCGTATTGCTGCAAAAGCGGGTGAGCTTGAAGCGCCACGGCGTCAGATAGCGGGCCTTTACGATAAAGGCACGATGGCCATCTTTGGCCGTAATGATCTTGGTGCGGGGCGCGCCTTCAAAAGGGGAACGATATTGCATATTTGCCTCCATTTGTAAGACCGGAGGCCTTTGCCACCGGCGAATATGGTGCAAATATGCGGGATCACTTTGGTTGGCGGCCTCGCGCCAACCTCGTAGAGGAAAAATGGTTTATGCAGCTAACGGATTGGCAGCTTGCGCGCTTAAGAAATGCGCTTCGGGCCTATCACGCCTATGAAAGCACTTATGATGGCGAGCGTTTCACATGGAAGGACGTGACAGAGGCCATTGCCGAATATACCGGTGTGGTGGTGCCACCAGAACGGCTTAGGCAATTTGTCGAAGGCGTCCGCCAAAAGGACGGGACATATAAATATACTGTCCCGAAGGCTGACCGGCTGGAAGCCATTCGTGACTTCGCCACTCATGCCGATTTGAACCTGCTGAGTGAAGATGAGCTGGAAGAACGTGATGTCGATATTCAGGCTGCCATGCGTTTGCTTGATTTTCTCGATCACGACAATGACAGGCGGCATGGCTATCAGCGCATAGGCTTTCCCGATGACATTGAGGGGCGCTATTGGTCGGTTCAGGAAGAAGCGCCTTTTATTAGGCATTTGGAACTCAAGTTCGAAAAGCCGCTCGATAAGGGCGTTGCTGTCGTTCATTTGCTGGAACGAGATTTTGATGAAGACCAAGCCCCCGGCTGGATGGAGATATTCACGGCTAAATGGCCGGACGAATGTGAAAGCCGGACACGTCATTCCGGCTGGGCAATCCTAACGCCGGAAGACAACATTATGATCTTCCTGAAGGAACTTGGTGTTGGCCGCAATCGTTACTATCTGACATTAGTCAGCACAATGAACCGCGATAATGACGAGCGTGCGCCGTCCTTTACGTTGTTGCATCATGATTATCCTGACGATGGCGAGCTTGTTTTACGCGCGGGACAGGACGATCCTAAAGTGCAGGATTTCTTAGATAATCGGCACAGATTCCGGCATGTGGGGCAATAAGATATGGCAGGAACAGAACATACCAATTTTACAGACCGCCTGCTTGAAGATGAGCAGAATGTAGAGCGCCTGTCCCGCCTGACAGCCGAGTTAGGCCAAGGAGCAGCCGGTGCGGAAGGTGAGCGCGTGCCGCTGCGCGAACGCTTTATTTTCAAAAGCTGGTTTGAACATCCGGCATACCGCGCGGCAGAACGCGGAGACGCGATTGCCATGCTGTCATGCCTTCAATCGGGGTTTGATGTGAACCAGCCGCGTGAGCGTTTCGGCGATACGGTTCTGCATATCGCCGCTACCCGCAATGCAAAGAAAGTGGCGATGGTGCTGATTGAATCCGGTAAATGCGATTATCTCTTGCGCGACCGTGCGGGAAGGTTGGCTTCTGAAAAGGCCTATTTATTTGGTGATAATCCGGCCTTGGCCCGGCTTCTTTCGATAAAGGAGCGCAAACAGGCTGAGGCGCAGGGTGTCAATTTAGCAAGGCGGCCTTAACCCAAGGTTTGATTGAACAGCGTTGCAAACGGCCCTGAGTGGTCAAAATATTCAACCCGTTGCAGGATCATGGGATGATAGCCCGCCCAGATCACAAGCTGACGCTTGAGGGGATCTGATCGGGCAAAGTGGCGGGTAATTTCTTCCGGTGCCATCAGGTCATGCAGTTCCAGCGTCTCGGACTTGCCGGTAAGGCCTTGGCGGGCCTGATCCTGCCCAACCTCGCCACCCCGAATGGCGGCAATCTGGGTTTTGCCTAGGCGCTTGGAAATATATTCTGTTGTCGCCACATCATTATTACCAAAGAACTGCATGATACCGGCATTGGCGGCAAAGCTTTCCCAACGCTCTTTATAAAGCGTTGTGCCTTGCCCCCAATCTTGCAGGATGACCCAAAGCTTGACGCCGAACGACGCAATCTGACCGGCAGCGTTTTCAAGCTGGCTCATATGCCCCAACACCGGAAACTCATCAAGGCAGACCAGAACGGGATGAGCGGCTTTGGCCTTTTCCCGCTCCATTGCATCGAGAAGCTGGTTGATGAAGATACGCAGCCAGCGATTGCACAGGCCCATACGGCTGGCGGGCAGGCACAAATAGACTGTGACAGCCTCGCGTTTCAAATCGGCCAGATCAAAATCATGGCCGGAGAGAACAGATCGCATGGCACTGTATTCCAGTACCTTGGTATGGCGGCGCACGGTAGACAGCACGCTGGCCCGCTCATTTTCGCTCTTCTCAAAAAAATCCAGCGCCGCACCTTCAATGGCATCGGCCACGTCCGCATAGCCGCAGCCATTGGCGAGCCAATCGGCATTGGCCAGCATTTCGGCGCGCAGGGCAAAGTCGCCATTCTCATCATTGCCTAACCATTTGAGGGCATGGCGCAGCAGGCGGCGAACCGTCACCAGATTGCGCTCTCCGTCATGGGTGACGGCGGTGGCGACATGAAGAATGACACCTTCAATAAAATTGCGGGCGCTTTCGTCCCAATGGGGGTCTTTACCCGCAGCGATGACAAGTGCATCCCCGATCAGGGCGGCATCCTCAATGATGGTGGGGCTAGCAAGAGAAAGCATTGCCATCGGATTAAAACGCGCACGGTGTTTGGCGGCTTCGCCATTGGTTTGCTTGAAGGGATCAAGCACATAGACCTTTTGGCCGAGGCCCGCACGGCGCGCAGCCGTGATGTTGGCAAGCTCGCCCTTGGGGTCTGTTGCCAGAACGCTGCCGGGGTAAAAGCACATATTGCCTATGACGGTGACGGATTTACCTGCACGACTGCCCGCCACAGTCAGAATATGGCGATTGTCTTCTATGCCAATCAGCTTGTCACCGATGGCTCCCATCAGGATTTTCCCGTCAGGGCGTTTGGGGTCATAGGCAAGCGCCGCGCTTTTGCAGATGGCGTCCGGTGATTGCCAGCGCGCCTGCGGTGCCGTTTGCTGCTTGAGCGGACGCGAGGGGATGCCACGCGGGATGTCTTGCATAAATTTGTCTAGCGTTTGATTGGTCATCTCTATGGCGTTCCTCTCACGTCCTTGGAAATGACCATGCCTGAAGGAGGTGGGGCTGCGCCTCGTGCCGTCCTCGTGGCGGTGGTGCGAAGGCGAAGTCATCAAGTCTGCCCTAATCACTTGAGCCCGTTTTGACTAAATACACGCGAGACCTGACAGGGCACGGCAGCCGGTCAACGGGCGGCCCGCTCCATTCGCTTGCGCTCCCGTGTTGCCCGTAAACCCTTACAGGGTGACCGGCTGCCTTGAAGCACTGTCCAATGGGTTCGCGTCGTCAAAACAGATCAAATGAAAGGAGACCTAAGATGACAGATACTCGCAACCAAACACGCACACATCAGGCACCGGCCTTGATCGCCTATCACGTTTCAGAACGCGGAGATCAATCCTACTGGACCCGCATCGGGGCCGCCTGGGATCACGAAGATGCCAAAGGCCTGACTGTTCAGCTCGACCTTGTTCCCGCAAATGGCGGACGCATCGTTTTACGTGAAGCGGGTCAAGAGACCGACGGCGAGCAAGTCTAAATCCTAGAACATACCCACAGCTAAAGCGGGGGCGCGCAAGCGTCTCCGTTTTTCGTTTTGGGTTATCCTGATAAGATCAATATGCGCGTTCGGATAAAGCAAATGGCTGGGCTGTTTGGTCTATCCGCAACGCTCCGTTTCGACCCGCTATAGTCCGGAAACTAAAGAAAATCTGCGGCTTTTGGGGCGATTTTAAGGGTTTGATAACCATGTTTTCCGTAGACTGAAGGAAGAGCAGGTGGAAGGCATTAAGATGGAGTACAAGGTGTGCGTGGTAGTACCACGCGCACCTTGAGGGGGACATTCCATTCCCCCGTTAACCCCCCTCGGTTATCGCTAAATTCAATCATCCTTTTGGGATGCTTTCATTAAGCGATAGGTCAGCCAGAACAGGGATCGACCCTATCTGGCTGAGGAAAACGTTTCGCCGTTTCATCACGAGCCGGGAAGACTGCGCTCTCCCCAACACCCCATCGCTTTAGGGGCAGTGAGCGCCCCTAAAAACCCTCCACAAGGCGTATGCTGCCTTGACCTGCATTCAGGGGACTTCGCCTCCCCTGAAAACCCTGGACCAACCCTTGCGCAGGATTGGATGCCGCGAGGACGCCGCGAGGCAGGGCGTGATGCTGCTTCAGTAAGCAGGAGGAATGGAAAACGGAAAAGACAAACAGAAACGCAAGCCGCCGATATCTTATCGGCTACCCGCCGAACTCGAAGCCGAGTTTTGGTTGCGGGTGGAGCGTTCCGGTCTTTCCCGAAATGCCTTTATCACGCAGGCCATATTTGGCGGGGAGGTGCCCCGTGCCTCACGCCGTCCTGTGATTGAGAAGCAACTTATCGCCCATCTATTAAGCCAAACGGCCCGGCTGCATGACGACCTTCACGAGATCAGTCTTATGGCCGGACCCGATGCCGGTGTTGCGCTCAAGCTGGAGCAGGCGGTGGCAGAGCTCACTGCCATCCGGCAGGCCTGCTTCCATGCGATGGGGCGGCGATCATGATCCCCTTTGCGTCTCAACGTGGCGGCGGCAATGACCTTGCAACCCATTTGCAGAACGAGGCGGAGAATGAGCAGGTGGAAGTTGCTCATATCCGTGGCGCGGTGGCGCACGATCTGCACGGCGCGTTTGCCGAATGGGAATTGCAGGCCGACTGCCTGACCAAATGCCAGAACTATCTTTACAGTCTGTCGATTAACCCGTGGGACAAGATCAACGGCCCGATGAGCCGTGACCAATATATGGATTATATTGGCCGGGTCGAAGATAGTTTGGGGCTGGCCGATCAACCCCGCGCCGTAGTCTTTCATCACAAAAACGGACGCGAGCACGCTCACGTCGTCTGGTCGCGGATTGATGCGGATGAGGGCAAAGCCATTCAGATGAGCTTTGACCATCAAAAGCTGATGATGGTGACGCGGGAATTTGCCCGCGATCATGATCTGGTCTTGCCGGACGGCTATGAGCAATCCCATGCCGAAAAGCAGAAGAATAGGCAGAACAGTCTTTACGACCAGCATCAGCAGAACAATACAGGCCGCACCAAGGAAGAGCGTATGGCCGAGGTCACACAAGCTTGGCGCAGCGCAGACGGCCCGCAAGGCTTTGTGAATGCGCTTGCTGATATGGGGTATGTGCTGGCAACTGGCAACCGGCCTTATGTGCTGGTGGATTTGCACGGCCATATGAGCGCCTTGCCCCGCATGATTGATGACAAGTCCGTGCGCTCCAAGGACGTGGTGGCCTTTCTGGAAAAGGATTATCCGGCATCCGCCTTGCCGACGGTGGATGAGGCGCGGGAAGCCGCTGCCCGTTATCGCGATCAGCTCACCCAGCATATGGACTATGAGGCATGGGCAGCCAAGGCCGATGCTTTGAAGCAGGCGCATCTTGAACGCCGCAAATCGCTGGAAGCCGAAAAAGCCGGTCTTGCGGAACGTATGGCCAAGGAAAAAGCGGCGCTTGCGCAGAAGCAGGCAGTAGAGGCCAAGCGGCTGGAAGAAGCCGTTGCCAAACACGAACAGGCCGTAGCTGAAAAGCGCGCGCAGTTTAACCCGAAGGGATTGATGGCATTCTTGGGCCGTGCATCCGGTGCCATGTTCGTGCGCCGCGTGCTGCATGACTATCAAGATAAGAAACGCCATGCTGGGCAGGCCGATGACCGTGAGGCGCTAGCTTTTGTCCATCAGGAAGAACAGTGCCTACAGGAAAAGAAACATGCTGCTTTGGAGCGGGATATTGAGCGCCGCTTGCGCAATCTTGAAAAGGTCGAAGCGCGTGAATTTGCAGCGCTTGACCAGAAGTTTGAGCGTGCCCGCCATCAAGGTCTGCGTCGGGAGCTTAACCGCACCAATATAGACAGTCTCAGCGAGCACTTCCGTGACGCTGCCGGTCAGGTGCGAGGTGGCCACGAGGGCGATGGCAATGCCGGTCATGATATCCCGGACTTAACCCATGACTTTGATCGTGCCTCCGGTGCTGATCAGGACGATGGGGATGGCGACGGCGGCGATGAGCGTGATCACCATCCACGCAGTGAAGAGCATATGCGCAACCGCAGCCGGAAAAAGGATCAGGATCGCGGACGCGATAGGTAAGGAGCCAAGGAACATGGCAGACCATATGGCAGAGATAATTGTGTTGGGCGATATTCACCATTTTCGTGAAGAGTGCGATGAATGCCACAAAGGCATAATCACGACCGTCACCCGCAAGGTTTATGAAACAGCCTGCTGTTTTGAAGATGTAGAAAAGGTGCTCGGCAAAACTAGCTGGTATTGGGCAGGGCTCTATTGCGATTTCTATCGAAACCATGATTGCCCAGAAGAGTATGAATTTTGGGTGCAGGTTGTTGATCTGTTACAGGCCATCGAATTTGGCTGTCTTGGTGCAATCCGCATTTTGCCTGATGAAATCGCCGCCCAATCATTCGATGATAGTCTGCCATTCTGACATTTGTGTTATAAGGAATTGCTATGAAACGGACCTACATTGCCTTGATCAGAAAAGAACCGGAAACCGAATATTGGGTCGACATTCCCGATATTCCCGGATGCGTGTCCGCTGGCAAGACCATTGATGAAGCGCGGGCCAGCTTTGCCGAGGCCATCGACTTTCATATTGAAGGGATGCTGCAAGAGGGAGCCCCCATTCCGGAGCCGCGCTTGCTCAACGATGTATTGGCCGCTGAAAAAGACAGCTATGTCGATCACTATGAGATTGACATCAATCTCACTTTGCACTGACTGTTTTAAGAATCATTCTCAAAAATTGAATTGACCGACGTGAAATATCTGGTAGCTTGAAATCATGACTCGTCGGTTGCCCACATTGTTGGTGATTGTTTCGCTAGTGCTGATGGCACTGGCGTCAGGCTTTCACGCGCACGCAAATATTGCGGTCGATGATCATGGAACAATTCAGCTTTCGGTGGATGATTCAGGAGATTCCAACCCCTTTGAGGATTGCGATCAATGTGAGTGCCATCTCGGGTGTGGTCACATCATCGGCTATCTTTCCGATCTGACCATTGCAGTGCCGGATGCGTCGGCAATCTCACTTTCGCGTCACGTCGACCGGGTACGAGGGTCACCTCACTACCCGATGAATAAACCTCCCAAAACGATAGCGTAAACGCAGACGGAATCCGTTTGCGAGAAGGCAGTCCCTGTTTTGCGCAGGGAAACGAACAGGCTCGTTCTGTTCACAATCGTTTTGAGTGAGGTACATATGAGAAAGGCAATTTTGGTATTATTGGTGGGGCTGATGCCTCTCGGAAGTGTGGGAAGCGCAGCGGCTGAGGAGGCTGTGCCAGCCCGTGCAATTTTGACGTTGGAAGAGGCGACAGACATGGCAGTAGCCGTGTCACCCGCCTTAAAGGCATCAATGGCAATGCGGGACGCAGCGATAGGCCGCGAAACACAGGCAGGGTTGTGGCAAAACCCGGAACTGGAGCTAGAAGTAGAGAATTTTGCGGGAACCGGTCCATATGATGGAACGGATTCTGCCGAATATTATGCAGGCGTCAGTCAGACATTTGAAATAGGCGGCAAGCGGGGCGCAAGGAAAGAACAAGCATCTTTGTTGCGATCTGCGGCTGACTTGCAAACAGCGGCTATGCGTCTTGAGATTGTGCGCGATGTTCATATCGCATACGAGACCGTCCTGGTTGAACAAGAAGCATTGCGACTGGCGCAGTCCCAAGAAAGTCTTGCCCGCGAAGTCCATGATATCGTGAAAAAACGGGTTGCGGCGGCAGCGTCTTCTGACATCCAGCTCAGCAAGGCCGAAGTTGCGCTCAGTACCGCTGTTATTGCGCGCGAAAATGCTGAGCGGGAACTTGCCGTAGCCAAGGCATCACTCGCGAGCTTGCTTGGAATAGCTCATCTCAGTCATGTGCTTGACAGTGATCATTTCTACGAGCTGTCACCTCCCAATGACCTACAATCTTATCAGGCGCGTTTGGCGGATAACCCCAATTTGCTTGCTACTGCAATGGCGGCATCTGGACAGAAAGCGGCAATAAGGCTCGCCAAGGCGCAGGCCATCCCCGATCCGACCTTTAGAGTTGGGATGCGGCGTTTCAACGACACCGATGACGGTGCAGTCATTGCAGGCGCTTCGATTCCGTTGCCAGTATTGAACCGTAATCAGGGCGGTGTTGCGGAGGAAGAAGCACTCTACCAGCAACAACTTCGGAATGCGGAGGATGCCAGAAGGATCGCCGGTCAACAACTTGTTGAAGCATGGCAAAATTGGCAGACGGCCTATCGGGAAGCAAACCGCTTCCAATCTACATTGATACCGGCTGCCGAGAAGGCATACCGCCTGTCCCGTGAAGGTTTTGAAAAAGGCCGGTTCCCATTTTTAGAAGTTCTTGATGCGCAGCGCACTTTGTTTCAGGCGCGCGCCGGGCATCACAACGCACTTAAACGCTACCACGTCTCACGCGCTGACGTTGAGCATCTTACAACATCATCAGGAGAATAAAAATGACAAAAAAAATCTCACTCAAATTTCCATTCGTGCTTTTGGCAGGGCTGCTTCTTGCCCTTGGCTCGGTAACAACAACTGTACAGGCAGAATCCGGCAAAGCAGGTCACGCTGCCCATCAACATGGTGAAAATGGCCATGACGAAAATGAATCCGCCGATCATGAAGACGAAGCGCATGGAAATGACCACGACGAGTCTGGCGATGAGCATGACGATCATGGCCACAGTGGGCATGAGGGGCATGATGAACACGAAGAGGGCAGCACGAAAATAAGCCCTGACTCAGCCGCACGCATGGGCGTGGTTGTGGACCGGGCAGGACCGGCCACGATTGCGGAAACGGTGGCCTTGACTGGACGCATTACACTTGATCAAAACCGGAAAGCCGATGTGCGCGCCCGGTTTGCGGGGATTGTCCGCTCCGTGAATGTAGAGCTGGGTGAGGCGGTAAAGAAGGGGCAGCTGCTGGCAGTTGTTGAGGCGAATGAGAGCCTGCGGGACTTTCGCGTGGTGGCTCCGATAGACGGGGTTGTATTAAGCCGGAACACCAATGTCGGCGATGTCACAGGCGCTGATCCGCTGTTCAAAATTGCCGATCTTTCAGAAGTCTGGGCCAAGTTTCATGTTTTCCCGCGTGATGCGGAACGCATTGCGGCTGAGCAAGCAGTCACCATTCATGCGCTTGAGCGGGACAAGACCGCGGCGGCTAACATTACTATGTTGTTTCCGACAGCGGACGCTCTTAGCCAAACGCTGGTCGCGATTGTTCCGCTTGCAAATCAAGAAGGCGCTTGGAAGCCGGGCATGACCGTTGAAGGTGATGTTGCGGTTTCAAGTCGGCAGGTGCAGATCGCTGTCCCGCGCAGTGCGGTCCAGAAAATGGAAGAATATGGAGACGTGGTGTTCTTGGCTGATGGAAGTCGGTTCGAACCAAGACCAGTCAAACTTGGACTCTCAGATTCGAAGTTTGTTGAGATTTTGAACGGCCTTACGGCAGGACAAACCTATGTCGCCAAAGGCAGCTTCATCATCAAATCAGACATTTTGAAAGCCACTGCGGCTCATTCCCACTAATTCCAATAGAAAGCCGCGATCATGTTAGAAAAAATTATTTCCTTATCTATTCGTCACCGATGGCTCGTTATGCTTATCGTGCTCGGTGTCTGTGCCCTTGGTGCCTATAATTTTACCAAACTCCCAATTGATGCCGTACCTGATATTACGAATGTCCAGGTGCAGATAAACACCGAAGCGCAAGGCTATTCGCCGCTAGAAGTTGAGCAGCGGGTTACTTTTCCCATCGAAACTGTCCTGTCCGGCATTCCCAATCTTGACCATACGCGTTCGCTTTCGCGGTACGGCCTGTCACAGGTGACGGTCATATTTGATGAAGGGACAGACATCTACTTCGCGCGGCAGCTCATTGCCGAAAAGCTACAGCAGATAAAAAGTGAAGTGCCGGAAGGGCTTGAGCCCATTATGGGGCCGGTATCAACAGGCCTTGGTGAGATTTACTTCTATACGGTTGAGGCAGAAGAAGGGGCGCTAAAAGAAGATGGCTCCGCCTATACGCCGATGGACCTTCTGACCATTCAGGAATGGATTATTGTTCCGCAACTTCGCACTCTAAAAGGGGTCGTGGAGGTCAATACCATCGGCGGATATGAACAGCAATATCATGTAACACCATATCCCGTACGGCTCTTGAGCTATGACCTCACAATTCATGATGTGCTGAACGCTCTTGAGCGCAACAATGCCAATGTGGGGGCAGGCTATATTGAACGCAACGGCGAGCAATATCTGGTTCGCGTGCCGGGGCAGGTTAAGTCTATCGAGGATATTGGCCGTATCATTGTGGCGAAACGAGATGAGGTGACGATCCGTATTCGCGATGTGGCAGATGTGGATTTTGGTTCACCGCTTCGCACCGGCGCGGCAACCGAAAATGGCAAGGAGGTTGTTCTTGGTACCGCGATGATGCTGATGGGGGAGAACTCCCAGGCCGTTGCCCAGCGTGTTGGCAAGAAATTGGAAGAGATTGCAAGCTCCCTGCCGGAGGGCGTGGTCACCAAGACCGTTTATGACCGAACAAACCTTGTTGAGCGCACGATCAAGACGGTCGAAAAGAATCTACTGGAGGGTGCGCTGCTTGTTATCGCCGTTCTCTTCTTCCTGTTAGGTAACTTGCGGGCGGCGCTGATTACAGCAATTGTGATCCCAATTTCCATGCTGATGACCATTACAGGTATGGTTGAGAACAAAGTCTCCGGCAATTTGATGAGCCTTGGGGCACTCGATTTCGGCCTGATCGTTGATGGAGCTGTTATCATCATCGAAAACTGTATTCGCCGATTTGGTCTGGAGCAACACCGGCTTGGCAGATTGCTTGAAAAGGAAGAGCGCTATGCCCTTGCTGCCAGTGCAACGGCAGAGGTGATCAAGCCAAGCATATTCGGCGTTATCATTATCACCGTTGTTTATTTGCCGATTTTCACACTTAGCGGGGTCGAGGGCAAGATGTTCCACCCCATGGCCTTTACCGTAGTAACAGCTTTGCTTTCGGCTTTGGTGCTGTCCATCACCTTTGTGCCTGCTGCTGTTGCGGCCTTTGTAACGGGCAAGGTGGATGAAAAGGAAGGCCGTATCATCGGCGCAGCTAAACGGGGGTATGAGCCGGTGCTTCGCTGGTCAATCCATCATCCTCTGTCGGTTATCGGCTTCGCTATTGTGCTGGTCATCATAAGCCTATTCGGCGCTAGCCGCATGGGGGCCGAATTTGTGCCGTCCCTTGATGAGGGGGATATCGCCATTCAGGCCTTGCGGGCACCCGGCACCTCGCTCACTCAATCCGTTGAAATGGAGTTTGAACTTGAAAAAGAAGTCCTCAAATTTGCTGAGGTGCGCACGGTTATTGCGCGGATCGGAACGGCAGAAGTGGCGACCGATGCTATGCCACCCAATATCGCCGATATCTATGTCTTGTTAAAGTCAAAGGATGAATGGCCAAACCCGGACAAAACCAAGGCTGAACTTATTGAAGAAATGGAAATCGCCCTGGAAGCCATACCGGGTAGTGCCTATGAGTTCTCCCAGCCGATTGAACTCAGGTTTAATGAGCTGATTTCTGGTGTTCGCAGTGATCTTGCCGTCAAGGTTTATGGCGACGATATGGACCAGCTACTGCGCTCTGCTCAGGAAATCGAAAAGCTCGTCCAGACAGTTCCAGGCGCGGCAGACGTGAAGGTGGAGCAGGTTACAGGACTTCCGACATTAAGCGTTGTGCCTAACCGCAAGCAGCTAGAACGATATGGATTAAGTGTCGCCGATGTTCAGGAGGTTGTAGAAGTTGCCATAGGGGGGCGCGAAGCGGGCGTATTGTACGAGGGGGATCGACGGTTCGATATTGTCGTTCGTTTGCCCGAAAAAATGCGCGGTGATATTGATGCGCTTGCCCGGCTGCCCGTTCCCTTGCCGATGGCAGAGCAGGAGGGTGTAGATGAAACGCCTGATTATGTCCCCTTGCGGGAGGTCGCGGCGCTTTCGATCGCCTTTGGACCGGCCCAGGTCAGTCGCGAAAATGCCAAACGCCGCGTGACGGTCACGGCCAATGTGCGGGACCGCGATCTCGCCAGTTTTGTGCAAGAATTGCAAGATAAAGTGGGCGCAGAAGCAAAACTGCCTGCTGGCTATTGGGTGGAGTATGGCGGCACATTTGAACAGCTCATATCAGCGCGCCAGCGATTAACCATTGTTGTGCCGATTGCTCTCGCGTTGATCTTTGGCCTTTTGTTTATGGCCTTTGATTCAGCGCGTGCTGCGCTTGTGGTCTTTTCCGGTGTGCCGCTCGCGCTTACGGGCGGTATTGCCGCCTTGCTGTTGCGGGATATTCCGCTTTCGATTTCAGCGGGGGTCGGTTTCATCGCATTGTCAGGCGTTGCGGTGCTGAATGGCGTGGTGATGATCTCGTTTATCCGTGATTTGCAAGCCAAGGGTCATCCGGTTGATAAGGCAATCATCGAAGGGGCGCTCACGAGGTTAAGACCCGTATTGATGACTGCACTTGTCGCGTCACTTGGTTTTGTGCCTATGGCATTTAACACCGGGGCGGGGGCAGAGGTGCAAAGGCCCCTTGCAACGGTTGTAATCGGGGGGATTATCTCATCGACAATCCTTACGCTCGTGGTGTTGCCAGCGCTTTACCATTGGTTTCCGGGGCGGGCATTTTTGCAAATAAAATCACGGCAACAACAGGATTGACCCAAATCAATGCCTGATCGACAGGATGGACTATCCTGATTGTAAAGCGAGTTAGGGAGGTTATCATGCTCAATAGTTCTGCTTTGGCCGCTGCATTTGTAGGTACGGTCGCGGTCATATGGCTTATATGTGGTCTTCTTATATGGCTGATGCCTGGCATGATGGTCGGAATGTCCGGACATATGCTTCACACTGATTTTGGCGACATGTCATGGCACATGCCTGTGATCGGATTTTTGATCGGTGGGATCGCCTGGATCGTCATTGCAGGCGTCACCGGCTATCTCATCGGTTGGCTTTATAACCGTGTGAATGGTCAGCCGGGCTAGCGTCTGGATTTCGAGATCAAATCCAGCAGCTCATCGATCTTCTGGTTTTGCTCTTGTGTGTTACCAGATTCGATAGCGTCCTGAATGCAGGTTTCGGCATGATGTTTAAGGACGGCTTCTTCAACCCGACCTAAAGCGGCACGCGCTGCCTGAATCTGATGGATGATATCAATGCAATAGCGGTCATCTTCGACCATTTGCATGACACCACGCACCTGGCCTTCTATACGCCGCAAGCGCTTTTGTATGTCGGTTTGAGAGCTCATTGACATATACCCTATAGGGGTATATGGTGGGTTTGTGAAGAGGAAATCGTATGGTTGTGGTTCATAAATTTATAGCCTCCATGCTTCTTGTCGCAATGCTTGCGGCGGGACCTCTTTGCACATGCGCTTTGGCGATGGAAGCTGACGCGCCAATGCTTATGGCTAGTACGGATGGTGCAGACCATTCTGCTTGCGATGAAAGCGCGGTTGACATTGACGCACATGGCGATTGTCAGGATCAATGCCATGATACGGCGCTTGAAGAGGCGGTGCTGGCCCCTGCCGAAGCGGCGCTTGGGTCACCATCAGATAAAGTCGAATTCGTTGCACTTGCTGTTAATATAGAGCGGCCACGTTATGCGCCATCTATAGAGCGTAAGCGCGGACCGCCGTCGCAGCGAACTTTAAAGCAAGATACACCGGTTTCTCTGCATACACTTTTATTGAACTAGACAAGTTTTTTTGAGTTGCCTTTTTATCGGGCCGCTCGGGCGTTGTCGTTTGTTCAATTGTTAAGTGTAGAAAGAGAAAAACTATGAAATCGCAAAAAGTTGGCAGGAGACAAGTCCTGCAGGGCATGGCCAGCATTGGCCTGGGCATGGGGTTAAACAGCTTGTTGCCCTCTTGGGCCTGGCCAGCAAGTAGAGGAAACTCTGGCTTACAAGAACTAAGAGGAACAGAATTTGACCTCAATATCGGAAAATTCAGTTTCCCAATCGGGGGACGCGCCGCTCATGCTGTTGGTGTGAACGGAACGGTTCCTGCCCCGCTAATCCGCTTTCGTGAGGGTGATGAGATCACCTTGCGTGTTCACAATCACCTGATGAAAGACACGTCTATTCATTGGCACGGGCTTTTGGTGCCGTTTCAAATGGACGGCGTGCCGGGCGTGACCTTTCCCGGTATTAAGCCGCATGAGACCTTTACATATAAGTTTGCTGTGCCGCAATCGGGTACCTATTGGTATCATTCCCATTCGGGTTTGCAGGAACAGCTTGGTCATTACGGGCCGCTGATTATCGACCCCAAAGGGGCTGATCCGGTTCATTATGATCGCGAATATGTGTTGGTGCTGGGCGACTGGACATTCGAAAACCCGCACCGCGTGTTCGCGAAGCTCAAGAAAATGAGCGATAACTACAATTTCCAGCAACGCGATCTTGGCGACTTTATCGACGATGTGGGTGAAAAAGGGCTAGGTGCGACATTGGAGGACCGGGCCATGTGGGGCGCGATGCGTATGTCGCCTCGTGATATCTCGGATATTGGCGCGCCCGCGTACACCTATTTGATCAATGGTCATTCTACAGCAGATAACTGGAACGGCATTTTTGTGCCGGGGGAACGTGTCCGTCTGCGGATAATCAATGCGGCAGCGATGACAATATTCAATATCCGCATTCCCGGCTTACCAATGACAATTGTGCAGTCAGATGGGCTGAATGTTCAGCCGCTGGAAGTTGATGAATTTCAGATCGGCGTCGCGGAAACCTATGACGTCATCATCGAACCCAAGGAGGATAGGGCCTATGCCTTCGTTGCTGAGTCAATTGACCGGTCGGGACAGGCCGTTGCGACACTTGGGCCAAGACCTGGTATGCGGGCGAAAGAGCCTGCGCTCCGTGCGGTGCCAACACTAACCATGCGCGATATGGGGATGGATCATAGCGCTCATGGTGGTGGTGGTCATGGCAGCCGTGATATGAACAGTAAAGATAATGCTAGGAAGATGGACCACAGTGCCATGCCACACAATATGGGCGCTTCAGTGGACCATAGCAAGATGGATCACAGCATGCATGCAGGGCATGGCGGCATGATGCCTGATCCGCACGGGCCCCCTGTACAGGAAGCAAAGATTGAGCGTGGCCCGGGTGTTGTAAACGTTGCTGCAATGCCGATAAGCCGATTGGATGAACCGGGTATTGGTCTTGAAAATGTCCCCCATCGCGTTTTGCGGTATAGCCAGCTTCGCGCGCTGGAGCGCAATCCTGACTTGCGTGAACCGGAAAGAGAAGTTGTCGTTCATCTGACCAGTAACATGGAACGTTACATGTGGTCGTTTGACGGGGTGAAGTTCTCCGAAGTGACCGAGTCGATCAAATTTCATGAGGGTGAACGCGTGCGGCTGACAATGGTGAACGATACCATGATGCCTCACCCCATCCATTTGCATGGCATGTTCTTTGATCTTGTCAATGGGGGCGGCGAACACAAGCCGCGAAAGCACACGGTGATTGTTAAACCCGGCGAAAAACTGTCCGTTGATGTTAGCGCGGAGCATGTGGGGGATTGGGCGTTCCACTGCCACCTCATCTATCACATGCATGCAGGCATGATGCAGGTTGTATCTGTTTTGCCAAACGCCAATGCAACAGTGCATGACCACCATCAGATGATGAAGCACAAAATGAAGGCTCCAAACGCCGATGGCGATATGCATCAACATCACCACATGCATCATGGAAAGGGAGGCGACCAATGAGACATTTCACATCAAAAATTCAGGCCGCTTTAGGTGCTGTTTTGTTTTTAGCCAGTAGTGCAGTAGCGAATGCAGAAGAGGGAAGCCCCCCTTGGTCGCAGGCCGACAGCTATTGGGGCGCCGAAGCGATGGCGAAATCTCGCGCGGAAGTGCAGTCATCACATGGTTCGATGCCTCACTTGTTTGCAATGGCGGACAGGCTGGAAACGCAATATTCAGATGGTAATAAAGTTGCTGTTTGGGACGTGCAGGGCTGGTATGGCGGCGACATTGACAAGTTCAGGGTTAAGTCAGAGGGCGAATGGCACCTTGGTGAAGAGGTCGAAGATGCAGAAGTGCAGGCCTTATGGTCTCATGCCGTTTCATCCTTTTGGGATGTGCAGGCAGGCATCCGGTATGATTGGGAGCCCGATAGCCGTGCGCATGCCGTGCTAGGTATTCAGGGCTTGGCACCCTACTGGTTCGAGGTGGATGCGGCAGCATTCCTGAGTGATGAGGGTGATCTTATCGCCAGAGTTGAAACTGAATATGAGCTGCTTTTAACGCAGCGTTTGATTCTGCAACCGCGTGCGGAGCTTGAGATGTCCGCGCAGGATGTTTCCGATCGGAATATTGGCGCGGGTTTTACCAATCTCGATCTGGGCTTACGTCTTCGTTACGAATTTGTGCGCGAGGTTGCACCCTATATTGGTGTTGAGTGGCAAAAATCACTCGGAGAAACAGGAAACATGATCGAAGCGACTGGCGGGGATGATGACAATACCGTCTTTGTCCTTGGTATCAGAGCTTGGTTTTAAGGGAGGTAGCAATGTTGCCATTGATTGAACCCAATATTCATCCGGTGCTCGTTCATTTTGCCTATGCGCTCAGTGTAACGGCTACCGGTCTTTATGTGCTGTCCAAGGTCGGGATTGTTTCCAGCCGTCTGCCGACTATCCGGCAAAGCGCCGATTTAATTCTAGGTCTCGCGGTTTTGTCTGTTGTCTTCACGGTGGCGGCAGGATTTCAGGCCTATTTTACGATTGGACATGACGGTCCTTCGCATGAAGCGATGACGGTCCACCGTAACTGGGCGTTAGGAGCATCGGCATTTCTGTTGGCGATGGCGGCTTGGCGATGTATCAAGCGGGCGGCAGAGCCCTCTATGACATTTGTGGGCTCAATGCTAATCACGGCGATTTTGTTCACGACCGCCGCATGGTGGGGTGGTCATATCGTTTACGGTTATGGCCTTGGGGTTAAACAACTGCCCGCCATTAGTGGACCGGGACATGATCATCACGGTAGTTCCGATAGTCATGATCACAGCGAATCTATGGATGCGGGGGATCACATGCCGGAAGTTGACCAGTCACATCCGCATGGTGATGCCACCATGCCACATGCCGTGGAACCGGGTTTAGCAGAAAGTGACGAGGGTAAGGGAACGTCTGGTCACCACCATGATGAAGGGCACGCGGTGCCTCACGATCATTAGATCGGGAAAGGAAGAAGATAATGTCACACGAACATCACATGCACCACGGCGATCATGAAAGCTGCCATGATGACGGCGGCAAAAAGAAATTGGATTTCCTGCTTTGGGGGTCCGCTATCATCGTTTCTGTTTTTTATGTGCTTTACTGGCTCAGTCCTGACAGCACACAATCGCTTGCACCACTAGAGATATTTTCCGCGTCAATCTTTGAGCTCGTCAATACGATCTGGTGGGGCGTTTTGATCGGCATCATCATGGTTGGTGTGCTGTCTAAAGTGCCACGGGAATTCGTGATTGCGTTGTTGGGGCGCGGCGGGTCTTTCAGCGGTATATTGCGTGCAACACTTGGTGGCTTGCTACTAGACTTATGCTCCCATGGTATCCTGATGGTGGGGGCCAAGCTTTATGAGCGCGGGGCGAGTACCGGTCAGGTCATGGCTTTTTTGATCGCGAGTCCCTGGAACTCATTTTCGCTGACGTTGATCTTGATTGCGCTGATCGGTTTACCATGGACGTTGGCGTTCATTGGCCTGTCTCTGGCAATTGCCATTGTGTCCGGCCTGATATTTGAGGGCCTGACAAGGCGCGGCACGCTTCCGGAAAACCCAAACGAAGTTGATCTACCTGAAAATTTCCGATTTTTTGAGGAAGCGAAGAAAGGGTTGTCTGGAACAAGTTTCAACGGGACCTTTTTCAAAGACATGATAAAGAGCGGCTTGCTTGAGTCCCGCATGGTCATGCGTTGGATATTGTTCGGTCTGGTACTTGCCAGTCTTGTCAGGGCATTCCTGTCACCTGATCAATTTGAAACTTTTTTCGGGCCGACCTTGATGGGATTGGGGCTGACGGTTGTTGTCGCGACAATTCTGGAGGTGTGTTCAGAAGGCTCCGCACCTATTGCAGCCGATATTCTGACGCGCGCAGGTGCACCGGGTAACAGTTTCACCTTCCTTATGACAGGTGTCTCCACAGACTATACCGAGATTATGATTTTGAAGGATGTAACCAAGTCCTGGAAAATCTCTTTGTTCTTGCCGCTCGTAACCTTGCCGCAGGTGATCCTGATTGGCTGGATCATGAATTTGGTTAGCGGATAATCTGGCATAAGGAGCTTGAACATGGCTGACGGTGGTTATGTGCCTGTGTTGCGATATCGATGGCTGACACCCTTGTATGACTTTGCCATTGCCCTGCTGACGCGAGAGGGGGCTTGGCGGCAATCTGTTCTGAAAGCCATAGACCCGCAATCGGGTGAACGAATATTGGACATTGGTTGTGGTACCGGGTCTTTGCTGTCTTTGGTCCATCAGCACCAGCCGGATGCGCAATTGTTCGGGATCGATCCGGATCCCGATATTATTGCGCATGCCAAAGGAAAGCTGGAAGCGCAGGGCGATATTGAGCTTATCGATGATATGGGGGATGCTTTAGGACAATATTTTGAATCTGAAAGTCTTGATGCGGTTGTTGTTACTCTTGTTCTCCATCAAGTGCCGGTAGTTGGGAAAGAAGCCATCATCAAGGCCGCTTTTGAAGCACTCAAGCCCAGCGGACGGCTAATCATTGGCGATTATGCCGTTCAGCCAAATTGGTTCATGAAACAATGCTTCAAAATTATTCAGATGCTTGATGGTTATGAACTAACGCAGCCCAATGCGGATGGCATTTTGTTTGAACTCGCCACCAGCTCTGGCTTTCTGGAGATAGATATAAAAGATGTCATCAAAACACCGACTGGCGCTATTTCCGTGATGTATTGCGGAAAGGTATCACATTGATGGAACTATTCATTCAATTCGTGTAGAATATAGTTATGAGATCGATTCTGACGACACTGATGATGATTGTGATGCTCACGCCGGGTCTGGCGTGCGCAAAGACCATGTGCGCCAATATGGACGCAATGGCCGCACAAGCGGAAGATGTGCCGTGCCATGGCGAGATGGCTGAGATGGACACCGATCCGGCGATTATGATCGCCATTGATTGTGCCAAGATCGATATGGCCTCTGCCGATCCGGTGCCGACGATTAAAGCTCCCACTGATACCATGAAAGTTGGTGTCGCGGTCTGGTCCGTCGAACAAGTCCATGGCTTGCAGGTGTCGGACGCCCGTTTCATTCGTGGACCACCTGGTCGTGGCTTCTCGCAGTCTACATACCCTCCGATCTTTCTGAACACACAGCGCATACGCATATAAGCCGCCTCTTTCTTTGACGCTTAACGCCAAAAGAAAGGAGTATTGCTATGCGCGTATTGTTGTTTGTTTTTGCGCTGTTTGCCTTTGTGCCAACAGCCTATTCGGAAGAAATCTATATTTGCCCCATGCACCCTCATATTGAGGGCGAAGCGGGGGATACCTGCCCAATTTGCGGCATGACCCTTGTGCCCAAAGTTGTCGATATGTCGCCAATGGAGGGTATGGACATGGGGACCGGGGAGCAGATGAACGGGATGGTGTCCATCACCCCGCAATTCATTCAGGCCCTGGGTGTTAAAACAGCCGAAGTGAAGAAAGTTCCCTTCGGTAGGGGCGTGAAGGGGTTTGGAGAGATTGTTCCCAGTAGCCGCAATGAGACCGTCCTGAACATGCGGGCACCGGGCTGGATCGTAAGTCTCGCGGCCGATGCCGTGGGCGATACGGTCGTCAAAGGCGATCTGCTTTTTACCTATTACAGTCCTGAGCTTATGAGCGCGCAGTCGGATTATCTGATTGGCAAGCGCGGCGGCGTGCCGATTGACAATCTCGAAAGGCGGCTTCGCCTGTACGGCATGGATGCAAAGGCGATTGCAGCCTTCAAGGCGGCGGGCGCGATGATGGAAGAAACACCGTTTTATGCGCCGGTAGCGGGCACGGTTGTATCCCTAAATGTGAGCGAAGGAAGCTACCTGAAGCCGGGTGAACAGGCCCTTGCCATGCAGGACTTCTCTCAAGTGTGGGTGAATGCCGATGTGCCGGTGCGGGATGTGCAGTTCTTGCGCGAAGGCCAAAAGGCGATGGTTCATGTGCCGGAAACCGGCAAGAGTTATGAAAGCACCATCGACTTTATTCATCACGTTGCCGACCTTGAAACCAGAACGGCGACGGTTCGATTGGAGCTACCGCATAGTCACGGCGAGCCTAAGCCGGGTTATCTCGTGGACGTAACGTTTGTGACGGATGCTTTGCCGCGTCTGGCTGTGCCAGCAGAGGCCGTGCTTTACGATGGACGCGGTGCGCGCCTGATCAAAAGTCTGGGTGATGGGCAGTTCCTGCCCATAGATGTGGAAGTGGGGATCAGCGCAGACGGCATGACGGAAATCCTGTCAGGTGTTCAAGAAGGCGACGCTATTGTCCGGTCCGGTCAATTTATGATTGATGCGGAAAGCAATCTGCGCGGCGGCATGGCCAATATGGGCGGCATGGATATGGAGGACGAAAGCTCTTCCATGGAAATTGGGGGTGGTCATGTCCATTGATGCCCATGATCCTTCCAAAAGTGCTGTTGCCAGGATCATTGAATGGTCTGTCCACAATCAGTTTCTGGTTCTGCTCGCGGCGACTGTCCTATTAGCTGTCGGCATTCTGTCTGTGTCCCGAACACCGCTTGATGCCATTCCCGATTTATCAGACACGCAGGTTATCATCAAAACCGAATGGCCGGGGCAGGCCCCGCAGGTTATCGAAGATCAGGTAACATTCCCGCTTGCAAGCCAGATGCTGAGCTTACCCCGCACCAAAGATGTGCGCGGCTTTTCCATGTTCGGCACATCCTTCCTTTATGTCGTTTTTGAAGATGGCGTGGACATGTATTGGGCGCGCAGCCGCGTGCTGGAATCCCTGTCGCAAATTTCTTCCCAGCTTCCGCAAGGTGCGCGGCCCCAGCTTGGCCCCGATGCCACAGGTGTCGGCTGGGTATTCCAATATGCTCTATATGACCGCACAGGCGGCCATGATTTGCAGGAACTTCGTAGCTTACAAGACTGGTTTGTCCGCTATGAACTCGCCACGGTTGATGGTGTGGCGGAGGTCGCCAGTGTGGGCGGCTTTGTCAAAGAATATCAGGTGCTCGTTGATCCGGTTAAGCTGCGGGCCTACGACCTGCCAATGACAGCGGTGATTGCTGCCGTGCGCAGCGCCAATCAGGAAACGGGCGGACGCACCCTTGAAATGGCGGAGACCGAATATCTGATCCGCTCCTTTGGCTATGTCGGAAAAACCTCTGACCTGGAAGCTGTCGTGCTCAAATCACATAATGGCACGCCGGTAACTTTGGGTGATGTGGCGCGTATTGTCGAAGGCCCGGCCATACGGCGCGGGATTACCGAGCTAAACGGTATTGGTGAAGCGGTGGGCGGCATTGTGGTTATGCGCCCCGGTGCCAATGCCATGACGGTGATTGAAGGGGTGAAAGAACGCCTTGAGACTGTGCGGCAAGGCCTGCCCGCTGGTGTTGAGCTGAAGGTCGTTTACGACCGCAGCCAGCTTATCGAAGGGTCGGTTGATTATCTTGCTGAAAAGCTCATTGAGGAAAGTCTTGTCGTTATACTTATTACCTTCCTGTTTTTACTTCATGCCCGCAGTGCCTTTGTCGCGGTGATTACATTGCCGCTCGGCATATTGGCGGCCTTCATCGTAATGTCTGCCCAAGGCATTACAGCAAACATCATGTCTCTTGGCGGCATTGCCATTGCTATTGGGGCAATGGTCGATGCTTCCATTGTGATGGTGGAAAATGCCCATAGAAAGCTTGGTCAGCTCGATGATGCGACGGACAAGAAAAAGCGCAGGCAAGCCCTTATCTCCGCCGCCAAAGAAGTGGGGCCGGGCCTTTTCTTTAGTTTGCTGATTATCACAGTGTCCTTTGTGCCAGTCTTTGCCTTGACCGGCCAATCATCACGTTTGTTTGCGCCGCTTGCCTTTACCAAAACCTATGCCATGGCCGCCGCCAGTATTTTGTCGGTGACTGTTGTTCCGGTTCTGATGCTCTGGCTCATTCGCGGGAAGATACGACCGGAACAGAAAAATCCAATCAATAGACTGTTTCTTGGGCTTTATAGGCCGGTGCTCAACGCCGCGCTGAAGTTTAGGAAAGTTACGCTTGCCATTGGGCTCATCGCCTTGGTCAGCACGGCCTATCCCGTCTCCAAAATGGGATCGGAATTTATGCCGCCGCTATATGAAGGGGGCATTCTTTATATGCCGATGACCTTACCGGGGGTTTCTACCGCCAAAGCGCGGGAAATTTTGCAGGTCACCAACCGGCAACTTATGACGGTGCCAGAGGTGAAACACGCCTTTGGGAAGGCCGGGCGTTCTAATTCAGCGACTGACCCGGCTCCGCTTTTGATGATTGAGACTTGGGTGGCACTCAAGCCGCGTGATGAATGGCGGGAAGGGCTTACGCCTGAAAAGCTGATTGCGGAAATGGATCAGCGGGTCCGGCTTCCGGGCATGATGAATAGCTGGAATTATCCGATCAAAACTCGTATCGAAATGCTAACGACCGGGATAAGAACGCCGGTTGGCATTAAGATTTCGGGGCCAGACCTTGCCAGAATAGACCAGGTGGCGCGGCAAGTTGAAGAACTTGCGCGGACTGTTGCCGGTACGCGCAGCGCCATTGCCGACCGTGTGCAAGGCGCGAAATATATCGAGATTGTTCCCGACCGCCGTGCCTTGGCGCGCTACGGCGTATCCGTAGGCATGTTCCAGATGGTCGTGCAAACCGCACTCGGCGGCATGATGCTGGATGAAGCAATCGAAGGCCGGGAGCGCTATCCCGTCATGGTCCGTTATGGCAGGCCGGACAGAGAACATCTGACGGATTTGGATAATATTCTGGTTCCCGGTACTGATGGCTTGCAAGTGCCTATGGCTGATCTTGCGGAAATCCGCGTGGCTGATGGACCCGCCATGATCCGCTCCGAAGATGCGCGGCTTAACGGCTTTGTGTTTGTGGATATCAAGGACCGGGATTTGGGTTCTTATATTGCTGACTTGAAAGAAACGCTCAAAGGGCTTGATCTACCAGCGGGATATTCCCTGAAACTCTCAGGACAGTTTGAACAATTGCAGCAGGCGAATGAACGGCTGGCAATTGCTATACCCGCTACGCTGCTGATCATATTTACGCTTCTTTATATGCATTTTGGCCGCTTTGATCGTACGGCGCTGATCCTTGTGTCACTGCCTTTTGGCATTATTGGTGGCTTCTGGTGGGTCTGGCTTGCCGGTTACAATATGTCGGTCGCTGTGGCTGTCGGCTTTATTGCGCTTGCCGGGATCGCCGTTGAAACAGCGATTATCATGCTGCTTTATATTGACCAGCAAATGCGCGAACACCCGCCCAAGATTTTCGATGAGCTTGTGCGAAATGTGCGGGACGGGGCTTTGCAGCGCCTGCGACCCAAATTGATGACGGTTAGCGTTATTATACTTGGCCTTATTCCGATCTTTATAAGTGAAGGACCGGGTTCTGATGTGATGCGCAGAATTGCGTTGCCCATGGTTGGCGGGATGGTCAGCACAACCTTGCTAACGCTCGTCCTGCTACCGGTTCTTTATGTTGTTTACATGCAATGGCGACTGCGCTTGCCCATAGCTACCGAAGGAGAAGGATCATGAAGATGATGACGCGATTTGGATGTCTTCTGATTGTCGGCGTGCTGACGGCTTGTTCGGTAACGCCAAGTTATGAGCGCCCCGATGTGAGCGCCTCAGAGTGGCGCAGCGATCAAACCGGCGCGGAGGAAATTCAGCAGGAATGGTGGCGGCTTTATGGTGATGGCCAGCTTGATGATCTTGTCAGCCAAGGTTTGAGGAACAACCATTCCCTGAAAGCTGCCTTAACCCGTATCGATCAGGCAAGGGCCGATCTGAAAATTGCTGGCGCTTCTCTGCTTCCTTCGGTGTTACTCGGTGCAAGCGGAACTGAACGTGCGGTTCTGGAAGATAGCGATGACAGTCGCCCGTTTACCGTGACTCCCCAGGGCGGTTTTGCCACGCGGGACTGGATCGCAGGCGCGACCATATCCTATGAGCTCGATCTGTTTGGTAAAAACAGAGCGCGGCAGGAATCCTATGCGGCGCTGCTGAATGAAAAGCAGTATCAATATGCGGCCTTGCGATTGGTTTTGACTGCTGAGATCGCGCGCACGTACTTTACCGCTTTGGCACTCGCAGAACGTAGAAGCCTTGCTGAACAGTTTCTTGAAAATGCGCAATCTGTGCTTGAAAGCCTGAATGCTGACTTGGCAACCGGGCGAGACGTTTCCCGGCAGCTTGCAGGGCAGCAGGCCGTGATTGCCGAGAGGTCAGCGGCTATCGCAGCAATATCATTGGCAGAAGAAAAGGCCAGAAACGCATTGGCGGTACTGGTAGGAGATATACCGCAAGACTTTGAGCTTGATAGTGGTGCATTGGCGAATGTGATGATGCCGTCAATGGCCGTCCTTCAGCCAGTTCAACTATTGGAGCGGCGGCCCGATTTAATGGCGGCTGAGGCTGTGCTGATTGCAGCAAATGCGAATGTCGGAACGATAAAAGCAGCGCTCTACCCGTCGATCAATTTGGGGGCGGGTCTTGCGGCGGCACAGCCGATTATCGGCTCGCCGTCTGCCATAGCAGCTTTGATTGGCTCAATCACCGCGCCCCTGTTTGAAGGGGGCAGGCTACATGGCCAGCTAGATAAGGCGGAGGCGCGCAAACTGGAATTGACAGAACTTTATATTCAAGCGGTCTTGGAGGCATATGGGGAAGCCGAAGACAGTCTTGCGGCTGTCAAATGGATTGGTGTGCAAGGCCGACACCGGGCAGAGAGCGCGCAATCTAGACTGCAGGCACTGAAAATTGCCGAGCAGCAATTCGCGAATGGAACCATGTCCTATCGCTATTTGTCGCGCGAAATTGATGCGTTTTTACAAGCCCAAGACAGTCAGTTTATGACCATGCTTGCCGAGCTAAACGCATCTGTCGATCTATTTAAAGCGATGGGCGGCGGCTGGAAAAAGGAATAGGCACAATGCTTGGTCAAATTTCGATAGTGATCTCTGTTGCGATTTCTGGGGCAATCATATTTTTCACTGGCGTATAGATGTCTTGTTCGACTGTCGGTGTGCGCACTGAAACGATCAAGCTGTAGCGAGATTTACTCTCGCCCTTCTTAAGGTGATGGCGTTCTTTCCACCAACCTGTTCTCGGGAAGACGCCTATGACACCACTTTCAGCGGCTTCGGCAGCCGTTGTTTCCCACCAATCGCGATGGACAGAACCGCGCGACCGGCCATCATTTTTCCCTATTGTCCAATCAACAGACGAGCCACCAGCATCGGTTTCTTCTTTCTCTCGCGCAGCTTTGTTCAAGCGTTTTTCGAATTCTTCAATCGTCTCAGTTGGTTTCTTGATGTTGAAGTCGAGGCCGTGGGAACGATATCGATATTTGTCACGCCAGCCAATTTCGCCGGGGCCTGGCTCAATGAAATACGAGAGGGTCACGTCGATAACTACTGGCGTTTCACCCGGTAGAGATTGCAGAACCTCTTTCGGCCACGGCAACTCGTAAAGATGCATTTCATGTGTCTCATAATCGCTCTTGCCGGACTTCTTTCTAAAGGGCTGTATTTCTTGCTCGGCTATCAGGGTAAGATTGTTTTGAGCGGATTCGAGAGCGCGGTCCAATTCAGGCACGCCATATCCTGCTGCGCGCAGCAACGCGGCTGTATGCTGCTTGCTGGTCATTCCCGTCTCTTTGAATTGATTGAATAATGCCTCCGGCCATCTCGCCGAATGAACCATAAGTCCGCGAATGGTTTCCGGCCACATTTCAGGGTATTGGGCGATGATGTGAGCGGCAAGGTGTGTTGCTTGGGCTGATGCGGCACTCGTTGCGTGTATGGTGCTCAAAACCATGTCCGTCGGATCACTGTTAGTGGACAAAATGGATAGATCATCCATTTCAGTGCAAAAGCGGGAGCCATCGATCCCCACATTTCCACCTTCCATTACAATGTCCGGCTTGTTCGGCCATTTGTTTTCCCAAAGCGCAGATGTTGTGCTGAATGGGGAGAGCTCGCCGGACTGAGCAATAGGATTGTAAATCTCGCGCAGTTCATCATCCTCAATGGTCACTTTTTCCGTAAAAGCGCCCACTGTTAGGGCATTCCAAGCCTGGGCGGGGTCGTGTACCGCCTTGGTAATGTTGCTATCAGGATAGTTGGCCCAATCCGTGCTGTTCATAATATTGCCAGCGGCAACTATAATTAGGCGTCGCTGATCATCCTCAGAACCGGATGCTAGCTGATCTACAGCGCCAGACCAAGAAGAAGGCCTGCCGCGATCCAATTCATCATCACTTGTTATTGCAAGGCAGCTTGCACGCTCGGCGTTGGCATTTTGAATTTCTGCGCGGCTGATCGCCTGCCGCGTCCGTAAACCGTAAAGCTCTTTGTCATGATGTGTCCCCGAGCCGGGAATGAGTTTTACTGACTCCAACTGGAACGGGATTTCTATCGGCGCAGTCCCTGATAACGCGTCATCCAGCCGCCCGCCGAAGGCAACACCGCCGCACATAAGTGTACCATGACCATCATCATCGTGAGTGTCCCAATCCGGATTAACAGTATGACAATCATCATCCGCGAGAAGGGGGGCCAGTAGGACGTGCCCATTGTTGGCGCCAGTATCGATTACACATGCTCTGGCATTCGTTGATGATACCGTCATGCGGTCTGCCAATTCTTGCGCCCATTCGGCTTGAAACGCATTTTCGAGGCCAGTCCAAAATCCAGCTGTTTCTTTCGCCAGCCGAAACTCCGCGATGTGATCAGAGGAGAGCAAAAGCTCCTCCATATCGGCTTTGGAGAGCTGTGCAAGAACAACGGCGCGCTCAGGAAACTCTAGATGGCCCTCTTTGAGACTTATTTCCAAAGCGGCGCATATTGCCTTAAGAGGCTCGATGGCCTCCTGTGGGTCATCGTCAGTGCGAAGCCAAATTTCACACCATTTGGCGCTCTTATCTGAGGGCATTAGTTCGACAGGGTCGGGCCACAACGATTCCAAAACCGCTTCACGCAAATTGCCGATATTGTTAACTAGCGCCTTGTTGCGAGGCTGGCCATTTTTTGTTTCCTCGTTCTCGTACTCGTCTATCTTCTTGAGGAGAGTTTGTTCTTTGCCTTTTGGGACAAAAACGGTCGCGTACTCGACACCTTGATCCCCGTCAATTTCGCGACGGACATTCAAAAGCCGAATGCCCGAGCCACGCAAATCAAGGCTTTCTGTCTTCAGGTCGAATCCTGAGGCGCTTTTGAATTCAATGTATGTGCCGCTTCTTGTTGGTAAAGAGGCCGAACTCCGCTCTTCACGCTTTTCATCTGATTCTTGCCACGCCTTATTCAACGCGTTTCTGACAAATGAAGCGCGGCCCTGCCGATCGGTAATTTCCTGAACCTTTAGTGCACCGCCACCGCCTTGGGTGGTCGTGTAGTTAGATGCGCTAGGAGGGGTAGTTAAAAACAGGTGTGGAAAGTCTAAATCAGCCATCCGGGAAATTAGCCTTCCAAGCCGTAGGCCGATTTCCTATCGCTTAAGGCTTCAATGAGTTTCTTTTGCGTGACCGTTTTTCTATCGGTCATCACCGCATGTTTGATTGCATCATTGCAGGCTTGGGTGATTTCGGCATGGCTTAATCCATCACCAGCTTTAGCAACGGGAGCCATGCTAAAACGTCCTTTGAATGATCCAAGCCTGCTTGAAATCAGGGAGGCGATTTCATCGCGAGAAGGCCGATGATAGTGCAAGACGTCATCGAATCGCCTGAAAAGGGCTTGATCCAGCAGCTGTAGCGTATTGGTGGCGGCCACTATCAGGCTTTTTGACTCATCAGCTTCAATAAACTGTAATAATGCGTTGAGAACGCGTCGCATCTCGCCAACTTCGTTGTCAGCTCCTCGGTGCGTGCCAATGGCGTCAAACTCGTCAAATAGATAGACAGCGGGCCGTTCCCGGATCATAGCAAAAATTTGGCGCAATTTGGCGCTCGTTTCGCCCAAATATTTTGTAACCAATCTGTCAATTTGGACTATGTAAAGGGGTAAAGCTGTTTCATTAGACAGTACCTCCGCAGTCATCGTTTTTCCTGTCCCAGGAGGGCCCGAGAGAAGAATTTTACGCCTGTTATGGAGACCATGTTTTGCGAGCTTTTCAGCTTGCCCAAACTCTTTAACAATACGGTCGATTTTTCCGCGCAGGTGGTCATCAACGACCAAGGATGCTGATTTGTGTTTACCGCTGCCCTGCGTCACTAGATCAGCGAGGTCATCGCTGATTGATATGACACGCATATTTGATTTGTTGCGGGAATCAACAATTTCACGGATTTCTTTTGCTAATACGGTGTGCCCCCGCTTGGCTTCAGACGCAGCGAGCTGCAGAGCGATGGTCGTAAAACGCTCATCGTCGTTTTTTACATGAGATGCAATAAGTGCCTTTATCTGGTCTGCGCGCGCCATGAAATATTCGTACCAATTCCCCTCCGGTAGTGCTGATCACCTACCTGTCTAAACAGGATACCTGATTCTGTGGCCGTTCGTCCACAAATGTTCGCTTTTCCCCTTTACACTATATTCATAGCAATTCGGGCGATTTAATGGGGGGTAGTGATATTCTGGCTTCCAGCAAATAGTGTCGGTTGTGTGCCCCCGCAACCAATATTCCATAATAATAATTCGCCAAATCAATGGGTTAGTTTCGTAGGTTCAAATCACCTTGCAACCAAATCCAGCGAGTCTCCATTTAAGAATCATTCTCAAAAATTGAATTGACCGGCGAAGAAAATCTGGTAGCTTGAATCTATGACTCGTCGGGTGCCCACATTGTTGGTGATTGTTTCGTTAGTGCTTATGGCAATGGCGTCAGGCTTTCACGCGCATGCGAATATTGCGGTCGACGATCATGGTGCAATCCAGCTTTCGGTGGATGATTCAGTAGATTCCAATCCTTTTGAGGATTGCGATCAATGTGAGTGCCATCTTGGTTGCGGTCACATCATTGGTCACCTTTCTGATCTAACCATTGCGGTGCCGGATGCGTCGGCCATCTCTCTTTCACGGCATGCCGACCGGGTGCGGGGTTCTCCTCACTACCCGATGAATAAACCTCCCAAAACGATAGCGTAAACGCAGACGGAATCCGTTTGCGAGAAGGCAGTCCCTGTTTTGCGCAGGGAAACGGACGGGCTTGTTCTGTTCACAATCGTTTTGAGTGAGGTTCATATGAGAAAGGCAATTTTGGTATTATTGGTGGGGCTGATGCCTCTCGGAAGTGTGGGAAGCGCAGCGGCTGAGGAGGTTGTGCCGGCGCGTGCAATTTTGACGTTGGAAGAGGCTACAGACATGGCGATTGCCGTGTCACCTGCCCTAAAGGCATCAATGGCAATGCGGGACGCAGCGATAGGCCGTGAAACACAGGCAGGGTTGTGGCAAAACCCGGAACTGGAACTAGAGGTAGAGAATTTTGCGGGAACGGGTCCATTTGATGGGACGGATTCTGCCGAATATTTTGCAGGCCTCAGTCAGACATTTGAAATAGGCGGCAAGCGGGGTGCTCGGCAAGAAGAGGCATCTTTGTTGCGCTCTGTGGCGGATTTGCGAACAGAGGCTATGCGCCTTGAGATAGTGCGCGATGTTCATATCGCATATGAGACCGTTTTGGTTGAACAAGAAGCGCTGCGACTGGCGCAGTCCCAAGAAAGTCTTGCCCGCGAAGTCCATGATATCGTGAAAAAACGGGTTGAGGCGGCGGCGTCATCCGATATCCAGCTCAGCAAGGCAGAAGTAGCACTTAGTACGGCTGTTATTGCGCGCGAAAATGCGGAGCGGGAACTTGCCATAGCCAAGGCATCACTCGCGAGCTTGCTCGGCTTATCTCACCTCAGCCATGTGCTTGACAGCGATCATTTCTATGAGCTTTCGGCGCCGAATGATCTGCAATCTTATCAGGCGCGTTTGGCAAATAATCCTAACCTTCTTGCTATCGCAATGGCGGCATCGGGTCAGAAAGCGGCGATAAAGATTGCCAAGGCGCAGGCCATCCCCGATCCGAGCTTTAGAGTTGGGATGCGGCGCTTTAACGACACAGATGACAGTGCGGTCGTTGCGGGCGCTTCGATTCCATTACCAGTATGGAACCGTAATCAGGGTGGTGTTGCTGAAGCTGAAGCACTATACCAGCAGCAACTTCGGAATGTTGAAGATGCCAGAAGGATCGCCAGTCAACAACTTGTTGAAGCGTGGCAAAATTGGCAGACGGCCTATCGGGAAGCAAACCGCTTCCAATCCACATTGATACCGGCAGCCGAGAAGGCATACCGCCTGTCTCGTGAAGGTTTCGAGAAAGGCCGGTTCCCATTCTTAGAAGTTCTTGATGCGCAGCGCACTCTGTTTCAGGCGCGCGCAGGACATCACAACGCACTTAAAAGCTATCACGTCGCACGCGCTGACGTTGAGCGTCTTACAACATCATCAGGAGAATAAAAATGACAACAACAATCTCACTTAAACTTCCATTGGTATTATTGGCAGGGCTGCTTCTTGTCCTTGGCTCGGCAAGAACAACCGTGCAGGCAGAATCTGGTGAAGCAGGCTACGCTGCCCATCTGCATAGCGAACATGGTCATGAAGAAAATGAATCTATTGATCATGAAGACGAAGCGTATGGAAATGATAACGATGGGTCTGGCGATGAGCATGATGATCATGGTCACGGCGGGCATGAAGGACATGATGAACATGAAGAGGGCAGCACGAAAATAAGCCCCGACTCAGCTGCGCGTATGGGCGTGGTTGTGGAGCAGGCAGGACCTGCCAAGATTGCAGAAACGGTTTCCCTGACCGGACGCATCACACTTGATCAAAACCGGAAAGCCGATGTGCGCGCCCGGTTTGCAGGGATTGTTCGCTCCGTGAATGTGGAACTGGGTGAGGCGGTAAAGAAGGGGCAGTTGCTGGCAGTTGTTGAGGCAAATGAGAGCTTGCGAGATTTTCGCGTGGTGGCCCCGATAGACGGGGTTGTATTGAGCCGGAACACCAATGTCGGTGATGTCACAGGCGCTGATCCGCTATTCAAAATAGCCGATCTTTCAGAAGTCTGGGCCAAGTTTCATATTTTTCCGCGCGATGCGGAGCGCATTGCGGCTAAGCAAGCGGTCACCATTCATACGCTGGAGCGGGACAAAGCTGCGACTGCGAAAATCACCATGCTGTTTCCAACTGCGGACGCTCTTAGCCAAACGCTTGTCGCGATTGTGCCTCTTACAAATCAAAATAACGCTTGGAAGCCGGGCATGACCGTTGAAGGTGATGTTGCGGTTTCAAGTCGGGAGGTAAACGTGGCCGTTCCGCGTAGCGCGATCCAAAAAATGGAAGAATACGGAGACGTGGTGTTCATAGCTGATGGAAGTCGGTTTGAGCCAAGACCTGTCAAACTTGGCATCTCAGGTTCGGAGTTTGTCGAGGTGGTCGAGGGCCTTTCGGTGGGGCAGGCCTATGTCGCCAACGGCAGCTTCATCATCAAATCGGACATTTTAAAAGCCACTGCGGCTCATTCCCACTAATTCAAATAGAAAGCCGCTGATCATGTTAGAAAAAATCATTTCCCTATCTATTCGCCACCGATGGCTTGTGATGCTCATCGTCCTCGGTGCGTGCGCTCTTGGTTCCTATAATTTTACACGTCTTCCAATTGATGCTGTGCCTGATATCACAAATGTGCAGGTGCAGATTAACACCGAAGCGCCGGGCTATTCGCCGCTGGAAGTTGAGCAGCGCGTGACGTTTCCCATTGAAACTGTTCTGTCCGGTATTCCCAATCTTGATCACACGCGTTCTCTTTCGCGATACGGCCTGTCACAGGTGACGGTCATATTTGATGTAGGGACAGATATCTATTTTGCCCGGCAACTTATTGCTGAAAAGTTGCAACAGATAAAAAGCGAGGTGCCGGAGGGGCTTGAGCCCATTATGGGGCCGGTATCAACCGGTCTGGGTGAAATCTATTTCTATACGGTTGAGGCCGAAGCAGGGGCCTTAAAAGAAGACGGTACGGCATATACGCCAATGGACCTTCTGACCATTCAGGAATGGATTATTGTTCCGCAGCTTCGCACTTTAAGAGGGGTTGTCGAGGTCAACACCATCGGGGGATATGAACAGCAATATCATGTAACCCCATATCCCGCTCGGCTCTTGAGCTATGACCTCACAATTCATGATGTGCTGGACGCTCTTGAAAGAAACAATGCCAATGTCGGTGCAGGCTATATTGAGCGTAATGGCGAACAATATCTGGTTCGTGTACCGGGCCAGGTTAAATCAATCGAGGACATAGGCCGTATCATTGTGGCGAAGCGCGATGAAGTGACGATCCGTATTCGTGATGTGGCCGATGTGGATTTTGGTTCGCCGCTTCGTACCGGCGCGGCAACCGAAAACGGCAAGGAAGTTGTGCTTGGCACGGCAATGATGCTGATGGGCGAGAACTCCCAAGCCGTTGCCCAGCGTGTTGGCAAGAAGTTGGACGAGATTGCAAGTTCCCTTCCTGAAGGTGTGATCACCAAGACCGTTTACGACCGCACATCTCTTGTTGAGCGCACGATCAAGACGGTCGAGAAGAACCTTTTGGAAGGTGCGCTGCTTGTTATCGCTGTTCTCTTCTTCCTGTTGGGGAACTTGCGGGCTGCGTTGATCACAGCGGTTGTGATCCCAATTTCCATGCTGATGACCATTACAGGTATGGTTGAGAATAAGGTTTCCGGAAATTTGATGAGCCTTGGGGCGCTTGATTTTGGTCTGATCGTTGATGGGGCTGTAATCATCATCGAAAACTGTATTCGCCGTTTTGGTATGGAGCAGCACAGGCTTGGCAGGTTGCTTGATAAGGAAGAACGCTACGCACTCGCCGCGAGCGCAACGGCAGAGGTTATCAAGCCAAGCATATTCGGCGTCATCATTATCACCGTTGTGTATTTGCCGATCTTCACGTTAAGCGGCGTTGAAGGCAAGATGTTCCACCCCATGGCCTTTACCGTGGTGACGGCGTTGCTTTCGGCTTTGGTCCTGTCTATCACCTTTGTGCCTGCCGCTGTTGCGGCCTTTGTAACGGGCAAAGTGGATGAAAAGGAAGGTCGTATCATCGGCGCTGCAAAACGGGGGTATGAGCCGGTTCTCCGCTGGTCAATCCATCATCCTCTACCGGTTATCGGCTTTGCCATTGTGCTGGTCATCCTGAGCCTATTCGGCGCAAGCCGGATGGGAGCTGAATTTGTTCCCTCCCTTGATGAGGGGGATATTGCAATTCAGGCCTTGCGGGCACCCGGCACATCGCTCACTCAATCTGTTGAAATGGAGTTTGAGCTAGAAAAGGAAGTTCTCAAATTCGGTGAGGTGCGCACGGTGATTGCGCGTATCGGAACGGCAGAAGTGGCGACCGATGCCATGCCGCCCAACATTGCTGATATCTATGTCTTGTTAAAGCCGAAGGATGAGTGGCCGAACCCCGATAAAACCAAGGCAGACCTTATTGAGGAAATGGAAATCGCCCTGGAAGCCATTCCGGGCAGTGCCTATGAGTTCTCCCAGCCGATTGAACTCAGGTTTAATGAACTGATTTCAGGCGTTCGCAGCGATCTTGCCGTCAAGGTGTATGGCGATAATATGGATCAGCTGCTGCGCTCGGCTCAGGAAATAGAGAAGCTCGTCCAGACAGTTCCAGGCGCGGCAGACGTAAAAGTGGAGCAGGTTACAGGACTGCCGACCTTAAGCATTGTGCCTAATCGCAAGCAGCTGGAACGGTATGGATTAAGTGTCGCCGATGTTCAGGAGGTTGTCGAAGTTGCCATAGGCGGGCGCGAAGCGGGCGTATTGTATGAGGGGGACCGACGGTTCGATATTGTCGTTCGCCTGCCTGAGAAAATGCGGGGTGATATTGATGCTTTAGCCCGTCTGCCCGTCCCCCTGCCGATGGCAGAACAGGAGGGCGTAGATGAAACGCCTGATTATGTGCCTTTGCAGGAGGTAGCGGAACTTTCTATTGCCTTTGGACCTGCACAGATCAGCCGCGAAAATGCCAAGCGCCGCGTGACGGTCACAGCCAATGTGCGCGACCGTGACCTCGCCGGTTTTGTGCAAGAGCTGCAAGATAAAGTAGGCGCGGAAGCAAAACTGCCCGCTGGCTATTGGGTGGAATATGGCGGCACGTTCGAGCAGCTCATATCAGCGCGCCAGCGATTGACCATTGTTGTGCCGATTGCATTGGCATTGATCTTTGGTCTTTTGTTCATGGCCTTTGACTCAGCGCGCGCTGCGCTCGTGGTTTTTTCCGGTGTGCCGCTTGCGCTTACGGGCGGCATTGCAGCATTGTTATTGCGAGATATCCCGCTTTCTATTTCAGCGGGGGTCGGGTTCATTGCGCTTTCCGGTGTGGCCGTTCTGAATGGTGTGGTCATGATCTCTTTTATCCGTGACTTGCAAGCCAAGGGACATTCGGTTGACAAGGCAATCATTGAAGGGGCGCTTACAAGGCTAAGGCCCGTATTGATGACCGCACTTGTCGCGTCACTTGGTTTTGTACCCATGGCATTTAACGTTGGGGCGGGGGCAGAGGTGCAAAGGCCACTTGCAACAGTTGTAATCGGGGGAATTATCTCATCAACAATCCTCACGCTCGTGGTTCTACCCGCGCTTTACCACTGGTTTCCGGGGCGTGCATTCATAAAGCCTGAGAAATCATAATATCTGTTGAAAGAATAGGACACGGTGGGTGAAATGCTACCGTGTCGCCTTTCCGGTTTTATCCCTGTGGGGCCTGATGTCATATAAGACTGAGAGAAACGGCACATGCGATAACCAAAATCCAAAAAATGGCGCGTCGGCGCACATCTCGCCAAACATCGTAATCTGCTAGCAATCCGCTTAAATCATCCGGGACAGGCATTGGCCTCGTTGCAGATACGTTGGCACCGCCAGTATTGCCCTTCGGCACCCAGCCAAAAAGAAAGCCGGGAATGACGGCTATCAGCCGAACGATTTGCCCCATGATTTCATGCTGGTCGTTACGCTTGAATGCCACTTTCAACATCCCCCAGTGAGATCGCCAATGCGCAGTGAAAAACTGCTGCCCAAGAATATGGGCGCGTTCTAGGTGGGCGAATGCCAGATCAAACCTCGCTTCATCATAGGCCTGTCTCGCAGCGTACATCTCATCTTGGAAGGCGGCTTTGAGAGGGGGTGTCATTTTTTCGGCCCTTGCTGGTCTTGGTCGTTGTCTCAAAAATGAAGCATATTGTCAGCTTGCACCTTTGCATAGCTTTTGGCGCTTGGATGGTGTAAAATATAGATATGAAGTGGATTCTGACGACATTGATGATGCTTGTGATGCTCACGCCGGGTTTGGCGTGTGCAAAGACCATGTGCGCCAATATGGACGCTATGGCCGAGCAGGCAGCAGAGATGCCCTGTCATGGCGAAATGCCTGAAATGGACAGCGAGCCCGGTGTCATGATCGCCATCGATTGTGCCAAAGTTGATATGGCGTCAGCTGACCCAGTGCCAACGATCAAAGCCTCCACTGACACAGTGAAAGTTGGTTTCGCCGTCTGGGCCGTCGAACAAGTCCAAGGCTTGCAGGTAGCGGAAGCTCGTTTTATTCGGGGGCCGCCTGATCCTGACCTCACGCGATCATCATATCCTCCCGCCTATTTGAACACGCAGCGCATACGCATATAAGCCGCCCCTTTCTTTGACGCTTAAAGCCAAAAGAAAGGAGCATTGCTATGCGCGTATTGTTGTTTGTATTTGTGCTGTTTGCCTTTGTGCCAGCAGCCTATTCCGAAGAAATCTATATTTGTCCTATGCACCCTCATATCGAGGGGGAAGAGGCGGATACTTGCCCGATTTGCGGCATGACACTTGTGCCCAAAGTTGTCGATACATCGCCAATGGAGGGCATGGACATGGGGACCGGGGAGCAGATGAGCGGGATGGTGTCCATCACCCCGCAATTCATTCAAGCCCTGGGTGTTAGAACAGCAGAGGTGAAGAAAGTCCCTTTTGGCAGGGGCGTGAAGGCTTTTGGGGAGATTGTTCCCAGCAGCCGCAACGAGACTGTCCTGAATATGCGCGCGCCGGGCTGGGTTGTGAAACTTGCCACTAATGCTGTGGGCGATACGGTCGCCAAAGGCGATTTACTTTTTACCTATTACAGCCCAGAGATCATGAGCGCGCAGTCAGATTATCTGATCGGCAAACGTGGCGGTGTGCCGATTGAAAATCTTGAACGCCGTTTGCGCCTATACGGCATGGATGAGAAGGCAATAGCGGATTTCAAGGCGGCGGGCGCGATGATGGAAGAAACCCCGTTTTATGCGCCTGTGTCGGGCACGGTTGTGTCACTGAATGTGAGTGAAGGAAGCTACCTGAAACCGGGTGAACAAACGCTTGCCATGCAGGATTTTTCGCAAGTGTGGGTGAATGCCGATGTGCCGGTGCGGGAGGTGCAGTTCTTGCGCGAAGGCCAAAAGGCGATGGTTCACGTGCCGGAAACGGGCAAGAGATATGAAAGCACCATCGACTTTATTCACCATGTCGCTGACCAGACAACCAGAACGGCGACGGTTCGATTGGAATTACCGCATAGTCACGGCGAGCCTAAGCCGGGCTATATGGTTGATGTAACGTTTATGACGGATGCGATACCGCGCTTGGCTGTGCCAGCAGAGGCCGTGCTTTACGATGGCCGCGGTGCGCACCTGATCAAAAGCTTGGGTGATGGCCAGTTCTTGCCGGTTGATGTGGAAGTAGGGATCACCGCCGGCGGCATGACAGAAATCCTGTTAGGTGTACAAGAAGGTGATGCCATCGTCCGATCTGGCCAGTTCATGATTGATGCGGAAAGCAATCTGCGCGGCGGCATGGCTAATATGGGCGGCATGGAAATGGACGGGGAAAGCTCGTCCATGGAATTGGAGGGTGATCATGTCCATTGAAGCCCATGATCCTTCCAAAAGTGCTGTTGCCAAGATCATTGATTGGTCTGTCCATAATCAGTTTCTTGTTCTGCTCGCGGCAACTGTCCTACTGGCTGTCGGTGTGCTGTCAGTGTCTCGAACGCCACTTGATGCCATTCCTGATTTGTCAGACACGCAGGTGATCATCAAAACCGAATGGCCGGGACAGGCCCCCCAAGTTATCGAAGATCAGGTGACATTCCCGCTGGCAAGCCAGATGTTGAGCTTACCCCGCACCAAGGATGTGCGCGGCTTTTCCATGTTCGGCACATCCTTCCTTTATGTTGTGTTTGAAGATGGCGTGGACATGTATTGGGCGCGCAGCCGTGTGCTCGAATCCTTATCCCAAATATCTTCCCAGCTTCCGCAAGATGCGCGGCCACAGCTTGGGCCTGATGCCACGGGCGTCGGCTGGGTATTCCAATACGCTCTATATGACCGGACCAGCGGCCATGATTTGCAGGAACTTCGCAGCCTGCAAGACTGGTTTGTCCGCTATGAACTTGCCACAGTTGATGGTGTGGCGGAGGTTGCCAGTGTGGGCGGCTTTGTCAAAGAATATCAGGTGCTCGTTGATCCGGTTAAGCTGCGGGCCTACGACCTGCCAATGACAGCGGTCATTGCTACCGTGCGCAGCGCCAATCAGGAAACGGGCGGACGTACCCTTGAAATGGCGGAAACCGAATATCTGATCCGTTCATTTGGCTATATCGGAACGCCCGCTGACCTGGAAGCTGTCGTGCTGAAATCACATAGCGGCACGCCGGTAACATTGGGTGATGTGGCGCGCATTATTGAAGGTCCGGCCATTCGGCGCGGGATCACTGAGCTAAACGGTGTGGGTGAAGCGGTTGGTGGCATTGTGGTTATGCGCCCCGGTGCCAATGCCATGACGGTGATTGAAGGGGTGAAAGAGCGCCTTGAGTCCGTACGCCAAGGCCTGCCTGCTGGCGTTGAGATAAAGGTCGTTTACGACCGCAGCCAGCTTATTGAAGGATCGGTTGACTATCTCACCGAAAAGCTGATTGAGGAAAGTCTGGTTGTTATCTTCATTACTTTCCTGTTTTTGCTTCACGCGCGCAGTGCCTTTGTTGCGGTAATTACATTGCCGCTCGGCATATTGGCGGCCTTCATCATAATGTCTGCCCAAGGCATTACAGCAAACATCATGTCTCTTGGCGGCATTGCCATTGCTATTGGGACAATGGTCGATGCTTCCATTGTGATGGTGGAAAATGCGCATCGGAAGCTTGCGCGGCTCGATGATGCAGCGGACAAGGAGAATCGCAGGCAAGCCCTTATCGCAGCCGCTAAAGAAGTTGGGCCGGGGCTTTTCTTTAGCTTGCTGATTATCACGGTTTCCTTTGTTCCGGTCTTTGCCTTGACCGGTCAATCATCACGATTGTTTGCGCCGCTCGCCTTTACCAAAACTTATGCCATGGCCGCCGCGAGTATCCTGTCGGTGACCGTTGTGCCGGTTCTGATGCTGTGGCTTGTTCGCGGCAAAATACGAACAGAGCAGCAAAACCCCATCAATCGGTTTTTTCTGGCCCTTTACAGGCCGGTGCTCAACGCCGCGCTGAAGTTCAGGAAAGTAACACTTGCCTTCGGGCTCATCGCCTTGGTCAGCACGGCTTATCCCGTTTCCAAAATGGGATCAGAGTTTATGCCGCCGCTCTATGAAGGGGGCATTCTTTATATGCCGATGACCTTGCCGGGTGTTTCCACCGCCAAAGCGCGGGAAATCTTGCAGGTCACCAACCGGCAGCTGATGACAGTGCCGGAGGTAAAGCACGCCTTTGGGAAGGCGGGGCGTTCAAATTCAGCGACTGATCCGGCTCCGCTTTTGATGATCGAAACCTGGGTCGAACTCAAGCCGCGTGATGAATGGCGGGAAGGGCTCACGCCTGAGAAGCTGATTGCGGAAATGGATCAGCGGGTCCGGCTACCGGGCATGATGAATAGCTGGAACTACCCCATCAAGACCCGCATCGAAATGCTGACGACTGGGATCAGAACGCCGGTTGGCATTAAGATTTCGGGGCCAGACCTTGCCAGAATAGACCAGGTGGCGCGGCAAGTTGAAGAACTTGCGCGAACGGTTCCCGGCACGCGCAGCGCCATTGCTGACCGTGTGCAAGGCGCGAAATATATCGAGATTGTTCCTGACCGCCGCGCCTTGGCGCGCTATGGCGTATCCATAGGCACTTTCCAGATGATCGTGCAAACAGCACTGGGCGGCATGATGCTTGATGAAGCGATTGAAGGCCGGGAACGTTATCCTATCATGGTCCGCTATGACAGGCCGGATAGGGAGCATCTGACGGATTTGGATAATATTTTGGTGCCCGGTACCGATGGCTTGCAAGTGCCAATGGCTGACCTTGCAGATATCCGTGTAGCAGATGGTCCGGCCATGATCCGCTCGGAAGATGCGCGGCTTAACGGCTTTGTGTTTGTGGACATCAAAGACCGCGATTTGGGCTCCTATATTGCAGACTTGAAGGAAACGCTCACCCAGATTGACCTGCCTGCCGGATATTCCTTGAAACTCTCCGGACAGTTTGAGCAGTTACAGCAGGCGAATGAACGGCTGGCGATTGCCATACCCGCTACACTGCTAATCATATTTACGCTTCTTTATCTGCATTTTGGCCGCTTTGATCGCACAGCCCTGATCCTTGTATCGCTGCCCTTTGGCATTATTGGTGGGGTTTGGTGGGTTTGGCTTGCCGGATATAATATGTCAGTCGCTGTCGCCGTTGGCTTCATTGCCCTTGCCGGGATTGCCGTTGAAACCGCAATTATCATGCTGCTCTATATCGATCAGCAAATGCGGGAGCGCCCGCCAAAGATTTTCGATGGGCTCATACAAAATGTGCGGGACGGGGCTTTGCAGCGCCTGCGTCCCAAACTGATGACAGTCAGCGTGATTATACTGGGTCTTATTCCGATATTTTTGAGCGAGGGGCCAGGCGCAGACGTCATGCGCCGGATTGCCTTGCCAATGGTTGGCGGGATGATCAGCACAACCTTGCTGACGCTTATCCTGCTGCCGGTTCTGTATGTCGTTTACATGCAGTGGCGACTGCACTTGCCCGCCAGCTCCGAAGGAGAAGGTTCATGAGGATGATGACGCGATTTGGATGTCTTCTAATTGTTGGTGTGCTGACGGCTTGTTCGGTAACGCCAAATTATGAGCGACCCGATGTGAGCGCCTCTGACTGGCGCAGCGACGAAACGGCCACGCAGGAAATACAGCAGGAATGGTGGCGGCTCTATGGTGATGGCCAGCTTGATAACCTTGTCAGCCAAGGTTTGAGGAACAACCATTCCCTGAAAGCCGCGTTAGCCCGCATTGATCAGGCAAGGGCCGATCTGAAAATTGCAGGGGCTTCTCTGCTTCCGTCCGTGTCGCTCAGTGCGAGCGGGGCAGAACGTGCGATTCTGGAAGATAGTGGTGACAGCCGCCCGTTTACGGTGACTCCGCAAGGCGGTTTTGCCACGCGGGACTGGATTGCAGGCGCGACTATATCCTATGAGCTCGATCTGTTTGGCAAAAATGGAGCGCGCCAGGAAACCCGTGTGGCGCTGCTGAATGAAAAGCAGTACCAATATGAAGCGTTGCGGTTGGTTTTGACTACCGAGATTGCGCGCACTTACTTTAACGCTATGGCGTTCGCAGAACGTAGGAGCCTTGCTGAACAGCTTCTTGAAAACGCGCAAGCTGTGCTCGAAAGCCTGAATGCAGACTTGGTAACCGGGCGCGACGTTTCCCGGCAGATTGCAGGACAGCGGGCCGTGATTGCCGATAGGTCAGCGGCAGTCGCAGCTCTATCATTGGCTGAGGCAAAGACCAGAAACGCATTGGCGGTGCTGGTAGGAGATATACCGCAAGACTTTGCGCTTGAAATGGGTACATTGAAAAATGTGACGATGCCGCCTTTGGCCGTTCTGCAACCCATCCAATTATTGGAACGGCGGCCCGATCTGATGGCAGCCGAGGCGATGCTGATCGCCGCAAATGCAGACATTGGAGCGACAAAAGCGGCACTCTATCCCTCGATTAATTTGGGGGCAGGCCTGGCTGCTGCGCAGCCAATCATTGGGTCTCCGTCATCTATAGCAGCCTTGATTGGCTCGATCACCGCACCCCTGTTTGAAGGCGGGCGACTGCGTGGCCAGTTAGACAAGGCCAGGGCACGCAAGCTGGAATTGACCGAGCTATATATTCAGGCAGTTCTTGTGGCATATGGCGAAGCAGAAGATGGCCTTGCGGCTGTCAAATGGATTGGCCTGCAAGCCCGACATCGGGCAGACAGCACGAAATCGAGCTCACAAGCGGTCAAAATTGCTGAGCAGCAATTCGCGAATGGAACCATCTCCTATCGGAACCTGGCACGCGAAAGTGATGCGTTTCTACAAGCCCAAGACAAGCAGTTGATGACAAGGCTTGCAGAGCTCAGTGCATCTGTCGATCTGATTAAAGCGATGGGCGGTGGCTGGAAAAAATGACAACAAAATCAATAGCTACGTGGATTTTTCGTAACGGATCATGACCTGCAAATAGTGTGGGTTGCACACCCCCGCAACCAACAAAGGCCCCTTCCACCGGAAGGGGCCTTTGTTGGTTTGTGAGGGATCGGGACTTGATCCTCGCAAACAGGCCAAAGCCTGTTTGCAAAGGTTCTCAGCCGAGGTGCGCCAGCACCGAGACGGGTGGAGGAGGGATTGCAAACGCAATCCCGACGACTCCAAATTTATCCTCCGAAGCGTCAGCGAAGGAAGATCCTACCCCCGCAACCAATCTCCGATACAAAAAATTAAACACTGACTATCGGTTGTCGTTCGCTGACTGTCCCGGCGGACGGGGGGTGTTGAGCGTGGTGGCGATCCAGTGAAAGGCTGTGATAATCAGAAGGCTGTCATGCACTTCCATTTGCCGGCTCAAAGCCAGGCTGCCGGTAAAGGCACCGACGCACCAACGAAGCTTCCATCTCAACGTAAAATAGTGTGCGCTGCTGAACACCAAAGCGCTGAGAAGAGCAGCCGCCCATACCTCAATTCCCCAAGTCTCCAGGCTTTGCGGAAGGGCGATGCGAAAGACCCATTCCTCCCACAATGAAAGCGCGCCTAAATAGGCAACCCAGCCCAGTTTTGCGGGGCTCCATTGTCGATCGATCAGCCATACATAGATATTCAGAGCGGCTGCGATCACGATGACCCACACAGCGGTTCGAAGCGGGGCTATCAGGGCCTGGTCCACAGACGCAACAAAGAGAATTTGCAGACCGGGCGCTGTAAGGCACAGCAGCGCCAGGATCAGACCGGGAAGGCCGTGCCGCAAAAACACCGCGCGAAAGGTTGTGAGCCTGTCCCCGGTGAAATCTTTTTCACGTTGCAGACGCCGGGCCGATCGCCGGACCGGCGTTTCTGATCTGGCGGGTTTGCCGAGCCCTGGGCGATTGTTCATGGGGGGTCACTGATGATGCGTTGCGTAAGGCGAGCGCATTGAAATTGCTATTGTTCAACCGTGAATGTGACCCCGGCTTTGGCTTCCAGCCGCTTGATCAGTTCAGGCCCCATGGCCGAAGCGGTTGTCCAGCAGCCGCCTGGCGTACGCTCCCGCGGGGTATCAAGTGCCAGGCACAGGGCGCTTTCAGCCAGCATCTTGCTGGTGGAACCATAGCCGGGATCCATGTCGCCTTTGACGCTGATTTGCAGCCGGTTGCCCTGATCATCGGTGCCGACATGAATGAGGTCGAAAAAGCCCGCTTCGCGTTCTTCCTTTGAGGGGCCTTCGCCGGGTTTGAGGTCTTCGCTCATCGTGAACGTATCGCCGCCTTTGCCACCTGCGCCGGGATCCCCGGGCAGCATGATCATTTCGTCATACTGGAAATCAGTGCCCCAGGCATGGCCGAGCAGATAGTTCGACCGGTGGGCGGCCTTTGTGTTGATGATGGCCATGATAAACGGGCCGACCCAGCTTCCGACGACGTCGTCAAAATAGGGTGTGTTGCCATCGGGTTGCTCGGGCCCCTGAAAGTCCGGCGTGTGGGCAAAAGGCGACAATAACAGGGGCAGGATGGAGGGATCTTTCTGGGCAGCCTCCGTCGTTGCTGCGCCCGATGCCACCGTGCCACCCGATGCACTGCCGCGCATGGCACGCATCCGGCCGCGGACGCGGGGCAGGGCGTGGCCGAACCTGGATTGCGCTTCGTTCTGCAGGAAAAAGACGCCCAGATCGGTGGGGATGGAATCAAAGCCGCAGGAAAAAACAATGCGCGCCCCTGACTGTTTGGCCGACGCCTCAATCTCTCGAATCTGCCGGGCGATCCAGTGCGGCTCTCCCGACAGATCAACATAGTCGGTGCCAGCTTCCGCGCAGGCGCGCACGGTCTTGTCGCCATAAAGTTGATAAGGGCCGACCGTTGAAATCAGAACCCGTGTGGCGGCGGCCATGGCGGCGACATCCTTACCCGATGCGCTATCAGCAACCACCAGCGGAGTGCCGGCGGGCGCGCCGATCAGATCGCGCACCTCCTCAAGCTTGGCGCGGCTGCGGCCCGCCATGCCCCAGGCAAGTGATGAGCCGTAAGTCTGGTTCACATAGTCAGCCACCAGCCGTCCGGTAAAGCCGGTTGCGCCATAAATCAAAAGGTCGAGTGTGCCGGTCATCGTCTGTCCCTGTCTGTTCTGGTTTCTATGGCGCGAGCCTAGCGCGTTTCGGCGTCGAGCGCTTCAAGCTTGTGGAGCAGCGATTGCAGATCCGATGTCGGCAGATTGGCGTCCCGGCCCATGGCGATCAGATCGGTCAGAACCGTGCGGGTCTGTGCGCCGACCTTTGAAAAATGAAAGCCCAGATAGGTTTCAAGCGGCAGTGAAGGAACAAGGCCTGCAATGCGCGAAATCAGCGGGCCCAGCCCCGACAGGCGGCGATTGAGTTTGCCGCGCCCGGCTCGTCCCAACGCCTGGTCGGTGATGGTCAACGCTTCAAATGCAGCGCCGCGGGCAAGCCTGCGGCTGTCACCGGTGCCGGCGCGGAAGGCCTTGAACGACCAGCCCGCCACTTCAAGACCGGCCATATGGGTCAGCGACAAGGCCGAGACGGTCAGATAATCCTCGCGCAACGTGTCCGAAAGGCTGACGGGCAAGCCGCCTTGTTTCAACAGCTCACGCGCCTGTTGCACTTCAATCCGGTCGCTTGGCCCCAGGCCGCCGGCCGATGGCGGGATCAGAAAGGCTATCCCGCTGCGCCCCTTTTTGTCGGTCCGGCCCGGCAGAGGATATTGATAGGCCAGAAAGCCGATCACGCCTTTAACCAGCCGTTCGGGTCCGAAAATCGCAGCCATGCGCGCATCATCCTTGGGGCCCGGTTGCAGGCCGACAATCACGGTTTGGGGCGCAAGACGATCGCGCAAAGCCGTCAGCCAGCTTTCGCCAAGCGCATCGGAGGGTACGGTGTTCCAGACCTGATCAATCTGCGACAGGTCGGCAGTTTCAATCTCATCAATCAGGGAAAAATCGGTAAATTGCTCGGCGCGCAAGCCCGGCAATAGCACGGAATGGCGCAGCATCGTCACGCCATTTTCAAGGCCCGCGCGGTGATGGGGTTTGATCAGAAAGCTGACCTTAGCGCCCGCGCGCGCAAAGGCATGGCCATAGGTCAAGCCCGCCGCGCCTGCTCCGACGATCAAGACATGCATGGCGCTATCCCATCCGGTCCGAGGCATAGCCGTCCGGCGAGGCGGCAAACACCACTGTGCGATTGTCGTTCAAAAAGATACGCCTGTTGATATGGGCGTGGATGGCGCGCGACAGAACCTGGGCTTCAACGTCCCGGCCAATGGCAACATAGTCCGATGCGCTTTGTGCATGGGTGACGCGCACGGTTTCCTGATCAATGATCGGGCCTTCATCAAGATCGGCGGTGACGTAATGGGCGGTTGCGCCGATCAGCTTGACACCGCGCGCATGGGCCTGCTGATAGGGCTTGGCGCCTTTAAAGCTGGGCAGAAAGGAGTGGTGGATATTGATAATCTTGCCCGCCATTTTCGAGCAAAAATCGTCGGACAGAATTTGCATGTAACGGGCGAGCACGATCAGCTCTGCGCCGGTCTCCTCGACAATATCCATCAGCTGTTTTTCAGCCTCAGCCTTCTTGTCCCTGGTGACCTTGATGTAGTGGAAGGGCAGGTCGTGATTGACGACAACTTTCTGATAGCTCAGATGGTTGGACACGACCGCAACAATGTCGATCTTGAGCGCGCCGATCTGCCAGCGATAGAGCAGATCGTTCAGGCAATGGCCGAACTGCGACACCATCAGCACGACTTTCATCCGCTCCGCCCCGTCGCAAATCTGCCAGTCCATGGCAAAGCGGTCGGCCACCGCGCCAAAGCCCGCGCGCAAGGTCTCCAGCGCAACGCCGGTTTCAGGAATGGCGGTGATGCGCATGAAGAACATGGCTGTGTCGGGGTCGTCAAATTGCTGGGCATCGGTGATGTTGCAGCCCTGTTCTGCCAGATAGCCTGAAATCGCCGCCACAATGCCGCGCCGCGAGGGGCAGCTGACCGTCAAGATGAATGAACCGCTCATAAAGTCATGTCCGTCAAATACGCATCTGGCCTAAGGCCATAGCGCATCTGGCCCGAAAGGCAAATCGCTTAAAGCCGGGCGAGGGTGATCGTGCCGTGCAGGGTTTCGCCGGGGGCAAGCCGCTGCAAGCCGCTTTGGACGGCCGCAAGCTCAAGATTGACCGCATCAGGCGCATGGCTCAGCGGTTCGATGCAGAAATAAGGTTCGCCCGGCGGCGTGTAGGCCACGAAATGGCCGAAACAGTCCGACGCGGTGAGGGCGAGAGAAAGCCCGCGCGCCGGCCAGTCAATCTGTGCGGTGCGGGCGGGCCAGTCATAGGCATTGTCGACCGCAAGGGTTGAAACGGGGCGGGGGCCTGACAAATCGGTGTCCGGTGAGGGCGGGACCGGGCGGGCCCCGATGGCGCCGGGGGCTGCGGCCCAGATCGCGGCGGTGTTGCCGGTCAGCACAGCCCCGTCGGCATCAAAATAGGGATGCCAGCCAAACCCTGCGGGCATTGGACGGTCAGATAGATTGGCCAGCATCATATCCAGCGTCAGGGTGGTCTCGGACAGCGCAAAATGCTGGCGGCTCAGATAGGCCCAGGGCCAGTTTGTGCCATCATGGGTGCGTTCAAGGGTCAGGCTTGTTTCCCCTTGGGCCGATACGCTCCATGGTTTTTGCCAGCATTCGCCGTGAATGGCGTGGGGTTCGGGCGGGAAATTGGCGGCAAGCGCAACCCGTGTGCCGTCAAACTTGAACCGGCCCTGATTGATGCGCCCGCAATAGGGAAAGAGCGGGAAGGCCGCAGTGTCCAGAACCGTGCGCGCGGTGCGGGCATCGCGCAGGACCGGCATTCCATCAAGCACCAATCCAAGGACCGCGCCGCCCATCGCGGGCGCGAGGGTGAGCCGGGAGCGGTGGACCTCAAGCTCAATCACCGGCGCTGACATCCGTGCCAAGCGCAGCAAACAGATCGGCGATCAGCGTGGCGTAATTTGTCTGTTCCCGCGCCATGGCCTGTTCGGCATTGGCCAAAGAGCGTTGCGCATCCACAACGTTCAAAAAGCTGATCAGACCGCGCTGATAGAGGATTTCGGCTTGATAAAAGCTGCGCGCACTGGCCGCGACCGCCTTGCCCAGCGAGACTTGCCGCGCCCTTGAGGCCTTGATTGCCGACAAGGCGTTTTCAACCTCTTCCACCGCTTCGCGCAGGGTCAGCGCATATCGGGCCAGGGCGGCATCGGCATTGGCCTTGGCGGCATCGAAGGACGCGGACCGTTCCCCGCCATTTGTGAGGGCCTGATTGATCAGTGCGCTTAACGCTCCGATGAGAATATCGGTCCCGCCCGATGCGATCGAGACGCCAAGCCCGATCTGACCCTGCAGGGTCAGTTGCGGGTAATAGGCTGCGGCGGTGATACCAATGCCTGCCACGGCTTCTTTCAGAATTTCTTCCGCCTCGGCCACATCGGGCCGGGCGTTGAGTATGTCGAGTGGCACGCTGAGGGGAAAAGCCCGGCCATAGTCAGGCACCGGGGCTGATGGGGTGAGGGCTTGTTCATAAAGGCCCGGATAGGCCCCGGCCAGAACCGCCAGCCGGTTGCGAGCGCTGCGCAAATCCTGCTCCAGCGGCGGGATGGAGGCGCGCAGACTTTCAACGGAGGTTTCAGCGCGGCGGACATCAAGCTCGGGCGCAAGCCCCGCCTGATAGCGGGCATTGACGATTTTGAGCGTCTTTTCCTGAAGCGCCACGGATTCGCGCAACAATTCCAGCTGGCGCTGATTGCCGCGCAAGGCCAGATAGTTGCGGGCAATCGCCACTGACGTATCGAGTGTCACTTGCCGCAAACGCGCGCGGGCCGCGTTCAACCGGGAGATGGCAGCTTCGCGTTCACGCCGTCCCCGGCCCCACAGATCCGGCGTGATGGCAAAATCAAGACCGGCATCAAAGGACGCAGAGCTTGTTTCATCGCCCAGATCATCCAATGGCCGTTCATCCCGCCCCGAAGGGCCCGCCGAGATACCGGCCTGCGGGCGGAAATCAGCCCCGGCGGCGCGGGCCTGTGCCTGGGCGGCGTTGACGAAGGCGAGCGCTTCGGCAATGTCATAATTGGCCTCAAGCCCGGTGGTGATCATCTGATCGAGCATGGCGTCGTTAAAGCCCTGCCACCATTGATCAACAGGGGTGAGATCATCCTTGCCGTCATTCAGGGCCGCCATGACGTCGGACAAGAGGAAGGCCGGTGGCGCGGCCATTTCGGGCGGCTCATAATCGGGGCCGACGGTGCAGGCGCCAAGAACCAGAACCACGAAACTTGCGCGCAGCATTCTCATTGCGCCGGCTCCTGCGCGGCGTCGCGCAACTGGCGCTCAAGCTCCTGGCCCGCATGGGCGCGCGGCTTGAGGTGCGGGGCGATCAGCGAATAGCCCAGCGGGGCGAGATAAAGGGTGAAGATGGTCGACAGGCCAAGCCCGCCAAAAATCACCCAGCCAATGGCCGAGCGCGCCTCAGCGCCCGGGCCGCTGCCCAGAACCAGCGGCAGAGCGCCCAGAACGGTGGACAGCACCGTCATCATCACCGGGCGCAGCCGGACCCGCACGCCTTCCATGATGGCGTCGTGTACGCTGCGGCCCTCATCGCGCATCTGGTCCATAAACTCGACCATCAAGATTGCGTTCTTGGCCATCAGTCCGATGAGCAGCACAAGCCCGATCTGGCTGTAGAGATTGAGTGTCTGGCCGGTCAGCAACAGTGCGAAGACCGCGGCGGCGAGCCCGAAGGGCACGGTGAAAATCACGATGAAGGCGCTGCCAATGCTCTCAAACTGGGCGGCGAGAACAAGGAAAATCACGACAAAGGCGATGATGAAGGTGATCGCCATGTCGTAGCTTGTTTCATCAAGCGTGGCGGCGTCTCCGCGAAAGCGCAGATCGATTTCAGGCGGCAATGTTTCTGCGGCAAGGGCGCGAACCTGATCGACGATCTGGCCGAGCGGCGCACCCGGTGTCAGGCCGCAATCAAGCTCGATGGAGCGGCGCTGGGCAAAACGGTCAAGTTCGGCGGCGACGCCTTTTTCAGCCGTCGTGACAAGCGCCGACATGGGGATGTGCGCGCCATCATCACTCATCACATAGATGCTGAGCAGGTCTTCCATGCCGTTGATCGCCCCGTCTGCGGGACCCATAAAGACCGACACGGACTGGTCATCAATCGACAGGTCGGTGACATTGAATTTGTTGACCATGACTTTCATGGTCTGTGCGATGCGGTCGAGCGGGACGTTCAAATCATTGGCCGCTTCCCGGTCAATCTGGAAACTCAGTTCGGCCTGCGAGGTGTCATATTCAACGCGGACATTATCGATTTCGGCGATCCGGTCTTTCAGCGCATCGGCAAATTGGGTCGCCACGATCGAGATCTCGTCATAATCATTGCCCAGCAAAACGACATCAAGGCCGGTTGCGCTGCCGCGCAGATTGAGACTGTTGCTTTGGCGGATGCGCACCTGCGCGCCGGGAATGTCGCCCGTGGCTTTCTTGACTGCGCTGGCGAGCGCATCCTGGCTGACGGTGCGTTCATCCCAGGGGGCAAGGCGGGCTTCAATATAGGCGCGATTGGGGTCCCACCGGCCCACAATGGTGTTGATCGAGGTGATGACGCCCTCGTCCTGATAGGGTTTCAGCACCGCTTCGACTTTTCGCGCCTGTTGGTCGGCATAGGCGATATTGGCACCATCAGGCCCGGTCACAACAATGGCGAGTACACCCCGATCCTCGCGCGGCAGCACTTCGGAATTAAGCGCCAGAAAGCCGAGCACACCGGCAACCCCGACACCGAGCGCGGTGAGCATGCCAAGGGCGGGCCGCTTGAGGACGGTCTCCAGCGTTGTGAAATAGATCTGGCCCAGCCTGGCGCCGACCCCGTCCAGGGTTTTGCGGATGGCCGCCAGTGTCGGATTGGTCTGACTTAAATGGGGAAGGCGGGACGCCATCATCGGACACAGGGTAACGGCAACGAACGAACTGATGACAACGGCAATGGCGAGAACAAGGCCGAATTCACGGAACAGCATGCCGGTCTGGCCGGGCAGGAAGGCAATGGGCAGGAAAACCGACACCAGCGAGATGGTGGTCGCGATGACGGCAAAGAACACTTGCCGGGTGCCAAGCACGGCGGCGGCCATTTTCTCAAAGCCGAGTGCGCGCAGGCGCTGAATATTTTCCAGCACCACAATGGCATCATCGACAATCAGTCCGGTGGCGAGAACCAGCGCCAGCAGGGTGAGCAGATTGATAGAAAAGCCGAGCAGCCAGATGGCCGCGATCGTGCCGATCAGCGCGATGGGCATGGTGATGGCGGGAATGAGTGTGGCGCGCGTCTGGCCCAGAAAGACCGCGATGACCACCAGAACGATCGCAATGGCAAAAACCAGCGTAAAGCCAACCTCGCGCAGGGCGCCTGAAATATAGACCGCATCATCGGCGGTGATGACCATCTGGAAATCGCGGGCCTGGGCGTTGATCTTTTCGGCCCGGTCGCGCACGGCGTTGGAAATCTGAATGGTGTTGGACCCCGCCTGGCGTACAATGCCAAGTCCGATCACCATACGGTTGTCGAGCAAAGCGTAGCTGTCGGCTTCGGCGGGCCCGAAAAAGACATCGGCCAGATCACCGATCCGAACCGTGTCGGTGACGAACAATTCCTTGATCGTTGCGGGCGTGGTTGCGGTTGCCAGGGCGCGGACCAGCAATTCCTGCCCGCCCGATTTGTAGTTCCCGGCGGGAACGTCGAAATGGGCGTTTTGCAGGACGGTCACAATATCGCCGATGGTCAACTGATAGGCGGCCAGCTTGGGCGGATCGATCAGCACGCGCAGCACGCGGGGCTGGTTGCCACGCAGATTAACGTCGGCCACCCCGTCAATCGACAAAAGCTGGGGCACGACAATTTTCTCAAGGCGGGCGGCCAGTTCGGGCTTGGACAAAGTGTCGGAATAAACCGCAAGCTGGACAATGTCGGAGGCGTCTTCATCAGCCTTGATGACCAGCACTTCTTCGACAGCGTCGGGCAGGCTGCGCTGCATGCGCGAGACAGCTTCACGAATGTCATTGGCGGCCTGATTGATGTCGGCGCCGGCCTCAAACTCGGCGCGGATGCGCATATTGTTTTCTTCGGAGGAGGAGCGGATGGTCTGCACCCCAGACACGCGGGCGACTGCGGCTTCAACCTTGCTCGTCACCTCATTATCCATGGTCTCAGGCGAGGCACCGGGCAGATTGGCGCGGGTGGTGACGATCGGCCGGTCAATATCGGGAAGTTCCCGCACCTCAACGCCGAGAATAGCGGCGAGACCGGCCAGCATGATGAGGAAGTTTGCAACCGCAATCAGAACCGGGCGGCGCACGCCCAGCGCAGTGAGGGAGCGGCTTTCAGGCGGGATCATTCGGCCCTCTCATTGGAAGCGGCCACGGCCATGCCCGGCCGCAGGCGCTGCAGCCCTTCAATGACCACCGCATCCCCGTCTTTGACAGTGCCTTTCAGCAAGGCGAGCCCGTCGCGCCGGGTGATAATTTCCACCCGCACTTTTTGTGCCTCGCCATCGCGCGCCAGCCAGATGAACGAGCCTTCGCGTTCCCACTGCACCGCAATTTCGGGTGTGGCGGGATAGCTTGCCCCTTCGATGGCAAAGCGCACCCGGAAGGACATGCCTGGCCGCAGATCATCATCACTATTGTCGAGGGCGGCCCGCACTTTGAGCGTCCGCCGGGTGGGATGCACCCGGCTGTCGAGCGCGGCCACTTTCGCATCAAACCGACGCGTGCCGTAAGCGGGTGTCGTGGCCGAGATGACGCGCTCGCCCTGATCGCTCAACAAAGGCTTGGCCAGCGCTTCGGGAATTTCAAAATCAACATGCAGGACCGTGCGGTCATCGAGGGTAGCGATCAGGGTTGAGGTATCGACCCGGTCGCCAATTTCAACCTGGGGCAGGCCCATCACCCCGGCAAAAGGCGCGCGCAGCTGGCGCATGTCGCTGGCAAGCCGTGCCTGTTCAAGCGCGATTTTGGCGGCTTCAAATTCAGTGCGGGCGGCATCGACCTCACTATCGGGAACCGCGCCGTCCTTAGCGGCCTGGGTGAACCGGCCCAGCAGGCTTTTGGCTTCCTTGAGCTGAATTTCCGCGAGCGACAGGGCAAGTTTTTCCGCCCGGTCATCCAGCTGGATCAGCAGGGCGTCTTTGGCGACCCGCTCCCCGGCTTTGAAACCAATGGCGGTGACGGTTTCCGCAACATTGGGGTAAAGATCGACGCGCTTTTGCGCGACGCCGGTGCCGACCCCGTCAAAGCGTTGGCGGTTGGCGGTTTCGATGACCGGCGCGGTGATGACCGTGACCGGGGCGTCATCACGCTTTTTTTGGGCATGGGCCGGTGCTGCAAGCACAAGGCCGAGCAGGAGCGGGCCCAACAGGGCTAAAGCCAGTAAAGGTTTCAGAGCACCCTCGTCAACAAAGCGCCAGGCGGCGCATGATTTGTTCAGCATGTCCGAACCTCATGTGACTTTTATGACAACCGCTTACCGCAGCTTGTCAGAATGATTCTGACCATGACAGCAGATCGTTTGAAAAGCGAATTATCAGCGGCATGTGGCGCGAATGTGTTGCCGCAGGTGTATGGCCCGCGCGCTATTGATCAATGTGATCACATTTGCTAATAACTGACTGGTCAGTCATTAATAAGGGCGGGTATGGAACGCGCGCGCACAGATCAGGCCAAGCAAGACCGGCGGTTAAGTTTGCTCGACGCCGCCGTCGGCGAGTTTTTCGAAAAGGGCTTTGCAGCGGCGCGCATGGATGACATTGCCGCCCGTGCCAGCGTGTCCAAAGGCACGCTGTATCTCTATTTCAAATCCAAAGAAGATATGTTTGCCGGTCTGATTGAAGCCTTTGCCCTGCCCAATCTGGCGCAGGCCGAACAGGCGGTCCACGACGCGCCCAGCGCAGAAGAAGCGCTGCGCAGTCTGGTGCGGTTCATGCCGCATATTCTGCGCAACACGCCGATGCCCAAAATGGCCAAAGTGCTGATCGGCGACGCCGGCCGTTTCCCCGATGCGGTGCATGCCTATCGCCGGGAGGTGTTTGACCGCATCGTTGCGACCATCACCGGCATTCTGGAACGGGGCAAACGGGCGGGCGAATTTCATATTACCGAACCGGCGCTGACGGCGCGTCTGACGATGGCGCCGGTGCTGATGTCGGCCATTTGGAGCACCGTGTTTGAACCGATCGACGATGAAGCGCCGGTCGACCTGGACGCGCTGTTTGCGCTGCATGAACAATTTTTGATTTCCGCGCTCACACAAGGAGCAGGGGCATGATGAAAAACTGGATTTCGGTTGTCGCGGCGGCTGCACTCACAGCGCTGGGCGCTTGCGACGAGACGCTGCCGGCGGGCACCTATACCGGCTATGTCGAAGCCGAACTGGTGATGGTTGCACCATCACAATCGGGCTGGTTGATCGAAAGCGCCATGGTGGAAGGCGCGCGTGTCGAACCCGATATGGTGCTGGCCCGGCTTGATGCTGAGCTGCAGACCGCGCAGGTCGAGGAAGCGCAAAGCCGCATCACCCAGGCGCAGGAGCAATTGCGCGAGGCCCGCGCCGCGCTGGACTTTGCCAGCGCAGAACGTTCAAGGGCGCGCAATCTGGTCAAACGCGGTGTTGCCGCCGAAGCCCGGATCGACAAGGCCGAAGCCGATTACAAGGCGGCCATGGCGCGGCTCAAAACCGCTGAGGAAAATGTGTCCTCATCCGATCCCGATCAGGGCAGCCATGATGGCGCGGCCTATGCCCAGCTTGCGCAAGCCCGCTGGCAGCTTGATCAGCGCACCATCACCGCGCGCCGCACTGGCCGCGTGGAAGAGGTCTATATACGGCGTGGGGAATTTGTCACCGCTGGCGCGCCGATGGCGAGCCTTTTGCCCGATGATGGTTTAAAGGTCCGCTTTTTCGTGCCGCAGTCTCAACTGACGGCCATCAAACACGGTGCGCCGGTGCTGGTCAGCCATGACGGTGATGAGGCGGCTCTGACCGCCTTAATCAGCTATATTGCGCGCGAAGCGGAATTCACACCGCCGGTGATTTACAGCGAAGGCTCACGCGAGCCCCTGGTATTTATGGTTGAGGCGCGGTTTTCACAGCCGGTGCCGCTGAACCCGGGTTTGCCGGTTACGGTGCGCTTGCCATGAGCGGACTGGCAAGTGATTTCGCAATCGATGTGCGCGGCCTGTCCAAAACCTTTGGTGACAAAACCGCCGTCGACAGCGTCGATATTCAGATGCCCAAGGGCGAGGTGTGGGGGTTTTTAGGCCCCAACGGATCGGGCAAAACCACCACCATTCGCATGATTTGCGGGCTGTTGCTGCCCAGCGCGGGGGAGGGCACCTGTCTGGGTCTTGATATCCGCACCGATGGTGACCTGATCCGGCGCAAGACCGGCTATATGACCCAGAAATTTTCCTTCTGGACCGATCTGACCATTCGCGAAAATCTCGAATTTGTCGCCCGCATTTATGAAATGGATGACCGCAAGGCGGTGGTGGATCGCACGCTCGACCAGCTTGGCCTGACGCAGCGGCAAAACCAGCTGGCCGAAGCCTTGTCGGGGGGGTGGAAGCAGCGCCTTGCACTCGCTGCGGTCACCATGCACGGGCCTGATCTGCTTTTGCTGGATGAGCCAACCGCCGGGGTTGATCCGCAAGCCCGCCGCGATTTCTGGGATGAAATCCACCGGCTGTCCAATGCCGGGCTGACCGTTCTGGTTTCCACCCATTATATGGATGAGGCCGAGCGGTGCGACCGCATCGTCTATCTCGCTCATGGTGCGATTATCGCGCGGGGCCGGGTCGCCAGCATTATTGAGCGGGCGGCAATCAAAACCATCCGCATCGATGATGATGGCGCGCGGCGTTTTCAATCCAGGCTGCGCAGCGCGCCCGGGGTTGAGCATGTCGCGTATTTCGGTGCGGCCTTGCATGTCAGCGGGCCCGACGAAGCCGCCCTCAAAGCCGCGGTTTCCCAATGCGGGGCGTCGAGCTGGTCGTTTGTTGAACCCACGCTGGAAGACGCGTTCATTGCCTTGATGGGCGAGGCGGGCATGGATCAAAGGGATTACGAATGACCGCGCGGCGAACCTATTTTGCCGGAACCGGGCGGCGTCTGGGGGCGGTGTTCTACAAAGAACTCATCCAGATGCGGCGCGACAGGCTGACATTTTCGATGATGATCGTAATCCCGATCATCCAGCTCACCTTGTTTGGCTATGCGATCAACACTGATCCCAAACAGTTGCGCACCGCCATTGTTGCTGAAGAACAGACACCCATTGTGCGCTCCATCCTGAGCGGTATGGAAGTGTCGGGCTATTTCAAATTTGTTGATCAGGCCAACAGTCCGCTCAAAGCCCATGCGCTCTTGGCCAGCGGCGATGTTTCATTTGTCGTCGTCATCCCGTCGGGGTTTACGCAAAAGCTGATCAGGGGGGAGCGGCCGCAACTGGTTGTTAGCGCCGATGCTTCCGATCCCGCCGCGGCGTCCAATGCGCTGGCAAGCCTGCCGCGTATTGTTGATCGCGCGCTGGCCCATGATCTGAAAGGCCCGCTGTCCCATCTGGCGCCCCGGCCCGGACCGGTCGAGCTGGTTCTGCACCGAAGCTACAATCCTGAAGGGATCACCCAGTATAATATTGTGCCGGGGCTGTTGGGCGTGATTTTGACCATGACCTGCGTGATGATGACGTCGGCGGGCATGACGCGGGAAACCGAACGCGGCACGCTTGAAAATCTGCTGGCCATGCCGGGCCGGCCCTTTGAGGTCATGATCGGCAAAATTACGCCCTATATTTTTGTCGCGGCGGGACAGACGATTATCATTTTGCTGGCGGCCGCAACCATCTTCAATGTCCCCTTTGCGGGATCGTTTTTTGTTCTGGTGCTGGGCCTGTCGGTTTTTGTGCTCGCCAATCTGGCGCTAGGCTTTACCTTTTCGACCATCGCCGAAACGCAAATTCAGGCGATGCAGATGACCTTCTTTTTCTTTCTGCCGTCAATCTTGTTGTCGGGCTTCATGTTTCCCTTTTACGGCATGCCGGTCTGGGCGCGCTATATTGGCGAGTGCCTGCCCTTGACCCATTTTCTGCGTATTGTGCGCGGGGTCATGCTGAAGGGCAGCGGGTTGGCCGATGTCCAGATTGAGCTTGCCGCCATTGCCGCCTTTGCACTCGTTATGATGGTGGTGGCGGTCACGCGTTATCGCCAGACACTCGACTAAACACCAATTTGCCGGTACGACGAGGGCATCGAAAAATCAGGGGGGCATCATGCTCAAACTTCACTTCGCACCCAATTCGCGGGCAGGCCGGATTGTCTGGCTGCTGGAGGAATTGGGTCTGGACTATGAAATCAACAAGATGGCGTTTCATCCCAAGGATTTGAAATCCGATGCGCATCGCGCGCGTCACCCGATGGGCCGGGTACCGGTTTTGGAAGATGGCGAGGTGTCGATCTATGAAACCGGTGCGATCATCGAATATGTGCTGGAGCGCCATAAAAATGGCGGTTTGAAACCCGCTGTCGATGATGCGCGCTGGCCCTATTATCAGCAATGGTTCCACTATTGCGAAGGCATGGTAATGCCGCCGATCAACACGATTGTGGTGCACACTTTGCTGCTGCCGCCCGACCGGCAGGATGCGACCGTGCGCGATCAAGCCAAGCGTTTGCTGACCAAGGCGCTGCAACCGGTTGATGAAACGCTGGAAGGCAAAGACTGGCTGATCGGTGATTTTTCGGCCGCCGATGTGCAGTTGGGTCACAGCTGCTTCATGGCCAACCGGCTGGGCTGCGTGCCGGATGAGTTTGACAATCTCAAACGCTATGTCGCCAATATTGCCGCCCGCCCGGCGTTTGATAAAGCGATCAACATGCAATAGCGGTTGCGCTTGGACCGTACGGGATTACACTTCTCCCATAACGCCAAAAGAGCGACGGGAGAGGTGAAGTGTCCGATCAAACCTATACTGCAAAATGTGCCTGCGGCGCGGTGGAGCTGGAAGTGTCCGGCGAGCCGATTGCGCAGGCTTATTGTCATTGCGTTGATTGCCGGGCCTGGCTGTCGGCACCTGTCCACGGTGCCACTCTGTGGCCGCCGCAATCGGTCAAGTTCAACAAGGGCGAAGACAATCTGATCCTGTACAAACGCACTGAAAACAGTCACCGCAAATCGTGCAAGTCCTGCGGCTCGGCGGTTTTGTCGGATCATCCCGGCGCGGGTTTCACCGATGTGCTGGCCGCCACCATGCCTGACTTTCCGTTTCAACCGGCGATGCATGTCTTCTATGGCGAGAAGATGATCCGCTTGGCTGACGGCTTGCCGAAATTCGCCGACATGCCGGCAGAGTTTGGCGGCTCCGGCACCATGGCCGACGAGTAAGCCATGACACAGATACAAACGGTTCTGGGCCCCAAATCCCTGTCTGAACTGGGGCGCACTTTGGTACATGAGCATGTGCTGGTCGGCTTTCCCGGCTGGTTCATCGATAATCGCCAGCCCAAATTTGTCCGCGACGAGGCCTTGGTGCGCGCCATCGCCGCTTTTGAACAGCTCAAGGATTATGGCGTCGACACGGTGGTAGATCCCTGTCCTGCCGATCTGGGGCGTGATGTCGAGTTTATTGCCGAGGTCAGCCAGAAATCCGGCGTTGATCTGATTTGCGCCACCGGGGTCTATTACGAGGCCGCCGGCCAGCCCTACACTCTGGGCCATATGGAAACCGAAGAAGTCACCGACATATTCATTCGCGAGATCGAAGAGGGCGTCGGCGACAGCGGCATCAAGCCGGGCATCATCAAAATCGCCACCGGTGAAGGGCAGGTGACCGACTATGAACGCCGCATGCTGACGGCCGCCGCGCGCGCCGCCAAGGCGACGGGCCTGTCGGTTCTGTCCCATACCGAGAATTGCACCTGTGGTCATGATCAGATCGACATCGTCACCGGCGAAGGGGTGGCGGCGCACAATCTTCTGGTGGGTCATTCCGACGGCACCGAGGACACCACCTATCAGGAAAGCCTGGCCGAACGCGGCGTGTTTGTCGGCTTTGACCGGTTTGGCATCGAGATTTTCGTCCCCGATGAAGTGCGCATGACCTGTTTCAAAAATCTGGTCGACAAGGGCTATCGGGACCAGCTGATGATGAGCCAGGATTATGTCAATTGCTGGAAAGGCGGGATTGTCGGGATGCCGCCAGGGACAAAAGCCGAAGATGTGCTGCCCAACTGGCGGATGACCCATATTTTTGAACGGATCATTCCAGAGCTGAAATCGCGGGGCATGACGGACGAGGATTTCGATGTGATCCTGACGCAAAACCCGGCGCGTTTCTTCGGGCTTGCCTAGCGCCGGGCTGCGTCTTCACCGGCGCGTTTGAGTGCGAACTGGGTGGCGACCGGGCCAAACAGCTCAAACAACATGGTTGAGGCGATGGTCACGGTCAGCACCGTTTCCTTGATGGCTGGAACCGCCTCACCGGCGATCAGGGCCATCCCGATCGCCACACCCGCTTGCGGCAGCAAGGCAAGGCCAATCAGCCGGTTGAACTGTGGTGGCGCGCCCGACACAAGCCCGCCCAGATAACCACCGGCAAGCCGGGCCAGTGTGCGCAAGACAACAAATCCAAGCACCACACCACCCACCGCACCCCAATCGGTGATGTGCAGTGACAGGCCTGCCAAAAAGAAGAACAGCACCATGAACGGCCATTCAATGCGCTCGATCTCGTTGAAAGCAAGCGTGTGATGGCTGGCAAAGTTGGCAATGATTGTTCCCGCCACAATGCCGGTCATGAGGAATGACACATCAAGCCATAACGCTGCGCCAGCGCACAGAAACACAAGCGCCAAGGCCTCGGACTGCATCGGTTCGCCCGGCCTGATCCGGCCGGTAACAGCCGCAGCGGGAATGCCAATGCCAAGCCCGAGAAGAACCGCGCCGAACAACTCCCACAGACCCTGGCTGAGGGCGCTGACCGCACCGTCGCCCAGCAGCCCGTTGACCGCGATCAGGATGAGAGAAAAGGCGATCAGGCCCCAGGCATCATCGATGGCGACAATGCCTTTCAGCGTATCGGTGAAGGGGCCTTTGGCGCCCAGTTGCCGGATTACATCAAGCGTTGCCGCCGGCGCGGTGGCCGAAGCAATACCGCTTAGGATCAAGGCCATCGGCAACGACAGACCCAGCGCGGTCAGGCCCGATGTCACCACACAGACCGTGACGAGCACCACCATGATGGAAACGACAATGATGCGTACGCCATGATCGGCGAGGTTTTTGCGCGTCAGGGACGCGCCGAGTAAAAAGGCCACCATGGTGAGTGCGGTGGTTGCGAGAAACTCGTACCAGCGTTCAAAGTCCGATGGCACGAGATCGAGCGCGTGCGGCCCTGCGATCAGTCCCAGAACCAGCAAAGTGGTGACGCGCGGAATGGCGGTGCGGCGGCCAAGCTCGTCAGCGGCAAGGCCCGCCGCGAACAGCCCGCCCAGGATCAAAAAAGCCAGTGCGATATCCATCAAATCCGCCCTGAAACAAAGAAGCGCGCCAGCCTAGCAAATCGGCCGCGCGCTCCCAAGTTCGGGAATGAGGAGCGGACTTAGAAGGCAGCCCGGAAGGTCAGCGTGATCACCCGGCTTGATTCCTCATTCTGGGTTTCAAACTCGTCCACATCATTGGCGGCGATGGCGGCTTTAAGCTCGGCGGCGCTGTCACCGTCAAACTTGGTCTTGAACTCATCCTTGTTGGCGTCAAGCAGGTTGGTGCCCGACAGGCGGATCACCATGCCCTTGCCCAGACGCTGTTCGATGAAGACGTCAAGATTGCCGTCATAGGTGGTCTTTTCGATCTCATCGGGGTCGATGGCGAAGGACGCGCCGCGCTTCTGATAGGAGACGCCAAAGGCGGTGCCGGTCTGTTCAATCGAATGGATGAAGCCGACATTGAGGATATAGTTCGGCTGATCGCGGAAGCGGCGCTCATCGCCGGTGAAGGGGTCGTCGGTTTGCGAGTCGATCCAGGTGAAGGAGCCGAACACGCCGGTGTCGGGCATGTTGAACAGGGTGAGCGGCGAGGAGACGTCAAACTCGACCCCCCAGATTTGACCCGATCCGATATTGCGGGGACGGAAAATAGTGCCCGAGCCTGAACCGGTTGAGACGCCGGTCGACACAGCCTCGATCAAGCCTGAGATATTGCGGAAGAAGCCGTTCAAACCGATCACGCCGGTCTGACCCAGCGCGCGTTCGACACCGAGGTCAAAACCCCAGGCTGTTTCCTGATTCAGACGCGGATTGCCGACCAGAATATCGTCATCGCCGGGCTCTTCCTCCGTGATGATCGGCGTCAGAAGATCAAAGTTCGGGCGGCGCACGGTGCGGGCGGCTGAAAAACGGATCTGGTCGGTGTCGGTCAGCTCATAACGCAGGTGAACCGAAGGGTTGAGGCGTTTGGTGTTGACCTCGCCTGAGCCGACATCACCGCCAAAGCCGATGCCGCGAATGTCGCGCTGGGTGGTTTCATAGCGTGCACCTGCTTCGACGAACATGCCGCGAAACAGCTGGAATTCAACCTTGGCAAAAGGGTCGATCCGGGTTTCTTCCAGGTCAATGCGGAACAGATCACCATCAATGTCCTGGTCGGTGTCGCGGCGCTTGTGCACCACATCAAGGCCCATCTTGATTGTCAGGCCATCGGCGATGTCCTGTTCGGCGGCGGCGGTGCCAAAGAACGTGTCGTCATCAGTATCGATGGTTTCCACTTCATCCAGCGCAAGCGGGTCGCCCGCGTCGGCTTCAAAGGCGAGGTTGCGAATATCGTCGATGAATTTGGTGTATCCGAAGACCAGCTCCATCTCGCCATTGCCGACAGGGTGGGTGAATTCGGCCTGGGTTGTGAAATTGAGCTGCTCGATAAACTCTTTCTGGGCCTCAAGCTCCTCAAGGGTCATCGCGCCGAACGGGCCTTCAAACTTCTCAACGGTTTCGCGCTCTTCCCGGTCGGTGAAGACCGCAAAATTCGACCAGACCAACTCGCCCTCATGAATGGGCATATCGATCTCGAAGCTCGCCGAATAGTCGATGCCGTCGCGCGTGTCCTGCTCTGTCTCAAGCTCTTCATCAAAGGCGCCGGTATCGTCGAAAATCTTGGTGATTTTCTTTTTGGGGTTGAAGCGCTGCTGGACATCGAGGTGCGCCATATAGTTGGCCTCGCCGAGTGATCCGGCATGGGCGATGGCGGCCGATCCGCGGAAATCTCCGCTGTCATGGGCAATGCCGCTCAAGCGGACATAGCCGCCTTCAAGCGTCGCGCCCTCGCGCAGGATGACATTGACAGTGCCGCCGATGCCGTCAGAGGACATATCGGCCGACGGGCTGCGGATGATCTCAATGCGTTCGATCAGCTCGGCGGGGATTCGGTCAACAAAGAAACTGCGGTCATTTTCTGCGCCGGGGATCTGGCGGCCATCGATCAGGATTTGCGTATAGGCGGTGTTGAGCCCGCGCAACTGCGCGCCATCATATTCCCCGACATCAGAGGTGAAGGACACGCCGGGCGTGCGGCGCAGCGCATCGCCCACCGAAACCGGCTCAAAGCGCTGGAAATATTCCAGATCGTAAGACAGGACCGGATTGGTAATGGTCAGCCGGTCGCGGTGAATGACCTCGCCATAGACAACGATCTCGTCAACTTTCCGCTTGGGGTCCTTGGCGAGCGCCGGTGCGGTCAATACGGACAAGGCAACACCGGCCATCAGCGTGCGGTGGAGTGCAATCATGCCAAATTTCATCGGTCCCATCCCCTCTGGCGCCCGTTCGATCATCAGGCGCGGTGGTGCGTCTTTTTGCTGAAATCAAACTGTGCTAGCCCCCCAACTGGGCAAGCGGGGCGACCCTAAAAATGGGTCGTGACGCTTCGGTTACGAACAAAAGACACATCAGCCACAGGCGGGAGTTCATGATGGTGCGACGCATATTTGTCACAGAATTGGTGCTGGGCATGGCCGCCCTTGGGCTTCTAAGCGGCTGCGGCGAGCCGGTTGAAACCGTTTCGATCACCGCGAAGGCCGAAACGGAGCAGGTGTTGAGCGTTGGCGATGCTGCCGATGACCCCGCCATCTGGCGCAACAGCGCCGATCCGGCATCGAGCCTGGTGTTCGGCACCGACAAGAAAGCTGGTCTGTATGTCTATGGCCTCAATGGCAAGGTCATTCAGTTCCTGCCTGTGGGCCGGGTCAACAATGTCGATCTGGTCGAAGCGCCGGAGTTTGGCGGTGTGGTGGTGGCGGCGAGCAACCGCACGACGCCGGGAGTGTCGCTGTTCAAGTTCGTGCCGGGGGCGGCCCAGACCGTGCCGTTCAATCCCGGATTTCTGCCGCTTGATGTCGCCGAGCCTTACGGGCTGTGCATGGCCAAGACGGGCGAGACCATTCAGATCGCGGTGACGTCAAAGCAGGGCGATCTGCGCCTGATCACGCTGCGGCGCGAAAATGGTGTGGTGGTCAGCGATATCATCGCGCTGCCCAAGCTTGGGTCGGTGTCGGAAGGCTGCGTGTTTGATGCCAAGGTCGGCCATCTGTATGTGGCTGAGGAAAATGTCGGCATTTGGCGGCTTGGGGTTGGGCAAGGCGCAGATCCTGCACCGGCCATGTTTGCCGAACTTGATGGCGCCATCCTCAATGCCGACATTGAAGGGCTCGCGCTCGACAAGTCTGTTAGCCCGCCTTTGCTCGTCGCCTCCAGCCAGTCCGATAACGCCTATGCGGTGTTCGACACAGGCTCAGGCGACTTTATCGGCAAGTTCAAAGTCGCAGCATCCGAGTTGATTGACGGGGCAAGTCACACTGACGGGATTGATCTCGCGCCGGGCGATTTCGGGGCCGATTTCCCCAATGGATTGCTTGTCGTTCAGGATGATTCCAACAGCGGCGCGGATGCACCCCAAACCAATCAGGGGGGTGAAAAAGGCCAGAACTTCAAGTTTATCTCCTGGGCGGATGTGCTGACGGCGCTTGGCCGATAAACAAACTTAGGGCAGCCGGATCAGCTCCGCGCTTCTCCGGCTTGCTTTCCCAAACCGTGCGTCCCACTCTTTGCTGAAAAGAGAGGGAGGCTCCATGACGCACAACAAATCCAGTCTGGACAAAGCCTGTCTGGTGATCGGCGCTGGCGATGATACAGGCGGTGCGATTGCACGCGCCTTTGCGCGAGAGGGCTATACCGCCTGCATCACACGCCGCCCGCGTCATGCCGATGCGCTCGAAGCGCTGGCCCAATCGATCCGCGACGATGGTGGCAAGGCACGGGCCTTTCCATCCGATGCGCGCGATGAAGAGGAGATGACCGGCCTGATCGACACGATTGAGGCCGATGTCGGCCCGCTTGAAGTGGCCGTATTCAATATCGGCGCGAACGTTCATTTCTCCGTTCTGGAAACCACGACCCGCGTCTATCGCAAAGTGTGGGAAATGGCGGCCTTTTCAGGCTTCATGATGGGCCGGGAAGCCGCGCGCGTGATGGTGCCGCGCGGGCGGGGCACGATCCTGTTTACCGGCGCAACGGCCAGCGTGCGCGGGCAGGCCGGGTTCTCCGCCTTTTCGGGTGCCAAACATGCGGTGCGCGCCTTGGCACAAAGCATGGCGCGGGAACTTGGCCCGCATAATATTCATGTCGCCCATGTGATTGTCGATGGTGCAATCGATTCCAACTTCATCCGCGAAACCTATGCCGATCATGTCGATCAGATGCGCGCGGAGGATGCGATCCTGTCTCCCGATGAGATCGCCAAGAATTATGTCTGGCTGCACAATCAGCATCGCAGCGCCTGGACCCATGAACTTGATCTGAGACCCTGGAAAGAAAAGTGGTGAGCCCCATGACCCGAACCATTGAATTCATTTTCGACTTTGGCAGCCCCAACGCCTATTTCGCCAA
>CBDDFN010000010.1:0-2500 GCA_965227065.1 Alphaproteobacteria bacterium
CATCGAGGTGCCAAACACTGCCGTCGATATGGACTCTTGGGCAGTATCAGCCTGTTATCCCCGGCGTACCTTTTATCCGTTGAGCGATGGCCCTTCCACGCGGGACCACCGGATCACTATGACCGACTTTCGTCTCTGCTCGAGCTGTCACTCTCGCAGTCAGGCAGGCTTATGCCATTGCACTCAACAGCCGATGTCCGACCGGCTTGAGCCTACCATCGCGCGCCTCCGTTACTCTTTGGGAGGCGACCGCCCCAGTCAAACTACCCGCCACACAGGGTCCCGGACCCGGGTTCACGGATCGCGGTTAGATGTCAGAGACGACAAGGGTGGTATTTCACATGGCGGCTCCATCTGGACTGGCGCCCAAACTTCAAAGCCTACCACCTATTCTACACATGTCGCCCCTAACACCACTGTGAAGCTGTAGTAAAGGTGCACGGGGTCTTTCCGTCTAACCACGGGGAGCCGGCATTTTCACCGGCCGTTCAATTTCGCTGAGTCGATGCTGGAGACAGTGGGGAAGTCGTTACGCCATTCGTGCAGGTCGGAACTTACCCGACAAGGAATTTCGCTACCTTAGGACCGTTATAGTTACGGCCGCCGTTTACCGGGGCTTCAGTTCGGAGCTCTCACCCCTCCCTTTAACCTTCCGGCACCGGGCAGGCGTCAGACCCTATACAGCGCGTTACCGCTTCGCAGAGCCCTGTGTTTTTAATAAACAGTCGCCACCCCCTGGTCTGTGCCCCCTGCCACTGGTTGCCCAATGACAGGGCCCCCTTCTCCCGAAGTTACGGGGGCAATTTGCCGAGTTCCTTCAGCATCGTTCTCTCAAGCGCCTTGGTATACTCAACCAGTCCACCTGTGTTGGTTTAGGGTACGGTCAACGGTGGGGCTATTTCCTGGGACTGCTTCATTGCCCGATCAATCCAATAAGACCGAACAATCACCACAATCCGTCACTTCCCACCTGGCTGCAGAATATTAACTGCATTCCCATCGACTACGCCTTTCGGCCTCGCCTTAGGGGCCGGCTAACCCTGCGCTGATGAGCATTGCGCAGGAACCCTTGGACTTTCGGCGAGAGTGTCTCTCACACTCTTTATCGCTACTCATGTCAGCATTCGCACTTCCGATATCTCCACCAATCCTCACAGATTGGCTTCACGGACCTACGGAACGCTCCGCTACCGCTCTTACGAGCCCGCAGCTTCGGTGCATGGCTTGAGCCCCGGTACATCTTCGGCGCAGGACGGCTATTAGACCAGTGAGCTATTACGCTTTCTTTAAAGGATGGCTGCTTCTAAGCCAACCTCCTGGTTGTTTTGGCCTTCCCACATCCTTTCCCACTTAGCCATGACTTAGGGACCTTAGCTGGCGGTTAGGGCTGTTTCCCTTTCGACTACGGACCTTAGCACCCGCAGTCTGTCTGCCTGACTGTACTCATCGGTATTCGGAGTTTGGTTAGGTTTGGTAAGCCTCGCGGCCCCCTAGCCCATCCAGTGCTCTACCCCCGATGGCAATATCAGACGCACTACCTCAATAGTTTTCGCGGAGAACCAGCTATCTCCGGGTTTGATTGGCCTTTCACCCCTAGGAACAGGTCATCCCCGTCTTTTTCAACAGACGTGGGTTCGGCCCTCCAACGCGTGTTACCGCATCTTCAGCCTGCCCATACCTAGATCACCCGGTTTCGGGTCTAATTCAACGAACTCAACGCCCTATTCAGACTCGCTTTCGCTGCGCCTACACCTAACGGCTTAAGCTTGCTCGATAAACTAACTCGCTGACCCATTATGCAAAAGGTACGCCGTCACGGAATAAATCCGCTCCGACTGTTTGTAAGCATCCGGTTTCAGGAACTGTTTCACTCCCCTCGTCGGGGTGCTTTTCACCTTTCCCTCACGGTACTGGTTCACTATCGGTCACACACGAGTACTTAGGCTTGGAGGGTGGTCCCCCCATGTTCAGACAGGATTTCACGTGTCCCGCCCTACTCTAACGGATCAATCATCAACAGGTACGGGGCTGTCACCCACTATGGCCAGACTTTCCAGTCTGTTCCCCTTTGTCATGATCTCGGCCTGGTCCGCGTTCGCTCGCCACTACTAACGGAGTCTCGGTTGATGTCCTTTCCTCCGGGTACTGAGATGTTTCAGTTCCCCGGGTTTGCTTCTCTATGAGATGACCCAAAAGGGCCGGGTTTCCCCATTCGGAAATCGTCGGATCAAAACCTGCTCGCAGTTCCCCGACGCTTATCGCAGCGTGCCACGTCCTTCATCGCCTGTGTGTGCCAAGGCATCCACCAGATGCTCTTGCTTTACTTGAGAGACCATGCACAGAGACAAAAAACTTCATCTTCGCGTTCACGGCAGCGATCCAAAGGATCGCGCCTCCACGGGGGCGGGCAAAAAATTGCCCGTGCTGCCAGTCGGCAGCGAGCTCCGCCATAAACGAAGCACCGCTTTAAACGCATCAAAAGCATCTCACTCTGAGACAT